>CAYJVY010000005.1:23845-69812 GCA_964373795.1 uncultured archaeon | reverse complement strand
GCTGAATGCTTGCATGGATATAAAAAATTGCTTGATAAAAAAATTCGTAGAATAAGTATTAAAAATACTTTCCGCATGCAGTTTAGTTCGCTGAACGAATTTTATTTAATGAAGTGGAGAACGAATGAGTTTTGCTAATTTGTTTTCTTGAATTCTGGATTTAATTGAAATGTTTTTTCCTTGAAGTATTACTCTGTCAGCCATTTTAATGAATAAACCTGTTTCTAGTACTCCTGGAACATTTTTTAATTCAAATTCAATATCCTCTAATTGGTATACTCCGTCTATTTGAACATCTATTACAATGAATCCTGTTTCAGTTGAAACTTTTTTTCCATTAAACATTCTAATGCTTGCTTTTCCAAAGTTTTCTAATTGAATTAATGTTTTTTTTAATCCAAATTCAATTGATTCAACTGGAATAACTCTGTTTAATTCCTCTGAATAATTTTTTTCTTCTGTTACAACAATTGATTCAACAGCGGATAAGGCAATCATTTTGTCTCTAACTAAAGAACTGGAGTTTTGTTTAACAAAATCAAATTGCTTGTCAACTGAATCTACAAAATCAATTGCTAAATCAATTTCATCTTCATCAAAGTTTGCTAATTGAACTTTGTTTTTAGAAATAATTTTTTGAAACCTATTAGATGAAGGAATTAATTTAATTCCAAGCCTTTGTTTTTTGATTTTATTAATTAAATTCATTAAAAATTGTTCACCTAAAACAGAGTCTCCAACTGAAACTATTTCATTGTCTTCAATGTAATCAAATAAAGCATTATTTATCCTTGAATCAAGTTTTTCATTCATTTTGCTCTATTAGATTATATTAATGGAATTAAAAAATTTATCCTTTCATATACTTTTTACAATACATTGTTTTTGAAGGGTATTATGAAGTCCTTAAAATTAATCGATTCTTTAAAGGAATTTGTTTCCTCAATTTTAGAATTATTTTTAGGAGTAATTCATTCAATATTTTACTTACTTTTTGGATTAATTTTCTCTATTTATTTCCGAATTTATTTTATACTATATTATTTAGCTAAAAGAAAACCAGTAATGGCTGTAGACGTTTTTAAAGTGAATGAAAAACATAACCATGAACATGTTGCAAGCTTTATTTTTGATGGCAAACAAGTTTCAGTTAAATCTAGAACTGAAGTAAATCAAAAACTTGCTCAAGAAATTTCTGAAGAAGGAGTAAGACTTTTCCGTTTATTTGGAAACTTTAAACCAAAAGATGGCTTGTTGTTTCTTTACGCTTTATCCACTCATTTAAATGGCCAATATTTATGGGCTTCAGATTTATACGAATTAAAATAGGCTGTAAACTAGTTGACAGATTTGAAGAAGTCAGAAGATAGTTTTTTAATGCGTTGAGATTATTTTAATTTTTTTAATACTTTTTCAACTTCTTCATCAGAAACAAATGTATTAGTTACTTGCTCTGATTGAAGCTTGTCAAAGATTTTAACTATTACAAAAACTCCTTCAGTTCTTCCCTTGCCAACAGTGTACTCTGTAATAACACATCTTCCTAAAGCTTTCCAGTCCTCTGTCCACAAGTCCATTGGAACATTTAATTGGTAAACCTATGCCCTTCTTTGTAGAAGGAATATTTTTTTCCTAATTCTAATGGTTTGGGAATTTGCTTTGAAGACAATCTTAAACAACCTTGAACTTGAAATTCGTTGCCCATGAAATCACCTAGGTAAATAAAAAATTTAACTTAATTCAATTGATTCAATTATTCCATTAATTACTTGTGGAACAAATGATTCACAACAAAGACTATGGTTTGCATATATAAATATTTTTGGTTTGACTTGAATTAAAGTCAAAGCCTCTGGGGAGATTTGAACTCCCGGCCTCACCCTTATAGTGCATTTGCATACCAAGGGCGTGCTCCAACCACTAAGCTACAGAGGCTTAAAATAATTTCTTTAACTATTTTAATTTAAATTTTTGTTAAAATTAGCTTGCCAAATTTGAATTAAAAAATCTCGTTTAACTATTTGCTTCTTTGTTCCACAAAATTTCTAACTCTTTTCAAGAGCTTTGAATTGTTTGGATAATTGCTTACTTTTTCTTTTCCAAAATTAAATAAAACTTTTTCATTAACTAAAACCCTTTTCTCGCATCTAGGACATTTAAATTCGTTTAATCCTCCTCTAAGCAAGTCAACTGTTAAATACATTCTAGGCTTTAATAAATTTACGTCCACGCTTTTATAGAATGGAACTTTAAAAGCATTTTTGCAATTCATGCAAACAACTTCTTTTACACTCATTTCATTCATTTAATCACTTTTCATTTTCCATTGAATATAAGTGCCTTCTTAATTTAAATTCTTTCATTTTAAGTGAACTAATAAAAAATTGGGAATTTAAAGAAAAAGTATGCTTGAATTGAAATTACTTTTCAAGTAATTCTTGAATGTGGTTTCTTCTTTCTAGAAGAATTTTTGATAAAAGATCTTTTCTTTGTTTTTTAGTCATTGTTTGAATTGTCTTAATATGTTCTCGAGTCGCGCCTTTAATGTCTATATCTCTTACAAGTGCTTGAAATACTCTTTGAGAAAGAGTTATGCCTCTTGTAGCTGCTTTCACTCTTCTAGCAGTTCTACCAATAAGAGATTTTCGAATAAGTTTTCCAACATCTGTTCTTTCAATTCGTCGCGCAACACTTTTTACAGCTTTACGTACTTGTCCACTAATCCAAGGCCTTTTTCTAGGAAGCATTAAATCACTAATATAAATTGTTTTACGGAATTAAAAAGCTTTTCCTGCTATTTTTTCAATTTCTCCAATTCTGTTAATTTTATTTTTTCTTGTTTCCCTGTTTGCATGTCTCGTAGTGTGAGAATTTTTTCTTTTGCTTCATTGTCTCCAAAAATCAGCACGAAAGGAATTTTTTTCTTTGAAGCATATTCAAGGTTTTTTGAAATCCCTCTTTGCATTAAATCCATTTCACAATTTAATCCAATGCCGCGAATTTGTTGAACTAATTCAAGGCTTTCCTGCAAAACTTTTTCTCCAATTGGCAGGAAAAAAAACTTTGTTTTAGTTTGCAAGGAAAGCTTTCCCTCAGAATCCAAAACATCCAATAAACGGTCGACGCCAAAACTTATTCCAATTCCAGGAGTTTTTTGCCCACCAAAAACACTAACCAAATTATCATATCTTCCTCCTGCTGCAACAGTCCATTTTCCAGAAGAAACAATTACTTCAAATACATTGCCTGTATAATACTCTAAACCTCGGGCAAGGCCTAAATCAATTTTTACAAACTTTGCATCCTCGCCAAACAATCCAAGCAATTCCTGCAATTGTTTAAAGTTTTTATTTTCTTTCAAAAGCTTTTCAACTTTCTTTAAATCATTCTCTTTAACTAGTTCCAAAATTTTGCCTGGAATTTTTTTCTGTTTGAATTCTTTTTCAACTCCTTCCCAGCCTATTTTGTCCAATTTGTCAATAGACCTAAAAGCATCAACAACTTTTTCCTGGCTAATTCCAGAAGATTTTGCAACTTCTTCTAAAAGCATTCTATTATTTAGCCTGATATAAAATTCAGTTCCAAGTTTTTTCATTATATTCAAAGCACACTGCAAAATTTCAAAATCCACATACACAGAATTTGGGCCAATAATGTCAATATCTGCTTGAGTGAATTCCCTGTATCTCTGAGCTTGAGGTTTATCATATCTATAAACTGTTCCAATTTGGTAGCGCTTGAAAGGCTTTATAAGATCAGGGTTTGAAGCAACAACTCTTGCTAATGGAACAGTTAAATCAAACCTTAACCCTAGTTCTCGTTCGCCTTGATCTTTAAAATAATAAATTTCTTTTTTAATTTCTTCTCCTGCTTTTCCACTTAAAACAGAGTATTCTTCTACTACTGGAGTTTCTAATGGTTCAAATCCAAATAATTCAAATTCTTGTCTAATCAAGTCTTGCAAGAACTGTTTTTTTCTTGCTTTTTCAGGCAAAAAATCTCTCATTCCTCTAGGAGTTTTCAATTCAACCATACAAGGTCACGTCCCTTGAGTACGTGCACAGCATAAAGCTGAGCATATGAAATGCTTTGCATTTCATTTATTTTTGTAACTTGTACTTTTTACTTTTTTCTTTTGCCAGCTTTTCTTCGCCGTTCAGCCGCGCAAGGTTCAGTCCTTGAAGCGCCGAGCAGCCGGCGAGGCTGAGTGCCCACGTGGGCATCGCGCTCGACGCACGAGACGTCGCAGCCGGCAAGGCTGTTGCGTTCGACGCGCGAAACGTCGAAAGAAAAGCTGAGGCCAGTGCCGAGAGTCGGACTCGGTCCAGGAGGGCCACAGCCTCATATGCTAACCGTTACACTACACTAGCCATTAATATATATTTAATTAAAATAAACTTATTAAACTTATTAAACCTACTTTAGGTATTTTTCGATGCAAACTTAATTGTAGCTTCTGCCAAAACTTTTATACTATTAACAACCTTGAATTTATTGTTTTGTTCGAATAATGGTGGCAGATCAGTACAGCCCAAAACTATTGCGTCAGCCCCTTTATTCTGCAATTCTAGAATTTTTTCCAACAAAACTTTTTTGTCGGAAAATTTCTTTTTTCCTGACAAAATATTCAAAATAATATTATCAATTTTCAACTGACTAGTTGGCTTAATTAACTCAATAGAATATTTTTCAAAAACTTTATCAAAAAGTTTTCTATCAATTGAAGTTTTTGTTGCCAGCAAACCAATTTTTGAATAGTTTTTTTCCTTGACTTTTTTTGCTGTTTCTTCAATAATGTTCAACAAAGGAACTGAAATACTTTGCTGCATTTCTTGGAAAAAAACTTGAACAGTATTGCAAGGAATCACGATAAAATCCACTCCAATAGACTCAAGTTTTTTTAGTCCAACAACTAATGCTGTTTTTGTTAACCCCCAATCTAATGTGTTTAGAACATCGGGAATTGGAAGATTATAGATAACTATTTCTGGATAATCCTCATCTTTTTGAGAACCAAATTGTAATTGACACTGTCTTATTAGTTCCTTGTAAAATTCTGCTGTTGATTCTGGTCCCATTCCTCCAAGAACTCCAATTTTTTTAAACGAAGTCTTCATAGGATTCCCTTCCTTTTAGTTCATAAGGAATTAGTTCAATCCAAATCAAGCCGTTCAAGTCAAACCGGAATTTTATTTTCTGGCCTGGGAGAATTCCAAATGTTTTGCGGATGCTGGAAGGAATTGAAATTCTGCCTTTCGAATCAACTCGTGCAATTAGTTCGTTTCCGGAATTAGTTTTTTGGGCGATGAACTAATGAATCACTTTTTAGATTTGTAACTAGTCTTGAATTAATTAATTTTTGATTCATTTTTTTCGCCTCCAAATTAATCATTAAAATAATTCTGTTTTCAAAGTATTTAAATATTTGGTGGGATGAAAAAGATTATTTTTCAAACCTCTTTAATGAGACAAGGTATCTAAAAATAGATTCTTGTCAATTGTGAAGTAGTGAAAACTTTTACTAATTTTTGTTTTTTGAAATGGTTGTCGTTGCTCCAAATACTTGAGCCTGTTTCAAGTGCCACTGCCAGCATTGGAACATAACCTAAATCAATTTTACTCAATGCCTTGAAAGCTTTTTCATAATTCTTAGGAGAAACACTAAACTTATCTAGTATAAGTATATTCTTGGAAAGCTTCTGGAGAAGTTCAATAAATTTGCTTTCATCAAGATTTGCTTTTTTCATTATATAGTTTTTATATTTCCCAATTTCTTCACTTAATGCATCAGGAGTATACAACTCAAACATTGAACTAACAACAAGCTTTCTTGTAGTTGAATTCTTAATAATTGCGGCCATTATTATTGATGTGTCAATTGTAAGCTTCATTCTCCAAACCTTTTTGCCCAGCGCTTTGAAATAATTGCTTTTATTTCATGGCCAATTCTTTCAGCATCTTCTTCAGTAAGCTTGCTTTTGCTCAAAATTTTATCCATCCATTCAAGTTCTTCAACCTTTTTCTCAATTGCTTCCCTAGCAACATTGCTCCATTTGACCTCAGAATGTTTTGACATTTTTTTCTGCACTTGGTCTGGAATTGACAAAGTCATATTCGGCATAAAAACCACCAAATACACTTATGTGTCAACACATATTTATAGATTTTGATGAATTAGTTTTAAAAGTATTTAAATATTTGGTGGGACAACACATTATGAGTTGTAGAGTAGATTATTTTGGATAATTATTTAGAAACTCTATGGAATTTTCCAAACTCTATATCAGTTGGCTTGCAGTCTGACTTGCATATTGTCACAATACTGGCAGTGTGCTTTGCGATATTCTAGATATTGGCTCTTTCATACTTGTTAGTATTTAATTGATTTAAAAATGTGGGTTGTTTCCTCGCGAGAATTCATGTATTCAGTTGCAGGCGCTTTAATTAAAACAGAATAAATTTTTTCATTTTTTTCCACTAATTGAAATCTATATAATAATTTTGAATCTCCTTGAGTTATTGAAAAAGTTAGTTCAGCTTTTTCTTCTTCAATGTTTTTTGAAGTAATTTCTGCATTCAAGCTTTCCTTCATTCCTGTAACAATTTGTTCTACTAGTTCTTGAAATGAAAGTTCAGAGTCTTTGGATTCAATTGAAATATCTAATGCAACTCCTTTATTGTTGGATAAAGATAAAACAGATGATTCTGATTCATTTGGAGTTAATTCCCAAGTAGCAGGGTATTCAAGTGAAAACCCTCCTCTTTCAAATAAGAAAAATCCTTCTAAAGGTTTTTTTTGTGTAACAGGTTTTGAAGTTACAATAGTTGAATGCCTGTCTTCTTTTACTTCGACTTTTTTTACAGGTTTTTCTTCTGTTTCTTCTTTTTCAGTTGGCTCTTCTTCTTTTACTTCAAATCCTGAAATTAGTTCTCTTACTCTTGCCAAGTTTTTTTCAAGTCTTTCATTTTTTCTTTCAGCTTTTTCTCTTTCATCTAATTTTTCCAGAGATTTTGAAACCTTTTTTAATTGATGTTCTAAATCAAATATTTCTGTTTCTAATTGTTCTACTTCTTCTCTTGCAGCGTTTGCATCTACAACCATTTTTTCCAGCTTACTTAACTGTTGCGTTAATTCTTCTTCAGCTTTTTCTTTTTTTTTATTTGTATCACTTAAATCTTTTTGCTTTAAATTTAATTGTTTTTCAAGTGATTGAAGTTCTCTTTCTAATTCGGCTTTTCTATTCAATGTTGATCACTTATATTTTTCTTTACCGAAAGAATTAAATATTTCTCTTAAAAAGTTTTTTAGAAATAGTTTGCTGTTTGCAAGCCTAGTTAATGTGTAAGAGAGTAAATTCTTTCAATGAAAGAATTCACTCTCTTGGTAGGCCCAGTTGGATTAATAAACTCTAAAGTAGTATTTATTTGTTTTGTTTTAAGGCCTTCTTTTAGGTTTTTCTCTTCCAGGTTTTTTTGGAGGTTCTTTTGCAGGTGCTTGTTGTCTTGCAGCCATAATGCTTGTGATTTCTTTTTTTGCTTCTAGTGTGTTTAAATCCATTAAAAAATCTATGAATCTGTGTCTATCAAGAATTTTTATTTTAATTGATGTCATTACTTTTGCTCCGTGTGCATGGCTTATTGCACTAACTTTTCTAAGTAATTCAATTCCAGTTTTTTTTGTTTCTTCTCCTTCTCTTGAAAGTCTTTCACATTCGACAACTACTGTTCTCATTAAGTCTTCCAAATTTCTTTCAGCAATTATGCTTTTTGCAGTTGGAGCAGTTCTTCTTTGTTCTGTTCTAAGCTTAATTGCATGAACTAATAATTCTTGAATGACTTGAGTTATTTGTCTTTCTTTCAATCTTTTAACTAATGCTTCAGTTAATTCTTGTGGGTGTAATGCAATTAATTCAATTAATTCTTTTTCTGCATTAATTCTTTGACTAGGAATTTTTAATTGCTCGGTTAAAGCATTTGCAATTGTTTCCAAGTGAAGCATTAACTCTGCTCTTGCATGGGTTTTTTTCTCTGCTAAAGCATTTCTTAAAAACTCTACAACCAGTTGTGGATCTGTTTTAGAGATTTCAATTAATAATTCACTTGAATGCCTGCTTTGCCTAAGGTTTTTCATTGCAGCAACTAAATGGCTTACAATAATTCTTTTATTTTCCGAAGTTTCCCTTTTATATCTCTCCAATACTTCTGCTTTAATTTTTTTAACTCCTTCCCCAGAAGCTGTTTCAAGTTGTCTAAGCCTGTCAAGAAAAAACTTAACCATTTCAGAAAATGAGAGTTGCATAATAATTTTGGCTTTAAGAATAATTTAAAACCTTGCTATGGCAAATTCTTTAATGCAGGTAGAAAAATTTGTTTGCCAGAGATGTTTAGAATGCTGTAAACGTTACTGGATTGCTTTAACTCCTGCAGAAGCAAAAAAGCAAGCAAGTTTTCTTCAAATCCCTTTAAAGGAGTTCATTCAAAAATTTTGCGTGATTTACTTGCAATTATTTCCATCAGAGTTTCAGGAAGAAAAAAATGTTTTATTTAATTCTTTTCTTCCAAAAACAGTTGCTGCGGCCTTGCAAGCAAAAACAGGTTTTTTGCCACAGCATTTAAAGGTTTTACCAATGCTTGCCTTGCAAAGAAATGAAAAAGCATGCATTCACTTAGATGAAGCAAACAAGGCTTGCAAGATTTATTCTGCAAGGCCAAAGCAATGCGAGCTTTTCCCATTTATTTCACTTAAAGATGTAAAAGATTTTTCAAAAATTTATCCTTTCTGTGTTGGCTTGCAAAAAACAGGAAAATTCAAAGAAGGCTGGAAAGAAGAACAAGAAAAGCATTTCAAGGAAAATGCTGAATACTTTGATTCCTTGCGCGAGCAAGAATTTGAAGAATTCTGGCCTGAAATTCCAATAAAAGGAATTGTTTTATTCAAAGACGAAGAACTCTGCGAAATTTCTAGAAAAGAGTTTGAACAAATATTGGAAGCAATGAATTTAAAAAACGCCCCTACTGGGATTTGAACCCAGGTCTCAAGCTCCGCAAGCTTGCATTCTATCCAGGCTATACTATAGGGGCACAACTTTTCTTAAAAAGAAAAGTTGACAAAAGAATAAAGGAAACAAAAGAATAAAAAACAAAAGAATCTTTGTTTATAAAGAATCTTTGTTTACAAAAGCCTTTGTTTATAAAGACTCTTTGGTTGACAAAAGAATTTAAAATCATTTAAAGCAGTAAAAGAAGTTTTATTACATTCTGTAATAATTAAAATTTTGGCAGTGGAACTGCTTGAATTATTTCTTCTCCGTCTACAAGAAAATCTGTTTCAAATTGAGCAATCATTACTCCTTCGCTTTCTTTTAAAATAGGGTATGCATGCAAGCATTTGTTTGAAAGCAATTCTCGCATTGCAACCTTTCTATTAAATTCACTTAAATCTTTTGCTACATGTCTTTCAGCAAAAGCAAGTGTTTTAAATTTTTCTTCCACGTTTTTCAAAATTTGTCTTGCATAAATATTTCTAACAGGTTTGGGATGATCTAATGCAAATATTTCAGTTAAATTTCCTTCTCTTACAAATCCTTCTCCAGTTGAAGTAAAAGGCTCTATAGCAAAAGCCATTCCTTCCTCTATTTTTTTTGAATCCCTGTTATCAATGTTTGGAATAGTTGGAGGAGCATGCCCAATATATTCTCCTAATCCATGTCCCGACAAATTTCTCACAGGTTTAAATCCATATTTTTTAATAGTGTTCTCGATTTCTGCTCCAATTTTTGAAATAGGCAAGCCAATTTTTAAAACACTTATAGCATTCTGTAAAGCAGTATAAGAAGCTTCTAAAAGTTTTCCGTATTCGCCAGAAAAATCAAGTGTTACAGCTGAATCAGCTAGCCTGCCATTTACCTGCACTCCAATATCAAGTTTTAAAATACAGTTTTCTTCCAAAACGCTTTCATCTGCAATTCCAGGAGTAAAATGAGCAGCCACATTATTCATTGACAAGTTCACTGGAAAACCAATTCCTCCATCTGCTGTTGCTGCGGTTGCATCAATAATGTCTTTTTCAATGCTTTCAGCTATTTCAAGCAATTTTTGCCCTGGTTTAATGCTTTTAATTGCTTTCTGTCTAACTTCGTGCAATATTTTGCCTGCTTTAAGATGGTTTTCTCTCATTTTTTTGTCCATATTAATCCTTAAAATAGGAATATTTTAAATAGGTAAATGATTCAAACAAGAGCTGTTATGTAGAAAGTAACTCTTACATGAATGCACTTAAATTTGATTGTTTGCCGCCTTGAATTAAGTCTTGTTCTGAGTATCCTAGTTCTCCAATTATTTTTATTATTGCAGGAATTACTTGATTATGAATATAGTAATCTGAGTCATAGTTTCCTTCTTCAACGAATTCTTCTAATTCTGCTTTATCTGAAACCTGTTTTCCAGATCCCTTTGTTACAATATATCCAACTATTGATCCTGTGCCTAATTCTTTTCCTCTTTGAATTGCTTTTTTAGCTGCTGCAACGTGTGGGCCAATTGATTCATAGGATTTAATTGGTTTTTTTATTTGATTTAAAATAATTAATTCTTTTTTTGGTACTTTGCCGTTCTTTAAATCTTTTATTACTTGTTTCACGTATTGCACTGCTTCTTCTGGATGTCCTTTATCTAAAATTAATTCAATTGTTTTTTTCTGAGTTTTTTTTGCTATTGGACTCCAATCTCTTCTAACATATTCAAATCCAACTATTTTTAGATTTCCATTAAAATCAATTAATGCATATTTTTTCTTTGCAGCTCCTTCCCCTGTTTTTTTTGTTACAAAAATTCCTCTTTTATAAAATCCTTCTAACTCTAACTCCATTGCTTCAGGTAATTCTGCATTAATTTTTTTCACAAATTCTTTCACGTTTTCCTGTGATTTTTCTTTTGGAATTAAAACAAATGCTGAATCGCTGTCTCCGTAAATTGGAGTTAAATTTGCTTGTTCTGCTTTATGAATTACTTCTTTTACATAGTGTCTTGCCCATGCCGCAATTCCTCTTGCTGCTTCCCTTGAATACCATCTAAACCTTGCATATCCTAATGTTCCGTAAAAAGAGTTTAACACTATTTTTAATGCGTGTTGTTTTGCTTCTAAAACTTTTTTTAAATCAGAATTTTTTTCTTCCTTGAATTGTTTTTTTAATTCAATTCTTCTAGTTAAAATTTCTTCTAAAATGCTTGTTAAAAATCCTTTTTCTTTTTCACAAAACCAATGCTTTGTTGGAGCCAAGTTTTTTCCTGTCTTGCATTTTTCATGTTCACAATCCAATGTATCTGAAGAGATATTGTGTGAAATCATTATTGATGGATACAGGCTTCGAAAATCCATTATTGCAATGTTTTCATGCAATCCTGGAAGAGGTTCTTTTACATAGCCTCCTTTAAATGTTTGAAGCATTCTTTGCTTTACTAATCCTTCTTCTGGTTTGTTTGGAATTAATTCTTTTGCTTTAAATGCTTTAATTATTAACAAGTTTTCAACCATGTTTGAAGCAGCTGTTCTCACTACATCAAATAATGGTTGTTTTACTAGTTTTCCTAATTCAATGAATAAAGATAAATACCTTAAAGTAATTTTGTATGTTGCAACAGCATCTTCCAAGTTATAATTCACTAATCTTTGTAATTCTTTTCCTGTTTTCCAAATCCAGTTAATTTCTTCTGCTTTAAGTTTTTCCTTTGGTTCGCCGAATAACTTTTCATAAACTGTTTCCAAATCAAATTTAATTAAATTAATTGTTCCAAATCTATTCATTAATAAAATCATTTGATATGCGTCAATGTGTTGAGTGCCATGAATTTGCACTGCGTTTTCCATTCCTTTTCTTTTAATGATTGGCTCGCTTCCATCAATTCCTATGTCAAACTCAATTTTGTAAATTCTTGTTCGCTCTTTTAAGTATGGAAAATCAAACGAGTCTCCATTATAAGTTATTATTCCATCTAATTGTTTTTCTTTTAATTTTTTTACAAAAAATTCAAGCATTTCTTTTTCTGTTTCAAACACTTTTACAAAGCTTATTTTGCTTAATTCTTTGTGTTTCCATGTAAGAATTTGTTTTTCTTTTTCATCTACGTATGCAATCATTAGAATTGGGTCTTTAGTTGCATCTGAAAACCTTCCAGGGGAATGAGTTTCTAAATCAAAGGCTCCTAAATTTAATTCAATTGATTTTTCTGGAAGCTTTTTTATTTCTTCAACTATTTTTTTTCCATTTTCTTCTTTGAATTCCACTTCAATTAATTCCAGTGGACTTAAGTCTTTATCAATTAAATATCTTTTAGTGAAAGGAATATCGTATTCTCTTTTCTCTAAAACAAATTCCAATTTCTTTATTTCTTCTCTTGCAATAGTTAAATCCTTCACGCTATTGAATTCAAGTTTTACAACATTTTTTTCACTTTTTTTTGTTTCAACAAAAGCATTTAATGTCTTAATTTTTTCACTTCCTAGTTGCGCGTTTTTTAATTCTTTTAAATGCTTTTCTCCCGCTTTTTCCAGGATTACATAAAAATAAGGTGAAAAAGATTTGTCTTCAAATATTTGAATTCCTTTAACTGTTTTTAAAAATAACTGAATTACTGACTTATTTTCAGAATTCGAATAATACTGAACATCTAATAAAAATCCTTTTTCTTTCATGCTAAATATTTATTATTCAAATATTTTTATAAACCGCGGTGCGCTTACTCGCCTTGAGCGCGAACCGTTCGGTCGGTTGAGCCGATGCTCACTTGAGCACTCAGCTTCGCCGGCTTTCGACTCAGCCTCGCCGGCTGTTCGGCGCTTCAAGGGCTGAACCTTGAACCTTCTCGCGCGGCAAGCGCAATGCCCACGTGGGCACTCAGCTTCGCCGGCTGCTCGGCGAAAGAAAGTTTTTTAAGTTTCAATTGCCTTTATAGTTATGATTTTATGCCTACTCAACCAAATGTTTTAGATCAAATAAGGCAAAACATTGAGCATTTGAATACTTCAATTGATTTAATTACTCAAAGGCTTAGGCATTTTTCTTATAACGATAAATTGCTTTTAACTAAAAGCCTTGCCTTTAACAAGAAATTAATTGAGTTAAGGGATGACTTGAATAGACAGCTTTCAGGTGGAAGGCAAGATGTTCCAGCTGATTTAAAGCTTCAATTAGATAGAATTAATAATTCTTTAAATGAGGTTAATGAAAAACTGGCATTGATTTGGAGTAATTATACTAAAAAAGATGAATTTGTTGAAGTCAAAAAACTGGTTGACTTTATTGGGCCAAACAAGTTTGTTACAAGAGAAGATGTGAAAGAAATCATTGATGAAATGCTTAAAGAGGGAAGCGGAAAAACTTCTTCTGTAAAAAAGAAAAAATAATTCATTTGGCATTATTCGTCTACTTGTTTTGAAAGAGTTGGCCTTACTTTTATTCTGTAATGAGTTTTTCCTGGAAGGCTTACTCCTAAATCAATTCCGCTAACAAGGGTTAATTCTGATTCCATTTGTTCAACTACTTCGTCTTTTAAATCAGTTTTTTGATTTGTTTCTAATACAAATCCAATTCCATGTTTTTCTGCTTGCATTAATAATTCAATTAATTCTTTACTCATTTCATTGTTTTTTTCTTTTCCAATTAATTCAAATGAATTTGGAATAAAAAGCATTAACTTTAACTTGCTTTTAATTGTAATCTCTTTTTGCGATTCAAGAATTCCTTTAACTATGTTTGTTATAAATAAAAGTTTTTCTTTTTCATCTTTTACTTCTTGTAAATCAATTATTGATATTTTGCCTATTTCTTTTAACCAGCTTTTAGTGATTTCTTGAATTGGGTTTGCGCCTCCAAGCATTCTAGGATATTTAGAGTCAATTAACTTGAATATTCTAATAACTTTGTTTATTTGATACTGGTTTACTTCAGTTGAAGGCAAGCTTTCTTTCAGTGTTTGAATGAATTCTTGTAAATCTGTGTGTTCTTTTTCTCTTAACCTTGCTTCAAGAAATTCAATTAATTCTTTATCTGTTACTCCAAATAAATCCATTAAAGATTCAGCTTTTAATAAATTCAAGTCAACTTTTATTTCTTGTTTTGCTTGAAATTTTTTCACTGGAAAACCTATTGGCTCTATTTCAATTTTGCTTGCTTTTAATTCATTTAACTTGCTTGTAGGAGTATCTAATCCTTTAAATTTTTCTTCAAATTCAAATGCAATGCAGTCAATGTTTGAAAGCAATAGTCCTTCAATTAATACATGAAGTAAATGAATTCTATTCAAGTCCTCATTTCCTGAAGCAATTGTTTTTTTAAATAATGAAAAAGGTTCTGAAATTAAAATATTTTCTCTATTCAAGCCAAGAATTACTTCTCCACTTAAAGATTTCTCTATTTTAATTTCATTTGATGTTTCTTTTTCTTTTAATTGAGAAGAAATTAACGGAGCAAGCAATGGTTGATTTAAGAATCCTTCTTTTACTTCTGTTTTGCATTCATTCAAGCTTACAGCATTTAATTTTAATTTTTTTGCTGTTTCCTTTGTTTTTTCTTTTAATTCTTCTAATTCTTTAAACATTTGACTTGTTTTTTCAATGAATTCTTTTTCCTTCCAAGCAATGTATTCAGATGAACTTGGAATTAAAAGAAATTTGTGTTTTTCAAATCCTTCACTTCTAATTAACGCAATGCTTTCCTTTTCCTGAATTAATGAATCTATTTCTCCTTCAACTAAAAAAACAGTGTAAAACTGGGTTAACGCGCCTTTAATTGCATGCCCTTCTTTGTCTAAAATAATTATTAAAAAATCTTTTCTTGAATTAGTGTAAATTCCTGTTTCAAGGCTATGAAGAGTTCCTTCGAAAAGAATTTCCCAAGGACCGTTTCTTAAATTAAATAAATGCATTTTTTTTCCACCACCGTTCATCAGGCGAAGCTGAAGCGATCAGCCGGCGAAGCTGAAGGCCTATGCAGGCCCTCGTGTCGACGCACGAGACCTTGCGCGTTCAAGGCGCGTGACCGCGAGGCTGAATCAAAAGTAAACTATATATAGTGTTAATAATATAAATAATTAAGCTTTCGCCGTTGTCAAATACCGGCATAAAATTATGCTTTGAGTGAGTTAAATGCCTGGAAAAGAAATTTTTTTAAAGCAAGCAAAAATTTTATTGGATGCAGGTTTAAGTGAAGAAGAAATTGTTAAAGAATTACTCGATTCTGGGTTAACTGAAAAAGATGCTAGAACTATTTTAAGCGAAATTAAAGGCGGAGGAAAAACTAGAGTTAAATCTCCTGCAATAAAGGCAACTCCTGAACCTGAACTAGAATCAGAACCTGAAACTGAATCAGAAGAAGCAGAAACAGAATCTGAAGAACCAGAATCTTTAGGGCCTACAAGGTTTTCAGATGTAGATGATTCAAAGCATGCAGCTACTCAAGTAATGCTTGACCATTTATCAGAGCAATTAAATGAATTGCGAAGCATGTTGCTTAAAAGTAGTTCAACTGATTTAAAGCAATTCGAGTCAAGAATATTAGAGCTAGAATCAAAGTTGTCTGAAATGAAGGGAACAAATCAATCCATTGAAAAACTTTTAAAAGACTTGCTTGAAACTGAAAGACAAATTTTAAACAAGTTGTAAATGTCGCGTTCGACGAGCGAAACGTCGGAAGAAAAGCTTACTTGAATAATTTTCTTAATTGCTTGAAAAAATAGTTAATGTTGTCAGGCATTAATTCAGTTAAATTGCTTTTTTCTCCATATCTTTGTTTTGGAGTTCCAATATTCATTAAATGCTTGTTTAAGTTATGCGCGGCTTCTAAAAAGATTTCTTTGTCTGGATAACTTCCTTTTGCTTCACTTACTAGTTTTATTTCTTCTTGAACTCCTTTTGGGAAAAGAATTAATACAATTCCCAATATTGCAAGAACAATTGCCAGAAAAACTTCATTGACTGAAATCAAGTAAAGAAATGCTAAAAAAAGTAATAGAAGTACTACTAAATTCAATTAAATCCCGCCAAGTAATCCTCCGCCTCCTCCTTCTGGACTCCACATTTCAGGAGCTTGTTCTTGAGGTTGAATTCCAAACATTAAACCTAAAATAATTAATCCAAAAATTACTACTGGCCATAAATAACTTAAACCAAATGCTTGAATAATGTAAATCAATGCTCCAGCAAAAATTAATAACACACTTAAAATAATTGATCTTTGAGTTAAAATTAGTAATAAAATTATTCCAAACACAATCCATTTTTCTCCAAAGGATACTCCTAAAATAATTAAAACAATTGCCATTAAAAAAGTAAATGCATCCATAATTATCTTCTTCCTTGATGAAAGTTAACATTTGCAAGCAAGTCTTTTCCAAATGTTGCAAACAAAAACAATCCCACTCCAATCCACACTAATTCAGGGAATTGGTATACAGTTAAGTACACAATTATTAATGCAAATAAAATAGCTAGTTTTGGGCTGCCTAAAGCTCCTTTAGCCCAACTGAAAATCCAAATTAAAATAAATAAAAGTAATGCAATGTATATGTTGTCAAAAAACGAAGCAATGTATGCAGCTGAAGCCATTTAATCATCTAATTTAATTCAATAATATATTCATTATTTTTTTCATTTATAATCCTTATGTTAAATGGTTAAAGGCATTAATTGAATTGTTTTCAAGCCCTTTTTTGAAAAAAACGAGGTGTTTGAGTTCCAACTCCCCATATAACCATTGAAAAAAATGAATACATTAAAAGTGTTTGAAAAACCCACAAAGTTGAAGTAAGCAAAGTGTATTTGAAAACTAAAAAATAGATTAGTATTCCTGAAATAATTAGAGTTAAAGGGCCATCACCAATATATCCTTTAACCATAATGTAAATCATGAAAATCATTGCAATTTGGAAAATCAGTCTAACAAAGGGAAACAAGGTTAACAAAATTGGTGGAATAATTAAAACTATTAAAAATGCGCCTACAATTAATAAAATCATTGGAGGAACAAAACCTTTTTCATTCATAATTTTTTTACCTTCTCATCATTGCTTGTCGAGATGCTACTTGTCTTTTAACAATATCATATCCACTTGAAACAGGGGAATTATCTTGCAAGTTTTGATGTCCAGCTGACTGTGAAACAAAAAAGAAATCAATTACAATTCCGCTTACTCCTAGCAACAATAACGTGTAAAGCAAGTAAATTGTTCCAAAAAAAGCAAATGCTACAAACAATGCATACCAGCTAAACAAAATAGTTATTACAATTGCAATAACATTATTTCCTACATGGTTTTTAACAAAGCTTACAATTGTAAGAAAAACAAATATTTTTAACACTAAAGTGAAATCTGAAAAAAATTCTCCAATAAATAATAAAGGCATTAATTGAAGCATACTAATTTATTCCACTTATTTTATTTAAATCTTCCTCTAAACGTTTTTTAAGAACGTTAAACACAAAAAGTATATATAGTGGTTTTACAAAGTAATACTTATGGTTAGATTTAAAACTAGAGTTGGCCCAAAAGGGCAAGTAGTTATTCCAAAAATTATTAGAGAAAGTCTTGGAATAAAAGAATCTGGAAATGTTTTAATGGAAGTTAAAGAACACATTCTTGAAATTCATCCTTTGGTATCTGATGATTTAGTTAAAAAATGGGCTGAACGAGCAAAAAAGCATGGCGGAAACCTTAAGAAACTTGGATGGATTTATGGCGACAAACTTTATGAAGAGGAATTTAGATGATTTATTTAGACGCAAATTTTTTTATTTTAGCAAACTTTGATTTAACTGAAAAAGGTGGAAATGCAAGAAAACTTCAAGAATCTATTATACAAGGAAGAAAAGCAGTAACATCTGCTTTAGTATTAGATGAAGTAATTTGGGTTCTCATTAAAAACAAGAAACACTCTCTATTGCGTGAAACAATTCAAGACATTTATTCTTTGCCTAATACAGATATTATTGAAGTAAATTCAATGATTCCTTTTTCAGCTTTAGATTTTATTGAAAAATATAACTTAAAACCCAGAGATGCATTTCATGTAGCAATAATGAAGGAACGTGAAATTAAAGAAATTGCTTCAGATGACTCTGATTTTGATAGGGTTTCTGAAATAAAAAGAATAAAGTTTTGAGTAAAGTTTAATTTAGAATGCATTCTTTTCTTTGTTCTTTTTCGAATGCAATTGAATTAATATCTATAATGTTTGCTTGAGGGTTTTTAAAAGTGTAAAGCTTTTGAGAATTCCAGTAAAAGCTTTCACCATTGTTTCCAACGCATACATCTCCTGATTCAACTAATGAAAAAATGTCTTGCAAGGAATCAACTACTTCTGTTCTGCCTTTACTGTTTAAATTCATTCCACTAATTCCGCTTAACTCAATTGTTTGCGAGCCAGTAGGTTTTTCTGGAGAGTAAAATAAAATATTTGAAAGAGGTGAAACTGCTTTTAAATTATAATTTCCTATTGTTGGAACAAAGTAAATTGTTTGCAAGAAAATATTTCCTCCTTTAACTGCTTTCAACCATTGCAATGCATAAATGTTTTCATGGTTTGGCAATCCATCTTCTGGTTTTGAAGCTCTGTCAGGAGCAACTTTGAATCTTTTCACTAAAGGTTCTCCTCCAAAGTCAAAGCAGTTAACTGCTGCATTCCAGTAAGTTAAATTTGCTCCAGTGTTAACTAATTGAGTTCCTTCTGTTACTCCGTAATGCATTGTGAAAGGCTTTTCAGTTTTGTCTTGATTAAACTTCATTAAAACAGGAGTAGCATAATTTGGAGAGAAAAGCAATTCATTCACGTTTTCATTTACTTTATTTATTGTTAACAAGTTTCCTCTAAACTTTGGATTAGTGTTTAAAGACTGTAAATCGTTTTTCCTTTCCACTTTAACTTTTGTTAACGCACTACTAGAAGAATCTTTCAAGGTTTTCACTATTTCAAATCCTTCAGATAATTTTACTTCATCTTGCACTACATCAAATTGAGTTCCATATCCTTGTCTATTCAATGTTTGGCCTTCTTTTCCAACAAATCCATTTAAAGGCATTGAGTAAAGCACTGAATTAGGTTTTGGTAACTGTAAGTGATTAAATGTAACCCCAATTCTTGCATTTGGATTACCTGAATTAGTAAATAAACTCCATTCATTGTCAAATAATATGCTTATTTGAATTTCATAAATTCCTGGCTTGTCTAATTTATTTGAAGGAGTGTATTTTCTTGAAAACCTCATTCTATCTTGATCTGAAAAATATTTTTCAATATTTCTTCCACCAGTATTATTGAAAAACCATGGATAGGCATTCATGAAAGACTGGTTTTTATAATAATTTACAAAATCTTGTCTGAAATCACTTGAAAAGCCATCCCTCATTAGCAATGCATTAAAGTGAAGCATGTTAGTTAATTGTTCTTTTGAATTAATGTCTGCAGTATAAGTAATGTTTGAAGAGTTTTCCAAGAATTTTATTAAAGTTGGTTCGCCTCCTAAAGGAGCAGTTGTTTTTGGAAGCCAGCATCCCTGCAATCTAGTTGGCTCGCTTATTACAATTATGTTTTCTTTTGGATTCCAATCATCTAAATCAGCTTTGTTTTGCGATTCAGTTGAAAGAGATACAAAGTATTCATCTTTTGCTAAGTCATTGAATTGGCATTCAATTACTCCAAAGTCTTTTGAGTTAACGCTTAAATCTTTTTTACACTTGCTTACTTCTCTTTCTTCTCCTGCTTCAATAATTAATTTGTTTAAAGTTATAACTGCATTTAAATCAATTTTTTGTTTTAAATCGTTTTCATATTTTACTCTTACAATTAAATTGTTTTCCACTCCTTTAAAGATTGTTTCAAATTCTGTTGCCCCGAATTTTTCTTTAGTTAAAAATACTGGTTTTGACTCTTTTTTTGAATTATTTTTTTCCTCAGTTTTTGAAGTACTGTCTGTAGGGCAAGTTAAATTATTTTTGTTTTTCTCTAAAAAATCACTTATTGCATTCAATCTTTTTGCAAACATTATTGAAAACTGAGTTGCATCACAGTAAACTGCTTTTTCATTGTTTGCATCGCATTCATTAATTGAAATTCCGTTTTGAGTTTTTTCATCCCAGCTCCAGTTTAACTTTACTTTTGGAAGAGCATCTTTTCCTGTTTTTCCTTGTTTTCCATCTCCAATACAAGAAATTTCATTTAATCTAATTTCTCTTAATTTTGGAGTAGGAGAAATAGTGTTAATTCTTACATGAAATTTTTCTGTTTTAGTGCGAGTAGAATAACCTCCACAAGCTCCTCTAACATTGAATGGACCAAATCCATCTCTGCACTTTAAATGTGCACCGCCACTGTAAGGCCTTGCTCCTCTTACATGCTCTGTTCCACTTATTTCCAAAATATCGTAATGAATTAATCCTTCTTCAAGAGATTTATTTTCCAATTCAATTCCAAGTTTTTCTAATGGAAAATCATTTGGCCTTGAAATTCTTGCTTCTCCTGCTGGACCTATAACTGGTTTTGATTTAACTCTTCCCTCTAATGAAACAAGTTTTGTACTTCCTCCATTTTCCACTAAATTTAATACATAGTCTTGAAGTGTTCCAGTGTGATCTCTGTCTTCACAGTCATCTAATATTTCTAGTTTTCCTAAGATTTTTGAAAACCCGTCAGCCCAATCAGTTCCAAATATTTGATCTAATAAATCTAGAACTACATCGATTACTATTGCTGCGATTCCTATTTCTGCAATAAACATTATCCATCCAGTAGGAGATTCGTTTAATTCATCAAACCATTCTCCTATTTTTACAAAAGTGTTTGCATATCTTTTTGCTTTATCCCATGCACAGTAATCAGCTGTTACATCAACATTTTCCATTAATCTTTCATTGAATAAAGCTGTTTCATCTTTTTTCGTTGGATTAACTAAAGTGAATTCATATTTTTCTAAATTCAGGTATTTATCTGTATCTTCTTTTTTTACATCAAGAATTGCATCAATTACTCCTATTAATTGCCATGGAGGAGTGCCGCCAGATTTTTGCACAGGTCTTGCAAATACTTCAATTCCATAAATTCCTGGAACAAATTCTACTGTTGGCCTGGAAACCTTGAATGAAACTTCTTTTTCTAAAATTTTTCCATAACTCCATGGAGCAACTTTTATTCCTCCATCTACTGCGTTTCCTCTGCATTTATCTGAGTCTCCTCCACAAATCTTTAACTCTAATTCCACGTTTTTACATTCACTTGAATCGACTTTAAAGATTGCTTCATTTGCATCTGGTTTTAATAAAACTCTTCCTCTTTGTTCTTCTGTATCAAATTTAATGCAGTTCTGTAAATTAGTATTCAATAACTTTACTGTTAAAGGAGTTGGCTTTGATCTAATAATTTCTTTTCCTTGATCTGTTAAAGCTTCTCCGAAAAACTCTACTTGAAATTCTGCTTTTTTATTTATTGTGTCTTCATTTGGAGTGAAACTTAAAATAGCTGAATAACTTGAACTATCTAATCCACTTTCATTTCTAAACGGAGCTGCAAAAATTATTTCTTCTCCTTCAATTAATGGATTGAATACCTTGTTTTGAGTTGCAGTTTCAGTTACTTCTAATGAAACTATTCCTATTGGCCCGTCTTTTCCAGTCCAATTAATTTTTGCTTTCAAGTTTTGCAGTTTACTGTTTCCTGCAGTGTTTTTACATCTATTAACTATAGTGAATTTTTCTTCAAAGCTTGACTGTAAAATAGTTTTTTCAATTTTTTCTGAAGTATCAAAGAAAATACATGGAGCATTATTTATTTCTCCTCCTAAACCTAAATCTAATTTGAATGGAATTCTTTTCAGCCATTGCTTTCCAATTGTTTTATTTGAAAACACTAACAAAATTTCTCCAACATAGGAAGCTGATTCTAAGTCTTCTTGTAATCCTTCTGAAATGCTTACTTCAATTAATGGCTTGATTTTTTCTGGAATTCCTGGAGAGAGAATTTTTCCTACTACATTGTTTTTCAAATGTCCTTCCATTGCAGTTACATCTACTTGCCTAAACACTCCTATTAGTCTTGCATCAGTTATTTGTAAAGGTAAATCAATTTTGTTTAATGCTTCAACTGTTTTTTCTTTTCTTCTCATTCCTAAAGACTCTAAAGCCAAGCTTACCTCTGAAGGAGTAATGTCAACTAAATCTAATTCCACTGGAACTAGTACTGGAGTGAATTGATATCCTGCTTTTTCTACTTCGATTTTGAGTTTTGATTGAGGACTTAAATTTCCTATTTTGAATACAGCTTTTCCTAATCCGTCTGTTAACTCACTTCCAATGAATCTTTCAATTCTTTCAGGAGAAATTAATTTGAATTTCACTTTAGTATTACTTAAACCTAATTCTTGTTCATCAATTAATTCAACGTTTAAAACATTTTTCTTGAATGCAGGCAAAAATGTTGGAGATGATTTAATAGTTAATTTGTTTGAAACTTTTGCATTAAATTTTATTTCTCTTTCAAAAACAATGTTTCCTTTGTTCACTATTTGAAGCTTTAATTCTTTTTCTTCGGGGTCAAGTGCTTGTAAATCAATTTCTCCTTTAATTGCTCTGTTTTTGGAAAAGTTTCCAAGTTTTTCATTGAATTCAAATAATTCTTGATTGTTTTTGCTTACTTGTTTTGCAGAAGCATCAGTTATTTTATATGAAGTAATTTTAATTGCTTTATCCAAACTTTTAAACCTGATTTCTGGATCTAAATAATCTTTTGCAGAATTATTTATTAAATAGAAAAATAATTTGTTTTCTGAAAAAACAAATACTTCAAATGGCTGTTGTCTTAAAGTAAGCCTTGAAACTGATTCCTCTAATGTTACTCCTCCGTAACAAAATTCTTCAGTGCATTCCTCTTTTTGTCCTTCTAAATAAGTTAAAATAGTTGCATTAGCATACAAGCCTTCTTTGTTTGCAGAGTTTTCCGCTAAACCTAATTCTTTGTCTTCAGGATCTCTTAAAGTTTCTCTTGCATCGTTTTCAGCAAATGCTCTGTAATTAATTGAAAGTCTTTCCCCTGGAACAGTTCTAATTTTTACACTTAATTCTACTGCAATATTGTAAATTCCTTCTTCAGGGTCTTGCAAAATTATTTGAACCCATTTAGCGTTTTCTGAAGTTAAGTTTTGTGAATCAATTGCATATCCTTTTGGCTCGTTAAAAGTTGTTCCCCTAATCTTTGAAGAGTTTGGAGCATTAATTGCTTTAATGAAAATATTATCGTTTTGAACTAATGAATCCTCGCCTGTTTTAACAAAGACTCCTGCATTTTTTAGCTTTAATCCTTTTGGAATCTTTAACTGGAATTTTGCAATATAAGCATTTCCTGCTTCAAGTTTTTCAATTCTTTTATCTGAATCAGTTGAATTAAATAATCCTATAAAATCAATTGAAGGTTTTGTTCCTTGAATTGTTTTCTCTAACTGAGCTAAAACATTTATTTTTCTGTTTTGAATTACTTCATGTAATAAAGTTACATAACTACTATATCCTGAAGCAGAAACTCGAATGAAAACTTTTTTATCCGCTTTAGTAGTGAAATCTCTTTCAGCTTCTGGGCCTAAATCAATTTTTCCTAAAGATTTTCCTTTTTCATCAAAGAATTCAGCTGAAGCATTTGGCACTGGAGCTTTATCTGCATCAACTGCTTTAATGCTTACAACTCCTTCTCCTATAACCATTTTTATTTCATATTCTGTTATTCCTCTTTTGCTTACATTTAATGCTTTTGAGTCAGCTTCAGTTCTTGCTTTTGAAACTCTTACAAAATATTTTCCTTCTTTTACTCCTGAAAACTCTACTTTTCCTTCTGCATTAGTGAAATACACCTTAGGCAAGGGATACAAAAACTTTGTTTTCGCATCAAGAATATTTACTCTAGCGTTTTCCACTACTTCATTGTCTTCATCTTTAACTGTAACTAAGACTCTTCCACTGTTTTCAGGGGAAAGCTTTTCTAAAGAAATTTTTTCCTTATTCTCGCCTTTGTTGACTTGAATTTCTTTTTCATCAAATAAAAATTCTTCATGTAATACAGTTACTTTAAATTTTCCTACATCAAATAAAGTGAATACAACTTTTCCGTCTTTGTCAGAATTTTTTTCTTCCAAAAACTTTTTTTCTTGCAATTCAATTCTGACTTTTGCGTTTGAAATTTTTGCTTGACTGTTTTTATCTGTTACTTCAAATTCTAGTGTTGCAGTTCTTTCTTTTTCTAACACTAAGTTTTTTTCAGTTACTTCGTTTTCTTTTACTTGAAATTTTTCTGTTCGCCCGCTAACATAATCTGGATTTGATTCAGTTAAAACAAAGTATTCTCCTACTTCTACTTCATTAAATTCTGCTATTCCTGTGTTTGAAATAACTGAATTAATTACTCCGCTGTCTGCAAAAAGTTTTACAGTAATTCCATTTAATGCTTCTGAAGCCTTGTTTTTAACTGAAATTTTTATAGTTCCTG
Source organism: uncultured archaeon (assembly GCA_964373795.1). GTDB lineage: Archaea > Iainarchaeota > Iainarchaeia > Iainarchaeales > DATDZZ01 > CAYJVY01. The sequence goes on along the minus strand of CAYJVY010000005.1, from coordinate 45,301 downwards.
TTTTAGGTTTTTCAGCGCTTAACTCTATTACTTCAGTTGCATTAACTATTTTCACTGAATCCTTTGAAGCAAATCCTTTCACTATTACTTCTGCAATTAAATCCCCACATCCTTCTGGAGGCGTAACCCTAATTGCTCCACTTGTTGTTGTGTCAATTGGTTGAGGTGCAGTGATTTTTGAATTAGAGCAAGAAAAATTTATTTTCCCTTCCTTGTTAATCATTTCTCCTGCAAGGTTTTGTAAAACAATTGTTTTACTTAAAAGCTTTGAAATCTTGTAAAAAGTAATTGTTTTACTCATTTCTGCATTGCTTGCAGTCAAACTTTGATTAACTTTTTCAAATCCATCTAATTCAGCTGAAACACTTATTTTTGCATTCAATGGAACAGTTAAAGGAATTAATCCTTTTAAATCGCTTGAAAAATTTTTTACAGTTTCATTAACTTTAATTGAAACAGTTGTTGAAGGAAGAATTGTTCCTTCTTGATCTTTTAATGAAAGAATTACATTTGAATTTTTTTGTGAAAGCAAAGGCAAGACAAAAAAATAAGCTACTGCAATTAAAACAATTACAGCTATTACTCCTGCAATCAGTATTTTTTTTTCTTTCAATAATTCAAGTAACTTATTTTCCGGAGCTGGAGCCATGAAAGATTCTTCGTTTAAAGGCATTTAGTTTTCACTCATTAATTTCTTACCCAATGCATCTATATTGAGCATTTGAATCTCTTCCAAGTCCTGTAGCAATTACTTCTAGTTTTGTTTGTCCTTGGTTGAATAATTTTTTTGGATTCCACCAATACCTTGATTGCAAGCCATTATTTGTTACACATACATTTCCTGATTCAACTAAACTTAAAATGTCTTGAATTGAGGAAATCCTGTTTGCAGCAGTTGGGTTATTGAATTCCATTCCATTAATTCCGTTAAGTGTTACAGTGCTTTCGCCTTTATCGTTTGTGTTAGAGGAAATGAATTTTGCATTAGTTGTTGGATGAATTAATCTTAGAGTTGCAGTAGAGCCAATAGGAGTGTAAAACTCTGTTCTTAAATAAACATCTCCTTCCTTAATTGATTCATTCCATTGAGTTGTATAAGATTGTTCCCAGTTTGGAATTCTGTCTTCAGCTTTTGCAGATCTATCAGGAGCAAAATCAAATGCTTCAAATACTGGTTTGCCTGAAAAGTCAATGCATGCTCCTAATCCTTGCCAGTAATTTAGTGTTCCTCCTACTTCTACTCCTCCTTTTCTTGAATCCTCTAATACATAGTATGCTCCGAATTTATTTGGATCAATTGCATGACTCATTTTCAATATTACTGGAGTAGCATAATTTGGAGAATAATCTAATTCCATTTCTCCGCTTGGACTTCTAATAATGTTTAATAAATTTCCTCTAAAACCTAAATCAGAGTTTAGTTTTCTGTAATCCGCGCCAACCTGAGTTGAAACCCTTGCAATTGCATTGCTTCCAGCATCTGCATAAGTTTTAGCTGCTTGAGTTGCAAGAGTTTTATTGAAAGCTATTTGATCGCTTTTGTTTAAGAATTGAGTTCCATATCCTTGTCTTTCAAGACTTGTTCCATCTAATCCCACTAATCCATCTATTGGCATGGAATAGAATGGAGAGTTTGGTTGTGGATCGTTTAACCTGTAAAATGATACAATCATTAATGCATTTGGTTTTCCTTGAGAATCAAAGAATTCCCATTTATCTTTAAAGTAACCCATTAATTCAACTCTATATCTTCCAGGCGAATCAAGAGTTGAATTTCTTTCAAAAAACTTTTGAGTGAAAACAAGTTTTTCATTGTCTTCAAAGAAATCTTTAAATCTTCCTTTTCCTGCAGTAGTGTTATCAAAGTAGTCTGGAGCTTTAGGGAGTGCTTGAGTAGTATAAAATCTAATGAAGTCTTTTCTGAAATCACTTGAATATCCGTCCTTCATTAAAAATGCATCAAATTTAATTGTATTCAATAATTCTTCTTTATTATTAATCCAATCCTCTGTTGGAGTATCAGTTGAATATTCTACTTTTTTTCCTGCTTTTTCTTGTGCTTCAATGAAAGCCATTATTATTGGAGATCCTTGCAAGTCTTCAGTTGTTTTAATTACTTTACAAGTCGAATTTACAGTTGAAGTTAAAGGCTCATCTTGAACTATTATTGAAATAGTTGGTTCAAATGGATCCAAGTTTTGAGTTGAACTATTAGTAATTAATGCTTCAATAAAGTAATTTCCTTTTTGAATTGCTTTAAATTCACATCCAACTTTATTTGTTCCAGGCTTTAATGCAATTGCTTTTTTCTCGCAAACATCTTTAATTACTTCATTGTCTAGTGTTTTCAAATTTACTGTTAAATCAATTGATTGATCTGAAGTTGTTTTATTGTCTAAGAATACAATTGCGTTTGCATCGTTTTCAATTGAATAGAATTTTGTTTCAAGTTTTGAAATTCCAATAAAGTCTTTTTTAACTACATTACTTGATTCTTGATTGTTAGCTTTATCGTATGCATCGCTTATTGAAGGAGGGCATTCAAATACTCCTTGGTTTCTCTCGAAAAATTCTTTTAATTTATTTAATCTTTTCACTAAAGAAATTGAAAACTGAGTTGAATCACAGTAAAATGTTTCAGGATTGTTTGCATCACATGAATCAACTTTAATTTTATCCCAATCCCAATCCAATTTAATTTTTGGATTAGCTCCTTTTCCTGTAACCCCTCTTAAAGCTCCTGCTTTGCATTCAAATGTTTCAAAATTTAATTCAGGCAATGGCTCTGGTTCTTCTTGAGTTTTAAATCTTACATGGAATTTCTTTGAAACTAATTCATCTCTTGCACCGCTACAAGAACTTGGAATATTGAAATGCCAAAAATCGCTGTTTCCACATAAAACTCTTGCAGCTTTATGAGTTGGATCTCCATGAATATGTTCAATTGCTTTAACGTTTAGTATTCCATAACTTAGTTGAGGCTTGGAAAGATTTCCATCGTTTAAAAATTTTAATGCATTTATTTGGGTTACTTTTCCAGTTCTTGAATCAGAGAAAACATTATTGTATTTTGTATTCCATTCAGCTTTAATTTTATTATCTAATCCTTCAATTAATACATCTCTTCTATCTGAAGTTAATTCAATTACATAGTCTTCAAAGTTTTTAGTAATTAATTCGTTTGCTTTATCTTTATTTTTTTGATAAGTTAAAAATGAAACAGCTGCCCATACAACTATTGTTACAATTGCTGCTGTCCATCCAATTACTGGAACAGTTGCTTCTGCTGCAATTAATGCTCCAACTGTTGCAGCTCCTGTTCCAACTCCTGCAATTGCTCCAGTCCAAAAAGCTTTTGTTGCATTATTTCCTGCTGCTTGGCCATGATATTTTCTTTTTGCTTCAACTGAAACATTTTCCTTGTATTGAGTGTTAAACAACGCAGTTGAATCTTTTCCTTCTCTTCCAATCACGCTGAATTCATATTTGTCTAACCAAAAATAATGTTCATCTAAATTTGGTTCTATTAATACATCTAGTGTTTTCACTGGAACAAAATTACTTCCACCTGGAGAAGCAAAGATTGTTACTCCGTAAATTCCTGGAATTCCTTCTTCTTTTTTTAACTTAATTTTTTGCTTTTGCTTTGATTTACTTAAATTAAATGTTTTTGGTTCAACTCTTAATCCGCCTTCTTTTATTTGAGGGTTTCCTCTACAACCATCGTCTCCTCTGCAAATACTTATTTGAATTGTTGCAGGGCCGCATTTAGTTGAATCAATTTCAAAAAATCCTTCTCCTTCTAAAGAAGTAGCTGGAATCTTTAATCCTTCTTCTGGGGTAGGGGTTAACTCTAAACAGTCCTTTAAATTAATTACTTTAATGTTTCCAGTAATGTCTTGAGTAGTGGAAATTTCTTTAGGGCCTTGATTTGTTCCAATTTCTGCTCTAATTTTTACAGTGAAAGAAGTATCCTCTCCTTCATGTCCTGCTTTTGGAGTGAAATACAAAATTCCAGTGTATTGCGGGCCTGAACTTCCTTTTTGAAGTGCTTTAACTATTTCAATAAAAGGATTAGTGAATTCTCCTTCTCTTAAAGTTTCAGGCGGAACAGCTGTATGTTCTTCTTGATCAGTTAAAGTTAACTGCACATCTCCAATCTTGTTTCCCTTCCATTCAATTCCTGCTTTCAAGTTTCTTACTTCAACTGGTTTGCCATTAATTTTACAAGAATTATATAAAATGAATTCATTTGCAATTCTTTCCCCTTGAGTAACTGAATTCCATTTAGGAATGCTTGACAATGGAACTGGTTCTAAAACCAAGCAATTATCTGCTGAAGGACCTTTTCCTATTTCAACGCTTACTTCAAATGGAATGCTGAAAGCCCAAGTCTTTCCAAGTTTCACTGATTCAAACACTAAATTTATTTCTCCTTTAACTTTATCTGGTTCAAATAATTGTAATGCATTAACTAGTTTTGCTTTCAATAAACTCAAATTTTGTTCTTCGTCTTTTTTTAACTCAGTTGTTTCAACAAATCCTTGCAAGAATCTATTCATTGCAGCTTCATCTAAATAGCTTTTAAAATACCCTGAAACAAATGCTTTCTTTAATTTCAATGGAGCATCAATTAAATTAGTTGCTTTAATTGTTGCAGTGTCTTCATCTATTCCAATTGTTTGCAACTCTAATTTTAATGGATTTGGGGGCAATGGATCAAATGCAACGATTTCTGAAGCAATTTTTACCTCAGTTTTCTGTGACTCAAATCCAGTTAACTCTGATTCAACAATGAATTTCGATCCAGGACTTGAAGAAGGCAAAGTGAAAAAAGCATTTCCGTTTGCATTGGAATAAAATTCTCCAATTTTTATTCTCACATTTGCTGGAGTGATTTTAGAAACCCTTAATTTTACATTCTTTAAAGTAATGCTTTCTTCATCTGTTACTTTTACTTCAACCTTGTTATCAATAAATGAAGGTAAAATGCTTGGCTTTAATTCAAGCTTTAATTTCTTATTTGCTAAAACATTTATTGGAATAATTTTTTCAAAAACCTTTGATCCTCCTACATCTGATCCAACTCTTATTCCGCTAACAATTTCTAACTGTAAATTAGTTCTTCCAACTTTTTTTGGAATAAAAGTTATTTCTCCTTTAACTGTTTTATTTCTAGTATAACTTCCTAACTCTATTTCAGGCAACTTGTTTAATGAAATTCCTGAAGACTTGAATTCTTTTGCATCTGCATTCACTATTTTGTAATCAATTAATTCTAATGCATCATCCACTAGTTTTCCTTCAACAAAATTCTTTATTCTAATCTCCGCGCGATCGTGAACTGTTTCACTATTATTTGTTATTTCGAAAAAGAATTTATGCACTCCAAAAACGCTTACATCATATGGAACTAGTTTGAATTTCTTATCCTCTAAATCTAGAATTCTTTCCCCTGAATAACAAAATGTTTCATCACAAACAGATGGCAAGCCAGCTGACTGTCTTTTACTATACGCTTCTGCATATAATTCTTCTTTAGTTGAAGTGCTTCTAGCATTTCCTAGTTCTGAATCAATTGGATCTCTTAAAAATTCTTTTGAAGGAGTTTCCGCCCAAACCCTGTAATAAAAAGGCAAGTCATCTCCTTGCACTACTTGAGTTTTAACTCTTAAACTTACAGCAATATTGTAGACTCCTTTTTCTACATCTCTTAATACAACGTTTGCCCATTTTGCTTCAGCAAAAGAAATATTCTTTAAATCAATTGCTTGTCCTAATGGAGGATTAAATGTTGTTCCCTTTCTTACATCTGCGTTTGGAGCAATTACTTCTTTAATTAAAATATTGTCTTGCTCCATTAAAGGAAGTTTTCCTGTTCTAAAATGAATTCCTACTTTTCTGTAATCAGCGTTTTCAGGAATTTTTACTTGCAGTCTAGCAATATAATTTGTTCCAGGCTTTAATTCAGTTATCTCTATTTGGGAAGATTCATCTACAAAAATTCCAAGCAACTTAATTTTTGGATCTCTTCCAGGAATTGTTTTCTCTAACACTGCTTTAATTTTTGCTTCTTCTCCTGCTTCAATTGGAACTGCTTGAGAAAAAAATGCTGCAAAGCCTTCAGCTGAAACCCTTACATAAACTCTTGAATCTCCTTTCAAAGAAATCTCTGATTTTCCTTCAGGGTTTCCTAAAGCTTCTTTTATATCTGTTTCTCCAACCAAATGTAATTGAATTCTTGCATTAGGAATTGATTTGTTATCCAAGTCAACTACTTCAATTGAAAGAGTTCCATTTCCTCTTTGCATTTTAATTTCAAAAGGAAATTCTTTTCTAATATCAATTTTTTTCTTTGAAGAAATTGCTTCCAAATTTCCTTTCACTGCTTTCATGAAATAAGTTCCTTCTTTTAATCCACTAAATCTAGTTTCTCCGTTTGCATCACTTAACTTTGATTCAAATGGATACAAGAAATCAGTTACTCCGTCAAATACAAATACTTCTGCTGATTCAATTGGCTTGTTATCTTCATCTTTAATGCTTACAACTATTTTTCCACTATTCTCTGGAGTTGCTTTCACTAGCTTTAAAGTAATATCTTTTTCTCCTTCACTTAAATCAACTTCTTCTTCTCCATACAAAAATCCTTCCAATAAACCTCTAACAATGTATAACCCTTTTTCAGTAATACTAAAACTAACTTTTTCCCCTGCTTTAGTTGAATCATCTGAAATTGGAGTGTTTTCTCCTTTCTTGAATAACTGAATTTTTACATTACTTAATTCTGCTTTAGTTGAATCATCTATTGCTTTTACATTAATTTTTCCTTTAATGCTTTTACTTAAAACAAATTCAAAAAGAGTTTCTTGATTTTTGTTCACTCTTTTTACAACGCTTTTCTGTGTACCGAATACATCTTTTGAATCTGAAACACTTACATAGTATTCTCCTGTTTGCACTTCAGGAATAACTTTTAATCCTTGCACACTTGATTCAGTGAATTTTTCTACTCCGCTTTCATTGAATACTTGAATTCTAATTCCGTCTAAAGATTTTTGTTCATCGTCTTTAACTGTTACTTTAATTTTTCCAGTTGAAACCTCTACTTCTTTTAATAAAACTTTTTCTGAAGCATTTTTCACTTCAAATGATTGCACTGAAATAAATCCATCTGCTGAAGCCTGTAATAAAATGCTTCCACATTTCTCTGTTGAAACAGCTTTAATTACTCCATCTGAAACACTTCCAGTTGAAGGCTCTACTTTTCCTTCAGAATTAGTGCAACTCAAACTATAAGTTGCTTTTTTAGTTAAAAGACTTTCATCTTCTCCTTGAACTAATTTAATTATTTGAGTTCTCTTAATTTCAGTTGAAGGCATTTGAACTTCTAACTTTAAATCAGCTTGTTTTACTTCAAGTTCTCTTAAAATTTTTTGAAACCCTTCTAATTCTGCTTCAGCTTTAATTCGTGTTCCAAGCAAAATATCTGTAATTATTACTTCTCCTTTTTCATTTGAAGTAAAGCTTTTTTTTTCACCTTCAAAAGTAACACTTACTTTAACTCCTTTTAAAGGTTTTTCGTCTTCTAAAAACTTTAAAGTAATACTTCCCTTTTCTCCTCCTCCAAGGCCTCCACTGAAAAAGAAATAACCAGCTATTATAACAACTATTAAAATCAGTGCTAATGCAATTACTTTTTTTCCCTGAAATACATCAGTTAACCCCATTCACATACCCTAAAAAATTACAGTTTCACTTTTAGTTAACTCAATTATCTAATACATTGATTGATTGCTTGTTTTTCTTGTTCTACTAGGAAATCATATAATGGTTTTGTATTCCATACAAATTCTGATTTTGCTCCTGTTCCACTAATACATACATGTCCTTCTCTTACTAGTTTGAAAATGTCTTGAATTGATTGAAGCCTGTCTAAATTATTATTTTTTTCAATCTTTTTTGCTCCTGTAGGAATATTGCTTGTTGGAGTTCCTCCTAATGAAATCTTTTCTCCATAACTTGCTTCAACAGGACTATAAAATTCTACTTTATCGTTTCCTGATTCTCTTTGCAGTATTGATGTTTGTCCTTGAGGAGTAAAAATAACTGTTTTCAAAAACATGTTTCCAGATTTAGGTAGATCAGGGCCACACCATTCTAATCCATAAATTACATCTTTATTATCTCCAACTTTTGCACATTGAATTGTTGGAGGCCCTGCAACTGCATGTTCATCTGCAAATTCTCTGTAAATATCGTTTATTGCTCTTCCTTCAAAGTCTAAGCATTGCAATCCAATTCCATTCCATAAAAGGTTTTGAGGCCCTGTATTTGATTGAACAGTGGAATTATTTATTGCAACAGAGTAAAACGCCCAAGCATCTTGTTGATTATTCTCTACCTTCATTATTACTGGAGTTGCATAACTTGGACTAAAAGTTAAATCAATTTTTTCTCCTTGAGCTACACTTAAAATGCTTCCCCTATTAAATACATTTAAAGTAGTGAACGCGTCAGAGAAATTCACTTTAACGTCTTTCACTGCATTTGATCCAGGCCTGTCAAGTGTTTTAACAATCATTTTATCGTCATTATTTAATTTAACATCTGGATCGCCTTCAAAGTTTACTCCGTAATTAATTCTTTCATTTCCTTCTCCTAGTAATCCATCAAAAGGCATGTAATAAAAAGGCGAATCAGGAGATGGAGCCTTAATTTTCTGCATTTTTACATGCACTACTGCTGAAGGCCTGTCATTCTTAAACAATTGCCATGAATCGTTTTCAAATTCAATTTCTAAATTCACTTGATATAATCCAGGTGAAACCTCTAAACCAGTTGGAGGAGTTTGTCCTAATCTACTCTCAAACTTGAATTTACTTGGATCTCTAAATAAGACTCCTAAACCTGTCTTGCTATCCCTGTAATCTGAAGGAGCTTGAGCAAAAGCCCTTGCTTTATAATATTCATCAAAGTCTTCTTGAAAGTCTTTAGAGAATCTATCAAACATTAAATAAGACTGGAAATTAATTAAAGAAGCCAAGTATTCTTTTTTTTGCTCTTTTACATTATTACTAATGCCTGTATAGGTCACATTTCTTTTTGCTTCTTCAGTTGCTTCCACGAACTCAATTAAATTTTTAGTATTATAAACTTCATAATCTCCTGGTTTACATTTAGTTAATCCACCGCTTGCTCCAATAGTGAAAGAACTTAAAACAATGTTATCGTTTGGCTCTTTATCAAAGCAAACAGTGCAAGACTGAGTGTTTGGATTAATTCTTGCTTCAACAGTGTAATCTCCTGCTCCTAATCCAGTGAATGCAAACCCAATTTTTTCTTTAGTGATTTTTCCTAATTGCTTTTTTTCTTCCTTTGAATAATTTGGCCCGGAAACTTTTACAATTAATTCTACTTCCATTTGTTGTTGATTGTTATTGAATACTTCTACTTCAATGTTTACATCGTTTCCTTGTTTTACTGGTTCAAGCAAGCTAATTCCTACATTGTCTTCTTTTACTGTATTTGTTTTAGTTGAAGCAGCTTTTTCTGCTGCAGGACAAATAAATGAATTATTTGATTGCTCTAAAAATTTTCTTAGAGTTTCAACTTTTCTTAAAACAGCTATACTGAATTGAGTTGCATCACAGTAAATAAAGTCATTTGAATCGCTTACATCACAAATCTTTCCATTAATTGGCAAGCCTTTTGGATTAGTGCTTGTAGGAGCTGGAAAGTCGTCCCAATTCCATCCAATTTCTTTTGCATGAGCTAAACCAATTCTTGGCAAGCCAACAGCGTTTGGTCCTGTATCTCCTGTTCCTCCTCCAAGTAATTCACATGCAGGCCCTGTAGGAGGTAATTCAAAGTTCACATCTCTTGGATTCACTGAAGTTAACTGTAAATGGAATTTTTGATTGAATGGGAAAAGCTGTTTATCTATTTTGTTTTCTGAAATTCTTTTCTTTGCTCTATCCCAAAACCCTGAAGAAGCTTTATATTCTTTATCAGTGTTATACTGCCATTGATCTCCTTTCAAATCTAATACGCTAAAAATATCTCCAGTCCATTTTCCTGGTTGCTCGTTTTTAAAAGTCAAACCCAATTCCTTTACTTTCAATCTATTATCTTTTGGATTTGGTCTAAAAGATTCTTTTTCTGGTTTAACGCTAACTCTTTCATCAAAGTCTCCATCTTTTCCAGTTTCCTTCAACATTTTAAATTTATCAGGAGTTAACCCAATATCATTAACAGTTGTTTCAACTGTTGTAGTTCCTTGATTTAAATAAGTTAATCCAGTCATTAAAGCAAAAGTAGCCAAACCTGAAACCCATGGAGCAGTTCCTCCAAGCATTCCACTAAACATGTTTCCAATTCCTTTCGAGACTCCTCCAATTAAAGCATCTCCTGCTGCTCCACCTAATTGAGCTCCAGTATCTTCAGCTCCAGCCAAAGCAGTAATCCCTGAAACCAAAGCAGTTCCAGCCACTGCTTGATGTTCGTCTCCTGAAGTCACTCCAGTTCTTATAGCCTGAAGATCAATTACTTGTGTTTTTTTTACTCCGTTCAATGTATATTCTACGTTATATTCATTGATAGTTTCGTTAATTATATTTATATTTGTGGCTCCTGAAGGAAGATTATTTAAAACAGTTTGTGGAATGCTTGCGGATGTTTGATTATCACTATCTCCTGCTGGCTTACCAGGAGTTGCTGGTTCAGGGCCTGCATTTTTGTCTCTTCCGCCAAGGCCCAATACATTAGTTATCCACGCAAAAATTCCTCCTCCTTTTTTTTGTTGATTTTGATCTGTTTGATTCTGATCTGTTACTTGAGTTTTTGTAGGATCTGCTGCAGGTTGTTTATCTTTTGGTTTTTCTCCGTCTGTTTTTTCTTCTTCATCTCCAGCTGCTGCTCTGGAAACTGTTCCAACTGCAAATGCAGCTATTCCCCAAATAGCCCCTGTTTCAATTGCATCTCTCCAGCTTTTCATGTTTAATTTTACTTGAACTCTTTTCTCTAAACAATTATTTGTTAACTCAGCTGTATCATATCCAGAGAAATCATTTCCAGGTTCTTTGAATACTTCGAATTCAAATTTATCTAATGTTACACAACTATTTGGATCAATCAAGCGAACCCTAATCATTTTAGCATTCCTAAAAGTAGTTGTATGAGAAGGCTTTACTTCAATTCTTAAAGGATATTGTCCTGCAAAATTTGTTCCAGCAAATACTTCAATTTCTTTTGAATCTTTTTCTTTTAATGAAACATTTTTTCCAGTTAAAATTTCTAGCTTTGAATCAAACTTGAATTCAGTTTTTCCTCCACAGCCATCAGTATCAATTTTAAAAGATCCTTTTCTTTCTCCTTCTGGTTTAGAAATATCTATTATAACTAAATCATTTGAGAATGAAATGCATTCCCTTAAATTCACTATTGGAACCTCTGTTTCAAGATTTGATTCAATTACTTGATCTCCTGAATCCAATTTATTTTCTGCACTTAAAAGAAGTGTTCCTTTAGCTGTTCCATTTACTCCTCCGTTTGGAGTGAAACTTAAAACAGCTGAATATCTTTTATTTGGATCTAAGATTGCTACAATGTTTTTAAAGAACGCGCTTCGAACATTTACTTTTGCTTTAGTTATAGTGTCTTCTTTTATTTCTAATAAATATTCTCCTAAAATGTTTCCTTGAGGATTAAATTTTACTTGCAAGTTTCTTAAAGGAATTGGTTTCCCTGAAACAACGCAGTCATTTTTTATTTCAAATTCAGTTGAAACTGGTTGGCCTTCACTTGAAATCTTCCACTCAGTTTTGCTTAACTTCAAGCAATCAGGTTTTTCTACTTCTGCTCCAATGCCTACAGCAATTGTTACAGGTAATTCAAAGCTCCAAATTTGTCCAAAGTTTTCCACTCCAATTCTTAAAGTTGACTTAAAATCAGTTCTTTCATTCAATAATTTTCCTTCCTCTGAAATAACTGTTCTTAAAATTAATTCTTTTGATTCGCTTGGCTCTAAAACAGTTCCCTCAAATTGTTTCAAGAATTTATTCATTTCTTCTTCATTTAATACTCCTTTAAAGTTTCCAGTTACTTGAATTGAATTAATTTTTACAGGAAAATTAGTTAAATTTCTTGCATTAATTATTTCATCTTTTTGTTGAACTGTTTTAATGTTAACGCTTACTCCTACAGTTGCAGGATTGAATGAAACAATTTCTTTTTTCACTAAAATTTCTTGTTCAACTGAATTAAATAATTCTTTTTGAGTTTTCAAAATTAATTTGTCTCCAGGGTTTTGAGGAGGTAAATTTAATTCAACTTTTCCTTGCCTTGAAGTTCTTCCCTTAGTTAACTCTATTTTATGTCTGTCTAAAACGCTTACTAATGCTTTCTCTACTTCAACTCCAGTTAATTTGTCTCTTACTTCAATGCTTAACTTGTTTTGCACTCCAGATGCAAGTTCTCTTGGATCGAATTTTACATCCAAGTCTTTAGTTGAAGAAACGTTTACAATTATTTGTTTACTGAATACTACTTGGTTATCGGAAACTAATTCAATTACTATTGCTCCGTTTCCAGATTTTTGAGTTTTAAAATCAATGTCTGCAATCAATCTTTCTTTTGCTTCAAATACTTCTACTTGTTGATCTTCAAAAGCAGAAGCATTTAGTGTACCGCTTTTCTTTCCCTTGTCTCCTAAATTTAATTCAAATCTTTCAAACACAAGGTTTTCTTCAGGGTTTCTAATTCTCAAAAACGCATTAGTGTGAGGGTTTTCACCAAACTCCGTGTTATTCAATAAATTGAATTTCAAGTTATAGTTTGAAAAAACATCTGCAGAGTAAGTTAATTCTTCTGCTAAGGATTTCACTATTTTTTCTCCTACATTTAGAATTTGTGCATCAAAGCAAAACGCGTCATCACATAAAGTTGTAATTCCTACTTGATATAATACTTCTTCAGTGTCATCGTAAAAAGGATGATTTTTTGATGGAGGCATTTCAGGATCTCTTTTTCTATCTCCTTTTTCAATTGCCCATGTTCTGTAAAAAATGCTTAGCTTTTCATCTAGTTTAGCGTTTTGTTTTACTTCAATTAATGTTTCAAATTCATATATTCCTGGAGTTGGCTTGTTCCAAACAAATTCAACCCATTTCGCATCATTGAATGCAACATTTTTTGAATCCTCTTGATAACCTGAACTAGGGTTAAAAGATAATCCTTTTTTTACTTCAGCTAAAGGCCCATTAATTGCTTTAATGAATAAAGAATCTTTTTCCAGAATTTCCTTTGTTCCAGTTCTAACATGCAAGCCTACTTCACTGTAATCATTTTCTTCAGGAATAATTACTCTAAACCTAGCTGCATATCTTTCTCCTGTTGCAACATTTGTTACAACTCCTTCTTTTAATGATTCAACTTTTTCTCCTGCTTTATATAATCCTAAAAATTTTACTTTCACTTCTCCTAGTGGAGGCCTTTTTTCAATGAATGCATTAAATGAAACAGTTTCTTTTGGTAAAACTTTTTTTGAAGCAGAATAAAAAGAAGTTTTCTCTTTTGTTACTTTAACGTAAACAGCTTTATCTGCAGGAATATTTTCAAACACAATTTTTCCTTCAGCACTAGTGAAATCCGATCCCACTACTTTGTCATTAAATTCATCAAACAATGTAACTCTTGCCTGAGAAACAGCTACTCCTTCTTCATCTTTAACTATTACTTCTACTTGACTGTCTTCAATTATCAAAGTTGCTCTTAAAGTAATTTGAGCAGACAACCTTCTATCAAAGCGTTGGGCATCACTAGAGCCTTTAGCGCTTTCCTTAAAAGCCAAAGCTTTATAGTTTCCGCTTTGCACTCTAGTAAAACTTGCCACTCCGTTTAAATCAGTTGATTGTTCTTCGTAAATGCTTACTTGTTTTGCGTCCATGTCATATAATGCAACTATTGCTCCATGCACTGAATTTCCTTTTGAATCCACTACTTTAACTTTTAATGTTCCACCGTTTTCTCCAGTGAATTTCTCTAAAGAAATTTCTCTAAGCAAATCTTTTTTTACTCCTGAAACAGCTCTCACTAAATAATCTGAATGATCAACTACTACTTCGTATTCCGAATCCTCAGTTATATCAAAAACTGCAATCCCATCTGAATTTGAATCAGTTGCCCCAAGTTCTTCACTTCCTTTCCTTAATTTCACTTTAGCTTTTTCTAAAGGCAATTTATTTTTTTCTTGAAGAACTTTCACTAATATTTTTCCAATAGGTTTTTTATCCAGTTTTACTTGAGTATTTTTTTCTTGCCCTGAAGTTAAAGAAATTTTTTCCGACTTGAATGGACCAAACCCTGACTCAGCATTAACTCTTACAATATATTCTCCTGCAAACAAGTTATCAAATACTGCTAATCCATTTGCTGAGTGAACAGTTTTTTCCGGGCCTAATTCTTCTTCATTAAATCTGTAAACATGAACTTCTACTCCATCCAAATTTTTTCCATTAGAAGTTATTCCAACAGTTATTTTTCCAACCCTTGCTTCATCTGGCTGTAAAACAATTGTTGTTTTATCTGCCTTTACTCCATCCAAGTTTTTGAATTTTTCCAATCTAGCTGAAAAAGTTAGTTCTCCGCAATTACTTGGAACTGCTATTTTTAATTTTCCACTAAAATCAGTTGTTTGAGCATCTGGTTGCCTAGCACTTTTATCACTGCAAGTAAAAGTTACTCTTGCATCCTTTAATGCTTTTCCTCTTTCATCTTTTACAAAGAAAATTTTTTGTTGTTCTTCTTCTTTTACTGCAATTAAGTTTACTTGCTCGATTTGATTTTTTCCTTGAAATTTAATTTCTTTTTTAATTGCTTCAAATTTATCTTTAGATATTTCAATACTTAATTGTGCATTGCTTGGAACACTGAAAATTGCTTCTCCTTTTTTATTTGTTTTTTTAGGGAAATCCTTTGATTGAAACACTACTTTTACATCTGCTTCTTCTAATACACTTCCTTTTTCATCTAAAACAATTACAGTTAAATCATTTTCAGTTACTTGAATTGGGATAGTATTCAATAAAGTTACTCCTGCAAACAAAAGCAAGGCCAATAAAATTAGTATTAGTAATGCAAAACTTGGAGCAAATCTATCAATTGGATCAATTAATGCATAGATTGGAATTTTTTCATTAATTTTATCCAATACTCCGTAGTATTTTGCTTCAAGAGAATAATAAAACTTTGAAATTCCTTCAGCTATTCCCACTTTTTACACCTTTTTCACTTGCACGCTTTCCTTATTTAATGCATTATATATTATTTAATTTAGTATTAATTATATAATTGTTTTGATTGCTAAAACTAAGTGTTTCATTCTTTAAAAGCTTTTTTATTAAAACAGATTTAAGATTATATATATTTTTTAATCTTATAAAAAGAAATTATTTGATGCTATTTGATGCCTAGTACTTTAAAACTTTTAATCCATTGACTCTTATGTAATCCTCGTCTCTTGTAACAATTTTTTCCCCATTAGTTATGGAAATAGCTGCAATCATTATGTCTTGAACTTGGATTATTTTACCTTTTTTTATGAGTTCTGCTTGTATTTCTCCTGCCTCTTTTGCACTCTTTTCATCAAAATTCAAAACCTTGAAAGACTCTAAAAGATATTTAATCTTAAATTTTTCTTTTTCTGGATAATCATTCAAATTTGCGCCAGTCCAAATTTCCATTACGGAAGGAGCAGCAACATACAAATTAGATTCGTGCTTATTCAATTCATCTTTTAGTTCTTTGATGTCTTTTCTACCCCTTAATAGATCTATTAAAAAAGTAGTGTCAAGGCAAGCCATTTAATAACTCAGCTCCCCGACTATTTTTTGCAATCTTTTCTTGTTTTCTGCATCCTGTCTTTTCCTCAGTCCCTTAATTGTTTTTTCAAGTTTTTCACTACTTTCTTTACTAAGAACGCCATAAAATTCATCCAATGACTTTTTTTTGGCTACCCTTAATATAACATCGCTAAAGCTTTCCTTGGCTTCTTTCAAATCCTTCAAAGCCTCATAAGCAGCTGTTTTCACAGTAATAGTTTTCGTAGCCATATAATCACTACTATGTTTGTGTATGTTTAAATATTTAAACATTACTATGTTTAACTTTTTATTTCTTATCCAAAATAAAGCGCTCTTTAAATGGAAAAGTTATAAAATGGAAAAACTAGCCTATTTTAATATTACTACTTCTGGAAACTTTTTGAAATCAGAATCGCATGTAATTAGTTTGCATTTTTTTTGCTCTGCTTGAATCCAAATAAACGCATTAGCCAAACTAAAATCTTTATTAGTTGCTCGAACTTCAGCTTGTTTCAAGCCAGCAATTAAACTTATTTCTTTATCAATTGAAAGAACAATTGAAATAGAGGAAATATTTTCAATGTTTTGCAGAACTTCTTCTTTGCTTTTCAATTGTCTTAAGCATTTGCTGGCAATTTCTGCAATTGAAATTACAGAACAATAAATTTCACTTTCCCTGTCATCTATTATTTCATCAATTAGTTTAGCTCTTTCAATGCCGTTTAAATAATCAATCCAAGCAGAAGTATCAATTAAGTATCTTTTTACCATCTTGTCTCAAGCCTGTCTTTTTTAGTGAAAGAACCAATTCCTTTAGAAGTTCCAAAAAAGTGTTTTTTAATTTTTTTAACATCAATTTCAACTATTTCATTTTCCTTCAATCCAATTGCTTCAACTATTTCTTTTGGAATAGTTGCAATTAATGATCCGCCAACACCCCTAGTTTTTGTAACAGCCTTCATAACAATTCCTATAATAAAATTATACTTGAAGTTATATAAAAGGCTTTCCTTATTTTTTATAATTAGTTTATTTTTTAGTTGGCACGTGGTAAACCTTGAGTTGTTGTAATCAGAAATCCACGCCTTTTATGGCGTGGAGGGAGTTAGTGTTATTTATTTTTTAAGTACTTTAAAACTGATTCAATGAATTCAGTTAAGTCTGGTAATTCTGTTTTAAAATGTTCAAAAACAATTTCTTCATCTATTTTTCCATACTGGTGTACAAGCAAGTTTCTTAAGCCAATTAGTGATTTTAATTTTTCTCCTAATTCTTTGCTAATAACTTTTAGGCCAACAATTTTTTGAATTGCATCTTTGTTATCTAAAGGTTTTTCTTTCCCCTTTTCTGAGACAATCATAAAACAAACATCAAGTAAATTTTCACAAGATAGTTCAAATAGCCTTTCGCTTGCAAACTTTGTTTTTTCATCTTTTTCATATTCTTCAAATGTTTCAGGTAAAATCAATTCTAGTTGTTCAACATAGCCTTGGATTTTAGTTAATTTTTCTTCTATTCTGTTATCCATTTTTTTGCCTTTTAAGATTTTAAAATAACTTTATTTAATCTAATCTTATTAAATTCCTCTAAAAAATTTTTATATTTGGGGTATTCAAAATCAGTTTCTTTAATTAATTCAAATACATAAAGCTTGTTTCTAGTGAAAAGAATTTTTCCTTCTTCTAAAACTTTTTTTCTAACATTTATTGGAAGCAAATGGAAAAAACTTAAATCAAATTTTTCTCCAAGCAAGCCCAAAATTTTTACTAACTCTTTGTTTGAAGGCATTTTCTGAGAGTCAAAAATTATGCATAAATCTATGTCATCTCTTCTGATTGGTTTTCCCGAAATCTTTGAACCAAATAAAATGATTGAATGAATAAAATCATTTTTTTTTAATTTTTTAACTGCTTCATTAATTTCTTTTTCTGAATGCATGTAACTATAGTATTTAGAATAGAATTTAATTGTTTTTATTAATTGTATTTGTTGTCTTATCTAAAATAATGCTTTCTTGAATTTGTTTTTCTTGTAGCATTTGTCGAATTCTTGTGAAGAATTAAATTAACGTACTTTATAGAATTTTTTAAATGAAAAGAATTTATTTAGATTAAAGCAGATTTTTGAAAGAGTGAAAAAGCAAGGTCATGTAATAGTTTTGTCTATAGCTTTTAGTGAGGTGGAAAAATTTATCTTTTTGCAAGTAATGCATCTGCTTTTTGTTTTAATCCACTTGTTTCTATTACTTTGTTTTCATTCCATGTTAAGGTTAATTCATTTCTTGCAACTTTTGCACACAAAAACCCAGCTTTATTTAATCCGATTATTTCTTCTAAGGAAATGTTTTCTCCGTTCTTTATTTTTGCAGCTATTTCTTTTAATGGTTCTGCATCTCTACTAAATCCTCCGCTTACAATAGTTGGATCTAATGAAACAACTCCTTCAACTTTTCCTCCTTGAGATGCTTTAACAGTAGCTGGCTTGCTTCCTAATGCAACTGTTTCAATGCTTGCATCACTTACAGAGTTTTTATTTGGAATTAATTGAAGCTCTCCTTTTCCTTGAGGAACAAATGCAATTCCATTGAATACAATAAATCCAGGGCGAAGAGTTCCTTGCCATTGCAATCCAAGTGCTTCAAATCCTTCAGTCACTGTTTTACTGAAAACTCCTTCTTCTTTTCTTGCTCTTGAATAAAATTTATCTGGATTAACTTCTTTGTCTTCTCCAGTAAAACTCATTGCAGTTACTCCTAATTCTTGTTGAGTTCTAGCAACTTGGCTTCTTTCATGAACCTTCCAAGAAACTAATGCAGCTGGACTTGGATTTGCGCTTGAATCAACTTCATTTGCTGCTTTGCTTAAATTATAAAACACGCTTGCAAGGCTTCCACTAGTAGGAGCATTTACTCTCATTGTTAAAGGCACTGGGAATGAAGGACTATAAATTGCTGTAGTAGGAGTTCCAGTTCCTATTCCTCCAACAAATCTTAACAATTGTCCATCAGTTGTTTGATTAATTTTTGTTTCAAAATTCATGAAAAAGTCAGTAAACCCTGCATTTCCGTCTTTTGAAACTAAGTAATCCTTTTTCACTGTAGCAGTTCCAGTTACTGCTTGTAATTCTTTTTGAATTGGAATTTTAGTAAATCCTTCTATAGAACTAAATGTAACTCCATATCCATTTCTTTTGCTTTTCTCGTTTTCAATTCCAAGACTTCCATCTAAAGGCAAGTAATATAATAACTTGTCTTGCACTTCACTTGAAGCAGTATCTGTTTCCAAGCGAGTTAAATTCACTGAAGTCTTTGAAGCAGTTGGAAGTATTCTTGATCTAAAGCTTAACTGAGCTGATTCATAGTCGAGACCGTCTAATAAGGATATAAAATTATTATAAGTTGCAACTTCTTTAGTCCATACAATCTTTTTAGTTCCACTTACATGTCCATTAAAGTCTGCTTCAACTGTAATTATGAATGCTCCATTAAAGTCATTAACTTGTGATTTAATTTTTCGTTTTATTTTACCAATTTCATTTACATCTACTGCATTTCCTCCAATGAATGGTTTAAAATCGTCATCCACCTTTTTATCAAAAAAGGAATTAGTCTCATCCTTCATACGCAAAATTATTTGATCAAACATACTATTGTCTAAATTCCCTGAAAAATAGACTGTATCTGTTCTAAATTTAATTTTACCGGAATATGGATCTGAGTTTATTCCCATATTTAATATATTTGCATCTGGTTGTGCAACTCTGTAAAAATACTGTTTACGATTAACATCAAGGTATTCAATTGAATTAATTGTTGGCGAAAACTTATAGCTTACTTTAACAGTTAAGTTGTTTTTGTCTTCCTTAAATTCTTCATTCAATTGACTGTTAAAAGATGTTTTAAAAGCACTAAAATTTGACTCGTTGAATGTAATATCTTGGAATGTGGTTGGATTTATTGCTTTAAGTTTTGGTTTTGGTTTGAATGTGATTGAATTATACTCTATTTCTTGGGATGAAACAATAGCTTTTCTTAATTCTTCAAAGCTATTGGATTTTAAAATCCTAAAATATTTTATTTCACCATTATTATCACTAAAAGGTTCTTTTAGTGTTAATCTATAATTTATTTCGCTTTCATATTTTCCTGGAGTATTAGTGTCTCCTGAAATATTCCAGTTTTCGAAATCATTGCTTGAATCTAATCCATACTTTGCTTTAAAGTCTGCTCTTAGATCTTCATTTAAGTTATCAGCTATTAAGTATGAATTAAATTGACTTAAATCTCTTAATTGCCTGTAAGTGAATGAATTGCTTTGAGAGTCTTGTAATTTAATTGCATCCATTGCATTTCCTAATACAAAGTCTTGAACTTCTTTGTCTTGAACATTAATTGGAATTCCGATTTTTACTTCCAAGTCACTTAAAACTTGGTTTAATAAATCAGTATTTACATCTACTGCTCTTCCAGATCCTGTTAGAATTGCTTTTTGTCCAGTTGTTTTAGTGTATGCCTGATTTGTTCTTGAAAACTTGTATGAAGGAGTTTTACATTGGCTTACATTAACTAAACAGTTTTCTAAAATGTCTTCTAAGAACTGCATAAATAAATCTAGTTTCATTAATCTAAGGTTTTGCTTGTATGGAGCAGTTAAACCACTTTTATCTGCTGAAAGAATATTTAAACTATCTAATACTTTGTCGTCTCCAATATTGTATCCTTGAGGACTGTTTGGTGCTTGATCGAATTCAATGAAAACATTTTCACTTAAAGGATCTTTTTCTCCACTTGTTCCTCCTCCAAGTAATGATTCTTTTAATTTATTAAACCTTGATTGAATGTTTAGAAGTTGATCTTTGTCTGTTGAAGCATTTAAATCTGGAGCGCTTTTAATTAAAGTAATTGCTTCACTTAATCTTTTCTTAACTCTGTCTAAGTCTTCTTTTTTACTCCATTCAAGTAATCTTAAATCATCTTTTAAGAAGTAAGCTTTTCCTTTGAAAGGACTATAACTTAGTTTTCCAAATCTCCAAAACTCGTTGGATTTCAAGTAAGGAGTGCAATCGCTTTTACTTAAATCATCTATTGCATTTCCTGTTTTTCCAATGTCGTGTACAAGGCATCTTTCTGCTACTTTGTTTACATCTAGATTTCCTGCACTGCTTAAATAATTTTTACCAGTTGTCTCCATTACGTCTTTTACTAGTTTTTGTCTTTTAGTTAATTCAATTGAGAATTGAACTCCGTCGCAGTAAATTTCTCCTGAAGAACAATTTTTTTCTTTTTCGGAATAAATTTTGCCATAATCCCAGTTAAAGTAAACCTTGTCAAACAATGTTGGTTGAACTTCTCCTTTTTCAGCTGAACAAAATGTTGCTTCTGCAATCTTTGAAACAAGTTCTTTCAATCTTTGCTTAATTAAGTCTTTTTGTTCTTTATCCTTATCTGGATCTTTATCTATTTCTTGAGAATCAACGTAAGCTAGAACTGCATCTATTGACTCGCCTCTTTTTAATTTCTTTAAAGCCTCTAAGTAAACTTTTTGTCCTTGAGTTGACAAGCCTTCAATTAATCCTTTAGGCATTACAGTGAATTGCA
>CAYJVY010000005.1:16256-23745 GCA_964373795.1 uncultured archaeon | reverse complement strand
ATCAATTGTTAATGGTTCAACAAATTTATCTGTTCTAGTTATTACTGCTTCAATTGTTTGGTTTCTTCCAGTTAGCCTTCCACCAGTTATTCTAAAACTTAAATCCAATCCTTTCTCGCTTAATTCGCGTAACATGTTTGGATTAACTTTTAAATTACTTAAACCATCTGTTGATCCACATGCTTCTGCTCCAACTATTACTAAGTCATCTGCAGGACGTTTAGTAATAGTGTCAGTGTTTCCAAAGTCAGTGTCAGTTAAAGTTCCTAAATATAATGGCCTTAAACAATGAGCTTGCAAGTCAGCTGCTGTAGTCCATTTAGTGCTTCCATACTGTGTTTCAAGGAATTCAGTTGACCTAAAATAGTCTTGGAATGTTACATTAATTTCTTTTGATTTTGATTGAGAAAAGCCATCAGTGTAATTTACTTTTAAATATCCTGCTTCGTTTACTGTTACATATCCTTGAGCTAGAACAGCTCTTACTCCTGTAACTAAATCTAATGGGCCTCTAGCTTCTTTTAATTGATTTAATGAATCTGCTTTTTTGTAAAATAAATTTTTTTCAACCCTGAATTTTAGTTCTTGAATTTCTTTTCCATCAAATCTTGTAGTAGGATCTGGATCTCCTTCAGTTATTAGTCTTGAAGCCATTTGCATTTGTTGCCCTGTATAACTCACTAAACTTGAAGTATCTAAAGAATTTTTATACAAGTATACTCCTGATGCAACACATTCATTTGTTAAAACTCCTCTTACAGGTTTTTGGAATAAATCATTAAATCTGAATACTCCGTCTCCTGGATCACTTAACTTAATACAATTAGCTGTTGCTTGACTAGAGCTTTTAACGCTTACTGAAAGAGTTTTAATTTCTTGACTTGCTTGATTTGCTCCTTTAATTTTTGCTTGCACTCTAACTTTATAAGTTCCCATTTTATAGCTTTGCCCAATTGTTACTACTTTGTCTTTTCCTGGCTCTATATCAAACGCGCTTTCAGCTACATTTAATGCAGAGTCTTGAGCTAAATCAACTGAAACAATGCTTGAACAATTGTTTTCAATTCTGAATTGAGTGTCTTGGCATGCAAAGATTCCTGCAGCTGCAGGGTTTTGATTATATGAATCAAATAATCTTCCAGTGTAATCAAGGTTAGGAAATATTGGATTCCTATTTTGAAGCAATGAAACTCTATCCGAGGAAAGAGTTCCACTAGTTAAAACATGTTCTGGTAAGGCTCCTTGAATTGGAACACTGAATCTTGCAGCTGAAAACCCTGTATTGTATGGACAAGATTCAACTAATAATTTTCCTGTATCCTTTACTTCAACACATTTAATTAAATCATTTATTTCAACTTTTACTTTCACTAGTTTTTCAATTACTTCGTCTCCGTTAGCTGTTCTATGAGTTGCTCTGAAAATAATTTTTGGCTCTGAGGTTGAAGAAGTTACTTCTTTTGGTTCAAACCTAATAGTGTAAACATTGTCTGCGTTATGTTTTAATAGAGTTGAAATTTTTTGGAATACATTTGTTAAGGTTACTTCTTTTTCAGTTAATTCATCTCTTAACTTGAATGCTCCTAATTCGTTTTCATTTCCTCTATTAATTTTTACTTCTAGTCCTTGCAAGTCAACTGGCTTGCCTTGCACTTCACAAGAGTTTTTCACTGCAACATCTAATGTTTTAACTTCATTGCTTGTAAACACATTCCAATTCAATGGATTTACTGTTAAACAATCTTTTTGATCTATTGCAGAACCAAAAGCAATTTTTACTTCAACTGGAATTGAATTAATCCAAGTCTTATTAAATGCTTCATTAGTTAAATGTAAATCAATTTTTCCTTGCAGTCTTTGAGGTTGGCTTACTTCTTTTCCCTTACTTGTTAAACCTAAATCTAATTGGAAATTATAATCTCTTTTAGGATTTAAAACCAAGTCAATTAAATTCTCTCTAAATTCTACTTTAACTAATCCAGTGAAATCCCCTGTTGCATCAACCTTTGATATTTTTAAAGGAATTTCAGTGTCATTGAATATAGTTAAACCATTTGTTTTTGCTTCTATTCCGCTTACAATTAATGTTTCAACAATGTTTAATGGATTTATATCCAGAATTTCTTCTGCTACATTCATTACTTTTTTTACTTTTTGGAATCCATTTTTTTCTACTTCAATTGAAAGCTTTGCACCACTTGAAGGCGCAGTTAAAGTGTATTCAAATTCTCCTCTTGAATTAGTATTCCCTGTTACTACAAGTGTTTCATTTAACATTAATCTAATTAATGCATTTGGAATAGCAGAATTATCTTCTGGTTTTGTTACTTTGAATACAAATTGATTGTTAATGAATGGAACAACTGCTTTTGGCACTACTTCTACTTTAAGTGTTTGCGCAGGGCTTACATCAACTAATACTTGTTTTTCAAATAAAGTGTCTCTGCCAGAAATTAATTGCATTACAATCTTTGACTGTCCATCCTTTGAGGTTTTGAAATTAATTTCTCCTGAAATTGGTTCGTCTCCAGTTAACTTTAATACATCTAAATTAATTTCATTATTTTCCGCGTTTCCTAAAAGCTCTTTTCCTTGCACTTCAATTTTATAGTTTTGAAGTTCTACTCCTCCTAATTCATTGAATACCTTGAATTTTAATCCACTAAAAGTTGAAGTAGAACTATTAACTAAATTAAATCTTAACTTGTAATTGTTTGTAATTTTTGCACTGTATTGGTCTACTATTCCTGTTTCAAGATTTGAAAACAAGTCTTCAATTGTTAAACTACTGCAAAATTCTCTTACGCATACATTTGATGCTACTCCAACTGAATAAGTTTTTTCCTTTGAATGAGCATATAATTCTTGTTTTTTAGCAGTATTAGCTGCATTGCCTAATTCTTTGTCTGCTGGATCTCTTACATAGCTTCCGCTTTTACCCCATGCTCTATAATATAATTTCAAGTCATCTCTTGCTTCTACTTTGTTTACTTGAATCTCTGCTTCCAATTCATATACTCCTGCTAAAGGTTTTCTCCAAGTAGAATTAATCCATTTAGCTGCTCCGCTTGTTAAATGAGTTGCATCGTTTGAAAACCCTAGTGAAGGAGTAAAACTAGTTCCTTTTCTTATTTGAGAAGCAGAACTGAAAACTTCTTTAATGAATAAAGGATCTGCTTCCATTATATTTGTTTTATTTTCTTCTTGTTTTCCTGTTCTAACATGTAAACCTATTTCTTCAAAAGAACTATTTTTTGGAGTAATTACTTGAAGTCTAACCTTGTATTTGTCTCCAGAATTTAAAGAATCTTTTACTTCTTGATCTCCTTCTTGAGTTGAAACAAATAATCCAACTAGTTTTGCTTCAACGCTTGGAACATCGTCAACTAATTTAATTTCTTTTTTAATTGTAACATTATTAGCTAATTGTAATGGAATTGTTACATAGTTTAAGAAATTGTTTGCTGAAGCCTTTAAATAAATTTTTTTATCAGCTCTTACAGTGAATGAAACCTTTCCCTGAGAGTCAACTAATTTTTCTTTTTCAAGTTGTTCATCAGTAAAATAATCAAATAAAGTTACAGTTGCTCCTGAAATAGGTTGATTATCTTCATCTAAAACAGTTAATTCAACTGTTCCAGTTCCTAAAGAAATTTTTACATCTAAAGTATTAACTTTTCTATCCTTTACTTGCACTTTTTGACTTAACACTCCTTTAAACCCTGTTTTAACTGCAAAAATTAAGTATTCTCCTTCCTTCAAGTTTCCAAATGAAACAATTCCATCTGCTCCAGTAATTTTTTCCAATCCAAGAGGAGTTCCATCCCCTGTTTGAAGAACTGTTTTCACTGCATCAACTGGTAATCCTTTTTCATCTAAAACTCTTACAAGCAAGCTTTTCCTATTATCAGCTGTTGCTTCTGTTACAGGAATTAAAGTAAATTCATCTAACTCTGTTTTTCTTAAATCTCCTTTTTCTTGAAACA
Organism: uncultured archaeon; assembly: GCA_964373795.1. GTDB lineage: Archaea > Iainarchaeota > Iainarchaeia > Iainarchaeales > DATDZZ01 > CAYJVY01. Next base: position 19,759 of record CAYJVY010000005.1, on the reverse strand, counting down.
AGTAATCAGGATGATCTACTACTGCTTTATATGAAGCTGCATCTGGAACATTGAATGAAACCTTTCCCTCTGCATCGCTTTGTTTTGGTTCGGAATGCTTTGATCCATCTGCTTTCAATAAAGTTATAATTGCGTTTGCAACAGGCAAAGAAGTTTGCTTATTAATTACTTTAAGTTTTACTTCTCCTTTAACTCCTTTCTTCATTGTTGCAGTGAAAGAAGTTGTTTGATCCTTTAATACATCTTTTTTATTTGCACTTCCATCAAATGTTAAAAACTCTCCACTTCCATCTGATGCAACAACGTAATAATTATCTACTTCAACGTTTTCAAATACAACTGTTCCATCTTGAGTAGTAATTCCTCTAGTATAAGCCATTCTCTGAGAAGTGTATAGTTCTACACTAATTCCTGACAATGCTTCTCCTGAATCCTTTTTTACTTCAACTCTTACTTTTCCAAAATCTTTTTTCACTTGCTCTACAACTATTTGAGCAGCGCCTTTTTCATCTAAATTAATTGAATTACTTTTAACATTAAATTTTTCTACAAAAACAGATAAATTTCCACAATCGCTTGGAATGTTGTCTAGTTTTACTTCTCCTTTTTCAACTATTTCGCTTTTAGAAAAACCAGTATTATTACTACAACTAAAAGAAGCAGTAACACTTTTATCAAATAAAGATTTATCTGCATTCACTAATTTAATTGTTTTAGAAATAGTTGCTGAAACAGGCAATAAAGTAAGTGTTTGCTCAAATTTTACTTCATCAACTGTAAAACTTTTTTCTTTTTTTTCATATCCTTCTTTTTCAATTTCAATTGAAAGCTTTGCCCCAATTGGAACATTTAATTGAATCTTTCCATCCTTTGTTTGCAAGGTTTTTAATTCATCGTTTACTTTTAATTTTACTTCAACTGAATCTAAAGGCTTTGATTCAACGCCTAAAACAGTTAAAGTAACACTTGCTTGTGGTTGAAGAAATAAATTATAAACTCCAAATCCTAATACACTAAGAACTAATAATGTAATTAAAGCAAAAACCGGCATTGCAGGAATTTTTCTATCATCTAAAAAATACGCGAGTTTAATTAAAGGAATTCCTTTATCTTGCAAGTCTTCTAGTAACTTCCAAAACCTATCTTCTAAATCTTCAAAAAAACTCAAATAAGCTCACTTCACTTCATTTAATTATAGAGTTAACTCTTAAGTCTTTAATATAATAATTTAAAGGGTATTTTATATATAAACCTATTCCTATCCTGCCAATCAGGCGAGTGTAAAACGCCTTGGGCTTGGCAAGCGCAAGATCTTCATTTAAATGCATGACTTGCATTGTTTTCACGTTAACCACGCGAGACTGTTTGCCACAATCTGTGATTTAGAGTTACTTAAATGATTTATACCATTTTTCATATTCTTTGTGAGTATCAAAGCAATGGAGTATAAATAGTTTGTTTTCTTCTATTTGGTAAACAATCCGTGCTTGTTTTGTTACTTCTTCAACGTTGAATGGCAAACCAAATCTTAAATGTCTTCTTGGAAGAAACTCTTTAATTTTTTCAATATTCTTAAAAAAAAGCTTTCTAAACAAATGATCCATTTTATCCAATTCTTTTTCTGCTTTTTCTGAAAAAATTACTTGCATTAAATCACAGCTTGTATTTCTTTTTCAATTGTTCCAAAGTTTTTGTTTTTATTTGCTTAGATTTAATTTCTTGCATTTCAGTTTCAATGCCTTTATTTACAAGATTAACTTCTTCTTCTTTAAGCATTTTCTCATAGGCTAGCAAAGATTGCCTAATTACTTCTGTATAATTTCCGGCATAACCATCTTCAATAATTTTTTTTATTATTACGTTGTATGGTTCTCCAAGATTTATGTTCATTTAATGTTCACCTCAATATCTATTTAATAGTCATCTAACAATATAAATAGTATACATTGTATTATACAGGAAGTTTAAATCGGATTACAAGTTTTCACTTGGCATCCTGGAGAAATATCTGATTTAGTGCATTTTGAAAGACAATTCCATTTAGTGCTTGAAGGAGTATACTTGTCTTGAATTTCAATCTTAAATCCAGCTAATGGATTGGTTGAATAATTTCTTTCATTCACCATGTATTTTTTGTCTTTTTCTCTTACAAGAAAAGTTATCTCCATCTTGGATGGCTTTAAACAATTCAAGGTATAAGGCCCTCTAGTAGTTGTTCCAGGAGTTGCTGAGCTTCCTCCAAAAGAAGGAATTGCTCCTGCAGTTATTTCTAGTTCTCCTTTAACTGTAACTGTTTCTTGTTGTTCAAGTATTAATGAAATGTCTTGAATTTTTCCTCCACATTTTGTTCCAATTAATTCAACGTTATGCCCGCTTAGAGAAGGAATTGAAGTAGTTGCATGAGTGCAAATTTTTTCCAAAATCTTGTCTCTTAAAACTGGTTGCCCACTATCCAAGCTTGTAGCTCTATATTCTTTAATTGAAGAATGATACCCTGTTGTAAAAGGAATTGGGTCAATTGTTTCATTTGCAAAATTTACTAAAGTACTTGCTCCACTGTCTCCAGGGCAAAGGCCTACTTTTGTTGAAAGCTTGCCTGGCAAAATTTCATTTCTTGGAGAGCATTGATTTGGATCACAGAAACCTATTCCATAGCTTTCAATTTGAGTCTTCAATCCAGAACTTAATAACCCTGTTCCAGGATCTGAAATTGTTCTTCCAATTGCAATTGCTTTAAAAATTCTTATTGGAAAATAAATTCTGTAATTAGTTCTAGGCAGAATTGGTTCTTTTATAACGCGGCCAGTTGAATCATTTTCAACCCTTATTTGAGGAAGTTTTTCATATTCTTTATCTGTTACTTCACTTAAATCCAGGTTTACAAAAAAAGTTCCAATAACGCAGTTACTTATTATTCCTTCACATTCAACTACTTCAAAAAATTTTTTTGACGGATCACTTAAAGATTTTAAAACAGATTTTTGCAATACATCGTTTAATTCTTTTGTAGCTCCTTTAGTTAAAGTAACAGTAAATCCTGGAATTGCAGGAGAATTACTTAAAATGTCTTCAATGTATGCAGTAGCATTATCTGCAAAAGCTCTTACTCCATAAGGGTTTTCAGTTGAAGGCTCTGAAGCAAAAAAAGTTCTAGCAAACTCTTTCTTAATGTCTTCCCAGGTTTGCCCTCTAGTAATTGTTACCCTGCTTTCACCTAAAAAATATTCTTCAAATCTTCTTCTCACTCCATAATTAAATGTTTGCACTGCATCTGCTCTAGCTAAATCAGCTAATGCCTGCATTTTTGTTTGCTCTTCAATTGAAGCAATAATGTTTTCAGTATTCGTAGAGGTAGCAGTCATGCTTGAAATTAACAGCATTGTTAAAGCAATTAAAATAAATGAAATCAATGCAGTGAATAAAGTGAAAGCTCTTTCATTCAACATGCATTAAATAATGTGCAATTTGATATTAATTAGTTGCGTTTGCTGTTTGACTGAAGC
>CAYJVY010000005.1:13326-16156 GCA_964373795.1 uncultured archaeon | reverse complement strand
TCTTTATATTCTTCTTTTGATATAGTAATAGTTTCCATAATTAACTTGTGGGTTTAACTTTATTTAAATTTAACTTTTTTGCTGTTCAGATAAAAAATAAAAAAAGAATCAGGAAATTTCCTGATTTTAATTGAATGGTGTTGGCACTAAAGTTGCTTTTCCAGTGAATGCACCTAATAATGCACCTATTAGTCCAACTTTGTTTTTGTTTTCTTCTGCTTGTTTTTGAACTTCTGCTTTTTCATTTTCAAGTCTTTGAATTGCACTTAAGAATGCTGTTTTTTCATCTTCACTAGTTGCTTGGTCTGCTAATTCTTTTAAGTTTTTGATTTTAGCATCTAAGTCTGTTGCTCTAGCCTCTAGTTGGCTTCCTATTTTAACATTCTCAGAGCTTCCCAATAAACTTTGTAAAAGACTTGTTAATACATTTAATTGTTCTTGTTGTTTTTTTAATTGGTCGGTTAATTGTTGTATTTCGACTTTTAACTTTGCTACTTCTGTTGCTTCCTTTCTTTTAGCGTAGTTTAATGTATCTGTTCCAAGATCTGTTTCTTCTAATCCTGAAATTACGTCATCGTTTGCAAATTCTTTTACTCCACATCTTGTGCGGAATTCTTCTTTAATTACTTCTCTTAATTCTGCAAACCTGTTTAATTTATCTCTAAGTAATGCTTCTACTGCTTTATTTTGTTTTTCAAGGAAAGTACACCTTCTTGTAATATCTTCAGCACATCGTTCTTGTCTATCACAAAACCTGTATGCTCCTTCAATCATTGGCTCAATTCTATCTTTACATCCTTCTATTTCGCCTTCTATTCTATCTGCAAATCCTTTTTTAGCCATTGTAAGACATTGATTCAAGAAAAGTTCTGTATTAAAGCTACCATCTTCTCCACAAGCTTGTTCAGGTCTCATGTCAGGTTCTTCGCCTTCATTATTTCCTGGTCCAAATCCGGGGCCGAAATCTGGTCCACCTGGTCCAAAGTCATCTCCTGGTCCTCCAGGCCCGAAATCTTTTCCTTCACCGAAATCAAAATCTCCTTCTTTTTTGAATCTTTCAAAGTCTTCAGGACGCTGAAAGCTAGCAACTCCATTTAAATATTCATTACTTGAAGAAGTATACCCTGGTGGTGGAGTATATCCTGTTGGTGGTTGTGTTGTTTCTCCTGTTCCTGGTGGTGGAGTATATCCTGTTGGTGGTTGTGTTGTTTCTCCTGTTGGAGGCTGTGTTGTTCCTTCTGTTCCTGGTGGGGGGGTATATCCTGTTGGTGGTTGAGTTGTTGGGCAAGGCCCTACAGCACAATATCCTCGTCCATCTGGTGAAGGGCATTTAATTTGTCCTTGAGGACATGTTTGCCCTATTGAAGGTTGAGGACATGATCCTACACTACAAAATTTTTCTCCCCTTTCATTATAACATTGAACTTCTCCTTCTTTACACATTTGTTGTGCTCTATCAATTCTAGGTTGTTGATCTCCACAGTCTTCCTTACAACTGAATGGGTCTTCATTACAAACTCCATCTCCACAAAATCCTTGTCTTGGTTGTCTAAATATGTCTTCTTTTGGGGGTCTCATCTCCTCCCATTTTGGTCTGTCTTTACATGTTTTTTCTCTTCTATCATAGTATTGTTCTTCTCCACAACTGTTTGCCTTTTTTCTTTCAACTTCCCCTTTACACATTCTTTCAAAGTTTTTTGACTCTCTTTTAATATCTTTTTCACATCTATTAGTTATTTGTTTTTCAACTTTTTCCTTCATTTTTTCCATTTCTGCTTTACATGTATTAATAAAATCTTCTTCATTTGGTGGACAAGTTAATTTAATTTTTTGCCCGCCTGGCCCTCTAGGCATAAATCTTTCAGCAAACTTATTACAAGTTTGTTCAGGAGGGACGGAACAATATTCAACAAATTCTTTTTTCAATTCTTCTAAGCTTGCTACTCTTTCCACTTTTTTTCTTCTTTCTGTTAGTTTTTCAATTTTTTCATTAGTTTCAATAAATCTATTTAGAACTACTTCTGCTCCTTTATCTATTTTTGCTAATTCTTCTGCAGAACCATCTCTTGGGCAATATCTTTCCATTAATTTTTTTTCATTTTTTGGAAGCCAGCCTTTAAGAATTCTTCCAACAATAAGAAGTCTTTCATCTAATTCAATTTCTTCAGGGATATAATCAGTGCTGTATTCTGCGTCATCTATTTCAAGTCCTTCATCTATTACTTTATAATCTTCCTTAAATTCAGGCTTGTATTCAAAATCATCTCCTGCTCCTGGCTCAGTTTGAGCTAATCCTAAAGGAATTGAGCTCATTAAAAACATTAAAACTAGTAACAAGTTGATTATTGTTTTATTCATTTAATCCCCCAAAGACTTTATTTGTGCTAAAATAATATACATTGTTATATAAAAACTTTTACTTACAATTGCCTATTCTTTTCTTGCTGTATATTAGTGATTTTTTTGTATTAGTGATTTTTTTGCTTTAAGTGAATAGTGTTGGAACTAAAGTTGCTTTTCCAGTGACGCTCCAATTATTGCTCTTAGTATTCCTATAGTGTTTTTGCTTGCATTAATTGTCCCTGAAAGCCTTGCAAAGGAGCTTAAAAAACTAGGGCAATTTGATAGGGAAAGAATAAAGAAAAAACTTTATTCAACTGTAGATAATCCTTCACATTTTTTGGAAGGACTTTTTAATTCTCCTTTATTCAAGCTCAGAATAGGAATGTTTAGAATTATTGCTCAAATTTCTTGGAGTGAAAAAAGAATAAACTTGTTAAGTGTTGGACTTAGAAAAAACATTTACGACAAATTGTGATGCACTGAATTA
>CAYJVY010000005.1:0-13226 GCA_964373795.1 uncultured archaeon | reverse complement strand
TTATTCTTTTATTTCTCTGTATTTCCAGTCTCTTTCTTCTGCTGCAGGATTTGTGTTACAAGAAATCCATTTCGCATTTCTTGGAACCTCTGTTCTTAATGGATCAATTAATTGAATTTCTAAAGTGTATTTTTCTTGCTTTAAATCTGGTTTAGAGTAAATTAATTTGAATACATGTTCTTTATCTAATTCCACGTTTTGCATTTCATTTCCTTGGAGGCCTTCAATTACATCTGTTCTTGCGCCAATTACTGTAATTGAATCTAATGGTTTTGCTCCTTCTCCGTTTGAAAAGAATGCTTTCCATGCGCCTAGTCCTGCAAAGTTTGCAATGCTTCCAATAAAGAATCCTCTTGCAGCTCCTGTAAATAAATTTTTTCCAAGCCTTGCAATTTTCTTAGTAGTAGTTACTTTGCTTGCAGATTCTAATGCATTATCTGCAGAGTCTTTCAAAAACTTGTTTGCAGCTTGTTTTTCAATTGCTTCTAAAGTGTCATTGTGTTCGTATAAAGCTTGAGCAATTTCATCCTTAATTCTTGTATTGTTTAAAGCATTGTTTACCATTGTTTTTGCTTGATTGTCTGGAAGATCCATATAATACTGTGTTACAGCTGTAGTCCCTCTTGGAGCAAATATGTTTTCAGATTGAACTGGAATTGTTCTGGATTGTGTATGCATAAATGTTCTAATTTCTGTTTCTAGTTGAGTAGTTATTTCAACTCCTTCTGCTTGAAGTTTTGCAATTGCTCTTGAAGTCAAACCATCTCTAATTGAGTCTCTGAATGCTCCTACATTTCTTCCTGTTGGTAATCCTCCAGGAGTAATTGGAATGTTTTGCCTTGGAAGCCCTGTTACATCTCCTAAATTGTTTGCAATAGCTGTAGTTTTTGTTTTAACTGTTTTTTCTAAAATGTCTTCTACTTCTGCTTGAAATGGAGTTGCAGGAGTTCCTACAGGAGCTCCAGTTCCTCTTAATTCAGTTAGTGCTGGATGCATTGTTGCTCCTGCTGGAATCTTTTTAGTGTCTTTAACAAATTCTTCCCAAGCCTTGTCTAAAAAGTCTGGTTGATTTGCAACTGTTTTTAATTGATTACTTAAATACCCTGTTGTAACTCTTGCCCCTCTTTTTCCAATTATTTTTGATGCATCTGCTTCTAATGCTTTTGCAAGTCTTTCTTCTAAAACTTTTCCAGCAGATGTTCTGAATTGTTTTGCTGCTTCTCCTGTTAAACCTCTTTCTTTAATGAATGCATTCACGTATTGATCTGATAATTGTGAAGCAAATCCTTTCACTAGCCTTGGATGAAGAATTCTTCCTCTTGTTCCTGCAGCAGCTGCTCCTGCAATAGTGGATTCAATTGTTCCTTCTGCAACTAATTTTTGCATGTCTCCGTATTCGCCTTCAAAGAATTCATCTAATTCTTTTCCTGAAACATTTTCAATTGCATTTAATGCAGTATACCTTTCTTCTGGAGTGGAAGCTGTTTCAAGGCTTACTCCTGCTTCAACTGCTTCTTTTACTTTTTCTTCTCCTCCAATTAATTCTAATGCTGTTTCCCAACCACTTCCTAAAACTTTTTTAATTACTCCAATAGAGTTATCGTAAATTGTTTTAGCCAATGGATCGTAAGAGGATGCTGCTACTATTGCTGGAATAGCGCAATCAAATACTGCATCAAATAAAGATCCTAAAGGCCCGCCTTTAGTTAAAAATCCTAGTCCTGCAGCAGTTGCAGCGCATGCTGGAAGATAGCGAGTCATTATTCCTTGAGTGTTTGCTTGTTTTATTTTTTCATTGTGTTCTTTGCTTAACTCTTTTCCAATATTTGCTCCAGTTTGATCTGTTATATTTGTTGTAAATCCTTTTACTTCAACTCCTTGTTTAAGCATTTCATCAATCAAGTCTTTTAATGCAAGTTTTTCTGGAGTTCCTTTCCAAGTAAATGAAGCATATTTCACTATTTTTTCTCCTTCTCCTAGCTTTATTTTTGCTTCATCTGATTCTATTTCTCTGTAAAACTCTTCTACTCCTTTTAATGGATTTGAAAAACATGCTTCTAATTCAACTGAAATTTTTTGTGGCTGAAATAATTCTGCATCGTTGTTTTTAACTGATGTAAAGAATTTTTCTCCGTGAGCTGCAGCCATTGCAGCAGATCCTAAAGCGCATACATTGAATGTTCTACTGTATTTTCCTTTAACGAAATCGCTTTCCCTTATACTGCTTAAATTTGTTGCAGTGAATTCTTCTGGCAAATTGCTTATTTTGCTTACAATGTTTCCTGGATTTCCTTTTTCATTTGTTTCTCTTAATTCAAATACATTAATTTTTTGAGTTGCAAGCAAGGAATGAGCTTCTTCTGAAAACCCGTACACTAATTCGTTTACTGGTTTTAATGCTGAAACATTGAATGCAGTGCATTGAGTTTCAGGAGTTGCACTTGTTTGTCTTAACAGTCTTATTTTTAGTGTTTCTTTTGGAATCTCTAAGGATTCTGTTACTGCTTCGCTTGAAGAAATTAAGAAATATCCTGAATTTGATTTACACATATTGCTTAACTTTTTTTGAGTTAAAGCATTAATTGCTTGAGCTGCTTCTTCTACTAGTTTTTCTTTTGCCAGTGAAGCAAACACTTTATCGTTTACTGTTGCCTTTAATATTTTTGCTCCTTCTCCAATTGAAGCTTTTTCTATATCTAGTTTCAATAACCTTCCTTGTAATTCTTTTCCCGCTCCTAATTCAAGTAATAACTTGTTAGTGTTTTTGTTTACATATCTTTCACTTGAATTGAATAAAACTTCTGCCATTTTTTTACCCATTTCTTCTAATCCTTGTTGTTCAGTGAAAACAGTTCCAGGCAATACTCCTAGAGAAGATTTTGCATCTACATCTCGATCTCTTGGCAAAAAGTTTGAAAAGTTTTCAATTACTGGCAGGCATTCAGCTGTTTCATCTTTGTCTTGAGTTACTTCAACGAATAAAATTATTGAATCAGTTCTAAGTTTTCCATTAATTACTGGAACGCTTCCTTTAATTCTGGCAATGTATTTTCCGCATCCCCTGAAATTTTCTGTTTCCAATAAAATTCTAGATCCAAGAAATGCTTTTCCAGTTCTTTTAGCTTCATATCCTTTAACTGAATCTAGTTCTACAATGTAATGCCTTATTTTATAGTATTTGTCTTCTGAAATTGCTTTCTTTAATTCTTCTGGAGTTAAATTATCGTTTTGAAAGAATACAGTGAATTCTTCTTCTCTTACCTTTAAGTCTTCAAATGTTTTAAAGTCTCCAGTTGTTTCTCCTTTTTCAAGTGAAACTCTTCCATCAATTTCTTGAACTTTTTGATTAATTTTTTTAGCCAAGAAATCAGTTAATTGCACTGCATCACAGTATCCTTCAGAGCAATTAGGGTTAGCGTAATTAGTTGGTAATGGAAATTTCACTGTAACTTTTTTGTTTGGCTCTTCACATACATTCATTTCAAATTCTTGAGTTGCTTTTCCTTCTTGCACTGATGTTGGCCCAATATTAATTGAAGCAGTTAAAGGCTCTGAAGAAATAGGTGTTTGACTGTTAACTAATACTCCGTTAATTTTTAGAGCAGTATTTATTTGACTGATTGCTTTAACTCCTAATTCTAATGCAAATGTTTCTTCAAAGTTTAATCCAATTAAACCTGTTTGGTTTGAGATTGGGCGAATTCCTAACTGGTTTTGCCCTAACTCGCTTTCAATTGATGCACTTGAAATTCTTAAAGGCTCTGAACACAAATTTTTTATTTTAATTTCTTTGGATATTACTCCTTCTGGTTTAACTCTTTCAAAGAAAAAAGTTGTAGGACTTACTTGCATGCATCCGGGAGCTGATACATGAGAGATTACATTAATTGTTCTAAGCAGTAAGCGTTTTCCTTCAATTGTTCCAAATACATTTATTTGAGTTAAAACATCTCCTGATTTGATTTGATCTGCTTCAATTACTATTGCTTTTGGAGGGAAAACGCTTTGCCCTCTTCTAAGCAATGGAAATGCTTGTACTGGGAAAATGCTGAACTTTAATCCTCCTTCACTTGTTGGGTCAATGGATAAATCAATTGCTTCAATATCAAATTCTCCTTGATTTAAAATCATTATAGGCTCTACTACTCTTATTTTTGCATTTGGAGTTGGTTGAGCAATTGCTATTTCAATATTTGTTGGAGCAATGATTGCAAACCTGGAGCTTAAAATGCTTACACTTAAAGGAATTCTTTTAGTTAACTGGCTTGCTTCAAACACTAAATCAAAGTTATGAATTCTTCTTCCAAAATCTGCTTGATCAACTAAATTTGTTACAGTAATAATTACTGGTTGTTCTGCTCCTGCATCTAAAGCAATTTCTTGGGCATCAATTTTAATGAATTGATTTCCTTTAAATGCTGGCCTTAAAACAACTTTTTCATTGCATTTATTTTTTGCAACAAAGTCAACGTTTTTGCTTGCACTTAATCCAACTGTTTTCAATTCTTGTCTTCTTTGAGGATTAGTGAATGGATTTAGTGGAGGATTTGAATAAGCAAAACTTCCTCCAAAGTCTTTAGTGAAATCTGTTTCTGCAAGTAATGCTACTCCAAGTTTTTGTTTACTGAATTCAATGCAATTTTCTTCAAGTTTTTGATTAAAGGTTAAATCAATTGTTTCCTCTGATTTAGTTGAATATTTTCCTACAATGTTTCCAGTTACAACTAGTTTTACATGAGATGCTTTTCTTGCTTCAATGTCTTCTCCAATGAATTCAGCTTTAATTACTAAATTGCTTGGACTTGCTTTTCCAGGCAAACTTGTTGGCCCTGAAACCTCTACTTTAAAGCTTTCATCAAATTCTTCTGCTTTAATTAAAGTAAATGAAATGTTTTCAATTGTTTCTTCTCCTGTATTACTTAAGCTTACAGTTTTTGAAGCTTTTTTTATTTCCTTTAAAATGTTTAACTTAATTGGAGACTCAATCTTTAATACATTTGTTTTCCCTATTTCAATTTCTGTTTCAAAAAACTTAAACCCAGGAGCAGTTACTAATAATTTATATCTTCCTGGATCTAAATTGTTTTCAATAAAATATCTTCCACTTAAACCTCTATTATTTGAAGCATTTCCTTGAATTGTTTTAACTGTTCTTTTTCCCAAGCTTTTAATTTCAATTTTTGCGTCTTCAATTCCTATTCCGTCTACATCTTTTGCAAGAACTGTAATGTTTTCTCCAAGCGTTGCATTTGAAGGAGAAACAGTTACATTCATTTCTTTTTCAACAAATATTGGAAAGTAAAAGGTTTCTTTTATTACTTCATTTCCTGCAACTATTTGAGTTGCAATGCTGGAAGTTGTTTCATTTAATCCTTTAAAATACACGCGTATTTTTAGTGTTTCGTTTTTGTTTAAAGAAATTGAACTAATCTCTAAAGAAGTGTCTTCTTTTTCTTGGTTAATGAATTCAGTGAAATTCCTTATATCAAATCCAGTTAACACTACGTTTATTGGATCTTTTGGAGTGTTAATGCTTACAACTGGTTTAACTGATTCAGTTGCAGTTAACTCTATTTCTAATGCATTTACTTCATCTTTAATTGCTTTAAATGCATCTGCTGCAAATATTCCTCTATTTTTTGTTACAAAATTATATGAAGCGCATAATAGTTTTTTACAATTAGTTTTTCCTTCAAAAATTTTTATGTCTTGCTTAATTGAATCAGCATATAAAGTGCTTTTACTGGAATTAAATGCTGCTTGTTGAAGAATTGAGTCTTCAGGAGTTCTAATATATCCTAAATCTGTTTTAATCCACGATCTGTAATGTAATTCAAATGAATCAGCTGTAGTTGATTCTCTTGCTTGAACTCTTACTTTAATTACTTTTTTTCCTTTTGGTTTATTGAAATATAATTCAATCCATTTATTGAATTCCCCTGAAACTCCTTGGTTTCTTAAATCAATTATTTGTTGTCCTGGAGAAGGAAACGCGTTATAAGTTCTTCCATAAACAAATCTATCTGCATCTCCTAGAAAACCTGTTACTCCTGCAAACTGTGAGTCAACAAATTTCACGTCATCTGGGCCAACTCTTACATGCATTCCTCCTTCAAAGTCTCCTTCAGGAAAAGTTAATTCAAAATTTAAGTAATAATCTTTTCCTTTTTCAACTCCTTCAGTTTTATTTCCTCTTACATCAAATACTCCTAAGAATTCAATTTTTGGTTCTAATCCAGTTGTTTCACCTGTTTTAATTTTCATTGTTGCAAGTCTGCTTTCAACATTTAATTCTTCTGTAAATGTTTGCCCTGATGCATCTGTAAAAGTTACTTTAACAAATTTTGAGTTCCCAGGATTAATGAATACTTCTCCATTTGTTTCTCCTTCAAATAATATTTCTCCTGTTGGAGACTCAATTTTTACTTTTCCTTTAACTGGTTTTCCTACTAAATCTTTTAACAAAATTTTTGTTGCAGTGCTGCTTAACTCTATTACTATTTTTAATTGAACTACTGGCTCTGTTTTAATTTCTGTTTCCCCTGTTCCTTCAAATCCTCCTTTAACTGCTTTAACTAATACTTTAATGTTTTGCGGAACGTTAACTGTAAGAGTTCCTTGTAAATCTGTTTCTTTTTTTGGAATTCCTAAAGGCAATTGCTTGTCTTCAATTAATTCGTAAAAGAATAAGGAAGTGTTTGCTTGTTTTACTGCTTTATTGTCTTCAACTAAAATTACTAAACTACTTGAATTAGTTGAAGTAAGTTCTTCTAATTTAATTGAGGTTTCTTTTTCAGTTTTTGTTTGCACTTCAACTCTTTTAGGCAAGTATTTTTCATTGAAAACTGTTACAAAATATTTTTCTTCAGGATTTAATCCTTCAAATCTTGCAACTCCTTCAAAGGTTGTTGTCTGGGTTTCGCCTATTTTGTTTCCTTGAAAATCAAATAATTGCACTAAACTGTTTTCAACTGGATTATTTATTGCATTTAATACTAGTACTCTTAAACTTTCTCCTCCTTTTTGAAGAAAGATTTCTTGTTCAGTGTCTTCTTTAATTGTAATAAATTCCGGAGACAAATAAGTAATGAATCCTTCTTTTCTTACTTCAATTTTAAACCCTATTTCTGTTGGAATTTCAATTGAATGCCCTGAATTAGTTTTTTCAATGTTTGCGAAATCTTCTCCGTCTTGTTGAACAATTCTAACTCCAATTTCTTGTAAGAGTTCTTGTTTTTCTAAGTCTTTAACTATTAAAGTTAATTTAACTTTTAATCCTGCAAGAGAAGCTTTTGGCTTTAATTCAACTGTAATTGCTTCCTCGTTTTCAAACCTCATTAATTGATTAAACGATTCATAGTTGTCTGCTTTAATGTCAACTAATACTTGTTCTCCTCTTGGAATTTGAGGAAAATTCCATGAACTAGTTTTTTCAATAAAATTTGCTTGCCTTGTAATTTGTTCAGCTCCTTTTCCCCATTTAGCTGTTACAATTAATTTTTCTTTTGAAATCAATGAATCAGTTGCAGCATCAACTAATCTAATCTTTCCAGTAATTGTTCCTCCTTCTTCTCTTTCCAAAGTAAAACTTAAAGAAACAGGTTTGTCTTTTTCAATTTCTAAATTTGCAGTTCCTTTTTTGAATCCTTTTTTAGTTGCTTCAACTAAGATTTTTTCTCCTAAAGGCCTTCCTTGTAAAAGGAATTCAGTTGAATCGCTTTTCTCTGCATCAATTATTTTTTCATTTTTTTCATTCAAAAAAGTTATTTTAACATCTTTTAATGGGTTTCCAAAATCGTCTTTAATTATGAAAGAAATTTTTTGATTTACTCCTGCAGAGAAATTCATTACTCCAAGCGAGCCAATAATTAAAAGCAAAATTAATGCAATAGTGAAAGGCATTGCAGGGATTCCTTTTTCCTCTAAAAAAGCATTATATCCTGAAAGAGGAATTCCTTTTTCTTCCAGGAAATCAAAGAACCCATAATATGTTTCTTCAACTTTATTGTAAATTCCTGAAAAAACCTCACTTAAAGCCATTAACATCTCCACAAAAAAGCTTAATCCTACATATCTTTTCTTCTTCTATATTTATATATATTAAAGTAAAACTATTCAAGTATTTAAAAGTTGGGTTACAAAATCTTGCAGTTTGATAAATAGTTTTTTATTATTGCTAAACTATATTTTGTAATGCCTGTTTTTAGAAAAATTCTTGTTTTTGATTTAAGCGGAGTATTATTCAATAATGGCTTAAAAATAGCAGTAAATTTCAGGATAAAAAATCGTGCAAAAGTTTTTCAGGAGTTTCTACCTGCATGAAAATTTTTTTGAATTTTTGGTTTGACTGTCTTGCACTGGAAGAATCCTCAAACAACTTCTGTAAATTGTTTGCAGAAACCTCAAAAGCAATGTCTGCTGTTGCCAGTCTTCTAAAAACTTATTCTTCTAAAAACTTATAAGCCATAACAGAGAATGCTTCGGCACTTTTTGAAACATTACTCGAAGCCATGGAAAAGTATTTATTTCTGAATTTCATATTGGAGCTATGAAAAGAATTCTTATTGCTATTTTGGTTTTAGTATTTCTCTCTGGCTGCGTGCAGGTTTCAAATAAGCCTGTAAATGAAAATATTGTAGATAAAAATAAGGTTCCGGAAAATAATTTTTATAATGTGCAGAATCCTTCTAACGAAATTGACAAAAACACAGATGTAATAATTCCAGAAACTGGAAATAAGACAATGCCTGAAAATCCAGAAATGCCAGAAGAAACGACAACAAACAATGAAAAATTTGGAAGGCTCGAGAAAAATGAAACATGGAGTGGAGAAATTTTTATAACTGATTCTTTAGAGGTTCTAGAAGGAGTTACTTTGACAATTCTTCCAGGAACTATTGTAAAATTCAAGCATAACAGAGATTACAAAAAACAAGGAAAAACTAGTTTGTTTGTTGAAGGAACTTTGAAGGCAATTGGTTCTCCTGAAAAACAGATATTTTTCACTTCTGATGCAAATGAACCGCAGAATGGTGACTGGGGAATGATAAGATTGTTTGGAAAAACTGGCAGCCAGATTAGTTATGTTGTTATAGAGTTCGGCCAGCAAGGAGTGAATTTGTGGAAATCTGATGCAAAAATTAACCACTCAATTATAAGATGGAACAACTGGGAAGGTTTGTATGCTGAATCTTATTCTACGCCTTTGATTGAATTCAATATGGTTTACCAGAACGGGTATAATGGAATTGCTTTAGAGCAGTTCAATGATGCAGTGATAAGGAATAATTTGTTTGAAAAATCTGGAACTCATGGAATTCATGTTGATGCAACAAAGGCTTTGGTTGAAAACAATATTCTGCGCGAAAATCATGCTTCAGGTTTATCTTTGGATAACACTGCAGAAGTCACTGCAAACAGCAATTATTTGGAAAATAATTGGCTTTTTGGATTGCAATGCGGAGAAGGAGAAAATAAATTGCTAGGAAGTGAAAACAAGTTTGTTGCAGTTAATGAAAAAACAAACTGCCCTGAAAAATTTCTGCCTGAAGGCTTTGAAGGAAAAGGAATTGAAAAAATTGATTTTGGTTTTTCTGATGCCAAAAAATTTGATTTGAATTATACTCCTGGAGACCAGAAAAAAGACAAATATTTGTATGTTTATCCTGATGATGAAACAAGAAGTGTTGTAAAAAAGTTTGGAAAAGGCTTGGGGCTTACTTGGAGCATTGCTTTGGAAGGGAAAAATGTTTGGGTTTCTGGGGTTTCAGGAGACATCCATAAAATTGACCAAGATTCTGGGAAAATATTGAAGGAATTCCAGGCTCCGAGTGCACAGCCTTGGGGAATGGCTTTTGATGGAAAAAATTTATGGATAACGGATTTTGCTGAAAAAAGAACATACTCTTTAGATCCGGAAACTGGAAAAGAATTGTTTTCTTTCAAAAACCCTGACCAAGAAAGAGGTGCAAAAGGTCTTGCATGGAATGGAAAAAATCTTTTGATAATGGGATGGACTACTAATATTGTTTATGAAATGACTACTGAAGGAAAACTTTTACGGGAAATAACCTTGCAGGAAGGCGGGGGAGGAATTGCCTGGGATGGCAAGAATTTTTGGGTGCCTTGCGGAAACATGATATGCAAATTATCAAGGGATGGAAAAGTTGTTGGAAAAATTTATGCAGCAAGTGAAGGAACTTGGGATTTGGAATGGGAGCCGGGTAATAACAATTTTAATGGATATTTATGGGCAACGCAAAGAACTAATGAAAATTGGCAGGATGAAAAAATTTTCAAACTTGAAATACTAAATGACCAAATTGCAAATTAAACACTTTCTTCCAATGATTCTTGTTCTTGGCTGGGTTTTCCTTTCCTTGTGAAAAGCAGGTAAACAACTAACTAAACGCCCTAATACTATTCTTCCAGCAATATTTTGAAGTCCAAAATCATATTTCTCCAAAACATTCAATTTATGTGGTAAAGCATTTAATTCTTCATCTGAAATAAAAGGCATGTACAAACAAAAGAAAAAATAGTATTAGAGATTTTCGAATTAGAAAACTGAACACACAAACCTAAACGATTACGAAAAAAAGATTTATGAAAAATTTGTGAAAAAATTTCATTTAAATCCTAAGAAACTTGTTTACATTGATGATCAAGAAAAAAATCTTTTCCCTGCGAAAAAACTTGGAATGAAAACTATTTTATTCAAAAGTAAAAGCCACTTAGCTAGAGAACTCAAAAAAGTTTGAAAATTGTCTGGTGTTTTTCATAATAGTTGCAGCAAGATCAAACAATATATTTAAATATTTTAACATAATTATGTTTTTACACATGTTGGAGGTTTAGAAATGGTTAGTATTACCTTGTCTGTGCCTGAGGAAGTAAAAAAGAAAATGGCTGAATTTGATGAAGTTAATTGGTCGGGTTTTATTAGGAAATGCCTTATTGAAAAAACCAAAGAACTTAACTGGAAGACTGAAATGCGTGAAAAACTAAAAAAAGAAAAAGAAGTTGTTGAATGGTCAGTTGGACTTAATAGAATAACAAAACAAGGAAGATTTGAAGCATTGAAAAGCAAGGGCTTGATATGAAACTAGTTGTGGACAGCAATGTTTTGTTTACTTTTTTTTGGAAGCGTGGAACAACTAGAAATCTATTTGTAAAACAAGAACTTGAACTCATTTCTGCAGAGTTTTCTTTGGAAGAAATAAAGAAATATGAAAAAGAAATAATAAAAAAAGCAAAGCTTTCAAGAAAAGAATTTAATGATTTAAGGAAAGAATTAGCAACAATTGTAGAGTTCATTTCATTAGACGAATATAAGGATTTTTTGCAAGAAGCAGTGAAAATAACTTCTGATCAAAATGATGTAGACTTTTTTGCACTTGCATTAAAAATGTCTTCCAGCATTTGGTCAAACGAAAAAAACTTAAAAAAACAAAACAAGGTTTTTATATTTTCAACAGAAGAAGTAATAGACTTAATTGATTAATTGAAATGAGTAAAATTTTTTTTGCAGCAAGTGTTGAGTAACTTATCCAACAATTATTTGTTTGCATATTTTGCTTGTTGTTTACTCCATACCTTGTTTGGAGTTTTTTTCAACCATTCAACGTATGCATCAATGAATTCCATTCTTTGCTGTTTGTTTCTTTTCATCTCTTCTTTTAATTCTTTTAAGTCTTTTTTAGTTAGTTTTAGTTCTTCCATAAAACCGCCTTAGCCTCTTTTTCAACATTTAGTTCCTTTATATGATTTTTAAGTAAAGACATATTTAAGTTTTCCTGAAAAAATTTGTACAAGTGTCTGGCATCTTCAAAGTCTTTTTCTGAGCCAAGAAACAGTTTAAATGCAATCTGTAACTCAATCTCTGAAGTATTTAGTTTTTCCTCTTCTTCTAAAAATACTTTTACTATGTGAAATAAACTATAATAATTCCATTTATTTTGTGGAAATTTTATTTCAAAGTTTGGTTCAAAAAAACCTTTTTCTGCAAATCTTATTGCAAGTTTTTGTTGTAAAAAATCAGTGTATGCTTCTTCTACAGTAAAAGCATTAATGCATTCAAATCCTGCTTTTTCCAACTCTGTCCAAAAACTTGCAAATTTTTTGAAAGGCATTTCTTCAACAAATAAATCTATGTCTTCAGTATTTCTACTTCTCCCAAAAAGAATTACAACATATCCAGAAATTATTACATAATTTATTTTTAGTTTTTCAAGGATTTTCACGAAACGTAAAACAAGTTTATCTAGATCTGTTAAAGATTTTTTGAATATTATTTTGTTTTTTGAAAACTTTAAATTCATAAAAAAATTTCTGAAAAACAATTTAACAAGCTTTGCAAACCTTTTTTCCGACGAATATTTTGTCAATTTTTTTCATTAAGTTTGTATTCCTTTGAAATAAGTGGTAGACTGCCTTTTTCAGCCCAATAAAACCAAATCCAATAAAACCCTACAATTACTATTAGCAGGGAAGCCCTGAATAAAAAATTGTGAGCTAAGTCCGCGAATTCAAGAGAAGAATTAAATAAAATCAAACTAGTAATAACAATTCTTGCATTATTGAAAACAAATATTGTTGGCAGGCTCCATAAAACCCCAATAACTCTTTTCTCCAATTTTGTATTAATTGAAGCTAGAACAGCTGAAATTAATACAAATAATTCAATTAATCCTGAGCATAAAAAACTTATTTGAATTATGATTGAAGGAAAAACAATCCACACAGAGTTTAAAGATTCTTTTACTGTAATGCTTCCTTTAAATCCAAGTAACTCTAAAATGGATGCAGAGGTATTTGAATAAATTAATTCCACTGAAATTAAGTAAAAATTAATTGAAGAATATAATACTGTAAAAATGAGTAAAAAAATTGCTAGAAATTTTATTGCTTGAATTATTTTTTCAACCCTGTTTAATGAATTCATTTTAAAGCCGCAAATTTAATTAAGTAGTTCTGCCTTTTTATAACTAATTATCGCGGTTCGCTCGCCGTTCAGCCGGCGTGGCTGAGGGCCGACGTGGGCATCGCGCTTGCCGCGCGGGACGGCAGCTGAAGGGTCACGTGACCTCTCGTGCTCGACGCACGAGACGTCGCAGCTGGCGTGGTTGAAAAAAGTATTAAAAAGTGGTTTTATGAAGCTAGAGCCAATTTCGATTGGAAAGTACATGGTTGGAGAAGTAGAGGAATCTGAGAGAGCTGGAAAAAAG
>CAYJVY010000004.1:0-111943 GCA_964373795.1 uncultured archaeon | reverse complement strand
TTTAAAGGAATTGATTCAGAATATTTTGGAATAATTTTTATTGGAACATTGTAAGGATTTTCCCAGTAATATTGAGTGCAAACATTGTTAATGCATTGAAATCCTGGGCCACAGTCTGAATTAGTGCTACAATTATTTGATCTAGTATAGGAATAATTATTGTAAAAATGATTGTCAATGCATAATTCGTTTCCTAAATTTTTAGAAAAACAAAACCCATTACAAGTTATGCACTCATATTTTGATTGTTCAAATACTTTTTTCTTGCAACTGCCATCTTCTTGACATTCACTTAAATTTCCACACCCGCATTTTTTGCAATCATTAATTAATTCATTGTTTTCATTACAGTATTTTTGTTTAAAATTTGAACAAGAATTTATGGGAGTGCCATCCTTGCAAAGACTTTTGTTCATGCAAAACTCTTCTTCAATACATTTTTCATCTTCTTTACAGACTTGAAATCCACACAATCCTTTTAGTTTACATATTCCATTTACACATTCTTGGTTTTCACTGCATAAAACATCTTGAATGCAATTAGAACAGTTTTCATTTACATCCACAATTTTATTTCCGCAAAGATTAAGTTTTTCTTCTTGGCTTGAATTATTTTCAATTTCAAGAGACTTGTCTACAAAATTTTTAATTATTTCAATTTCGGATTTATTGACTGCTGTTGGAGGATTTTCTTTAACTAAACAGCCTAAAAAAAATATTGTGACAAGCAAAAATACTGCAAACAAAAACTTGTTCATAGTAGATTTGATTAATAGAAATTAATATATTCACTTTGCGTAATTTTTGCTATGATCATGTAATTTCTGTTCAATGTATTAGCAACCAACTGTTGCTTGAATTTGATTAAATGCATGCACTTTGATTTTCTTTTTTGAACATTTTGAACTTAATCTATTTATTTATTGGTTACGTGAATATAGGTATGAGGGGGTTAGTTGAATTTAAGGTTAACGAAAGTTATCAGTTTTATTGGTACTTTCATAGGAATATACAATGCATTGGTGAATAATTTGCAGTTGATTGATTTATTTATATTGGTGTTGATTGCTGTTACAGTTTTATTGCTTTTCAAAGAGGAAAGATCCAGGAATTCATTTAATCAAAATCTAGTTATTAATTAAAGCAGTTTCTTTTAAATCAATTAATTTATTTTTTTCTAACTCGTTTTCAAGTTTTTTTTCTAATACCTTTGTTATGCATTCTGGGCGCTGGGTTTTTCCTTTTAATATTATTGATGAATTAGTGCTATTAAGTAGTTTACTTAATTCAGGATTGCCGTAAAGTTTTCTATTAAAGTAATAGAATGCTTCTAAATCTTCTGTTCTAACTATTGCTAGTATGTCGTGTTTTGCATTAATGGAAAAGACTTCGTGCACTTCGTCTAGCTCAGCTAATTTTCTTGCAAGATTGTCTATTTCTCCTGTTTTTGCATCAATTAAAACTATTGCTCTAAAAGCTATGCCAATGTCTCTGTAATATGGAGGAGTTACCCTAGCGCTTTTTTTTAAAATCACTTGTTCTTCAATTAATTTAGCGATTCTATTGCTTGCAGTATTTCTGTGAATGTTTAATTCTTTTGCTAATTCTTTTATTGAATTATTTGGATTGTATTTAAGGAATTGAATTATTTTTAAATCAGTTTTATTTAACAAAATTGTTGACTCTTTTTCTGAATCTAATATTGTGTGATGGAATTTGTAACTTTCTGTTACAAAGTAAATTGAAGAAGTAATAATTAGTTCTCTGTACCTGTTTTCTAAATTCATTAAAAACTTTGTTGCATCTTCAACTGTTTCAGTGAAAACCTTTAAAGCTAAGTCATCTGCTCCAGTAATAACAAATACTCCGAATACTTCTCCGAACTTGAATAGTTCTTCAAATACTTCATCAGAGTTTTTAAAATTAGCATTTAAGCTTAAAAAAATCCATGCTTGAGTTTTTAAGCCTAGTTTTTCGTAATTGAATCTATATGTGTAATCTGAAATTATTTTGTCTTCCTGCATTTTTTTGATTTTATAGTTTACAGTTGACGGATTTAATTTTAATTTTTTTGCGATTTGGTGTTCTGGGATAATACCTTGCCTTGTAATTAATTTCAAAATTTTTAGGTCAATAGGGCTAAGCTCCCTTTTTTCAGCCAATCCAACCCCCAATATATTATATTGATTAAAATATATATAGTTTTTTGTATAAATGCATAAATTCCAATTTTTTTCACAATTTTTTAAGTCATTTATAAAGCCTCAGTTCGTTTCATGTCGAAATCTCCAATTCTTTTTTTAATCTATTTTTTTTGATTTATTTTTATGAAAGGGTTTTTTTCTTTTCTTTTGGTTTTGTTCTTGCTTCCTTTTCTGATCTCTTTACAAGACATGAATTTAACTTTTAACAAATTAAATGAATCCAAGAACATTATTATTGAAATAGAGAAAGCCAATTACTTGAGAACAGAGTTAGAGCAAAATCTTGATTCTTTTTTTGAATTTTTTTTACTTAAAAAATTAAAGATCGGGAACTTTAATTCAGGTGAAATAAAAAAAGATTTATCTAATGAGTTATTTAATTTTCTTAATTTAATTGAACAAAAAAATAAACAAACAACTTTTCTTTTGGCTTCGCAGAATTCAATTAATTATTCAAATCTATTCAATGCTCAGAGTGAAAAACCCTCCATTAATTCTTTAAAATCCTTGTTTAAAGTAAAACCCGATTCCTTTAATAAAAAAAATGAATTGACTTTTCCTTTTAATGAAAAAAAGATTTTATTCGCAAAAATAAATTTTCCAAATTCAAATCAAATTTTTTTAATTCCATTAAATTATTCTTTAGAGGTTAAAAATTAAGAGGAAAAAAAATGAATTTTCTTGAATTTATTATTTCTTTAATTGTTTCTTTTTTGCTTTTGAGTGCTTTTATTAGATTTGAATCAAATGCATTAAATGATTTTAATAACTCTTTAAACACTTTTAAGGAAAACATTTTTTTAGAGCAATGTGCATTTGTAGTTGACTATTTTTATAACAATGTTTTTTCTGGGAAAATTACTTCAGAGTTTAATTGTTATAACAGTGAAGGTTTTTTTGATGAAAACATTTCTTTACAGTTAATCAATAAAGAAATAATTGGATTTAAAAATAATGAAATAAAGGTGAACAACCATTACAATTAAAGGAATGATTTTTTTCACTGACTTGGTTTTTTCATTCATTTTAATTCTTTTAATTTTTTACTTATTTTTTTTATTTCTAAGTAATTCAATTGAGAACAAAAAACAACTTGTTGAAAGCGTTTCTTTAGAGAGAAAAGCTTTAACCTTTGCAGACGGTTTAGTGAAAAAATCAATTAAGTCTAATTCACAAGGCCTTTCAGTTTTTGATGACAAAAAACATAGAGTTCTTTCAAATATAATTGATTTTCACTTAATTGATGACAAGCAGTTTCCTGAAAACGTTAAAGAGGTTTTTATTAAATTTAAGAATGGGGAAACACATTTCATTCGACAACTTCCTTTAACTGAAAAATGTTTTTCAATTCAAAGATTTGTTTTAGTTAAAGAAGAGATTTTAAAAAAGGCTTTACTTGGAGTGGTTTTTTGTGAATAAAAAAGCCTTTATTTATTCTTTTGAAGCCTTGCTTTCTTTAACTATTTTAATTAATTTTCTTTTATTAATTTCAACTCCAATAAACGTTTCTTTTAACTCAATTTATTTATTGCAAAAACAACATGACTTGTTAAAGGTTTGGAGTTATTCTAAAACATTTAATGCAAATGAATTAATTGAAGATTTTAAATTTGTTTTCCCACAAAATAATGGGAAAATTGTGTTAAATAATTCGATTTTGTGGAACGCTTTTAATGATGAAAAAAATTCAATTACTTCTACTGCAAATATTTTTTCTGAAGGGCAGTTTTATGTAATTGAGTTAACTGTTTTCTTTAATTAATTTTTTTAACTTCAATTTTTTCTTTAGAATTTTTTATTTCAAGCATACTTTTGTCTTTTAGAATTAATTCTATTTTGTTCAAGTTTTGACTTATTTCTTCTTTTAAAGTTATTTTTTCAATTTTATTATTTATTTTTTTCTGAATTTCAAGTGAAATGCTTTTGTTTTCAATTTTGACTAGCCATTCATTATTTGAATTTACTTCAATTACTTGTTTTGAATTATTTTCATATAGCGAGACTTCTGTTATCTTGTTTTTCAATTCTTTTAAGAACATTTTTGCGTTTTGCAACTCAATTGCTTGATTTCCTTCTTCAAATATTTTTAACATTAATGGAAAGAATAAAATAAAAAAAGAAAAAAAGGAAACCAAAATCAATAAGTATTCTAAACTTATTTGTCCTCTATGAATTGATTTTTTTGATTTCCTTAAAAACTTCACTAGTTGTTTCATCAAATTCTTTCACTCCTTCCTTGCTTGTTTCCTGTAATTGTCCTACTAAAAGTAAAACAATTGCAACAACTGCTGCTAGTACAACAATTAATTCAATTGATACTTGGGCTTTTTCATCCAATTTAATTCCTCCTTTCACCGAGCACGCGGCGAGCGTGTGCCAACGCAGTTGGAGTGGCTGAAGACCTACACATGCCCTTGCATTTGCAGCGCGTGACGGCAATGTAATTGATTTCGCTTGAGAAAGACTTTTAATAGATTTTTTGTTTTCGTCTTCTAACGAAGTCAGTCTTTTTAAAGTCTTTTGATTTGTTTTTTAATATGGGTTTAATGAAGCTGCATAAAAAGGAATTAATTGACATAATTGTTTCATGGCTTACAATTAGTGTAGCATTTGCTTGGGTTAGCTTTGACTTGCTTAATATTCTTGACTTTGTTTCAGCCTTTATTATTACAGCTATTGCTGTTGGAACTGGATTTATTTTGCATGAATTAGCGCATAAATATGTTGCAATTAATTTTGGAGCAAAAGCAGAGTATAGGGCTTGGACTACTGGATTGATTTTTGCATTAGTAATGGCTTTATTTGGATGGGTTTTTGCTGCTCCTGGAGCTGTTTATATTTTTGGAAGAGACATTGACAATAAAAAAAATGGATTAATTTCTTTAGCAGGGCCAATGGCTAATGTATTAATTGCAATAGTGTTTTACTTATTATCACTTGTTTTATTTCCTGTTCCAGTAATAATTGAAACTGTTTTAAAGTTCACTGTATCAATAAACATTTTTTTGGCTTTATTTAATTTGATTCCAATTTATCCATTGGATGGTTCCAAGGTTTTCACTTGGAATATTCTTGTATGGGCAGTAGTATTTTTTCCATTAGTGTTTGTTTTTTTAACTTTAAGACTCTAATTCGCGGTTCATCCAGTAAAGCTGAGCGCCTATGTGGGTGTTGCGTTCAAGGCGCGAGACCTTGAATGCGTGCACTGCTTTCAGCAGAGCATGCTTACTTCGTTTGCTTGCCAAGTAGTTGACTTGGTTGAGGTTGGCATAAACTGGCAGTAGCTGGATTGAATTTAAAAAATAAAAAAGAAATAGAAAAAAAGAAAATTAAAGTTTTACTTTAATTTTCCGTATGCTTCTGATATTACTGTTATCATCATTACTCCAGTTCCAAACATTAAAATAAGTGGAATTATATTCAATATTTGAAGAATTAATCCAATTATTAATGCTACAATCATTGAAACTGAAACTCCTTTTCTAAAGTTTTCTCCAAATGCTAGTAATGATCCAACAAATTCTCCTGTTTTAGCAAATCTTAGTACTGCTGCTATTGCTGCTAATGCAAACACTAAGTATAATAGTATTCCAATTAGTAATCCAACTAATCCTAAAAGTGGATTAATTATTCCTAAAACTAATGTCAATACTAGGAAAAGTACAAATGCCACTACAATGTAAACTCCTGAAATTATGTATGCCATTAATCCGTCCATGAAAAGTTTTCCCCAATTACCCCATTCAGGCATTGAATGATTTCCTTTCATTGATCTTCTTGCTACCTCCAACAGATATCCTTGCAATACAAACATTGGTAGAACAAGAATTGATAGAACCATTACCACTAACCCTATTACATAAGTCTTAATATCTTGAAACGGTTTTTTTATTACTTCCATTAATTCAGCCAAATCTTTCACCTCTCCATTGATTAAATTAATCAAGGTTTAATGCAATTATTATATTCTTTTTATTTTTAAAGTTTCCTATCAAAGACAAAATAGAACAAGATGTTTTTCGGCGTTGAACGAATTTTATCCTACATAGCTTGGTTTGAATTTGCTTATTGCTTCTCTGAATTCTTTGTATGCTTCTTCTGTTTCTTCAGAAATTGATGGCATGATTTGTTTTAATGCTTCTTCAAAGTGTTTCATTGCAACCTTTGTTGGCTTCATTTTGGATTCTTTTAAAGCCATTAGAGTTGCTTCTCTTATTAACCCAGCTAAATCTGCTCCACTATAACCCTTTGTTTTCAAAGCAATTTCATCTAGGTTTACATCTTCTTCTAATGGAACATTTCTAGTGTGAACTCTTAAGATTTCAATTCTTCCTTGTTCATCTGGAGCTGGAATGTGAATTATTTTATCAATTCTTCCAGGGCGAAGCAATCCTGGATCGACTAAGTCAGGGCGATTTGTTGCTCCAATTACTATTACGTCTTTCATTTCTTCTACTCCGTCTAATTCTGTTAGAATTTGGTTTACTACTCTTTCTCCTACTCCTGAATCGCTTGTTGAACCTCTAACTGAAGCAATGGAATCTATTTCATCAAAGAATACAACTACTGGAGAGACTTGGCGAGCTCTTCTGAAAATTTTTCTAACTCCTCTTTCTGATTCTCCTACAAATTTGGATAATAATTCTGGGCCTTTAATTGAAATAAAATTTGCTTCTGCTTCTGTTGCAACTGCTTTTGCTAGAAGAGTTTTTCCAGTGCCAGGCGGGCCATATAATAGGATTCCTTTTGGTGGTTTGATTCCCATTTTTTTAAATGAATCTGGAAACTTTAAAGGCCATTCAACTACTTGTTTTAATTCTTGTTTTATTTCTTCTAATGCTCCAATGTCTTTCCATCTAATGTTTGGAACTTCAACCATTACTTCTCTTAAAGCTGAAGGCTGTACATCTTTTAATCCATTATTGAAATCTCTTTTATTTACTTCTAATGATTCCAATACTTCTGGTGGAATGGTTTCGTCTTCTAAATTAATTTTTGGAAGGTATCTTCTCAATGCCTTCATTGCAGCTTCTTTTGCTAATGCTTCAATATCTGCTCCAACAAATCCATGAGTAATTGAAGCAAAGTATTCTAATTCAATGTCTTTTGATAAAGGCATTCCTCTTGTATGAATTTGAAGTATTTCAAGTCTTCCTTGCTTGTCTGGAACCCCTATTTCTATTTCTCTATCAAATCTTCCAGGTCTTCTTAAAGCTTCATCTAATGAATTCACGCGGTTTGTAGCCGCGATAACTATTACATTTCCTCTGGCTTCCATTCCATCCATTAATGCAAGCAATTGTGCTACAACTCTTCTTTCAACTTCTCCTACTACTTCTTCTCTTTTTGGAGCAATTGCATCAATTTCGTCAATAAAAATAATTGTTGGAGCATTTTCTTCTGCTTCCTTGAAAATTTGCCTCAATCTTTCCTCTGCTTCTCCCACGAATTTGCTCATTACTGCTGGAGCGTTAATGGAAATAAAGTGGGCATTGGTTTCATTTGCAACTGCTTTTGCTAGAAGGGTTTTTCCTGTTCCAGGTGGCCCGTAAAGTAGAACTCCTTTTGGTGGTTGAATTCCTAGTTTGCGGAACAATTCCGGATGCCTCATAGGTAATTCAATCATTTCTCTGACTTTTCTTACTGGTTCATCTAATCCTCCAATGTCTTCATAAGCAATTCTTGAAACAACTCCATCTGCTTCTTTTAATGGTTCTTCTTTTAAAACAAATTGAGTTAAATCAGTGATTTTCACTATTCCTTTTGGATTAGTGTCTACAACAGTATAAATAAATCCTGATCCAAAAACAGAAATCCATACATGATCTCCTTTATGCATTGCTCTTCCAATAAATGTTTTCTTTAAAATTCTGTCATAACCTGAAGCAATTATTCTTACTTCTTGAGTTGGAGCTAAAACAATTTTTTTTGCTTCTCCGTAAACAGCTTTTCTTACAACAACTTTTTCTCCTAAACCCACTCCAGAATTATGTCTAATCAAGTTATCCATTCTAATAATTCCTTGGCCTTCATCTTCTGCTCTTGCAGGCCATACAACTGCAGCAGTTTTCTTTGTTCCCTCTATTTCAACAATGTCTCCAGACGTAATCACCAAGTATTGCTTTGTAGCTCTATCTAAAGTAATAATGTTTCTTCCAACATTAGTTGGATCAGGTTCTTGAACCTTTAAAGCCATTTCCTTTCTTTTTTTATCTGCTTGAATTAAAGCCATTAATAACTCACTTTAAGATAAAATATTCTAAACAAATATAAAGCTAACCTAAAAATTGGTTTACAAAATATAAATAATTAAAGCAGTTATTATTGCAGTAACTGCTCCGAAAAGCATTCCATTCAGCAAAGCTTTTTTTGCTCCAAAAAATGACTTGCCACGAAAAAAGCAATTCCTAAAAAAATTAATTCCATTGAAATCATTTAATCACTTCAAATTCATGGATACAAAACTGCGTGAAACTTTTTATTGAAAGCTATTGGCTTGAATTTATTTTTATAATTAAACAATGATTGAAACTCACTTCCACCTAGATTTGCATATTTATATCCTTCATTTAAGCCTTCTTTTAAAAAACCAAAAAGATTTGCTTCTGAAATTTCAGTAAGCTCATAAGATGTTATATTAGTATACAAGCCAATGCAATTGTTTGACAATTTTTGCCCAATTGTCATTCCATGAGGTTTATCATTTACAAAAGTTATTGTATGTAAGTAATCATTATTCATGTTTTTTGAATAAATTAATTCCAAAAATTTTTTGTGTATTTCAGTTGAATGTAAAAGATTTTGATCTTGTTCAATATATTTTTTAAATCTTTTTTTAATTGAGTTAGTCCATTTTTCTATGATTTTCATTCCAATATTTTTAGTTATTTTTTCATTGCATTTAAATGTTTTTAAACAATGTTTTTTTGCATGATTTAATTTATATCTCAAACCTCTAAAATTTGTTCCTTTTAATGCAATAGTTTTTTCTAAATCAATTACTGTTTCAGGAAATGTATCATCATCATATTTGTAAAACTTATTCCAGTGATCGTTTTGTTTATAATCGCTGCAGCCTAGTTTTTTTAATTCTTCAAACTGTTTTTGGTTTAGGTTTTTGAATACTACTTTTTCCTTGCTTGTTTTCATTAATTTTATTCCTAAATTAAAAGCTTTTTCTACAGCATTTTCTCCAAGATATTGAGTTAGTGCAAAAGGCAGTTTGTTTGGTTGTTTTGTTGTAAAAGCTATGAGTGTTTTTCCATCAAAATATTTTTGTCCGCCAAAAATTGTTGATTGAATTGTGTAAAACCAGCTATTTGAAAAGTCAGTACAATTTGGTTCCTTATTGTAAAATCTTTCAAATAAATCTTTATCTTGCAAGGTTAATTTTGAAATATTTTCTAAAGACAATTCACTAATTTTGTTTGATTGTGTTAAAATTTTTGCATTGCCTTCCATAAATAAAGTGCTGTTAAGTTGGCTAATAATTCAGTGTAGTAAAGATTTTTACGACAAAATTAATAAGGAGAAAAGCAGTTATTATGACATGGATAAAGATGTTTTGAGAGGACTTGGGTTGACAAATAACGAGGTTGAAATTTATTTAGCTTTGTTAAAGAGTTCATCAATTTCTGTTAATGAACTTGCTCAAAAATCTGGATTGCATAGACAAGCCATTTACGATGCTTTGGAAAGGCTTTTAGAAAAAGGTTTTGCAAGTTATGTTGTTGAAAATAATAAGAAATTTTTTCAAGCAATTGATCCAGAAAAAATACTGGAGTATATTAAGGAAAAAGAAAACAAGTTTAAATCAGTTTTACCTGAATTGCTTAAACTAGCAAAACTTAGAGACGAGGAAACAACTGTAGAGGTTTTTAAAGGCAAGAAAATTGTTAGAACTGTTTATAGAGAAGTTATTAGAGAGTCTCAAGAAAGGCCTGGAGAAATACTAATTCTAGGAGGGAGCGAAAAAAAATTTATTGAAGAAGACAAGCTTGCTTTAGAGCAACATCTAAAAAGATTGCAAAAACTTAAATGCAGTGAAAGAGTTTTAATCGAAGAAGGCGATATAAATTTTATGGAAGGACCTCAAACAAAATATAGATGGATGCCTAAGGAAACTTTTAGTCCAATGCCTACTTATGTTTTTAATGACAAATTTGGAATAGTTATTTGGGGTAATCCAAACTATTTTATTTTGATTGAAAATAAAGAAATAGCCGAAACTTATAGAAAACAGTTTAATTTGATTTGGCGTCTTTCAAAAAATGTTGACAAATCAAAAGATATTAAATCTAAGAAATAGTTTTGTTTTGCTTTATCTTATTTTTTTACCTCGCTTTCGCCGTTTGGAAGCATTTTAATTATCTCATCTAAATCGATTTTAGTTTTTTCTTTTGACTCGGTTTTTTCTTCAGTTTTTTCTTCAGCTTTTTCTTCAATTTTTTCTTCAATTTTTGCCAGCTTTTTTTGAAAAAGCTGTTTGAGTTCTTTAGCTATTTCTGATTTTTTTTTATTGCCTTGAATTAATTCAAAAAAGGTTTCAGAATTTTTTTCCACTGCATTTAGTGCGCCACTTATTATTACATAGTTTTCTTCTTCTTTTTTTAATCCAATTCCAAATTCTAGTGAAGTATTTTTGAACCAGTTTCTTTCTCCGTAAATCATGAAGGCTCCTGTTCCAAGGCTTTCTCCTGAAGGAGCTTTTTTTGAAACCTGTGAAGGCTTAACTGAGTATACATCTAATGCATTTAGTTTTTGTTCCCAGGCTTTTGAAAAAACTGCTGCAAAAATTGCTGCTTCTTTCATTGTTTTTTCTGGAACTTGTTTTCCTTCTGTTTTAATAATGCAATGAGGTGCTCCGTGAATATCTGCATGAAAATATAAATCACTTTCTTGCATGTGTTTTTTTACTATTACTTCATTTGATTGAGCGTCTCTTCCCCCTATTACTAGAAATCCTTCAGATGAATGCATCCAATGAAATGCTTCAAACCATTTCTTTTTTCTTTTCTTTTCTGGTTCGGGAATTTCTTGAATTAATTTTTTTTCTTTGAATTCTTGAATTCTTTTTTTTTGTTCTGCAATTGCTTTAATTACTCCTTCCAATTTTTTTCTAGCCTTTTTTCCTTTTTCAAAGAATTCATTAGCGTTTTCATGAATTGTTTTCCTTAAATCAATTTCAATTTCCATTTTCATTGCCTCGCTTTAGCAATTATTACGCTTCTCCAGTAGTCATTCCAAGGAATTTCTTCAACAAATTCAAGTTTTGATTCATGCAAGAGTTTCTTCATTTCCTTCAAAGAAAAGCCTTCTCCTAACTCTGTTACTAGTAACATGTTTAACCCAAATAATGCTCCGAATTCTGATTTATCTGTTAAAGGCTCAATTATTACAACTATGCCTTCTATATTCAAGAGCTTTGATGCCTTGCGTAACATTATCCTAGAATTATTTGTTCCACGGCCATGCAAAATATCCGCGAATAATATTACGTCAAATTTTTCTTTTGACTGCCAGTGAAAAAAGTTTTCCTTAAGGGCAGTAATGTTTTTCTCGTTTTTCACGTTTTTTTCAAGCACGGAGAAATTGGATTCAATTTCTAATGCAGTTACCTTGCAATTTAGTGCTTGAACAAGTTTTCTTGAATAGTGTCCTGTTCCAGCTCCAATGTCTAATGCTTTTAGTTCTTGTTTGTTTGGGAAAAATTTTTTTAAAAAATCTAATCCATGAATATTTTCTTTTTGGATTTCTTCTAATCCGTGAAGTAGTTCTTCTGGGGCAAGTGTTCCAGATTTTTGTTTTACTGGTTTGCCTGTTTTGATTGCTTCTGGAAGTTTTTGCCAGACTGTTTGAAATCTTTTTAAGTGATTAATCATTGAAAGAATGTTTTCTTTTGAATTTTTGGTTAAGTATTTGTTTACTTTTTCAGAGTTGTGGAATTTTTTGTCTTCTGTTGAAAAGTAAATCCATTTCATCTCTTGCAAGGTTTTCAGTAAAGCATTTAATCCTCTTTTTGAAACCTTTAAAGAGTTTTTTAATTCATTAAAGTTTTGAGGTTTTCCGGAAAGTGTTTCAAATACTCCTAAATCAATTGCAGTGAACAGAAGGCCAGGTTTTCTGAAAGCATTTGCTGTTTCATGTAATTCATTCATGTAAAAATTTGATTTGAATATGTTTAAAAGATAATTATTCTTAATTATTTTTACATTTTTTGAGGGGGTTGAATAATGATGTTGCCTTTGTTGCAAGTAGAATTTCTTTTAGGAGTTTTTGGTTTTTTGGTCGTGTTTTTTCTTCCATTAATTGTGTTTGCAGTAATAGCTGTGGTGGTTTTTGGGAATGCGTTTTTAAAGGTTGTAATGGCTTATCAAAAAGGAGTTGTTTTTACTTTAGGAAAGTTTTCAGGAATTTTAGAGCCTGGATTGAATATAGTTATTCCTGTTTTACAAACTGTTCGCATTGTTGACATGAGAATTAAAACAACTGATATTCCAAAACAAGAAGTTATTACTAAGGATAACATTCCTTTGTTTGTTAATACTGTTGTTTACTTTAAGGTTGAGAATGTAGCTGATGCAGTTATTAAGATTGAAAAATATGATTTTGCTGTTTCACAGTATACTCAAACTGCTTTAAGAGATGTTGTTGGAAATGCTGAAATGGATTTTGTTTTAACTGAAAGAGAAAAAATTGCTGAAGAAATTAAAAAAATTGTTGACTCTGAAACCTCTGGATGGGGAGTTGATATTACTTCAATTAAGATTCAAGAAATTGAATTGCCTGCTGAAATGAAGAGAGCAATGGCTAAGCAAGCTGAAGCTGAAAGAGAGAGAAGAGCTCAAATAATTGTTTCTCAAGGAGAATTAACTGCTTCAGAAAACTTGCGAAAAGCTGCTGAAAATTTATCTAAAAGCCCTGGAGCACTGCATTTGAGAACTCTTCAAACAATTAGAGATATTGCTCAAGATCCTTCTGAGAAAATTGTTTTAGTTGTTCCATCTGATTTCACTAATTTTGTTGGAAAGGCTTTAGGAAAAAAGTGATTTAATTGAAGTTAAAATTTGAAGAAGGAGAATTCGTAATTGATTTTGAAACAGAAAACGAAACTGCAAACGAGCAAAGCGAATCAATTCAAGAAGAATCATTGCCTGAAAATGAATTTGAATCAACTTCTGATCAAGGTTTAACTGAATTAAATAATAAAACTCGTTTTTTGCAGATTGCTTTTAATAGTGATTTGCGTACAGCGGAACGAGTTATTTCTCAATTGCCTCGAAGCAATAGAATTTTGATTGAAGCTGGAACTCCTTTCATTAAACGAGAAGGAATTCAAGGAATTAAGAGATTAAAAAATTTGTGGCAAGGATTTCTTGTTGCAGATATTAAGACAATGGATGGAGCAGTGCAAGAAGTTCGAGAGGTTTTTGAAGCAGGAGCAAATGCTGCAACTGTTTTAGGAGCTGCTCCGCCTGAAACCATTTCCTTGTTTGTAAAAACATGTAAGGAATTAAGGATTTATTCAATGGTTGACATGATTAATGTTTTAGATCCTTTAAAGGCTTTAAGAAAATTAAGGGAAAATCCTGATGTAGTGATTCTTCATAAAGGAAGAGATGAAGAATCCACTTTTGGAAAAATAATTGAATTCAAGCACATTAAAAGAATTAGAAGCAAATTTAATTCATTGATTTCAATTGCAGGAGGACTGTATTTAAGGGAAGCTCAATCAGCTGTATTCAATGGAGCAAACATTGTAGTAGTAAACGTTGTCTCTCCACAAGATTCTTGGAAGGGAATCAAGTCAACTGAACAAGTAAAAGAAATTGCAAACAAATTCTTAGAATCAATTGAGTAATTTATTGTAATCCTTTTTCTCTTCTAATGATTTCAATAATTGATTTAGTTCTAGACATGTTTTTGTATAAAGGCTCTGTTGCGTAAAAAATTTGTCTATCCTTAATTAATTTGAATACTCCTGGAAGTTTTTCATAATAATTTTTTTGAGTTCCCAAGTGAAAGGATTCAATGTCTTTATACAAATGCCTTGCAAGTAAATTCCAGTTTCCATGTCCAACAATTGAACTCAACATATACAAGTAAGGATCTTTTTCAACTGCTTCTTTGAATTTTGCAAACAATTCTTTTTCAGTTAAATCCACTTGCAGTAATTCAATTGCTTCAAGCTTGTATTCAAATGCCCTTAAATTAATTTTCGGTCCAAACCCTGTAATAATATTTTTTTTAGTCAAAAAATCCAAAGAAGACTTAACAGTAGCTTTATGGTATCCTGTTTCTTTTTGAATCTGCCTAATATTTGGCATAACACTTCTCTTCTGCAACAAAGCCTCCAAAATATTTAACCTAATTTCATCATCAATTTTCATTACAACAGCCATAAAAACACCTTTAAAACAGAGTTTAAATGTATTAAATGTTACATAGAAAATTATTTAAATGTAATTTTTAAATGCCTAAATTTACTTAATACTTAAAAACTTGGAACACTATATAATTGTAGTTTAACAACTCGGAGGGATAACTTCAAAGTGAATAAATTAAATCAATCCGAAGAATAAGACCAGGGGCAAGCCCACCAAGCGTAACTGGTTTTTTTTGTGCCCCTGCAGTTCTTATGAAATTTTCAAGCAGTTTTAAATCGTTATTAAAGAGTTTTTTGATGTTGTGATTTTTACACTTTAAATATTTTGAATATCTTTAATATCATACTTAAAATTACTTAATATATAAATATGGTAATATTATAGAGTTATGTTATAAGTAAATTCGTGTAAGATTTTTAGGGTGGATGGGATAGGCTCACAAGCTCTAGCTTGAACTAATTTTTTTTCGTCCTATCCATTCTAAAAAAACTTTTCTTTTGAAAAGAAAAGTTTGCAAAAGAAATTTTTCTTAATTATTTTGCTTTTTTTAAAATTCTTATAACTCCGTTGTTTGCGTCAACCTCTATCAAATCATTATTTTTCAAAATCTTTGTAGCATTTTTTACATCTGTAATGCATGGAATTCCAAATTCACGTGAAACTATTGCAGCATGAGAAGTAATTCCGCCAATTTCAGTTATTATTGCACTGGCTCTTTTCATTGCAGGAACAAAGTCAACCATTGTATTTAAGGAAACCAACACATCTCCTTTTTGAACTATATCTAGATCTTCAACCCTCATTAAAATTTTTACTCTTCCACTTATTTTTCCCACTGAACCAGTTAAACCTTTTAGTTCACTAATGGAAAAATCGATTTCTTCTTCCTTTATTATGGAATTCTTTAGAATAAGAGCTGCTTTTCCTGTAATGATATGTAGTGAGCTGCCATCAGCATATAATGTCCAAAACTTTTTCCTTAAATTCAAAATACTTTCATCAATTTTTTGCTCCTTTAATAAAGACAGCAATTCATCTTGTGTGAATAACCTTAAAGAATTAATATCAATAAAAAATCTTTTACTTAATTCCTCTAAGAATTTCCTTCTAAAAGTAAAGTTTTTATAAGAATAAAGAGCCTCTACATCATCTTTAATGTATGCCGCAATTTTCAAGAAATTAATTATTTTTTTAATTTTTTCAGGCAATTCTAAATCTATTTCAATAGTTTCATGTTCTGCTTTTTTAGGTGTTTTGAGTAATTCAATCATTTCATTAACAAAATCTCTTTTAGTCCATGGAGGCGCACCAGTCAGTGTAGGAATCCAAGAAAATTCTTCTCTATGTTTTTCCAAGTCTTGCTGAATATTTGGCAAAGAAAAAAGAAAATCATACGAGCTTTCCTTATTTTGTAATTCAGGATTACCAAATAAAGCTTTTTCAAGAATTTTTTTCAAGGCATTTTTCTCCTTAGTTAAAATAGTATCTTTAATTGGTTTTTGTAGGGCAATAAAATACTCATTAGCTTTTTTCTCATCCTTAAGCTCTTCAGATAAGTAGTTTTTAAGTTCTTTTCCAAAACACATTCCAATAAAATAAAACACATTAGTGTAAGCATTAACAACAGAATTCAATTTGACAGATTCTTTAAACAAATCATATAGCTCAGTAAAAGATAATTTTGGGAAATCAATTAAACTAGATTCTTTCAAGAAGTCCCTTATATTTTGTGCAGATAATTCGTACCTTTCTAAATGAGATTCAAAAAAGTTTTCTTCTTCTAGTTTGGATAAAGAAATTGAAAAAAGTTCATTTGCTTCAGCTTTAGGATTATATCTATTGGATGCACCATCCACTATTGCATCAAAGCAAGTAAAACTGGTGCCAATAATTTTTTTAAATTCGTTTTGATAATACTTATCTGCAAATTCTGAATTATCTAAAGGCAGTGCATTCCAGCGAGCAAAAATAATCCAATCAGTCATTTAATCACCTTAAATTTCAACTTTCAACTACAACCACTCTTTTTGCATAATATCTGTTATCTCTAAATCTTTTCTCAGCATATTTTGCATAATTCTTTAACGCAAACCAACTCAGGGGAAAAAGAAAAACAACAAACATGTTGTTGAAAATCAAGATCATTAATACAATAAATAATCCTGCAACAATGTTCAAAAGTGTTTTAGACAAATATTTTTGTTCCTCCAATTTATCTTTAACAAAAGAAAAAATTACATCCAATCTTGACTCATAATTCAAATGCTTTGACGGAATTCTTACATCGAAGAATTCGCCATTTGCTAAGGAATCAGTTATTGGGAATTTTTTGTTCATAAACAAATTGACCTCATGCAAGGTTAAATAATTTGAGTTAAGTTATCAGTGAACCAAAAGGTTCACTATTACAGAAAGATTTAATAACAAGGTGACGTGAAAGCATTTTATGGCATTGGATTTTTTGACTGCACAAAAAGGAAAAGAACTTGTAAAAATTCAGATAATACAGGTTCTATCAAAAGAGCATCCTTTGAGCCTGATGAAATTGCATAGAAAACTTGGAAAGGAATTCAAAACAAGTGTTTCATTTCAGGCAACAAGAAAAGCTGCAAATCTTTTACTTGATGCAGGGGTTTTGTCAAAAAACCAAAGCAAAGAATATGAGATTTCAAAAAAATGGATTTTTGATTCAAAGAAATTTTTTGACAAACTGTCTGAAACATATTATAGCAAAGTTCATTCAAAAGTTTTTAACAAATTATTCAAAGAACAGGATTATGCAGAATACAAGTTAAGCAGCTTGTTTGAGTTAGACAATTTTTGGTCTGACATAATGCTTCAGTGGGTTGATAATCTTGCGTCAGGAGAACCAAAGGAAGTTCTTGGAGGCTTAAATTTTGGGTGGTGGTGGATGATTAATTTAGGAAATGAAACAAGTTTATGGGAGTATTATAACAAGAAAGGCGTCAAGTCTTGGATTGTTTATGCTGGAAAAAACCTGATTAATGAATTCGCGGCAAAAAATAACACTTTTATGGGAACAAAAACAATTACAGCAAAAGAACCTATTTTCCAAGAAGGAATAGATGTAAACGTTCTTGGTTACAATATTGTCCAAGTATATTATCCAAAAAATATTTTTAACAAAATAAAAGAATTAATCAAAAAATATAAATCAATAGATGAAATAAAAAGCTCTGAATTAAACAAATTGCTTAACACAAAAGGAAACATTAGATTCATTTACTTCAAAAATCCAGAAGTAGCAAAAAACTTCAAAGAGCAAATTCTTCAAAATTTCAAAAGTAGGCACCAGGCATTAAAGAGTTAGACACTACACTATTTTGCTTTTTTCAGAATTCTTATAACTCCGTTAGTTGCATCCACTTCTACTAAGTCGTTGTCTTTGAGTAGTTTTGTTGCATATTTTGTTCCTACAATGCATGGAGTTCCCATTTCTCTTGAAACAATTGCAGCATGACATGTCAATCCACCCACATCAGCAATTATTGCCGCAGCTTTTTTCATTGCAGGAACTACGTCGGGATTTGTTGCATGTGCAACCAAAATATCGCCTTGATTCATCTTAGGCATATCTTTTGGCAGAATAACTAATTTTATCCTGCCTTTTACCTTGCCAGGAACAGCAGTACTTCCACGCAACACAGTTACACTAAGGTCAAAAGTTTCTTTAGGCTTAATTGATTCATGGAATTTTTTAGCTTCTTCTCCAACATAAAAGCTGTTTGTTCCTTTGTCAAACAAATAAACACATGCATTGTATCTAGTGTTCAATTCTTCAGGAGAAAAGTTTGATTGTAAATATTTTTTAGCTTCAAAAGGTGTGACAAACCTTAACTGGTTTAGGGATAAACCAAATCTCTTTGATATTTCTTTTAACAATTTTTCAACTGAATAAAAACTGAACAAAATTTGGTTTTTTCTATAATCCTTTAACCAGACAAGGTTTTCAGCTATTTGCAACAATTTTTTATGCGTTTCATCAGCCTGCAGTTCATTCAAGTATTTATGCTTTTTCTTTTCAAACTCTTTACCTTCGTTTTCCAATCTTTTTAATTTACCTTCAAAATCCAAATTCTCCGAAAAAAGTTCATGTATTAAGTCAATGTAATATGATTTTTCCTGTGCCGGGCCAACGTACATGTAGGACAACCATTTGAATTTTTGAAAATGCTCTTCCAAAGACTTAAGAGTATTCAAGTCAACTGAATCATATTTATTCTTTATTTCCAAACAAATCTTTAGTAAACTTTTTTCTTCTCTTTTTGCCCAAGTTTCTCTAACAGGAGTTGAAAAAACAGTAAATAATTCTGACTCATGATATCTTAATTTTTGTTCATGAATTTTTTTCTTCAAATAATCTTTTAGATAGTTTGACAGTAATTCGTGTGGGAATTCCATTGCCATGTCAATCCAGCCGATAGAGATTCCTAATTCATATTCGTCTAACCAGTTCTGCAACAAATCAAGAAGCTCAGAAGTTGAAAGTTTTGATACTGGCTTTTTCCCAATTTCTGAATATAAAGTGTACAGCCTTGTTTGTATTTCTTCATTAGTTTTGTTTTTCTCCAGCATCCAATTAGGATCCGAAACAACTTTTGCAAATACGCTTTTCCCTGCTCTTTTCCAATCAGCAGAATTAATGTAAAGGTACGAGGTTCCTTTCTCAAAAGCCAGAGCAGTAGAAATTTTTCCAGAGTATTCTTTTTCAAATTTTGTTGAAATAAATCTCCACACGCCCTCCAAAACAAATGGGTGTGAATTTGGAATTTCCTCTACAAATAACCACTTTGTTTCCATAACAAGTTCTCCACAAAATCCGTATGTAATTAATGCTTTAACTGGTTAAAGTTAATTTTCCCACTATGTTTCGGGTTTTTTGTGTACAATATTTTCAAGCAGGAAAGGCATTAATTTTCCTTCAGCCAAACGCAAATGCTCTTGCAGTGTTGACTCGCTTAACCCAATTTTTTTTGCTAATTTTCTTATGTTGATTCCTTTAGGATAATTATAGTAGCCATACTCGTAGGCAAGCATAATTGTTTCCTTTTGTTTCTTGCTTAGTGGAGGCATTAAGTGTGGAGTAAAAATATCTGTAATTGGTTCATTCTTTAATGAGAGTATTTCAACACTTGCGTGTTTTTTTAATTTCTTTATTAAGTCTGCAAGGTTTTCTTTCTTCCAAGAAGCTAGTTCGTAGTATTGAAATCCGTCAGGTTTTACTGCAGCAGGTTTCAAAAACATTATTTGAGGCGAAAACCATGCCTGTAAATGTGTTTCTGTTCTTGGATGAGAAAAAGTGTAAATTAATAGGTTTCCAGACATTTCATAGTCAAGTACTCGTTTGTTTTTTATTACATCATTGAAATAATTTATTCTGTCTTCTTCTCTGCCTAAAACAAAGTGTCCAGTTGTCAAGTATCCTGTGTTTCCTTCGAAATAATGATTCATTGGATAAGCAAGAATAGTAATGTTGTGCTTTTTTGCATAAGGAATTGTTAATGAACCTTGATGAGTGATTTTGAGTTTTGCAATCCACATGCTAGAATTAGAGTTAACTTTAATTTAAATTTTTGGTTTTTAAAACCAACTGAAAAAAATGCTTAAAAAAACTATTAAGCTTAGAACGATTTTTCCACTACTTTTTTCAAACCTTGTTTTTTGGAGAAAAATTGGCAAAGCAGTGGCAATAACGCCAATGGTTTCAAAAGGAAATGTTTTTCCAATAAAATTTATTTTAAGTAAATCAAATACAAAAAACATTCCAAAAATTAATGCAAAAGAAAAAATAAATTCAATCATTTTTCTGTTTTCAAATCTGTAATAAAAAAATAAAATAAATGCAAAAAACCAGTAACTGTTTGCAAATATTATTTTTAGTATTAATCCTAAATCAAATGAAATAATTGCAGAAATTATGTTCAGCATAACAAATTTACGTTATTTTAGTTTAAAGAAATTAGTAGTACAGTTACTAGCCTACTAATGTATATAAATAAATTGTTTTTGGTTCTTTTTCACTATATGAAACCTGTTTTACAAGACATTGGTTTAACTGAAGGAGAAATAAAAGTTTACCTTTCATTACATAAATTAGGAGCGTCAAAAGTTGGACAAATTGTTTCCGATATAAATTTGCAGAAAACAACTGTATATTTTTGTTTGAATTCCTTAATTTCAAAAGGTTTGGTTAGTTATTTTATTAAACAGAAAATAAAAATTTTTGAAGCTTCTAATCCTAATAGGTTACTTGATTTCTTAAATCAAAAATCAAAAAATATTGAAAAACAAAAAGAAGAAGTAAAAGAATTAATTCCTAAACTTTTATCAATGCATAGAGAGAAAGAATTGCATTCTGCAACTGTTTTTGAAGGCTGGAAAGGAATGAAAACAGCATTTGATGATTTTTATGAACGCCTGAAATCTGGCGAAACATATCAAGCACTTGGAGTAACACAACTTCCTGAAACTCCTGAAAAATTTAGAAAGTTTATTCGCGGTTTTCAGCTTAGAAGAGCTGCAAAAAAAGTCAAACTCCAAATTCTTATACATGAGAATTTGAGAGATTCTGTAGGAAAGGATAGGGAAGAGGAAAAACTCACAGAAGTAAGATATATTCAAAGAGAGTTGCATACGCCTTCAATTGCAAACATGTATAAAGATAAAGTTTTGATGACTGTTTGGAAGGAAAAACCATACGCTTTTCTTATTCAAAGTCAAGAAATTGCAGATTCATTTAGAAACTATTTTTTTAGTATGTGGAAAAAAGCAAAAACAAGGAAACAAATTCAAAAGTTTACTTAACAATTTTTTCTTTCACTGTTTCTTCTTTTGCAATTTCAGTTTTTTCTTCTTCTGTTTTGGTTTCTTTTTTCTTTCCCCAATCAGCTTTTGAAGGGCAATTAAGGGTTATGCACATGTTGTATGGGCGTTTGTTTATTACTTTAATCATTATGTTTTGGCATTGATCACAAATTTTGTTTAACGGAATTATTCTTCCATTTTGAGGTAGAGGAAATGAATTGCTGCATTTAGGATAGTTTGTGCATCCAACAAATCTTTTTCCTGTTCTTCCATGCATTATTCTTAGATTTCCTTTTTTGCATTTATTGCATTCAACTAGAATTGAGTCCTCGCGAATTGCTTGTCTTAATTCAGAGCCAATTTCGTTTTTTTCTTTCAATAATTGTTCCATTATTTTTTCCAATATTTCTCTTGAATTGTTTACTACTTCTTCTTTTGATTTTTTTGCTGCAGCAATTTTATCCATTTCTTTTTCTAATTCAGCAGTTAATTTTGCTTCATTTATTTGAGCTTTATGTTTTTCTAATGAATCAATTACTGCAAAAGCAATTTTGTTTGGTTCGATTGATTTTAATCCTGAAATGTATTTTCTTGCATATAATTTGTTTAAGATTTCGTGCCTAGTTGATTTAGTTCCAATTCCTAACTCTTCCATTAATTGAATTAATTTTCCTTGAGAATACCTGTTTGGAGGTTGGGTTTCTTTTTCCTCCATTTTTAAATCTTTTAAGTTAACTTCTTCTCCTTTTTTTAATTCAGGTAAAATTACTTCTTTTACAACTGAGTATGGATAGAATTCTTTCCACCCTGCTTTTAGTAATACTTGTCCATTTGCAATAAATGGTTCTTTGTTTAATTCTATTTCAATTGATTGATTTAGTGTTTCAGCGTCTTCTCCTAGTGAAGCGAAAAATCTTCTGCAAATTAATTCATATATTTTCCATTCCTTTGATGAAAGTTTTTCTTTTAAAGCACTTGCAACTGGGTGAATTGGTGGATGATCTTTTGTTTCAGTTCCTTTTGAAGGATTTAATTCTCCTAATGAAAAAATTTTTTCAATTACGTCAATAAATTCTGGAACAGAGATTAATGCATTTAGTATTTCTTTTAAATCCAGGTTTTGAGGGTAAACAGTGTTATCTGTTCTAGGATAACTAGTGTATCCTGACATGTAAAGTGATTCAGCTATATTCATTGCTTCTCCTGCACTGAATCCTAGAGCTGAAGCAGATCTTAAAAATCCTGTTGTATTGAATGGCAAGGGTTTTTTTAGAACTTTTTTGCTTGAAGAAACTTTTTTTACAATTCCTTTGTTTGTTTTTTTCTTTAAAATTTGTTCGGCTTTTTCTTTTTCCCAAAACCTTCCTTCTTTGTGTTCTGCTGTGAATTCTTTTTTGTTTTTTTCAAATAATGCTTCTAAAACCCAGTATTTTTTTATTTCAAAAGCTAAGCGTTCTTTTTCCCTGCTTACTATTAGTGCTAGAGTAGGCATTTGAACTCTTCCAGCTGAAATAAATTCTTTTCCTAGTCTTCCTGAAATTAATGACAAAAAGCGAGTTAGAACCACTCCCCAAATTAAATCAATTTCTCTTCGAGTATTAGCTGAGTCAGCAAAGTTGTAGTCAACTTCAGTTAAATTATTGAATGCTTTTGAAATGTCTTTTGGAGTAATTGCAGAAAAATAAGCTCTTTTAATTTTTATTTTTGAATTAACTTTTTTAATTATTTGAAGGGCTTCTACCCCAATTGCTTCTCCTTCTCTGTCTGCATCTGTTGCAATTATTACTGTTTGAGCGTCTTTTGCTTTTTTTTTCAATAGAGAAACTATTGAAGGCTCTGTTTCAATGAATTCTATTTCTGATTTAATTAGTTTTCTTAAATCGGTTCCAAGCCATTGCTTGAATTGTTTTGGGAAATCCACATCCAAAATATGTCCTTTTAATGGAATTACAAGGAATTCTTTTCCTTCTTTAGAGAATTTGTATGAATTTGATTTTCCTTCAATTTCTGTTTCAATTTTTTTTCCAGCTAAGATTTCAGCAATTCTTTTTCCAGCAATATTTTTTTCAGAAATAATTAAATCCATTTCAAATCATTTTTTTTGTCGCGCATTTAATGCTTTTCATGTTGTACTGTTACAAGCTTTTTTGCAGGGCTTGAGTTGGCAATGAATTGGTTTTTTTTAACTCTGATAGAATTACTTGGGTTTTGGCGTCAATCACGCCGTCTAATAATCCTAATTGTTCAATGAATTTTTCTGCTTTTTCTAAATCTGGGACAACAATTTTTGCCAATAAATTGTATTCTCCTAGTACTTGGTATAATTCTATTACGTAATCAATGCCTTGAAGTTTTTTTATTACGTCTTTGTTTTTGCTTAACTCTGTTCGCATTAAAACAAATATTGGGTTTTCATATCCTAATACTTTTAAATTTAGGTTTGCGGTAATGGATTGAATGATTCCTTTTCTTTGCAATCTGTCAACTCTTTTTTTTATTGCTACATCGGTTAAATTTGTTTCTCGAGCAATTTGTGAAAAACTTGCTCTTCCATCCTCAATTAATGATTGAATTATTTTTAAGTCAATTTTATCCAATGAATCTGTTACAGTAGCCATTGCTTCACTTCCTGGTTTTAAACCCGGAAAAAATAATATTAGGTATTCAAACACAAAACATATTTAAAGTTTGCTTTTCAAAAAACCAAAACCTGTTTAGGCGTTAGCTTATTAAGAATTTTTAACTTTAACTCTGTTTATGGATAGAAAACCAATTAATTCCTTGGTTGAAAAAATTGCTTTAGAATGTGAGGAAGCAGGAGCAAATGAATGGGATATTTTAAAAGTAATTAAGTCTTTGAATTCAGATGACTTAAATGATTTGATTCGTTTAAGAAAAAAAGTTGTTTTAGTTTTAAAAGACCTTAATCCAAAAGCTGCTGAAACTTATGCAAGCTTTAATAGATTGCAGGTGCACACATCAAAGCATGAAATTGAATCCTTTGATAGGGGAAACATTGTTGATTCTTTGTTAAAGGAAACATCTATTCCTAGGACTTTAGCTGAAAAAATTGGTTCAGAGGTTGAAGAGCAAATAAAGGATTTGAAAATAAGTTATTTGAACACTGCTTTAATTAGGGAATTAGTTGACGTGAAATTATTGCAGTATGGAAGAGAAGATATTCATTGGCAGTACACAAGGGTTGGAATGCCTTTATATGAAGTTGAAAAACAATTAAATAAAAACCCTTTTTCTGGAAACGACTTGCTTGTAGAATATAATTTGTTTAAAGTTATTCCAAAAAATTTAAGTGATTTGCATTTTAATTCAGATATTTTTATTTCTTTTTTAGAGGATTTTTCTTTAAAGCCTTTAACTTCTTTTATTTCGCCTAAAAAATCAAAGTCTTTTGCTTCAATGTATTCATCCTTGTTAAAGGATTTAACTTTTTTTGAAAGATTTTTTTCAATCAAGCCTTCAATTACTGGATTGAATTTGTTTGCCTCTCCTTTTTTGAATAAAAAACATAACGAGGAAAAAGCAAATTTAATTATTAATTCTTTGGACGCTTTTTATTTTGGTTCAGAGCAAAAACCTGTTTTGAATTTGGATTTATTTTTAGGAGAAGAATTGGAGGAATTTAATTCATCTAAGGGTTTAGGATTTGGGTTTGTAAATGAATTGATTCAGGAATTTAAAAAATCTGATAGAAATTTTTTGTTAAACTATAGACTTGAAAATGAGTTTCAAGTGAAACTCTTAAATCAAAAGCATTTGAATTCAAACCTAGTTTTATTGAATTGCAGTAATTCAAATATTCAAGGATTAAGTGAAGAGCTTTTCATTGAAGACTTTCAAGGAGTGAATTCATTAATTGGTTTGAATATGCCTAAACTTGTTT
Source organism: uncultured archaeon (assembly GCA_964373795.1). Classification (GTDB taxonomy): domain Archaea; phylum Iainarchaeota; class Iainarchaeia; order Iainarchaeales; family DATDZZ01; genus CAYJVY01. The sequence continues at coordinate 86,627 of CAYJVY010000004.1, read as the reverse complement.
TCAATTCAAATGGGAATGAAGTTGTTTTGTTTGAAAAACTGGATTTGCTTATTAAATCAATTAAAGAATTAATTGAATTGAAGAACGCTTTATTGGAGAGGAAAACTTTTTTCCAAGAAAATGGAATTAATTTGAATAAATTTTGTTCTTTTATAGCTATTCATCAATTGATTGGCTCTGTTAAAGAGTTTTTGTCTTCCCAATACATTAATGAAGAGGTGCTTTCTTTTACTTCCAAAATATTGAATTATGTTTCAAAACAAGTTGATTCAAATACTTTTTTAATTAATTTTACTGATTCAAGAGGTTTAAAGAGATTTAATGAATTTAATAAAACAGAACTTAATTTGTCTTTAAAGTTTTCTCTTCGCTCAAATCATTTTATTGATTTAAGTAAAACAGGAGTTGGAAAATACTTGTTTAGTTTAAAAACCAGAAATAAAGATCATTTAAGTCAATTAATTAAAAAGAATGCAAAACAAGTAGAATTTATTTAATTTTCTTCTTTTCCTCTGTTTTTAATCATTGGTTTAACGTCTTTCATTTTTTCTTCTTTTTCTCTTAAAGCTTGTTCAAATTCTTTTGAATAATTTGAATGCATTTTTCTTGCATGATGAGATGATTTAACTAATTCAATTCTAAGCATATAGAAATGAGTTTTAACTATTTCAATGAATGGAATTACAAATAATAGCATTAATACAAGTGATACAAATCTTCCACTGAATTGAAATGAATCAAAAAACATTTCAATGAATGGAATTACTCCAACTAAGATAATTGATAAAACGATTACTAGAATTGTTTGAAGAGGATTTTTTACAATGAAATCAAAATTGTTTTTAATTGAGTGAACTAAGTTTTCTTCGTCAACTACAATTGCTTGCGGAACAAACAATAAAAGCAATGAAAGCACTAACATTAACATATTTGATAAAAGGATTGCTTGAGTGAAAGGAATTAAATTGCTTGAAATTAATGCAAGGGAAAGAATTAATGAAATTAAAAAGAAAGCTAAATATAAAACAAATATTTTGAAGGAAAACTTGTGAATCATTTCCTGCAAGTAATACCATAGTCTTACATGGCTTAATTCTTTTCTTACTCCAAAAACAATTATTGTTACAAAAATGCTGTAAAATAAAACAAACAATAAAAGTGAAATAAATTCCACGGCTAATATAATTAAAGGCGTTTGATTATTGCCATATTCAAGGAAAACATTTCCGCTTGAAAGAAAAGCATTAGGAAATTGAATGAAAATGAATACAAAGATAAGTAAAATTAGGAAAGCTGCAACAGCTTTAAAGTTATTTATATAATGATGAATTGAGTCAACTAAAAACAATTACTTCGCCTCCCTTAAATTGATTTAAAAAAGTATTTTAAATCAAACGTAATCGTTTATTCGGCATTTTCTGTTTTAATAAACCTTTTAATTTTTGCATCTATAATGTTTTTCACGAATTTTCTGGAAATCCATGCAAGAAATGCAGCAATGCAGAAAACTAGATATGCTGAGTTTTTTAATTCTCCCCAATAATTGAATCCAGTTCCTCCATAGGTTTGCCCATTGGATAATTGTCCTCCAAATAAGTATTGGGTAAAACTTAGTCCTATTTCTTTTAATTGAGCGTAATTGTTTAGTGTTAAAACATAAAAATTATAGTAATACCATAGCAAGCTAATAGCATATCCTGCTAATACCAGAATCCAGAAAACTAATACAAATAACTTGTTGTGAAAGTCGTCGTTTAATTCAAAGAATTCATCTAACCAATCAGTTAAGTAATACATTAAAAAGAATCCAGGAATTGGAAGCAAGAAATACATTGGAGAATCCCATTTCCCTAAAGGAAGAATTGTTTCAACAAGTGATTTAATTGGCCAAAAAATTGGCAGAAAAGTGTTTGCAGCAGTTAATACATCAATTAAAAATCCATGCAATGGAACACTTAGAATTACTCCAAAATATAAAATTAAATAAGTTGCTGCAAACAATATAAATGTTCGAGCAATTTTGAATGGATGAAATTCTTCATTTGATTTTAGTGCTTCAAGTGGGCCTGTAACTTTAATGAATTTTTTTACTTCTTCTTTAAATTCTTGGTTTTCATTCATTTAAGCATCACAGTTACTTTTTTTCTTTTTCAATGACTACAGCAGTTCCATATGCAAGCATTTCAACTGTTGAACCAATTAATTGACTTGTAGCCATTTTCATGTCAATTACTGCATTTGCATTCATTTTTTTTGCATTTGAATTTAATTTATTCATTATTTCCCATCTGCCTTCGTTTAACAAGTTAGTGTATTCGTTTACTTCTCCGCCTAAAAACATTCTAATGTGGGCTTTTAAGTCTTCTAAGAAAAACTTTGATCTAACGCTGCTTGCCCATACAAGTCCTTTCACTTCTTTGACTTTGAATCCTGGAATAAAATTTGAAGTAACAATGTGAATTCCTTTTTCTTCTTTTACAGTCAAAAAAACACCTTTAACTTCTACTTTGATTCTTTAAAATATTTAACTACTATTAAATTAAAAGCGTTACTTTTTAGAATATACTTACTTTGATGTTGTGATTAGATGAAGATTGGATTGCCTTGGATTGAACAGTACAGGCCGCACAAATTAGATGAAGTAATTGGTCAAGAAGAAATAACTAAGCGATTGAAGTCATATATTTTAAAAGGTTCTTTGCCTAACATGTTGTTTTCCGGGCCTGCAGGCGTTGGAAAAACTTCTGCTTCAATTGCTTTAGCTAGAGAGCTTTTTGGAGAAGCATTTGAGCAAAACTTTTTAGAATTAAATGCAAGTAATGAAAGAGGAATTGATGTTGTTCGTTCAACTATAAAGGATTTTGCGCGAACATTGGCTTTGAATGCAAAATTTAAAATAATTTTTTTAGATGAATCAGATGCTTTAACAAGTGATGCTCAACAGGCTTTGCGTAGAACCATGGAGAAATACACTAAAACAACTCGCTTTATTTTGTCTTGCAATTATTCAAGTAAATTAATTGAACCAATTCAGTCTAGATGTGTTGTTTTTCGTTTTAGGCCTTTATCTAGTGAAAAAGTTAAAGAAAAATTGAATGAAATAATTGAAAAAGAAAAATTAAAAGTAGAGGAAAAGGCTTTGAATGCAATTGTTTACGTAGCTGAAGGAGATGTAAGAAAAGCAATTAATGTTCTTCAATCAGCTGCTTCTCTTGAAGAAAAAATTTCAGAGGAAGTAATTTTTAATGTTGCTTCAAGAGCAAGGCCAGAACAAGTTAAGGAAATGATTTTATTGGCTTTAAAAGGAGATTTTTTGAAGGCCAGAGAAAAACTAGATTTATTGTTGTATGAATTTGGCATGTCCGGCGAAGACGTAATAACTCAATTGTATAAAGAGTTAATGGATTTAGATGAAAAGCATGTGGATGCAAAAACAAAAATCTTTTTAGTAGACAAAATAGGCGAATATGATTTTCGAATTGTAGAAGGCGCTAATGAAAGAATTCAATTAGAAGCGCTTTTAGTGCAATTCATGCCTCAAAAAAAACAGTAAATATTTGTTAGCTATTTTCGATACATTTAAATTATACTTTGTATAACTATTTTATTGGTGGTTTAATGTCTGAGCGTAGCGTGGTTATAAAAAAGTGGGGGAATTCTTTTGGAGTTATTATTCCAAAAGAGATTGTTGAAAAAGAGCATCTTAAAGAGAATGAAAAAATTACAGTAATTTTTGCCAAAAAAACAAATGATTTAAGAGAAATTTTTGGATTTGCAAAAAGTGTAAAAAAATCCGCTCAAGAAATAAAGGATTCAGTTAGGAGAGATCTTTATAGCAGATAAGGTTTATTTTTTTGATTCTTATGCTATATTTTCAATAGCTAAAAAAAATGAGAATTATAAGGTATATTTTGATTCAATTGTTGTTTTAACAAAACTTAATTTGTTTGAAATATACTATGGTTCATTGAAAGACTTTGGCTTTGAAAAAGCAGAAGAACTTCTTCAAAGATTTAAAAAGTTTGTAGTTGACTTTGATGACACTGACATAAAATTTGCTGCAAATTTTAGATTTGACAACAAAAAATCAAATCTTTCAATGGCAGACTGTATAGGGTATGTTGTTGCAAAACGTTTACATGTAAAGTTCCTCACTGGAGACAAACAATTCGAGCATTTTGAAAATGTTGAATTTGTTAAATAATTAATAGATTAACAATTTTGATTTAATCTTTATTTTGGTTTTGATAATTGTTCTTTAATTACTTGAATAAATGAATCTGGGTTATGACTCCAAATAAGCATTTCAAGTAAAAAGTTCCCTAAGTCTTCGTTTTCAGGATTTTCATCAAATAATATTTCTAATTCTCTTAACATTTTTCTGAATTCTTTTTGTAGAAGCTCTTTTCCTTTTTTTCCTAATGCAACTGATTTTCCAAGAGTAATTAGTTTAAGCATTTCAAAATTTAATTCATCTCCGACTGTTGCATCCCTTCCTCTAAGGTTTTGAGCTAATACTTTTGCTTCTTCAGTAAGTCCAACTGCTTTTACTGCTTGAGAAAGCTCTTCATCTGATTTAATTTTTTTAGCCCAAAAATTTAGTCCTTGTCTTGTTCGAGTCAACATTTTTGCTTTATCTTTTTCAAGTTTTTCTCTAATCTGTGTTTTTAATTCTCTTCTTCTTAAAAGCAGTTCTCTAATAGATTGAATTCGCATTTATTTCCCTTAAATAATTCTTCTTTTATAGTATTTAATGGTTTTTGCTTTAAGGCGTCAAACTTGGAGAGATGAAAGAGCTTACTTGCATGTTCTACCTGTAATACGGCAAAAAAGAATTCTTACTGATTAAATGTTTTTGAAATAGTTTTTTTATTTGTCTTCGTATTTAGTTCTTAATTCTTCTATAATGAAGTCGATTTCAGTTTTTCTTTTCTTTGTTTTCAGTGTTGAAAGCAATTCAAGTTGTTCTTTTTCAGGCATGTTTCCTATTACTTGGATTGGAACTCTGAAAGCACGAAGTTCTTGATTTACTCTTTTTCTTTCTCCATAATGGAGATTCAAAATATTATCCAGCATAGAAAAAATAAAATGTTTTGAAATATTTAAAGCTTGCTATGGAAGAATTGTCAAATTTTTGGTGTCTAAAAAGAATATTAAATTTATGGCTTTTTTTTGACTGATCCAACTGTTTGAAATACTGAGTCTAGTAGAAGACTGTCTGTTGTTAAATCTGTTAATTCGTTGACAAATGCTCTTAAACCTGTATTGCTTGGATTTCTTTGAAGAAGTTTTTCAAAATCAGCAGTAGCAATTCTTAATCCGTCTATAACTAATGATTTTATTGTTTTATTTTCTGCTGCCCTTCTAAACATTCTTATTAACCTGTATTTAGCTATTGTAATATGTTCTTCTATTGTAAGTTCTTGTCTAGTTCCACTTTTAACTCTTCTTATTGTATCTGTCATTTTTGTTCTTTCTTCTGAACTTATACTATCTCCAGTTTTTTTTATTTCAGGGTTGGCATTAACTTCTTTTGCCCATCCTAAAATAATTTGTCTTGCTTTTTCTGGTTTTGATGGAGGTTTTGGCACTCTAATTCCTATATCTCTAAGAAGTTTTTCTGTCTTTTCTTTTTTGAGTCCAATTCTTCTAGTTGTTTCTCTTCTCATTTTTCTCACTAAATATCCTTTGAATTTAAGGTATTTAAGGCTTTTGTTGTTTTTTTCTGCTTGCTTTTAAAGGAATTTTTACAAACCTTGTTTGCACTTCAAGTTCTTCAAGTAATCTCTGCATTTCTAGTCTTTCTTTTAAATATTTTTTCTTTTTGTTTCCAAAAAAACCTATTGAAACAGCTAAATGCATTAATCTTTTAATTCGCTTGTCTTGCAAGTATTTTTTTGTTCTCATTTTTCTCCAAAGAATTGTTGGAATGCGAATTACTTTATATCCAATTACTTTTCCTTGTTTGTTTATTAATGCAATTGCATGAGTTCTAATTGTTCTAGGCCTTGAAAAAACTTGAATAACCATTGCAGCTAAATCAGCTGCTGAAGGAAGGCTTATTTTTGAAATATTTGCATGTGTTGCCCCTATATGTGTGTGAATTGAACTTCTTTCTCCTTTTAATCCTTTTATTGGATTAGTAATTTGAACTGAATTTGGTTTTCTATTTGTTCCGGCTTTACGTAGAGGTTTTCTTGGTTGTTTTTGCCAAAACATTTCTTCTAAAGCAATTCTTGGAAATCTTTCAATTTGAGTTTTAACCGAGGGACGATTTCTTTTTAACATTTATTTTCCTTCTATTTTTTGAATTCAGGTAAATGCATTCTTTTAATGCCAGGTAATTGTTTAGCTAGTTCTTGTAATTCTTTTTCTTTATCTGTTTCTTGCAGCATTTCTGTTACTGCTTCAAGCATTGTTTCAGGAGCTTGCCTGAATTGATTTAATTCTTCCATGAATTCTTTTCCAAGTGAATGCTTTGAATCAAATAAATTAAAATAATTTGATGAAAAGAAAAAATCTTTTAAGTCTTCAAAGCCTTCAAGGAACTCTGTTCCAGATTTGCTTCTCGCAACATTAACTGATTTTCTTATAATTGCTGACATGTATAACGCAATTTTTTCTTCAGGGATTAGTTCTCTTTTTAATAGTCTTGCTAATTCTTTTAATGTTCTGTCAAATGTATTTCCATATATTTCTTCTAATTCAGTTAAAGGCTCTGGAATCTTTATTCTTGCAGCTAACTGAGTTATTTTTTTAAATTTTCTTAAATGATTAAACCATTTTCTTAGAATTGCATGAAATTTTGGTTTAAGTAGTTCTTCTCTTTTAATTACTCTTTTTCGTGTAATAGGTCTTGACTCTGTTTTTTCTTCTCTTGGAATACGAAAAACATGTGTGGCTGTAACAGTTTTGGGCTCTTCTTTTACAGGATGTTCCACTGGCTTTACACTATGTTTTAATGGTTTTACAGGTTTATGCAATTTTTCGCCTTAAATAAATTTAGGCATTGCTTGATTTAAGTTTTTGCTTGCAGTCATTCAGTAATTCTTTTCTGTTTTTGCAGGCATTACTTTTCAGGCTGGCTTGCTTTTTTATTGTGGTTTGTGCGCTCTTTTGCTTGTACTGCCAATAAGTTCTACAAATTCTTCCCTTACTTTTTTTGTTGGGTCATAAAGAGCATGCAATTCGTCTGCAAACTCTCTAAGCACTGGATTACGGCTTTTTATTGCCATGCCTTCGAAAAATCTCCAGCTTGCATCTAATCCAATTGTAAGTTTTCTTTCAGCAGCGCGAATTTTTTCCTTCAATTCATCAACCTTTTCTGGATCAGTGTTGTTTTTCAACTCTTCTTTTGCATACCATATTTCTTTTGCTGTCCTTATTAGCCTGTATCTTGTAATAGCAATGTTTGTTTTTGAAGTCCTGTCTTGTGGGAATTCTCTTATAACTTTTCTGGTGTTAATGCCTTTTTGTCTTAATTTTGTGTCCAATGCATCAGCAACATCTTTTATATGTGGCACGCTGTTCAAATGTTGCGCCCAGCTTAAAGCAATTGATTGTGCTTCTGTTAATTTCAAATCCATGTCTTTAACATTTACAGTTGTAGGCCTTTTTTCTGTTTTTGGAACATTAATACCAATTTCTCTTAAAAGCTCCCTTGTATTATCTGGAGTTTTTCCAGGCGGAAGTCTAACAGTCCTAGTGGTTTTCCCTGTCCTTGGCTTTTTTGGTGGCTCGTGCCCTGGCATAAATTCATCACTTCCTATAATAATTGCTAATTCAATAAATTTAAGCCTTTGCTTTAAACCAATCAGTAATCCTGGTTTGGGTTTTAATAAATTTTAAAACTTTGCTTGTTTCCAGCCAAAACTTGCGTGGAATAGTAAGATTTGAAAAAATAAATTCAAGAGAGGAATTCAAATTCGGAAAATCTTGTGGGGAATTCTGCATTGCGTTTCTACAATTTTCCAAACACTGCCAAACTCCCAATCCAACTTTATACTCTGGTCCGATTTCTCGGAAAATCACAACACTTGCCTGTTTTTGTACTTTTTCCAAATATTCGCAGATTGCAAGCCTTGAAGCATAATATCCTCCTGCAACATTCTCGGCATAATTTTTTCTGCCTTCAAAGAATTCATAATCTGAAGAAATTTCTATGTCTTTTCCGAACAAATTCCAACTTGCTCCAGGCCTGTAGACTTCCATTTGTTCATAACTCCACGAGCGTGGAATCAGCAAAATAAACCAATGATTGTCCAAATAGTGTGATTGGAAAACTTTACAGCAGTCAATTTCTTCAAATTCGCGAATCCTGTCAATCATCTGCAGTGAAAGATTGGAATGTGTTCCAGTAATTGACCATCTTGTCGGCGTAAATTTTCGATTTTTCTTCACTCCAAGCAATCCAGCACTTATCAATTTTTCCAGCCTGCTTACTTGAATTCCTTTCTCATACAATTCTTTCAGCCCAAGGTTTGCCTTCAAATCCGTATCCGAAACAATGTAGTCAATTTTTGAATCAATTTTCACATTTTCTGTTACATGAAATTCTTTTAATGGAGCGCTTGGACCAATCGGTGCAGTGGAATCACTAAAGCGTAGTTCAGTGTTTGGCTCTCTTTGAAGAGAAATTTCCATTACAGGGCTTTTTTCAGTCATTACAATTTCTTGAATTTTTTGCACTCTGTTGCTTGGATTTGCTGCTTGTTTTGCAAAAATTTTTTCAGTTGGCCTAATGAGTTGTTCGCGGAAGGAAACAATTTTTTCGCTTGAAAGAGTAATCCATTTTTCTGGATTGTCTAATAAATCTGCGTTTTCAACAATTTGAGTTGGACTGAGTGGAGCAATTGAAATGTTTGGATAATTTTGCCAGGAAACGAAAACTCCTGGAGGAGAGTTTCCTTGAAATTCTTTTCCAGCTTTTTGTACTAAGCTTTTTTTGTGTTCAAACTTTTCAAGAATAAAACACTTTGGCCCGCACCACAAACGGCCCTTGCATTTAATGCAAACCTTTGGAGAAGGAGTTACAGTCATTAAAAACTTTTAACAGAATTTGTTTAAATGCATTTTCAGAGAAGATTTCCTTTGAATTACTCTAAAATTAGTTCCATCTTTTTCTTGTTTTCCAGTTTTAGTTTTACTTTATCGCCAACTTTGAGTCCAAGTTTTTCTATTCCTTTTGGAAGAATTAAGCCAATTGAGTTTCCAATTTGAACAATTTTTTTTGTTGAGTCAATTTCTTTTGCTAACTGTCTAAACCTGAAAACTTTTTTGAATTGTTGTAAGGAAAAAGTAATCTCCCCACACATGTTGCATTTTAGTCCATCAACTAAAAATCCTTCAGTCTTTACTTTTTTTTCTTCAAACACGCCTCCGCAAGGGCATCTTATTTTTTTCATATCTTTCTTCCTTTATTTTTCCATGCAGTGATTACTTTGAAAGAGTTTGGATAAATCTTCACAATTGCAACATATGTAAATCCTTCTTTGAAAAAGTGATAAAAGGCAATTCTGTCAGGATATATTGATTTTGCTTCAAGTACTTTTCCTTTTCTAACGGTTTTGAATACATTGTCAAGGTCAAGATTTCGTGTAAGATTTTTTAACTCTATGTGGAAGCTAAAATGAATAAATATTGTATTCCTGTTGAATGCATTCAGGATTGTTTTTATCCAGTCTTTCACAAAACCACTTATTCATGTTATAACTATTGTTATAACTAATATTAAAACATTGCCTAGATTTTGATGCTAATAAAATAAATTAGAATGTTGTTATATTTCTATTTTCAATTTCGACAAATAGCGTGCAAAAACTAATTTTATTTCCTTTGAATTTTTTTGACTGTACTTTTTGATACATTCTTGTTTTGAGTTTATTTAAATACTTTGGCTTGGCATTAATATTTTCAGAGATTGTTATGAATTCTGAAATAAGTGTAGAAGGTTTTTATCCCACTTATCTTCAAACATATTTGGAGATTTTTGCAGAACTTAATTAAATCATTTAATCTTTTTCTGAACCCTTTTTTTAATTCATTTAAATGCATTGAATTGCTTTCAATGGATACTAATTTAATTATTTGTTTAATAACTTTTTTCAGGAGAAATTAAAATGCATGCATTGTTTATTCATTCAGATGAATTAAATGTAGAAGTAAAGCAAAAAACAAGACTTGCAGAGGAGTTGCCTGGAAACTTAAAGAAACAAAAATTTAATGAATGTTTAACTGTTTTCATGAGTTTTTCTCAAGAAGATGATTTTAATGAAGAAAAAGTAGCTGAAAAATTAGTGGAAAACATTGAAGACATTTCAGGTCAAATCAAGTCAAAGAATATAGTTCTTTATCCCTATGTGCATTTATTGTTTGGAAAGCTTCCTTCAAAACCTGGAACAGCTATTAAAATAATGCAGTTAGCCGAAAAAAGATTGCATGAAAAAGGTTTTCAAGTACACAAAGCTCCTTTTGGCTGGTATAAAAAATTTTCTTTAACAGCTAAAGGACATCCATTAGCTGAATTATCAAGAGTTATAAATGCAGGGAACGGAGAACAAAAAATTGAAACAAAAACTGTAATGAAACAGAAAAAAATGGAAGCAAAGCCTTTAGAGGTTAGTGGGAAAAAACTCACTGAAGAAGAGAAATTGAATTTTTCTTCGGGTTTGATTGTTTCTTCTGCTGTCAAGGAATTGTTTTCTGGCACAGAAAATGTTTTGATTGATGTTTTAAGGGAAGGCTTTACAGTTGATTTTTTTGGATTGAAGTTAAAGGAAACTGATTTCGCGAAAATTGAAGCAATGGTTTCTGAATTGCTTTCAAAGAAAAATTCTTTTAGCCAAGAATTTTTAACAAAAAAGGATGCTGAAAAAGAATTCAAGAATTTCAAAGTTGTTTCAAAAATTGTTTCTGATTTACAGAAAGATGTTCCAGTTTACGGTTTTGGAAAATTGAAGCAAGTTGGCTTGTTTAAGGATGCAGTATTGAAAGAGTCTTCAAAAATTGGTGCAATAAAACTTTTGACAATTTCTAATGCATATTTTAAAGGCGATTCTCAGCAAGAGTCTTTGACAAGAATTCAAGGAATTGCTTTTTCTTCTGCAAAAGATTTAGAGGATTTTTTAAAGCAATGTGACGAGGCTGAAAAAATAATTCATTTTGTTTTTGGAAATGATTTAGAATTGTTTTCTTTTCATGAAGAGTCTCCTGCAATGCCGTTTTTTTTACCTAAAGGTTACATTGTTTGGAGAGAGATTAGAAATTTTTTGGAGGAAATTTATTTTTTTGAAGGATATAAAGTTGTTAGAACTCCTCAAATTTTTTCAAAAAGTTTGTGGGAAACATCCGGGCATTGGAGTCATTATAGGCAAAACATGTATGAATTAGAAATTGATGAAAGAGAGTTTGCTTTAAAGCCAATGAATTGTCCAAGCCATTGCTTGATTTTTTCTGAACGAACTCGTTCGTATAAAGAATTGCCTTTAAGGATTGCTGATTTTGGAAATTTGCATAGACATGAATTGTCTGGAGTAGTGCATGGCCTTATAAGAGTGAGAAAGCTTTCTCAAGACGACTCGCATATTTTTTGTACTCAAGAACAAATAGAGCAAGAAATTTTTAATTTATTGAAATTAATTGACAAGATTTATTCAACTTTTGGTTTCAAGAATTACTCAATAGAGTTATCAACTAGGCCTGAAAAGTTTTTAGGAGAAATTGAGTCATGGAATTCTGCTGAAACTTCTTTGAAGAATGCGTTGAAGAAAACTGGAAAAGCATTCAGAGTTAATGAAGGAGACGGAGCTTTTTATGGCCCTAAAATTGATTTGCATGTAAAAGATGTTTTAAATCGTTCTTGGCAGTTAGCCACAATTCAGTTGGATTACCAAATGCCTCAAAGATTTAATTTATCTTTCGAGGGACGGGATGGAAAAAAACATTTTCCTGTAATAATTCATCGAGCTTTAATTGGAAGCTTTGAAAGATTTATTGGAATTTTAATTGAACATTTTAATGGAAGGTTTCCTTTATGGCTTTCTCCAGTGCAAGTAAAAATTATTACTGTAAACGATAAATGTGAAGAATTTGCTAGAGAAGTTGAACAAAATTTGAGGAAAAACTTTGTTAGAGTTGAATTAGATTCTAGAAGCGAGTCAATTGGTAAAAAGGTTAGAGACGCGCAATTAGAGAAAGTGAATTACATTATTACAATTGGAGAAAAAGAAGTTAAAAGTAAATCTTTAGCTGTTAGATCAAGGGATGGAAAGATTAGTTTTGGAGTTAAAGTGGATGAGTTTGTGAAAGAATTATTGAAAGAAATTAAGTCAAGAGAATTAAAGTGATTTTTTTTTACTGCATTCCGTGTTTTTTAATTAGATTCATTCCAATAAAGTAATGAATTATTCTATGAGCATCAAATTCTGAAAGCCAAGGGCGTTTCATTATTTCTACCTTGATTGCTGTTTTTTCTTCTGGAGTAAACATTTGATATTCTTCTACTTCTCTTAATTGTCGTTCTCTTTGTTGTGAAGTCATTGGTCTAACATTTTTTTGAAAGCTTTGAGTTTTAGGCATTGTAAAAAATAATTCAATGAAGTAAATTTGTCTTAAAGAAATTTTTTGAGCTCTTCTTTGTATTTCATTAATTACTTGTCTTTTTTCTTCTTCTGAAAATCTTTGGTTTGGCTTTTTTTCTTCGCCGAAAAAATCTTTATCTGCTTTAATTCTTTTAATTTCTTCTGCAATTCTTGTCGAAGTTAATTTTACTGTTGAAATTTTTTTTGCAATTGATAGCATTGAAACCTTTTTATTTCTTTTAAGAAATGTTTGAAGAGTCATTCTAGGCCTCATTCTTGCTCTTCGCAGGAATTTATCTAAAGGAGTTACTTCAAAGAGGAGTGGGTTTGAAAAAATTCTTTGAAATTCTCTGAGGTAAGTATTAACTTCAAACGGGGTTGCGTGTTTTCGTAAAGCAAATCTATTAAGCCATTCTTTTACTGGTTGAGGGATTCTTGCTTGCCAAATTCGTGCAATAATTTTTCCACGAGTTTCTTCATTTAATTCTTTTAAGGCTTCTTTTGGAACCCAAGGAATTTTGGCATGCACTCTTTGAATTCTTTCAGTTGGCTTCATAAAGAATTCATTTGAATGCAGAGTATAAAATACTTATTGTTTTGAATTCACTGCGAAGTTTTAAAAAGAAAAAGAGAATTATTATACTATTTGATTTGAATTAACTGAATAGTGGTTGAATGAGTTCTTTTAGTGAAATGTTTAAAAAATTAAAGAAGGAGAAAAAATTAAAGTATTCTCAAGGCTTTTTTGCAGTAAAAGAAAAACCTGAAGAAAAAAAGGTTTTAGAACCAAAACCAATTGTTGAAGAATCTGCAAAAATTTCTTTAAAAACTGATTCAGTTGAAGAAGTGAAAGAAATTGAAGAGGTTTCAGTTCCAAAAATTAAAACTGCTTCAATTCAAAGTGATTTGGTTTCTTCAAAGAAAACAAAGATTGCTGCTTATGGAAATGTTGAAATTTTTCAAGTTGAAGGACAGGATTTACTTGTCTATAATGTTCCAGTTCCTCGCCCGAATTTGACTGAGAAAACAATTATTAATACTATTAAAGAAGTGGCAACTAGGTTGATTGCAATAGAGCCTTATAAAATTAGGGATCCTGAAGAAAAGAGAAATGTTTATTTTCAAAAAATTTTAGACATTTTAAGAGAAGCAGAGGAATTGAATATTCCTGAATCAAAGTTTCCTTTTTATGCTGATGCAGTTGTAAGAGAAATGGTTGGATATGGTTTAATTGATGAATTAATTCGAGACAATAAATTAGAGGAAATAATGATTATTGGACCTAAAACTCCTGTATACGTTTTTCACAGAGAATATGAAATGATGTTAACCAATATTGAGTTTTACTCTGATACTGAAGTGCAAGATTTAATTAACAAGATTGCAAGAGGAGTTGGAAGAAGAGTTGATATTTCAAATCCATTGCTTGACGCTAGATTGCCTGATGGTTCTAGAGTTAATGCAACCATTCCTCCTGCTTCTGTTAGTGGTTCGACTTTAACTATTAGAAAGTTTAGAGACGATCCTTTTAGTTTAATTGATTTAATTAATTATGGAACTATTTCAGTTGAAGTTGCAGCTTTTTTATGGCTTTCAGTTGATGGCTTTGGAGTAAAGCCTTCAAATTCTTTAATTGCTGGAGGAACTGGTTCTGGAAAAACAACTACTTTAAATGTGTTGGCTTCGCTTATTCCTTCAAATGAAAGAATTGTTTCAATTGAGGATACAGCTGAATTAAATATTCCTTTAAGTCATTGGATTAGATTAGAAGCAAAGCCTCCTGGATTGGAAGGAAAAGGAGAGCTTACAATGGATATTTTAACTAAGAATTCTTTGAGAATGAGGCCTGATAGAATTGTTGTAGGAGAAGTAAGGCATTCAGAGGCTTTTACTTTGTTTACTGCAATGAATACAGGGCATAACGGAAGCCTTGGAACAATTCATTCAAATTCTCCTCAGGAAACAATTGTTAGAGTTACAAATCCTCCAATGAATGTTCCTGAATTAATGCTTTCATCTCTTGACTTGATTTTGATTCAGCATAGATTGCATGACAGAAAAAAAGGAAGCATTAGAAGAGTAACTGAAATTGCAGAGGTTTCAGGGGTTTTAGAGGGAAAGATTCAAGTGCAAACAATTTTTTCAAGGAATGCAGTAAAAGATTCTTTGGAAGCAACAGATGTTCAAAGCAAGTACTTGAAAGAAATAGAATTATTAAGTGGTTTGAGTAAAAAAGATATTAAAGAAGATTTAAGTGATAGAGAAAAATTTTTGCAAGCATTAGTTGATAAAGGAATTAGGTCAATTGATGAAGTAGTAAGAGAGACTCAACGGTTTTTGTTTGAGAAGAAACAAATTTAAACATTTAAATCATTTAATTTGAAGGAATTAGAGGAAATTAAATGCCTGAAGCAAAAGAAAGCAGAATAGCTAGTTTGAGGAAAAAAATTGAAGAAAAATCTAAAAACGTTTTAGCGCCTTCTTTTGATAAAGAGTTAGCGGAAAAAATTACTGAAAGAGTTAAAAGAAAAGAAGAACTAAGTGGAAAAAAAGTTTCAAGAGAAGAGCACGGAGATTTAAGGGACTGGGTTGAAGGAGTTAAACCAGGATTTAAAGGGCCTTCAATGGAGCATTTACTTCAATCAAAAGATTTTTTTTTAAAATTTATTGCAAAAGTTTATGAAAGCTTTAAAGGATTGTTTGACTTATTGATTAATTTTATTAAAGCGTTTCCATTATTTTCTTCTCCTTTAAGGTTTTTAGAAAGCGATTTAGATAGTGCTTTCATGCATTTCACAGTTATTCAATATTTAGGGGTAACAGTTGTTTCTTCTTTTATTTTTTCTTTAATGATTTTTTTTCTATTAGTTTTAGCAGGAGTTTTTTTAGTTAACGTTGCATTAGCAAATACTGTTACTATGTCTTTAATAGTTAGCATTGTTTTATTCTTTTTAATGATTTTAGTTTTATTAATTGTTCCTTCAAGTGTTGCAAAAAAAAGAGCTGATGCATTAGATGTTGAATTGCCTTTTGCTTTAAGGCATATTGCAACAGAGTTAAGAGCAGGAATTGGCTTGAATAAAACTCTTCAAACAATTGCTGTATCTGATTACGGAGCTTTATCTGAAGAATTTGCTAGAACCTTAAATGAAATAGAAGAAGGAACTGAAGAAAAAACTGCTTTAAAAAAACTTGGAAACAGAACAAAGTCTAATGCTTTAAGAGAAGCCTTAAATCATGTTGTAAGAGCAATGAAAACAGGAGGAAATCTTTCAGATACAATGGAGGATGTAGCAGAAGAAGTGTCTCATAACTTGATTTTAAAAATGCGAGAATTTTCTGAAAAAATGAATTTCTTTGGAGTAATATTTATTTTTGTTGCAATTGTCTTACCCGTATTTGTAGCTGTTTTAGGAGCAATTAGAAATGCTCCTCTAGGATTGCAAGGAACAAGCATTTTTACTGGACTGCCTTTAGGGGTAACAAATTTAATTATCTTTTACGTTATAATAATGCCTTTAGTGTTAGCGTATTTAACGTATTTTTTGTTTGCTTCACAGCCAAGGGTTTGATTTAAATGAGTGTACATAAAAGTTTTTTATTTAATTATCAAAGAAGTTTAAATAATTTAAGAATTGGCTTGCCAGTAATCTTATATTTTTTAATAGCAGTTATTCTTTCTCTTGCAATTGCTTTTGGAGTAGGAATTTCGTTCAAGGTTTTTTCAATTACTGTTCCAAGTATTTTAAAAGATGTATTGCTTTTTGCTGAAATTGTTTCACCTTTAGTAGTGTTTGCTGTATTACTTGACTTGTTTATTGGATTTCCTGTTTACAAAGAGCAAAAAAGAATTGATGAAATAGAAGAAAACTTGGCTCCTGCTTTAAAACAATTATCTGATACTTTGAAAACAGGAAGTACTTATGAAGCAGGATTTCAAGAAATAGCTGAATCAAATTATGGATTGCTTTCAATTGAATTAAACAAGGTTTTAGATAAGTTAAGGGAAGGAGAAAATTTTGAGAACTCAATGAAAACTCTTTCAGAAAACGTGAATTCAAGACTAGTTGATAGAACTGTTACAATTATTATTGATTCAGTTAAGTCTGGAGGAGGATTAGCAGATGTACTGGAAAGCATTTCAGGAGATGTAAGAGAAGCTAAAAGAGTTGATGCAGAGAGAAGAGCTAGAACCTTAATGCAAACATTATTCATTTTTGTTGCAGGAGCATTAATTGCTCCATTTATTTTTGGAATTGTTTCAACAATAATTCAATTCTTGATTCAGTCATCTATTTCAACTGGAGTTGTTTCCACTGCTGCAAAAAACGCAGCTGAAAATGCAAGGTTTTTCATTGTATTGCTTTTACAGTTTTATATATTTGTTTCAATTTTTGCTACAAGCATAATGATTGCTTTAATGAGGAAAGGAAAAATAAATAAAAGTGTTTTATATTTTCCAGTTTTATTGTTTATAGCTTTTCTTGTATTTTATGCTTCAATTATTGGCTCAACTTTAATGTTAATAGGTGGGTAAATGAATTTGTTTAAAGAATTTAAAGCTCAAGTTAATTTAGAAGCATTGTTATTAGTTGCAGCCGCAATTTTAATTGCTTCATTAATTGGATTGTTTTTAAAGAACTTGCCTAAAGGCGCAATTGAAAACAAGTTATCAAATCAGGTTTCAAATGTAACAAGCGGAATTCAAAACATTGGATAAAATTTAGTTTATTTACAAGATACCTTTAAATATAGGTTGAAATATTTTAAATATATTTGAAGTTCAAAGTATTTGCATCAATATGGAGGTTTAATCAATGGATGAAAAAGCTCAAACAGCCTTAGAATATTTGCTTTTAATTGGTGGAGCAGTATTAATTGCGGCAATTGTAATGACTTTCCTTTTCACTTTCTCTAATCAAGCTAAAAATAATGTTGAAACTGGAAGACATTCACTTGCAAATTCAGCAGGTGAAATAAAACACTTGATTAAGTAGATTAAGGGATTAAATGTTGGAAGAAAAAGCTCAATCATCTGTTGAATATTTGCTTTTAATTGGGGGAGCAGTTTTGGTAGCTGCAGCAGTTCTTGCAATAATTTTACTTCAAAGCGGTTCTGCGAAAAACGTTGTAAAAGAAGGAGAAACTGTTCACGGAGATGTTTTAAGCAATATTGAAAAAGCAGTAAACAAAGTAAAGTGATTAAATGGATTTTCAATTAACTGAAAAAGCTCAAGGTTCTTTAGAGTATTTATTACTTTTAGGTGGAGCAATTCTTGTTGCAGCAGTAGTGGCATTTGTTTTATTTAATTCAACTCAGCCAGCTAAGAACAAGGTTTCCTCTGCAACTAATACTCTTTTCAATACTTTAAATATTAAATAATTTTAAAGAGAATTTTATATGGATGAAAAAGCCCAGGTTTCAATAGAATACTTGTTAACTGTTTTATTTAGCATTGTTTTGGCTTTAATTGCTGCAACTCTTGCCTTGCAAATAAGAGATATAGCTGCCGCAGCTCAAGGAAAAATATTTGATTTCAGGTTAAAAGCAATTTCAGCTTTTTTAGGAAACTAAAAAAACCTTATTTAATTCATGAATTAAGGTTCTGTTAAAGCCTCATTTTTTATTTCATCACTGGCTTCATCACTGATTTCATTATCTATACTTGTATGTGTTAATGGAGTGTCTTCAACATTGTTTGCCGTGTTATAGTATGGTTGATCAGTGTAAACACATCCGGCAAATAGAAAAGAAACTAAAACTAATAATATAATTAATTTTTTCATTTTATTTCCTCCTCATTTAGTAATACTGAATTCCGATATGAAAACATTTTTTTAAAGCATTTAGTTAAAAAATGCACTTTGCTCTTTTTTTTAATGACTTTATTATTTTCAGGAATTATTTTTTTAGTTTCGGTTGCAGGTTTGCTTATAGCAACTTATACTGATTTAAAGGAAAGAATTGTTCCAAACAAGTTAACTTATTCTTTAGCAATTGCAGGAATTTTTCTTCATTTAATTTTTTCTATCATGCAAAACAATTTTTCTTTTTTATTTAATTCATTGATTGCTTTAATTTCTGCTTTTGTTTTTGCATGGTTTTTTTGGAAAATCGGAGTGTGGGCTGGAGGAGATGTAAAACTTTTTTCTGCTTTAACTGCCTTAAATCCAGTTAATTATTTTTTTCTGGGCAGCATGCTTAACTTGAATGAAAAATTGTTTTCAGTAATAAATTTTCCTTTATTTTTTGTTTCACTGTTTTTCTTTAGCTTATTTGCAGTTTTTCCTTATGGATTTGGAATTACTTTAATTGGTTTTATTCAAAGAAAAGATTTGCAAAAAGAATTAATGAAAGACTTTTATTCAAATGCATTGAAGCGATTAATTCAATTAATTGAATTAATTATTTTATTTAAAGGAATTAATTTTGTGAATTCATTAATTAATTTCAAATTGTTTTTCACTCAATTTGTTTTTTTATTTGAATTTTTAATTGCATTAATTTTACTTTTTTTAATCAGCAAGCTTCCGCGAACATTGCAATTACTTTTAGTTTTACTTGTCTTCATTGCAACAGTGCTAATTCAAGGAATTACTGTTTTACCTGAATTTTTGTTTAATGCGTTTTCATTATTTTTGTTATTCACTGCTTTAATTACTTTAATTAAGTTTTTTTCACTTAGTAGAAAAGTTTTGCAAAAGAAAATTAAAATAACTGATTTAAAGGAAGGGGATATTTCAGTTGAATCAATTGTTTTAAGAAAAAACAAGCCATTTGTTTTGAATCCATTGAATTTTGGAGAAATTTTTTCCATTGCATTGAAAGGAAATATTAAAGCTTTAGTGAATCATTTCAACCCTTCTGGAAAGGTTTTAGCTGACTCTAAAAGTGCTGCAGGAATAACTTTTGAACAACTTTCAGAATTAAAAAAATTAGTGAAAAACAAAAGATTAAAAAATGAAATTACTATTAAATTAAGTGTGCCTTTTGCACCAGCAATCTTGATTGCATTTATTGCTTTAAGTTTAATTGGAGATCTTTTATGGAATATAGTTTTTTTAAGAATGTAAAAGGCCAAATTTCAATTGAATTTATTTTAATTTTAGTTGTAATGTTAGTGTATATTCAAACAGTTGTTCAACCAGTTTTAGGCGATGCCTTCAAGCATACAGATGATGTTTCAAGGCTTGGACAAATTAATAGTTCTTTAGAAAAACTAGTTAACTCAATTGATTTTATTTCTCTTTCCCCAAGCAATTCCGAGCAAGAAATACGATTGTTTCTTCCAGCAAATTCTTTGCTTAAATGTACCTCTAGTAGAGAAATTAGTTTTGAATTAAATTTAAATTCTCCTGCTCAGGGAACTTTTTGTGCTCAAGATGGAGATTCATCTGATTCAAAATGCACTAAAAAAATGAAAACAGTTAATGCCACTTCACTTGACTGCAGTAAATTAAGTGGTAGTTCAACAGAAATTTCCACTTCTCCTGAAAATGGAAAACTAGTTAAATTAAAGATTAGAAAAAGTGGAGCTACAACCCATGTTGAAGAAGTTTAAATGGAATGTAAAAGGACAAGCAAGTTTTGAATTACTTTTAGCTACTGCCTTTATAATGATTGTATCTTTGATTGTAATTTCTTTATGGGTTAATGTTAATGAAGACACTTTTATTTTAGCAAAAGTTAAAACAAAGGTTACAGGAATTTTAAGTGAATCAAATGAATTATATATTTTAAAAAAAGCGGAAATCGATTCTTCTACAACTAAATCAAATTTGGTTTTAAATCTTTATTTTGTTCCCACTGATTTTTCTTCTAATCCTGAAGTTTCAATACTGAAATCCAAAATTGTAAACGACTTATCTTCAGAAATTGCTAATTCATCAAAATATGGCAGCGTAACAATTAAAATCGTTTAATTTGAAGTGATTTAATTGAAAGAACTTTTCAAAAAATATTTTACAGATTTCGATGACAAAGCCTTCCTAGTTTTAAAACTTCAAATTATCTTAATTGCAATTTTATTAAACGGGTTTGCAGATTATTTCTTTCAAGGATCACTAATTTTAACTCAAATTTTATTTTCACTGATTTATTTAGTTTTACTTTTCTTTGCATTAAAAAATGAGTTGAAAGAAGAAAAAATTCAAGCAATTGTTTTCTTTATTGGTTTACTTGTTTCGGTTCAAATAACTTTTTTAATTAATTTTTCTTCAGATTTATTCTTTAAATCAAATTTTATCGTTGCTTGGATAATTGTATTTATTTTATTCATATTTTTTTATTACTTTTTATTTCGAAAAAACTTTGTTTATGGAAAAGTATTAGTTTCAGATAAAAATACAACTGTAATTCAAACTTCCTTTGATTTTGGTTCTTTTTTGCCTGCAGGCAAATACATAGTTGCGTCAAATAAAAAATTTAAACTAGGGGAAAAAGTGAAAGTCGCATTAAATCAATCTATTTTCTCAAGAAAACCCGAAAAAGTAATTGAATAACCTTGCACTTGTCGTTTTAGTGTTATTTTTCTTTCGTCATTCAACTAACTTTTGTGAAGTATTTTAACTCTATTTTTTTTGAATTCTTTTATGGAATTAAATGATTTATTAATTTCTAGAATCGCGTTGGGCATTTCATTTATTGGACTAATTTTAATTGTATTACTTTATTTTTTTACTCAACCAAAAGATTATTTGATTAAAGATTTAGGAAAACATAATGTTGGAGAGAATGTTAGAATTCAAGGAAAAATTGTTTCATATTCATTTAAAGAAAAACTAATTGTTTTTGATTTATTTAATTTGGGAAAACTAAATGTAGTTATATTTAATCCGACTCAAGAACAAATTCAACTAATTAAGCTCAAGCCATTTGTAACTGTTACTGGAAAAATTGATTTATTTAAAGGAGAGATTCAGTTAACTGCAAATGAAGTGAAATTAAATGATTGAATTGCTTTCATGGATTTTTTTAGGATGCATTGCAGGAATTTTTACAGGTTTGCTTCCAGGAATTCATGTTAATACTATTTCTCTTTTGGTTTTACTTTTTGCTTCTGAAAATAATTTGCATTTAGTCTTATTTATTGTAGCTTTAAGTGTAACTCATTCTTTTCTTGACTTTATTCCAAGCATTTTATTAGGTGCGCCTTCAGATGATACTTTTTTATCAATTCTTCCAGGACATCACTATTTCTTGAAAGGAAGAGGATTGTATGCAATTAAATTAACTGCTTTGGGAGGTTTGTTTGCAGGAGTGTTCTCAATTTTTTTAATTCCATTTTATGGATTATTTTTAATTAAATTTTTTTCTTTTTTCAAGTTTTTAATTCCAGTTGTTTTAGGTTTAACTCTTTTCTTAATGGTTTTTTCTGAAGAAGATAATAAGAAAAAATTAATTTCGTTAATCGTAATTTTTTTAGCCTCTTTTTTAGGAATAATTGTTTTAAGGAATTTAATTGAAGTTCAAAATGGTTTATTTGTTGTGATAACTGGTTTTTTTGGTTTAAGTAATCTTTTATATAGTTTAACTAAAAAAACTTTTATTAAAAAACAAGTTTTTAGCTATGATTCATATAATGGAAAAGTTATTTTTTTATGTACTCTTATTAGTTCAATTGCAGGATTAATTGTTTCGATTTTTCCAGGAATAGGGCCAAGTGAAGCAAGTTTTTTAGTGCAACAATTTTTTAAACAAATAAGTCGTTCCCACTATTTAATTATTTTAGGAGGCATTAATACTGTTAATGCCATTTTTGGAT
This sequence comes from uncultured archaeon, assembly GCA_964373795.1. Classification (GTDB taxonomy): domain Archaea; phylum Iainarchaeota; class Iainarchaeia; order Iainarchaeales; family DATDZZ01; genus CAYJVY01. The sequence continues at coordinate 64,285 of CAYJVY010000004.1, read as the reverse complement.
TTTTTTCATTGTATTTTATTGGGAAGACAAGGACAGGAGCTGCTTTAGCGGTAAAAAGTCTTCTTCAATTAAATGACTTAGATGTTTTATTTATTTTGTTTACAATTATTTTTGCAATTGGGTTTTCAACTATTTTAGTTTACTTGATTTCTTTTAAAGCAATTAAATTAATTGAACAAATTAATTATTTTCAATTGAATTTATTTTCATTAATTTTTGTTTTAATGCTTGCAACTTTTTTAACTAATTTGATTGGATTAATTGTATTAGTTATTTCAACTTTTATTGGCTTAATTCCTATAAGCAATGGAATTAGAAGAACTCATTTAATGGCTTTTTTAATTTTTCCAGTGTTAGTGTTTTACTTAACAAATTAAGTTAAATGTTTACCTAATTAAATACTTAGTATGGTTGAATTAATTCTGTTTATCTTACTCTTTTTCATTCCAGGAATCATATTATTAAATTATTTAAAATTAGAAAAAAAGGAAATAGTGGTTTTGTGTTTTCCAGTTTCAATTTCTTTAATTGGATTGATTTTTTATTTTACTTCTTTTTTTCTTCCAATAAATATTTTTATTATTTACTTTGTTTCTTTAATTTTTTTGATTTTGTTTTTATTAAATTTCAATAACTTAAAACATGTTTTTTCAATTAATTTCCGGTTTTTTTTAAATCCTTTTATTATATTTATTTTTATTTTATTTTTTCTTTCAATATTTATTTTGTTTTTTTCTTTAGATTTACATTTTGATTCTCTTTCTTATCACTTGCCTTTAATAAATGAGTTTTCCATAAATGGAAAAATGCCTTTCTATCAAGAGCAATTAAATGGATTTAAGGTAATTGCAAACACATATCCATTACTATTTGAATCAATTACTGGCTTAACTAGAATGTTTTCCATTTTCATGTGGAAGTCAATTCCTGCATTTATTTTTCTTTTTACTTTGTTTATTATTTATTTATTAACTAATCTTGAGGATAAAAAAAATAACTGGTTTGCCTCGATTTTTTTTGGATTGTCTTCGGCAGTTTTCTTTTTATCACATAGTTTTCTTTCAGATTTATTTTTGACAATGAATTTTTTGATTAGTTTCTACTTTATTCAACTTTATTTTAGAAAACAACAAAGAGCATTTTTTGTTTTAAGTGTTTTTTTTGCAGTTTCAATGATTTTAACTAAATTTATTGGATTAGTTTTTTTGCTAATTCTGTTGGTTTTTGTTTTACTTAAATCAAAGAAACTCAAAGAGGTATTGATGTATTTTTCTTTAGTTGTTGTTTTTTCTTCATTCTTTTTTATTTCAAAAATAAGTTCATTGCTTTGGTTATATTCCAAATATTCAAGCATTCCTTCGCAATCGGCTCCATTGATTAATTTATTTTTTATTGTTTTAAATAAGTTGTTAATTGCTTTTACAAGTTTGTATTTTATTCCTGTAATTGTTTTTTTCATTTTAGCTTTTTTTTCAAAAAACTTAAGAAAGAATGCGCTTTTTTTAGCCTTTTTTATAAGTATTTTTTTCATTATTTTAAGTTTTGGCAAAGTGAATGAATTTGTTTTTGGATCTACTTATCGATATTTTTTGCCTTTATATGCATTGATTTGTGTTTTAGCGGGAAAATATTTTTCTTCAATTATTTTTGAAAAAACCGTATATTCAAATATAGCTAAACTGGTTTTTGTTTTAGGACTTTTTTATTCAGTTATAGTAATTTCTCCTAATGCAATTGATTTGTTAAATAACTCGGAGTCAATTTACTCAAATTCTTACGTTAAAGCATTACATGAATTTATTCCAAATAATTTTTCTTCTAAAGTTTTTTTTGCTAACGTATATAATCCGATTTTATTGGGCTTAGAGAATACATTTATTCTGGATTTTTTTTCTTTTGATGGGTTTCCTTCTGGCTCTTGTGAATTTCTTTATAATCAAAAAGTGAATAGAATAGTTTTCTTTAATTCAAACAATATTTTGCAGGAATTTGATGAAAATAATTTTTTAACTAACCTAAATAATGAAATTGAAGAAAATAAGTGTGGCAAAAAATTATTTCAACAAGGAAATTGGATTATCATTCTAGAGTTGTCGAGTTCCACTTAGAGTTAGTAAAAATGATTATTTTAAATCCATTGTTTTTCATTTCTTTAAAAAACTCTTTAATTGTTTTTTTTGAATTAAATTCAATGAAATAAGTTTTTTCTCCTAATTTTGAATGCTTTCCAAGCTTTTCTAATGAAGCACTTAACTCGTTTTCTTGAAAATTATTTAATACTTTAAAGTAAGCTTCGGTTATTTCAGTTTTTTCAATTGAATCAATTAATTGATTTGAATTAAATAGTTCACTGTAATTATAAAACGCTATTAAAATTATTATCAAGGATAATATGAAGAGAAAATATTTTGAATATTTGAATTTGCTTTCTTCCAATGAGGCAATTAATATTGAAATAAATGTTGTTGGGATTAAAACAAATTCATGGAAAATGGGAGGTTCTCCTAAAAAAGTTATTGATAGCCACTTAAATATTTGAAGAGAAATAATTGATGCAAGTAAAAACGTTATGGCTCTAATAATTGGTTCTTTAATTAATACTGGAAAATTTTTATTATTTGATAAAAAATCATTTAATAAGAGGATTAAAAAAATTGTTACATTTATTTGAGTTATTGCTGAAATTAGCCCTCCATCTAGGGTTGAGGTGAGCAATCCAAAGCCATTCAAAATGTATAAAAAAAATAACTTGTCTTCTTTTTTTGTTTTAAGAGATTTAATTAAAGCAATAATTGCAAGAATTAAAAATGGAAATGCAACTATTAGAATTTCTTTTTTCACTAATGATGCTAATGGTAATGCAGAATCAAATGCAAAGTCTTTTAAGAAAAAAGTTATTGGAGAAATTATTGGCTTCAAATAATGATTGTGAATTAATCCAAGCCAGTTTATTGAAATAAATGATTCTTCATAGTAAGATAAAATCCAAGTGTTATTTGAATTTGTGAAAATCTTTTCAATCGAGTATTCATTTAAAGTTAAAAAAAATCCAAAAGTACTTAAAAAGTATAAAATGAAAATTGAGGCAATGAATACATGTAATGAATTGAAAATCCATATTTTGTTGGAGTTAATTTTTTCCCAAGGAGTTAAGTAAACAATTCCTGCAAATAAAAAGAATAGAAAGGTTTTTCCAATACTTGTTCCTGTGAAGAACCAGTAAGTAAATGTTGCGCGGAAAAAAAAGCCAAGCGAAGTTAAACTGATTAATGCAAGTGCAAAAAGTATTAAAGCAATTTTTTTATTTGATAAATTCATTAGAAAAACCTTGAATCAATTTATTTAAGAATATTGCATTAATTTGAGTTAGTGAGAAAATGTGGAAAATTAAAAAATCTTTATTTGAATCAATTAAAACTGCTTCTAAAAGTGTTTACCCAAATGAATTTATTTCATTATTAGGAGGAAAAGAAGATCAAAAAATAGTTGAAGAATTAGTTGTTTTGCCAGCAACTTTTGGAGAGGATTTTTCTTCTATTAGATTGGATTTAATGCCTTTTGATTCAACAATTATTGGATCAATTCATTCTCATCCAAGTTATATTAATCTTCCTTCAAATGCTGATTTGAATTTATTTTCAAGATTAGGAGTAATTCACATTATTATTGCTTTTCCTTTTACTGATAATTCTTTTAGAGTAATGAATGCAAAGGGAACTGAATTAAAGTACGAACTTATTTAAACTCGAAAAATGCTTTGTAATTAACTATTTAAACAATTTTCTTTTTTGTTTAAGTAAATGGTAAACATTTTTGTAATAATTGATGGATTAGGGGATAGAAAAATTTCCTCGATTGGAAATAAAACTCCTTTGGAAAAAGCTTTTACTCCTGCTTTAGATGAATTAGCTTGTAAAGGAGTTAATGGAAGAGTTATAACTGTTAGAGAAGATATTGCTCCTGAATCAGATGTAGCTGTAACTGCTTTGCTTGGATTTGATCCATTTAAGCATCACACAGGAAGAGGGCCATTAGAATCAATTGGTTGTAAAGCAGAATATAAAAATGGAGACCTTGCTTTAAGAGCAAATTTTGCAACAGTTGATGAAAATTGCAAAATAGTTATTGATAGAAGAGTTGGAAGAGTTCTTACAACTGTTCAAGGAAGAAAGCTTTCAAAGGAAATGAATTCAAAAATTAAGTTAAAAGAAAAATTTGAATTTGTTCACACAATTGAACATAGAGGAGTATTAATAATTAAGAAGGGAAAAAATTTGTCTTCAAATATTTCTAATACTGATCCTGCTTATGAAAGAATTCAAGGATTAGGAGTTGTAAATGCAAATCCAAAAAAAGAATTAGCTGAATGCATTGCATTAGATAATTCTATTGAAGCAAGGTATTCAGCTGAATTAGTTAACGAATTTTCAAGACAAGCTTTTAAGGTTTTAAATGAAAGCAAAACAAATGCTGAAAGAGTTTTACAAGGCTTGCCAAAAGCGAATTATGTTTTGTTAAGAGATGCAGGGGAAAAAATTCCTGAATTTCCTGAGGAAATGAAGAGAAATAATTGGATTGGAATTGCTGGAATGCCTCTAGAGATTGCTTTATCAGGGTTAAGTGGCATGAAGGTTAAATCCTTTACTTATCCAGAGATTCAGAAAAATGAATCAGTTTATGAAAACTTGTTTAAAAAACTTGAAACAGAAATAATTAATGCAAAAAAAGTTATTCAAAAATCAAGGAATTCAGTTAATGGTTTTTACGTGCATTTCAAAGAAGTAGATATTTGTGGACACGACGGATATGTGGAAGAAAAAATTAAAATGCTTGAATTGCTTGATAAAGATTTTTTTTCATGGATTGTGAAGGAAATGGATTTAAACAATGACCGAATTATAGTTACAGGAGATCATTCAACTCCTTGTGAATTAAAAAATCATTCAGCTGATCCAGTGCCAATTCTTTTAAGAGGAAGAGGAATTAAAGCAGATTCAGAAAAAGTTTTCTCGGAATTTAACTATGGTTCTTTAAAAGTTTTAAAAGGAGTTCAAGTAATGTCTTTACTTGACAAACTTGAAAAAGAAGGCAAAAATTAATTAAACAATTCAATTATAAGTGATTTAATGAATAAATGTAAAGGACAAATAAGTTTTGACTTAATTTTTTCCTTAATTGCTTTGATGGTTTTTCTTCAATTCATGTCAGCTTTTACAAGCGATTTACTTGAAAATCAAAACAAGGTAATTGTTAGAGATCAAGCAATGACTATGGCTATTCAAGTAAAAGATTCAATTAATGCATGCAATTTATTGCAAAATTCTTCTACTTCAGTTAAACCGTCAATTCAAACAGTTTTACCTTTAATTCACGAAATTGGAGGAAAAAGTGATTGCACTGTAAAAGTAAATGAATCAAATAACAAGAAAATAGTTGTAAATCATTTAATGAAGAATGGTTTAAATGAATCAGTTGAATTAAGTATTCCTGAATTTAATTCAACTCAAAGCATTGAAGTTAAATGTGGAGAAAAGCTTTCAATTGAATGTTAAAAAGGTTTTAAAATGCAGAAAGGGCAAATAATTTCATTAGATTTTTTGTTGTCAGCAGTATTAGTTTTTTTTGCAATTGGATTAGTGTTACAAGCATTTGAATTAAATTCAGTTGACGCAAAAGAGTCTCAAGCAAAACTAGTTATTTCTTCTTTAGGAGAAAATGCTTCAGAAACTTTATTGTTAAGTGAATTAGTTTCCTGTCAAGTAAAAGATGTAAATGGAAATGCATTGAAAGGATTTTTTTTATCTCATTGCATTGATTTACAAAAATTTGGAAACGCAGGAATTGCAAATAAAAATTCTTTAGGAATTCCTTCTACGTTTAAATGTAATATTTCTTTAAGTGGGGCAAATTTGTCTGGCTGTAATGAAGTAATTCCTTCAACGTTTAAAGAATTTTTTTCAATTCAAAGAAAAGTTATTACCTCAACTGGAAATATTTTTAAGTCAGAGTTGCAGATTTGCATTGACGGAAATTCCTCTTGTAGCCATCCTTCAACAAACTTAGATATAGTGATTTGGAAGTGATTTAATGAGAAAAGGATTTATTTTTAGTATAGATGTTTTATTTGCTTTGTCTTTAATTGTTGTAGCAACTATTTCAATTTATTCAATTCACTTTCAAAGCGCTTCAGGAGCAGTTCAAGGACAAGAATTGATGCGTTTCAAAGTAACAGATGCATCTTTTAATGGATTTTATCATGGACAAACAGCTACTCAATTGGGGTTAACTGAGTCAAAGTCTTCAAATGATTCGAGATTTGTTTTATGTGAAGAAATATTTATTTTACAATCAGGAAGTATTTCAACTAAGAGGTTTTGTTCAGAGGCTTGAAAATGAATTCAAAAGGATCTTATACTGCATTAATTGCTTTAATGGTTTTTATTTTAGTTGTAGCTAGTTCTTTTACTGCAATAACTAAAACTGATTCAGTTAAAGGCCAAATAACTTTAAAGGTTGCAGGCGATGTGAAAAGAACTTTCGATAAAACAAGATTTTTATTAGATAAAACTTCAAGTAATGTAATTGCTGAAAAGGTAATTGAAAATTTTCGAACAACAAGGAACTGTGACGCAATTGGATTGGATTTAACTGCAATAGTTCAAAAAAAGTTTGATGAACTAGAATTATTTATTAAAAATGAAACAGGTGTTTCATGTGATTCAATAATTAATGGAGTTGTTGCAAGTGATTCAGAGTTTGAAGTTAAAATGGTTTGCGATAAAACCGTTTCTCGAAGCGCTGGAGAAACAACTTATTCAGCTAAAACCCAAGGAGTGTTTCCATTAAAAAAACAAATTCAATTAAATGCAGGTCATGCAAGCGGATGTGAAGTAATAGTAGTTGATGTTCACTCTAATTTGGTTGACGTAAATAAATCAAATGCTTAAAATTAATTTGGTTTTGAAAATAGTTTTAACACTTCTTTTCCAATTCCAGAACCATACTGTAATGCTTTCTTTTTTCTATCCAATACCTCTTGAGGCAATCCAATCTCTTTTCCTAATTTTCTTAAAACATGTTTTCTTAACTCGTCTTTTTCTGATAAAATTTTTTCTTTTACTGGTAAAGTCATTGCATGTTTTAAAAACTCTAAATCAAGGAAAGGCAAGCGTAATTCAATTGTGTTAGCCATTGCCATTAAATCTTCTCTAATTAAGTTTCTATTCCAAATATTTTCCAATGAATTCCAAATCTCTTCTTGCACTCCATTAAAGCCTTTTGATTTTAAAACATCTTTAAAGTTACTGTAACCACAAAAAACTTCATCAGATCCTTGTCCTGAAAAAACTACTTTAATGTTTTCTTTTTTTGCTTGCTCTGAAGCAATTAGTTCCACTACTCCTATTTGAAGTTGAAGTTGATCGAAGAAAGGCAAGTGTTCTAAAGTTTTATTCACATAAAAAGGCAATTCATTTTTTTCTACCAGTCTTAAACTTAAATCCAAGCCTAATTCTTTTGCAATTTTTTCACTTAATTTAGCGTCTTCAGAATCTTTTAATCCCACAGTAATTAATTTAGTGTTTTCAACTTTATGTGAAACAAGCTTTGCAATTAAAGTTGAATCAATTCCCGCAGAAAAAAACACTCCCACTTGATTTAATTCTCTGCAACGAAATGCAACCGAGTCAAGCAAGGAGTTTTTTAATTTTTCAAGAGAAGAAGTTTTAGGCACCAGGTTTTTGAAATCCATTAAATTAAATATTTTTTTAACTTCGACTTTGTCGTTAACTTTTAACAAGTGTCCAGGCAATAAAGGCTGGGGAAAATTAATATTCCATTTTCTTAAAGGCTTTGGTTCTGAACAAATTCCAGTAAATGCGTTATTTGATCCGAACCATAACGGTTTTTCTCCAATAATGTCTCGAAATGCATAAATTGATTCATTAAATAAAAAAAGCACTGCATAAACCCCATTTGCTTTTTTCATGAATTCAAACACAGCTTTTTCAATTGGATTTCCTTTTTTTAATTCATTTGACAGAAATGCCAGTATTACTTCTGAATCAGTATCCGAAGAAAAATTAAATTCTTTTAATTCTTCTTTTAATTCTTTAAAGTTATATATTTCTCCATTATGCACTAATTGAATTCCAGTTTTTTCATCAACAAATGGTTGCAAGCCATGTCCAGTAATTGCCAATCTATTATGGGCAATTCCTTGAAAGCCTTTAATGAACTTGTTTTGCAGTTCTCTAACTCTTTTCACTTTCACTGCGTCGCTTTTCACTGCAATTCCGAAAGAGTCGTTCCCGCGATGCTTTAATTGAAACAATCCATCCACTAATTCTGAGAAAACGTTTTCCCCTAAACTTGAATGCAATCCAATTATTCCACACATAAAAGAATTTCATTCAGAAAAGTTTAAAACAAAGGTTCCTGTAGTTTTTTTACAATTCCTTTTACTGCGTCCACTTCCACTTTGTCTCCATCTTTGAGTATTTTTGTTGCAATTTTTGTGCCAATAATGCAAGGTTTTTTCAATTCGCGTGCAACTATTGCAGCATGACTAGTAATGCCTCCTTCATCCGTAACAAAGGCTGCTGCTTTTTTCATTGCAGGAGTCATTTCAGGCCTAGTCATAGATGAAACAAGAATGTCCCCTTCACAAACTTTTTCAATATCCTGGCTTTTTAAAACAATTTTTACAATGCCTACAGCTTTGCCTAGATTTGCAATAGTTCCTTTAAAACTTTCAACTGATTCTATGTTTTCTTGCAAATGATTGTAAAAATATTTAGCCTCTTCTCCTGATAGAATTATTTTTTCTTTTTTGCTTTCAACAGAAACAATAAATTCTTTTCTTTTTTTTAGTTCCTCATTTGACAAAAATGACTCTGTCTTTATTGAGTTAATTAACTCATAATAAGAGTAATAAAATAATGATTCAAGTGGTTGCAAGAATTTTTTGCATACTGTTTGAAGAAACATTTTGTGATAATGATTTGCCTTTAATACATATGATTTTCTAACATCTTGCATTTCAGAGAAAACCTCTGTTAGTTTAACAAATAGCTTTAACTTTTTTGGCAATGGAAATTTTTCGAACAACTTATTTTTCCTTCTTGTAGTTTTTTCTGGAGCCGCTTCTAATTCTTTTATTTTTGCTTGCAGCTCTTTTATTGAATGTTTTTTTAATTCTGAAATTCTTTCTTTGAAGAAAAGTGAATCAAGTTCTTTAATGTCTGCATAATTGTTTTTAACCCAAAACCATTTCATTACATGTTTTTCTACTAATTTGTCAACTTGCCTTCCTTCTTTTATGGCTATAGATATTTTCAGTAAATCAATTTCTTCTTGTGTGATAAAAGAATTAACAATAGGGGAAGTTAGTATTGACAGTGTTTGGTTGTATTTCAAGGAATTTTCTTCACAGTATTGTTGTATTTCTGGATTAATCCATTGCTCTGGTTGGAATCCGCATGCTTCTTGAATTGGGGCGGCCAAAGCGTATTCAAATAAGTATTCTTTAACAAAAATTTTATAAGAGTGTAAAATTTTTTCAAAACTGTTTTTTTGAATAGCTTTTTCTAATTTCATAATTTTTTTATCTAATTTTTTGCAATAATTTTTCCAATCTCTGTAATGCTTTTTCAAATAGTTTTTGTTTTTTGCAAGTTTTTCAAAATAGTGTTTTCTAAGTGCAGTAAATTCTTCAGGAAAATAATATAAATCCCAATACTCGTTGTGAAGAGCAGAAATATGTAGCTTGTAATAAAAACCTGAATAGTCTCCCCATTTATTCCAAATTAGTTGAACAAAATCAATTGGATAAAAATGTGCATGAAAACCCTTATGAATAAAAGGCGGTTTCACAGAATACTCTTCTAAAATTCTTTTTGTTTCAATCATGTTCTCATTTTTTTGTCAATTGGCTAGTCTAAATTATAATAGTATTCTCCTTTTTGTTTTTGTTCTTGATCTAAAACTGATCCTGGTTTGTTTGCGCGAGCTCTTCCAGATTCTGGGTCGCGGCGAAATGTCACTCCTAATTGCGATAAAAATTTATTCATGCCTTCACGTTTTCCTAGTGCTTGTCCTGCAAATCCTTTAATTCCCGGAAGGCCTTCAAATACTAGTAAGCGATCGGAAACATAGTCTTGAAACATTATATCATGATCTACAACCATTACTAATTTGTCTTTTTTTTCAGCTAAAACTCGAATCGCTTTTGCAACTAAATGCCTTTGTTCTACATCCAAGTAAGCTGAAGGCTCGTCTAATAAAACTAGATCTGATTGCCTTGCAAGAGCAAAAGCAATTGAAACCCTTTGAAGTTCTCCTCCACTTAAGTGTTGTAATTCTTTTTCTTCCAGCATTCGAATCCTTAATTTTTCTTTTAATTCTGTTTCAAAATAAATTTTATCTAATTCATTTGATTCAAATAATTCTTTAACTAAAACTCCTTTTTTTGCTTCCAAGTATTGAGGCTTGAAAGCAATTCTTGCATTCCAAGAAAGTTCTCCTTCATCCGGAGCAATAATTCCTGCAAGCATTTTAACAAAAGTAGTTTTTCCAATAGCGTTTGCTCCTAAAATTCCTATTACTTCTCCTTCCTTTAATTCTCCTGCTTGAACTTCCAAAGAAAATTCTTTAAAAGATTTTCTCATTGAAGGATATTGCATTAAAGTTTTTCTTTTAACGTCTGCAGAAGGAGGGCGAACTTCAAACTTTATTTCTTTTGCCCTGAATTTAAGTTTTTCATCTTTAATGAATCCTTCCAAGAATTCATTTATTCCATTTCTTGAAGGCTTAATGTTTGATACAACTCCGTAAGCTGATTCAAAGCCATGCAAGATGTGCACATAATCAGTTAAATAATCTAGTACAGCTAAATCGTGTTCTACAACCATTACAGATTTTTCTTCTTCAGCTAGCGAACGAATAAATTTTGCTGCATTAAGTCTTTCTTTTACATCTAAATAAGAAGTGGGCTCGTCAAAAAAATAAAAATCTGCTTTTTTAATTGAAGTAGCAGCTATTGCAAGTCTTTGAAGTTCCCCTCCACTTAAATCTTTTACTTCTCTTTCAAGAATTTCATTTAAATTTAATTCTTTCACTACTTCTTCAAACTTGTTTCTTTTGTCAACTTTTTTTAACAAGTCTTTAACTTTTCCTTTCACTGATTTTGACAAGGATTCAATGTGTTGAGGTTTTAATGAAACCTTTACTTCTTTGTTTTTTAATTGTTCAAAAAATCCTTGAATTTCTTTTCCCTTAAATTTTTGGATAACTTTACTGTAATCAGCTTTTTCTTCATAGTTTCCAAGATTTGGCGTTAATTGTCCTGACAAAATATTTAATGCAGTGGTTTTTCCAATTCCGTTTACTCCAATTAATCCAATAATAGATTTCTTTCTTGGAAAAGGAATTCTATACAAGCGAAAAGAATTTGCTCCGTATTGATGAATTGGATCTCCTGGTTCGAATTCTAAGTTAATTATTGTAATTGCATTAAAAGGGCATTTAACGCATAACTTGCAGCCAATGCAAAGCTCTTCAGAAATAATTGGTTGCTTGCCTTCTTCATGTGAAATGCATGCCTTTCCAGTTCTATTAACTGGGCAAACCCTTTCACAAAAATATCCTTGAGGATGGCATTCAAATGGCCTGCATAACTCGTAATCAATTACTGCAATTCTTTTTTTCGCTGAAACAAGTAAACTCATTTTAAACTCCATTTCAATTGATAATATATTTTAGTTTCACAGCACTTTAAAAAAGTTTCAACGCATGAATTGGTTAATGAAAATATTAAAAATTGATAAAAAAGAAAACAAATTAATTTTAGTGCCACAAGTTTTAGATGATTTATGGCATTTAGAAAAAATACTTGAAAAAGGAGACATTGTTAGCGCGAAAACTGAGAGAAAAATTAAAGCAAAAACTGTCGGCCAACAAGCAGAAAAAATTTCAATGTATTTAGATATTGAATTAAAAGAAATTAATTACAGCAAATTTAATGGATTAATGCGTTTAGCAGGAATAATTGTTGGCGGAAAACCAGAAGAATTAATTGAATTAAAGTCTCATCACTCAATTCAAGTGAATTTAGGAGAAAAAATAGTTATTCAAAAAAAAGAATTAAGGCAATATCAAATTGATAGATTAAAAAAAGCTGAATCTTCAATGAAAAAACCTAAAATGCTTGTAATTGTTTTAGATGACGAACAAGCAGACATTGCTAACTTAAGTGATTTTGGCTTAGAACCTAAAGTAACAATTTTTTCAGGCAAGCAAGGAAAACGATTTAAATCCGAGCCAAGCCAAAAATTCTTTGAAGAAATTTTAGAAAAAATTAAAGGAACTGAATTAAATAAAATAATTATTGCAGGCCCCGGATTCACTAAAGACGAATTTAAAGATTTTCTGGAAAAAAAAGCTTCGCATTTGAAATTGAATTTCTTGTTTGAATCAATTAATTCAGTTGGAGAAACAGGTTTAAATGAATTATTGAAAAGCGGAATAACTGATAAAGCAATTCAAGAAATGGAAATAGTTAAAGAAACAAAGTTAATTGAAAAAGTTTTCCAAGAACTTGGAAAAAATTCAGGATTAATTGAATATGGTTTAAATGAAGTGGAAAAAGCAGTTGAATTCGGAGCAGTTCAAGAATTGCTTGTAACTGATAAATTTCTTTCACAAAACAGAGTTGAAGTAGAAAAAATAATGAATGCAGTTGAATCAATGAAAGGCCAAATACACATTATTTCTCATGAACACGAAGCCGGAAAACAATTACATAATTTAAGCGGCATTGCAGCTTTTCTAAGATATAAAATTAAATAACTTGTGTATAGAAGCTCATTGTTCGCGAATTTTGAATTCCAGCCATTCAATTTGCTTGTTTTTAACTAATTCTTTAATGTGTTTTTGTTTTTCACTTAACTGAGAAGTATTGGTTTTGAATTCAGTGAAAACAATTTTGTTTTCATCAAACACTACTCCATCAATTGGATTGCCAAGAAAATGAAAGTCTTGTGGATTGAAAGGAAATTTTTCAGTGAAAGGAATCCATTGCTCTGTAAGCTTTCCATACTTAACTGATTGACTTGATTTTTCAAAACTTAATTCGCTGAATTTTTGTTCCAAGAATTTGAGTTTTTTGAATAAAAGAATTAAAGCAATTAATAGAATGCCAATAACTAAACTCAAAACAGCAATTAATAATTCAAGCATTAACTGATTAAAGAATTAGTTTAATTTAATTGTTTTGTTTAAACAGGCAAGGAAGGAGGAATTGTTTCTTTTTCTTTTAACATGCAAGAATTTTTTGCTTTAAAAAGCAATGCTTCTTCAAATCCTGGAACACTTGAAGTTTTCTCCCATTGCTGGTTTGAAGCATTAAACTTGTAAGCTTTTTCAATTTCACAAGTTCCTTTAATTTCTTCTAAAGGCTTTCCTTTATTTGCTTGATCACCAAACCAAAAATTCCATCCAGAAAGCAAACTATAATTTGTAGATGAATTCATTGAAGAAAAATATGAAATAAAGTTTTCATACGCTGATGGAAGTTCAGAGACAAGACTGCATTTATTTTTTGAATAAACCCAATAAGAATTCAAAGGAGTTAAATAAAGCAATTTTGAATCCTTTCCAGGAAGTGATTGAAGGTTTTCAAATGCTTTTTTAAAGTCAGAGTAATTTGCTGTAAGCCCAGAAAAAACTTTAGTGTACTCTCTTTTCATATTATTATATCCCCAAATTACTTTAAAATCTGAAACTCTACAAGTTCCTTTATTAAATAATTTTTCTTCTGAAACAAAAAAATAACCTGGAACTAAATTCCATTTTTCTTGAAATTGATGTTCAACTCTAAATCCACAGTCTGGAACCATGCAAACCTTGTCTTCACTAATATAAATTGAAATAGTTGAAGGATCCTTTCCTTCTTCATAATTATAGTTAATTGAAACATCAAAACCAAGTTCTTCACTTACTTTGTCTGATAGAATTGCTGGCTTGCCATTTACACTTACATAAACATCGTATGAAAAGTATTCTTCGGTTCTCTCACTACCATTTTCATCAATTAAAATACTTTTCCGAGGGACTTTAACTATTCTGTCAAGTTTAAATCTATAACCTGTTCCATTAATAGTAGTTGTTTTTTCCTCCCCAATTTTTAAATCAATAGTAGTTCTTTCACAAACACTATTGCTGCAAGTAACACTTTTAGATTCAACTGGTTGAGACTGTGCAATTACATTACTAGTTAAAAATAAGGAAAATAAAACCAAAATACTTAATGAAATAAAATGTTTCATTTTTTTCACGTTAACTAAATACAAAATGCAATAAACTTCTTAATAATACTTTGTTCCATCACCAGTTAAAATAACTAATTCAAAGCTTTTTTCAGATTCTTTTAATGCAATAATTAAAGCCATGTGTTCTTTTCCACTGCCTGAAACAAGGTTTACAGCTAAATCTCCTTCAGGAAGTTTTCCTTTAACTTCATCCTTAATTGATTCAAATCCTGAACGAGTATTAACCAAAATCCATTCAACCTCTTTAGTTGGTTTAAAGTTTTCTTTACCCCATTCATTTGAAATTAAAAGAATTTTTTCCCACTGTTCTTCAGAAATTAATCTTCCAACATGCCCCCAAGTACCCTTTCCCTGACCTAAAACTGCAATCAAATTTTTAGCCATAAATTCACTCCAAAAAATCTAAATATATTGAATTAAAAATATATTAATATATTAATTTTATATATATTATATATTAATAGAATCTGGTTATGTAGATTAAAAAAGTGTTTAAAAGTGTTTTTTATGAGTTTAACTGAAGAAATTTATGGCATTAAAAAAATTAGTGAACCAGTTGTTTTAGAATTACTTGAAACAACTGCCTTGCAAAGACTTAAAAAAATAAACCAAAACGGCGTGCAACATTTCCTTCTTTCAATCCCTGATTTCAGTAGATTTGATCATTCCTTAGGTGTTTTTTGTCTGTTGAGGAAATTTAATGCATCTTTAGAAGAACAAGTAGCTGGATTACTGCATGACGTTTCACATACAGCTTTCTCTCATGTAATTGACGTAGTGTTTGAAAACAAAAACCATAACTCCCATGAAAATTTTAAAGAAAAAATTGTTTTTCAATCAGATATTCCTTTAATTTTAGAAAAACATGGATTTAATGTTAAAGAAATTTTGAATGAAAAAAATTTTGGTTTACTGGAAAGAAATCTACCTGATTTATGTGCAGATAGACTTGACTACTCTTTTCACTCAATTATTCATGACATTCAAAAACCCGTTAAAAGAGTTCACAACTTTATTTCAAGTTTAACTGTTTTTGAAAACGAATTTGTTTTCAAAGACTTTTATTCCGCAAAAGAATTTGCTTTAGATTACATGGCTTTAGATAAAGGTTTTTGGAGCAACCCAATTTTTGAAGCAGCCTATCACATACTTGCAGAAGCAATTAAAGAAGCTTTAGAGAAAAAAGTTTTAACTGAAAAAGATTTATTTGAAACAGATGAATTTGTTTTAAACAAATTACTTAAGTCAAACAATTCCTTAATACTTGAAAAAATTAAAATGCTTTCTCCAAGATTTAATGCAGTTCGTGTATTCAATGAAAAAGAATTCGATTTTCATGCATTCTCCAAATTCAGAGCAGTTAACCCCAAATTTTTACAAGAAGGAAAAATAATGCAAGTAAGCGATTTAGATTCAAAATTTGGAGAAGAATTTAATGAATACAGAGCTCAAAAAGAGAAAGGATATAAAATAAGAATATTAAATTAACTCAGACTTCTAAACTGTCGTTCGCTCGCCGAGCAGCGGCCTCAATTTTCCACTTAAATAATCTTTACAAAATTGTTTTAGGTTTGGAGCTAATTTAAATTTTTTAAATTCTTTTATTTTAATCCATTTCAATTCACTGAATTTATGTGGCTCCATTAATTTTGGTTTACAATTTTTTTCAAAAGAAGCTGAAAAAGTATGTGAAGCAAATCTTTGTTTGCCTATTGAAAACTTCCAATTACCTAAATATTTTTTTAACTTAATTTTACAACCAAGTTCTTCAAAGCATTCTCTTTTAGCTGTCTCTTCAAGTGATTCGTTTGCTTCTACTTTTCCTCCTGGGAGTTCAAAGTATTTTCTTGAGGTTTTAAATAATGCAAGAATTTTTTCTTCTTGAATTATTGCACAACCAGATAATTGAATTCTATTCAATTTTATCCTTCCATTTGCTCTAATAATGGCTTGGTTATTCCTTCTTCGTTTTTATTTCTGTCTAAAAAGTATAGTGAACCAGTAGCTGCTTTTTCCATTTCTTTGTCATGAGTTATTACAAATATTTGTTCAACTAATTCAGGCAAGTGTTCTCGCATTAAATTACTTAACTCTGTTACAGCAGCTGAATCCAAGTTATGTGTTGGTTCATCTAATATCAACCATGAAAGATTTTGAGCTAACACTAATGAAACCGCAATCCTAATAGTTAATGCCACTGCAGATCTTTCTCCTCCACTTAAAATTCCTTCAACTCTAATCCATTTCCCATTTTTTTCTTCAACAAGTATTTCATAATCTCCTTCCTGAATTTCAATTTTTATGTTAACAAAATCCTTGTATGGATAAATTCTTGGCCAAATATCTTGCATTGCTTGATTAATTGAATCAATTAATAATTCTCTTAACTCTGCTTGAGTTGCTTTTAAGGAATTTGTAAATAAATTCAATTTGTTAGTCATTAACTCCATTGAATTGTTTTTTTCTTTTAATTCAATTAACTGTTTTTTTCTATCCTTAATAGAATAAATATTTTTTCCAATTTCTTGAATTAATTCTTTTATTGAATTAACTTGTTTTTCAAGAGAATTTTTTCTTTCCTTTTCTTCAATAAATATTTTTTTAAATTCATTCAAATTTTTTTCATCGAAATTTAATTCAACAATTCTTCTCTCTATAGAATTTAATTCTTTTTCTAATTCTTGTACTTCTGTGTTTTTCTGTAATGCATTAAATAGTTTTTCAAAACCATTTAATTCTTTTTGTTTAGCCTTCAACTCTTCTTCGCGGAATTCGTTTTTTAATCCCAAAATCAAGATTTCTTGGCTTTCCTTTAACTCACTTAGCTTTTTTACTTCTACATTGACTAATTCAATTAAGTCAAAGACTTTGCTTAAGCTTTTTGTTTTATTTATTTTTTCCTTTAATTCAAGTAATTCGTTTTCTTTTAATCCAATTGTTTTCTTCAACTCATTTAACTCTTTTTCATTTTTTGTTTTTGAATTAAATGCATTTTGAATTTTTCGATTCAAGTGTTGAACTAATTCAATGCTTTCTTTAATTAATTGTTTTTGGCTTTCAAAATCCAAGTCTTTTTTACAGGTAGGGCATTTTGAATGGGCATTTTCTAATGAATGCAAATGCTTTTCTGTCTCAGTTAAAAGAGCTTTGCTAATGCTTTCCTCTTGAATTAATTCATTCAAGGATTGCTGTTTTGCTTCAATTAAAGATTTTAATTCTTTTAAAAACTCTTTTAATTCTAGTTCACTTGCCTCTAAAACTTGAATAAACTTTAAAAGTTTTTCAATTGAATCAATTTCTTTTGGAACTTCTTTTAGCTTTGTTTTTTTTTCCTGTAAATGAAATAAAATTTTATTATTAATTAGCTCTAATTGGTTTTTTGATTTAATTAATTCTTCTTTTTTTTCGCTCTGGATTTGGATTTGTTCTTCTAATTCTTTTTTTAACTCGCTTAGTTTTAGTTCTTCTAATTCTTCAAGTTTTTTATTGGTTTCCGATTCAATTGCTTGAATGAATTTAATTGATTCACTTATTTTTGTTTGGGTTTTGATTTTTAATTCTTTTAAGAAAAAGAATTCAATTGATTTTTCTTCTAATTCTTTTACTTGTTGTTCTAAAACAATTACTTTTTTTTCGTTTGCATTTATTTCTTCAATCAATTTATTTAGTAAGTCATTTTTTTCTAATATTTTTTCTTCTAGTGAACTTAATTCGTTTTCATTTAATTTTAGTTCTTCTTCTTTTAAGAGTTTTTTTCTATCCTCAATTATTTTTTTTAATCTGTTTGCAACGCTTACAGAATTTGTTCGAACTCTTTCATATTTTTTTAATTCAAGTAAATCGTCAAATTTTTCTTTTCTTTGACTTGGATTTAATTTTAAAAAAAAGTCTATTTGGTTTTGTTCAGAGTAAACTGCTCTGGAAAACAATTCATAATTTAATTCAAGTATTTCTTCAACCTTTTCAGTTACGTCTGTTGGTTTTGGGCCAACCATGAATTGTCCTGTTTGAAAAAGTTTTGCTTGATTTGCTTTTCCTTTGGTAATAATTCTTTCAATTGAATAATTTTTTTCTTTGAATTGAAATTCTAGTAATACTTTTGCGTATTCGCATTCGTTTGGCTTGCGCATTATGGTTTCTTCTAAAGCAATTTTTTTAGAGTTAAGCATTGGATAAGTTCCGAATAAAGCAAAGCAAATAGCATCCATTATACTGCTTTTTCCAGCTCCAATTGCTCCAACTAAAATATTTGTTCCTTTATCGAATTCGAATTCAGAATGCTTGTGGCTTTTCCAGTTCTCTAAAACAATTCTTTTAATCATTAAACAATTTTAATGCAGAAATCTTTAAATTAGCTTGACAAAGGCATTAAACTTAAAAGTAAAAGCTATTTAAGCCAAACACTTTTCAACCGTTTAATTTCTTGCAATTCACTCTTAATTGCATCTACTGGCGATAAACCATTTTTTATATCGAACAATAGATCTTCGTAAAGTGCTTCCAAGAAATTAAGTAATCCTTCTAAAGCAACTTTATTAAACTTTTTACCAATTTTTATATTTGTTTCACTAATCGGAACTGTTTCAAGAATACTCATTTTATCACCTCTATAAAGCGCAGTCGTACATTAGTATTTTCTTATTTGAGGAAACCCTTTCCTTAAAAGTTTTTCAGTAGATTCAACAGAATCTTTAATTTTTATTTTATTTAAACCTGTTTTACTCAAAATTGCTTCCATATATTGAGTAAAACCTTGAATTGCTTTTTCATTAAATCCCTTAGGCATTTTTTTACCTCCATCAATTTTATTCTATACATATTGCCGCATTCAAAAGATTTATATATTTGTTGTTCAATATGAACTACAATGGATACAACTATTTTAAGAAAAATTGGTTTATCTGAACAGGAAATCAAAATTTATTTAGTATTACTTAGATTCGGCGTATCAACTGCTACAAAAATTGCTTCTGAAACAAATATTGACAGGGCAACAACCTATAGGTTTCTAGCTGTTTTAACAGAAAAAGGTCTTGTAAGCTCTTTTATAACTAATAATATAACATATTTCAACGCAGCACACCCTACAAAGCTTTGTGATGATCTAAAAGAAAAACTAAAACAAACGGAAATAATCGTGCCTGAACTAGAAAAACTAATGTCTTTGCCAAAAGAAGAATCAAAAATAGAATTGTATAAAGGCAAAGAAGGCCTAAAAACAATAATGAAAGATATTTTAAGAGAAAAAAAGCCTTACACTTTTATTGGAGAAGTTGAAAAGTTTTTCACAGAAATAGATCCATACATTCTACAATGGCTTAAGCAAGTGGAAAGATTAAGTATAAAAGGTAAACTAATTTGTAATGAAGATGCAAAATTTGTAACTGCAAAAACAGAAATATATAGATTTATCTCAAAAGAATTTATTTCAAAAATTTCTACTTGGACTTATGGAAATAAGACTAGCCTCTTTATTTGGACTACTCCTCCTTTTGGAATTGTTATTGAAAATAAAGATGTAACTCAAAGCAATTTATCTTTGTTTAATTTTTTGTGGAAAATGTCAAAGAAAAAGAAATAGCTTTAAAGTAGAGTCATTAATTCTACTTCAGCGTCTTCAACTAGTTTTAGTGAATTAATTTCTTCTGTTACTTTGTTTAAAATTGCATCATCTTTTTCTGGAATTAGTATTGCAGCTTTAATTACTTCAACTCCAAAACCAATTGGTTCTCTTTTAACGTCTTTTACTTCTCCGTTTTTAATTCCTTTAACTGCTTTAACTGTTTCATCTAATTTGTCTAAATCTTTTGCATTAATTTTATATATTACTAAAATTTTTCCCATACAAATTCCAACTAAGGACCTTCAAAACCACATTCACTGCATTTATATGGTTTAATTGTTTCCCTGCAATGATCGCATCTCAGAATATGTGTTTTGCCACAAGAAGGGCATTTAAATTCAACATATTCATGTGTTACTTCTACATTGCATGTAGTGCATGTTTTCATTTTGATCTCCAATAAAAAGAGTTTTAATACAATAAATTGCTTGGCAAGGTTTTTTAAAGGTTTTTAAATTCTTGGAACAATAACTTATTTAAATTTCAAACATTCAACGCCAAAAAATGTCAAGAATTTTTTTATAAATTTTTATAAATTTTTGTAAATTTTTATAAATTTTTTGTCAACTTTTTAGTGTTTTTCTAAAAAGAAAAACACGCTAAAAAAGTTGTGGGCCTGTAGCGTAGTCTGGATATCGCACGTCGCTTCGGACGACGGGATCGTGGGTTCGAATCCCACCAGGCTCGTTTGCACGTCGTTCGCAAAATTTTTAAAAAATTTTATTAGTTGGTTATACTATGAAAATATTTGATTTAACAATGCCAATAAATAATAGAACTCCTTCTTTTCCAGAAGATCCAAAACAAGAAATTAAGCAATTTGCAACAATTGAAAAAGATGGTTGGAATGAAAAAAGAATTTCATTTAATTCTCATTTTTCAACTCATATTGATGCTCCTTTTCATATGCTGGCAGAGGGAAAGAAACTTGATGAATTTCCAATTAAAACATTTATTGGAAAAGCAATTGTATTAGATGTACGAGGACAAAAAGAAATTAAAGTAGATTTGAATAATATAAAAAAAGATGACATTGTTTTGTTTTGCACAAATCATTCAAAGAAACTATATTCTGAAGATTTTTTTGAAAACAATCCAGTACTGTCAAGGAAGACTGCTGAAGAGCTTGTGAAGAAAAAAGTAAGAATTGTTGGCATGGATTCTTTTTCTCCTGATAATCCACCTTATGAAATACACAAAATTCTCATGAGAAAAAACATACTAATCCTAGAAAACTTAGTTAATTTAGAACAACTTTTAGGCAAGCAATTCACTTGTTATGTTATGCCTTTAAAGATTGAAGAAGCTGATGGCGCTCCATGCAGAGTAATTGCAGTAATCGATTAAGTACTCTTAATTAGTACTCTAAAAATTCTTCTCTTCCTTTTAAGAATTTAGTAAAATATTCTTGAAATTCTTTATTTTTTTTATACAATGAAATAATGTCTTGTTTGAATAAAATTCTTGTTTTTTTGTTTAAGGATTTTTTAATTGTTTCTTTAGAGTTTTTCTTATAATTTTTTAACAAATCTTGAAGTAATTTTTGCGAGGAAAAATATTTTCTTTTCACTTCAACAACCCATCTACCATTTTCAATTCTTGGCCCGGTGAAAGGGTTTAAATGTGCTTTTAAAAACATTTCAGAATTCTTTTTATCAGTTATTTCTGGGCCAATTCTTTTATGAATTTGTTGAATTAATTCATTTTCAACTTCAATTAAAATAACTACAAGCTTTTTTTCATCAGTCCAATCGTCTGCTCTAATTACTTGAAACTCATTTAAAGTTAACTCGCTTTCAATTTTTTTTCTCAGCCTCTTAATTTGCCCCCAAACAACGTCTGAAATAACTTTTTTTGGATAACCTAATTCAATTCCAATTAAGTCTTCTTTTTCCAGTAACTGTTTTACTTTTTTTTCATTTAAAGACTTTTCTTTTAATCCAAAAAAGAATTTTTCTGAAGGCTTGATTAAAAACATGCGAGAAGCAGCAATAAGTCTACAAAATTGATTGAATGCTAGAGCTCCTGCAACATTTCTATTTTTATCAGTTGGATCTAATACAATGAAATGAGAATTAAATTTTTTTCTAGCTTCTTCTGCAGAGTAAAAGTTTTCTAAATCAATTACTTCTCCTTTACTCCATTCACTTGCAGCTTTTAACGCATTCAAAAAACTTCCATACTTTAAAATAATTAATTCAGTCATATATCCTGAAAAACTGCTTGTCTTTAAATCAGCTCCATAGCATTTAATGCCTTTTAAGAATTGTCTTAATAATCTGACTTCGTCTTTTTGTTCTTCTCTTAAATGTTGTAATAAATATTTTGTGTGAAAAGGAGTTCTATCAACAGCTGATTGTAATTCACTTGTATCGGAAATTTTATATGATGGAACTATTTCGATTTTGAATCCTTTAATTTCTCCTCTAATGTATGGGTGTTCTGAAAAAGCTTTTTCCCATTTAAATCCTCTGAAAACGGTTTTCGCAATTCTTAAACCTTCTTTTTCAAATTCTTCTCTGGATAAAGCTTTATCAAATAAAATAAATAAGTCAATGTCTCTATCTCCCTTCAAATGAGTTTCCCTACTAATTGATCCAGCTAATACAATGTCTAAGTGCTTGCCTTCAATTAAGCGAATTTTTTCAGTTAATTCTTTTACTATTTTTTTTTCTTCTTTTAACTCTGATTCACTTGGCTTAATTTTTTTAATTACTTTACTTAAATCAATCAAAACAACCATGCTCCAAATTTAATATTAGTAATACTATAGAACTATATTTAAGTTTTCTTTCCTTGTTTGCAGCAAATTTAAAGCAACGTTTAAATATTTATTAATTCATTAATTTATTGTATGACTGAAAATAGGTTTGAATTCTTTAAAGGAAAAAAAGTGCAGTCTTTCCCTGAATCAAATATCTTTGAAGGATTTCCTTACAATTTTTTTGAAGTAGTTGATCCAGTTATTTCAGAGCAAGAGGAAAAAGTTGTTAAATTATTGCAAGATTTTTTTCTTAAGAAGGCTTCTTTAACTGAGCTTGAAAAACATTTTGGCAAACTTAACTCTGAAGAAAAAAAAGTGTTAGAGGAAACCTCTAAAAAAATTGAAGAAGAAAAATTATTTGAAAAACTACCTTCCTCGAATTTTGTTAAAAAATTTAAGGTTGACTTACTTCCGATTTTAACTCGTCAAAAAGATTCAATTAAAAATATTGCAACAGTTGTAAACAAAATAATTGATTTCACTATTGGGTATGATGTTTTATCTCCTTTAATGAGGGAAACACAGTTAGAGGAAATAATGGTGAATGGAGAAAACAAAAACATTTTTGTTTATCATAGAAAGTTTGGTTTTTGTAAAACAAATATTTTTGTTCCAAAACACGATGGAGCAATTTTGGATCTTGCAATAAGGATTTCAAATTATTCTAGTAGAAAATTTTCTTCTCAGTATCCTTTATTGAATGCAAGGCTTCCAGATGGCTCTAGAGCAAATGCTACTTATCCAAGTATAACTCCTTTTGGAACTTCTTTAACTATTAGAAAATTTAGTTATTCACCTATTTCAATTATTGATTTAATTAATAATAAAACTATTTCAAGCGAGTTAGCAGCTTTTCTTTGGTTAATGGTTGAAGGAAAAGGAATTGAGCCAATGAATATGATTATTACTGGAGGAACTGGTTCAGGGAAAACAACTTTACTTGACGCGTTAACGACTTTAATTCCTTATAGGGAGAGAATTATTTCAATTGAAGACACTATTGAAATAAGTTTAGGTGAAAGAGATAATTGGATTCAAATGGAAACGCACCCTCCTACTAGAGAAATCCCTGAAGTTACCATGGATGACTTGTTAAAAAATTCTTTGAGAATGCGCCCTGATAGAATAATTGTTGGAGAAGTTCGAGGCTCAGAAGCTGAAACATTGTTTGTTGCAATGGATACAGGTCATAAAGGAATAATGGGTACACTGCATTCTAATAATGCTAATGAAATGATTATTAGATTAAAAAATCCTCCAATGAATGTTCCTGAACAAATGCTTCCCTTGCTTGACTTAATTGTTGTAACTCAAAGAATTTTTGACAGAGAAAAAGGAATGATTAGAAGAGTTAGTCAAGTAACAGAGGTAAGCAGAATGGGTGAAAAAGTTTTACTTGGAAATATTTTTGAATTTGATCCAGCAAAAGAAACAATTTATAGAACTGATGTTCCAAGCCATGTAATGCAAGAATTAAGCGAGAAAACAGGGTTAAATAAAAAGGCATTAAAAGATGAAATAGTTATAAGGCAACGCATTCTGGAATGGATGCAGCAACAAAACATTTCATTCGATCCAGATGTTGAAAAAATAATTCAAGAATACTATTTCAATGAAGAAGCAGTTTTAGATAAAATTGCTAAAACCTAATTATGTTAACTTAAAACTGGCTTCAATAAAATAAATTGATCCTTTAGGAGTTAATTTGGATTCCATTAATTCAAAGCTTTTCACTAAAATTGTTTCATTAAAGCCTGCATTAATTTTTGAAATCAACTCTTTTATTTCTTTTAATTTCAAAAACTTGTTTCTAGCCAAAGTTAAATGAGCGGAAATTCTATTATCTTTTACTCCGATTTTTTCCTGAATTTTTTCACTTAATTCCTTGAATTTTTCTTTTCCTTTTACAGCTCCAAGCCAGATAACTCTTCCATTAAAAGTTCCAAGAGAGTTTAACTTTAATTCAAATGAATTGAATTCGATTTCTGAAAGTTTTTCCTTTAATTCTGCGATTTTTTCTTCAGGATAATACCCTATAAAAAGCAGTGTTAAATGAATGTTTTCTTTTTTCACAATCTTTAAATCTTTTGGCAATTTTTTCGAAAAAGTTTCAAAAATTTTTTCCTTTAATTCTAAAGGCAAATTAATTGCTAAAAACAATCTTTTATTCATTTAAGTTTCACTTCTCAAATCATATGAGGGGTTCAGCTTCGTCGGCTTCACGTTCGACGCTTGCCTCAGCTTTGTCGGCTGCGATGTCTCGTGCGTCGACACGAGGCCGACATCGACTTTCAGCTGCCGTCTTGCGCGGCAAGCGCGATGCCAACACGAACACTCAGCCTCGCCGGCTTTTGACTCAGCCTCGCCGGCTGAACGGCGTGTTAGTCGAATTCTTTTAAGCATTGTTCTTCAAATTTTTTCAATAAATTGTAGTTTTCAATTAATTTTTTGTTTGCAATTTTAATTAAGTATTTTAAGAATTTTTTTTCAATTAAGATTTTGTTTTTTTCTTTTACTGGAACTGAAAGCATTTGAGTGCCAAGTAATTCTGTTAAGAATTTTCCTTTTTTTGTAACAATTATTCCTCCTCTTTTTATTCCGCTTTCCTTCATTACTTTTAAAATTCTTTCAGTGTTCTCTAAATTTTTTGCTCCAATGTGTAAAATGAATGGCTCTATTTTAAACCATAAAACTCCGATTGATTTTTTTTGAAGAGAACCCCAAATTTCTTTGAATGAAACAGTTCTATGTTTTTTGAAGTGAAAATAAGAGTCTTTTTTTAATCCTTTTCCTTTCAAGCCGAGTAATAAAATTCTTCCACAACAACTAGAAGAAGTAAAAAAATTTTGTGTTTCAGCAATTTTTTTCAGGAAAGGAATAACTCTTTCATCTGCTTTTCCTTCTTTAATGGCTTTTGAAAGGCTTTCTGAATGCCTTTTTTTAACCATTTCAAACCTGATTTCTTCAATGTTTTTAGTCAATTAAATCACTTTTTGTTTTTCAGTAATTCTTTAAAAGTATTGTTATAGTAAATTATTGTAGGATAACAATGTTAAAAAAACTCTTAGTTTTAGTGTTCTTGCTTGCTTTTTCAATGCAAGGCCTTGCCTTAATTAGTGTTATAACTGAAACTCAAAAATTTTCATACCAACCAAATGAAAGGCATTTATTGAATGCAGTTCAACCAGGAGAAACTTTTTCTTTTAAAATTTCAAACGATCCAGGGGTTTCAACTGTTAACACTAAATGGAGTCAAATAATTGTTGAAAAAGATTCTCTTCCAAAAAATTGGAGAGCAATTGATTCAGAGAAAAACCAAAAAGTGTTTGAAGTGCAAGTACTTGTTGCAAAAGATGCTGAAGCAAACAAAGAATATGAGTTTAAAGTAAAAGCAGTTGATGAAAAAAACTTGCTTGAATCAGAATCAATTAAAATTAGAATTCCTGTAAAAAAAGGATTGGTTTCAATTAGCTTGCCTGAAACAGTGAAAAAAACTTTTGTAGGAGAGGAAACAACTTTTAACTTAACTTTAGTTAACAATTCAATTGCAGATCACAAATTAAAGGTTTCAAGTGATTTAGAGAAACTATGGTTTGAAGAAAAAGAATTTGAATTAAAAGCAGGTGAAAAAAAAGAAGTTCAATTAAAAGTTAATCCGAGAATTTATGGATTAAAGCAATTCAAGTTTAAAGTTGAATCTGTTTCAAATGGAGAATTAATTGATTTAATTCCAATTGAATTAACTGTTCAACCAGTTTTAAAGAAAAAATTCGAAGCAGCTTTGACTGGATTGCCTGTTTTTTCTCCTTCAATGCTTTCGTTTTATTTATTTAATTCTTTTATAAGTTTTTTATTTCAATAACTAAATTTAGTTGTGTTTTGAATGACTTCAATTGCATTGCTTGACTTGAAACTGAAAAAATTTAGTGAACAAATAATTAAAGAAATTCAAGAAGGAAAAATAAGTAATAGAGATCAATTCAGTAAACGAAAAAGAACTCTGTGTGTTGAAATAGGAATTGAAAAAGTTCCAACTAATTCAAGTATTTTTTCTTTTTCTGAAGGCAGTGGAAAAAAGGTTAAAGAAATCTTGTTAATGAAACCTGTGCGAACTATTTCAGGAGTTGCAACAATTGCTTGCATGACAAAACCATTTAATTGTCCTCATGGCACTTGCATTTTTTGTCCAGGCGGATTGAATTCTCCGTTTGGAGACGTACCTCAAAGTTATACAGGAAAAGAACCTTCAACAATGAGAGCAATTCGCAATAATTATGATTCTTATTTAATTGCAATGAACAGATTAGAAACTTATACTGCTTTAGGGCATTGCCCTGAAAAAATTGAAGTAATAATTCAAGGAGGAACTTTTCCTGCAATGTCTAGAACTTATCAAATTGAATTTGTTTCAAACATTTTTAAAGCATTGAATGATTTTTCTGAAACCTTTTACAATAAAAATGAAATTGATTTTAAAAAATTTAATGAATTCTTTGAATTGCCTTTTCAAGACATTAAGTCAAAGGAAAGAAATGAAAGAATTAATTCAAAGCTTTTAACATTAAAAGGAGAAGCGGATTTAAAATTCGAGCAAAAAAGAAATGAATTTGAAAGCAGAATTAAATGTGTTGCTTTATGCATTGAAACAAAGCCAGATAATTGCTTTGAAAAACATATTAATGAAATGCTTGAATTAGGAACTACTAGAGTTGAAATAGGGGTTCAATCGCTTGAAAACAAAATTTTGAAGAAAACAAATAGAGGGCATTCAGTTGAAGACTCAATTAAAGCAACTCAATTAATGCGTGACTCGTTTTTAAAAATAGGTTATCATTTAATGCCTGGCTTGCCTGATTCCACTCCTGAGAAAAACGTCCAAGAATTTAAAGAATTATTTTCAAACCCTGACTTCAAGCCTGACTCGTTAAAGATTTATCCTTGCATGGTTTTACAAGGAACAGGGTTACATCAATTATGGGAAAAAGGATTATTTAATCCAATTTCAACTGAACAAGCAGCTAAAATAATTGCTGAAGGAAAAAGATTTATTCCAAAATATTGCAGAGTAATGAGAATTCAACGAGATATCCCAACTAATCAAACAGAAGCAGGAGTTGAAAACACTAATTTAAGGCAATTCGTTGAATTAAAGCAAAAAGAGCTTGGAATTAAATGTAAATGCATTAGATGCAGAGAACCAAAAGGAAAAGAAATTGATTTCAATGCAGTGAAAATATTAAGTGAATCTTTTGAAGCAAATAATTCTGAAGAAATCTTTATTTCAGTTGAAGATACTGTAAATGACTTGCTTTTAGGTTTCTGCAGATTGCGAATTCCATTCAAGCCTTTTAGGAAAGAAATAACTGAAAACACTTTAGGAATTCGAGAACTGCATGTTTATGGTCAAGCACTTGCTTTAGGAGAAAAAAGTTTTGATGCAGTTCAACATAAAGGTTTTGGACAAAAGCTTTTAGAAGAAGCTGAAAAAATTTCTAGAGAAAAATTTGATGCAAAAAAGTTATGCATTATTTCAGGAATTGGTGCTCGAGCATACTATAAAAAATTTGGTTATACTCAAGACGGAGTTTACGTAAGCAAAAAATTAATTTAATTGGTTTGAGTTGGGTCAACAACTTTTCCTAAAAACAAAATGCTTCCAGTTTCTTTTTCTTGAATTAAGAAAATAAATGGATGATCTGCTCTAAATTCATTTAATGGTGGGCCAACAGAAGTTATCCCAATTGTAACAGCAGTTGCTGCAGCTGCTTCTGTTCCTTCCTCATTCACTTCAACAAAAGCTTTGTGAATTACTTCATTAATACTAAGATTTTTTGATCCATCAATTCCAGAAAAATCTGCTTCAGCAGAAAAAGCTGTAGGCATCCCCATTTTTGCAAGAATTTTTGAAATAAATGAAGAAGTTTCAAACTTAAATTTAGGAATATAGTATTACTAATATTAAATTTGGAGCATTGTTGTTTTGATTGATTTAAGTAAAGTAATTAAAAAAATTAAGGCAATTGAAAATAACTTCAATTCAAAGTTCATAGAAAAACAATACTGTGTCAATTATAAATAGGTTTTGTTTTTGTAAGGCATTTTTTTAGGCACTGAAAATTTAATAATTATTTGCTGTATAAACCAATTAATTGAGTTTGAGCTAAAATATGGCTTTGCATTGCTTTTTCTAAATCTTCTTTTTTTGAATTCTTTGAAATATTTAGAGTTGAATTTAATGCATATAATTTAAAGAAATACCTGTGAGTTCCGCTTGGAGGACATGGCCCGCCATACCTGTTTTCACCAAAATCTGTTACCCCTTGCATTGCTTCTTTTGGAACAGAGTTTTCTTCAATTTTTTTAGTGCTTGGAGAAATATTCCATAAAACCCAGTGAACCCATGTCTTCATTGGAGCATCTGGATCGTCAACAATTAATGCAAAACTTTTAGTGTTTTCAGGAACTCCTTCAATTTCTAGCAAGGGATTTACATTTACTCCTTTACAAGTAAATTTGTCTGGAATTCTTGCATTATTTGCAAAAAAAGGACTTGAAAGTTTTAATTTACTCATTTATTTATCCACTTCAAAATTGAAGAAAAATAAAAATGTTTTCAAATTAGGTTAAACTTGTTCTTTTGCTTTTTGTCTTCCAATAAAAGCTGCGAGAATGTTTCTTGAAACAGGTGATAAAGGTAAATGTAATTCAGTTAAAGATAACTTGTTTTTTGCAAAGTCTTTAGAAAATTTTTCAGGAAATTTTTTTAATAAATACTCTGCACGGCTTTTAATTATTTTTGGAACTGCTTTACCCATTAAATCACTTTACATTACTTCAATTCTTTGAATTTGCCCAGTTGGAAGCTGCCTTAAAACAGATAAAGGTAAAACCTTTTCCTTTAATTCAAGTTTAGCTATGTCTTCCATTGAAATATTTCCTTCAGCTTGAACTAATTGAGGCGCTCCCAATGCCAATTGAACTGCTCTAGCACTAATCAATCTAGTGACTTCAAATCTAGTTAGTTTAACCATTAACAACACTCGGAATAAAAAACAGCAATATAACTTCCAATGATATACGTATTAACACAAAGAAAAATATTTAAATCTAGTGGCTTGGATTATGAGTCTTGGTTTTAAAGAACTTGATTTTCGGCAAGGGAATGTTTTGTTTTAAAGAAAAGTTTTTCAACAATTTAAGCGTTGAATCCGAGTTAATGAATGTCTTGTAATTGTTAAAGTTAATGAATTTCGCTCCCTTAATTTTACTGAATTCTTGGAATTCTTTAATTGTTTGAATTTGAATTGTTTTAATTATTTCAGTTAATTGAGTTGAATAAAACTTAGAGTTAACTGAAAACAAGTGAGTCGGAGTAAAACAAATTAATTCACTTAAAACTTCTTTCAAGCATTTCAAGTAAAAGAATTCAGGGTTTTCAAGCAATTTATTTGAAGACATTAAATTAAATTCTTTTAAAAAACGTTCTTCAAATTCACTGCATTTAATTGAAACTTTTTCAAGCAAAGCATTTAATGAATTAATTTCTTTAGATAAAAATGCTTCACGTTTCTCGCAAAACCAGTAAAGCCCATGATTTGATAAAATTCTTACTTGGTTTTTCTTCAATAAATTTTTTACATCAGTTAAAGGAATTAATTCTTTCACTCCTTTATTGAATGGCCCTATAGGAATAGAGTTTAAGTAAAACTCTTTCTGCATTCTAAGCCTTTCCTCTTTCCCTGAACGCTTTTCATGGAACTCTTTTCTCCATTTAATGTTATTTGATTCAAAATAGGTTCCTTCTGAAAGAAATTCTACTTCAATTAAAGAATTAGGCAAGACATTTTCTGCATTGAAGTCACTTGTTTTACAGCATTTACAGTTAATTGATTCAAATCCAATATTGTAAAAAGACTTGCTTAAAAGCGTTGGCCAAACAAATGAAAAATCAATTTCAGTTAAATCTTTTTCAAGCCTTAAATTTTTAGGAAACTCGCTTGAATAAAACTCTTTTTTTTCCTCTTTACTTAAATCAAATTCGTGTTTGAAAAACATTTTCTCCAAAAACAATTCAATTAACAAAGAATTTTTTGAAGGCAATTCATTAACTGGCATGCACAACAAATTAGAGTAAATAACTGAGTTCACGAGTTTTTCAGTTGTCTCAGAATTAATTGAAAGCAATTCTTTAACTGAATCATTTAAAGGCGAAGTTAAAAATTCTAATTTAATTTCAGGAATTGCTAAAGACTCTATTTTTTTTAAACCATTTTTTTCTAAAGCAAATGAGTCAAAATAACTTAAATTGTTTTCAATTAAAAACTGTCGTTCCGGGCCCAAAATTAATGGCTGTTTTTTTAAAGAAAAATTAATTAAATTAGCAATTTTTTTCAATTCAGTGAAATCCTTTGCAGTAACCTTCACTATTTCATTAATTTTTTCAATTCTAATTTTTCTTGAATCATATAATGAAAGCAATTCAATGAAAAGATTTTCATTTATGTCTTTTAAAGAAAAATAAAATTTAGGGAAAAACACTTGCTTTTGAGTAATTTTTTCCCTCAAATTAGAGTACTCAATTAATACTTCTTTTTTTTCCGGAAAATATTTTACACTAGTTAAGTACACTGTACTTAAATTGGGAGCTAAGGGAGTCATAAAAGAAAAAAGCTTTCCAGCCTTTTAAAAGAATTCGGAGGAGTAAATTTCCGGTGAAAATTCCCGCAGGAAAAACTTTAATGCATTAAATCAAAAAGTTTTTGAACCAAATGAATTTATACTAGTCTTTTATATTTATTTTAAGTGTATTAAATGAAGAAAAACTTGTTTGAAGAAAGTTCTTTAATTCATGAAATTTTTAAAAATGAATCTTACTTGTATCCCGAGTTTTTACCTGAACGCTTGCCTCACAGAGAAAAAGAAATTGATTCACTTGTTTTTGCCTTTAAACCTGCAATTAATGGAAAAAAACCAGTAAATGTTGCAGTGTTTGGCTCTACTGGGACAGGCAAAACCTGTACAGTGAGATTTGTTTTAAAAGAATTAGAGGATTACACTGATCGCGCGAAAAGCATTTACATTAATTGCTTTGAATATTCTACTCGTAATTCAGTTTTAAGTGCAATCACTTCTTTTCTTGGAAGAGCAATTCCTAGAAGAGGCCTTGGAACTGATGAAATTTATTCAGTTTTTCTTGAATCACTTGAAAAAATTGATTTCATTCCATTAATTGTTTTAGATGAATTTGATCAATTACTTAAATCCGAGGATGGATCAAAAATTTTGTATGACTTGCTTAGAGTTTTTCAATTCAAGAAAGCAAGAGTTGGATTAATAATTATTTCAAACGACTTGAACATGAATTTTAATTTAGATGAACGAGTTAAAAGCTCTTTCACTGAAGAAAGAATTTTATTTGAACCATATTCTCCTCAACAATTAAAAGATATTTTAAGAGAAAGAGTTGAATACGCGTTTCAAGAAAATGTTTTAGAAAAAGAAGTAATAAATGTTGCTGCGGCGCATGCAGCCAAGCTTGGAGGAGATTGCAGAATTGCAATTGAATCATTATTAAAGGCCGGGCGTTTAGCGGAAAAAGAAAACTCTGAAAAAGTTTCATTACAGCATTTAAGAAAAGCATTTGAAGTAATTGATTTCATTCCTGCAAAAAAATTTTTAAAACATTTAAGTGATTCAGAAAAACTTTTACTGAAAATTCTTTCACAAGAATTCAAACCAATTTCTGCAGGCGAGTTATACATGAAATTTAACAAGTTGTCAAAACAACAATTAACTGAACGCCGTTTAAGGGATTTGATTTCAAGACTTAATACTTTAAACCTGGTTTCAGCTGATTTAAATGAAAACTTGAGAGGAAAAACTCGAATGATTTCTTTAAAGATTTCAAAAGAATTAGTGTTAAATGAATTAAGAGACTAAATTATTACTTCGGATTTTTTAATTGTGTTTAAAACCAGTTTTGTTTCAGTTCTATTCACGTACTCCATTTCTTGAATTGTTTGAAGAAATTTATCCAATTCTTTTCTTGTTTTAAATTTTGCAACCAATTCTACATCCATTGCTCCAGTGATTTTATAAATTCTAGCAATTTGAGGATTATCAATAATTCGGCTTGAAACTAAATAGTCTTGGCCTTTATCAATAACCATGTCAATTAATACTTCAAATTCATATCCTGTCTTAACAGTATCAACATCTATAGTATAACTCTTGATTATTTTCTCGTTTTCAAGCCTCTTAATTCTATGCATTACAGTTGCAGGTACAACTCCAACTCTTTCAGCAATTTTCCTATATGCAAGTTTAGAGTTTTCAAGCAAAATATTCAAAATCTCTCTATCAAGCTTGTCTAATTCCAAAAAATCCCCAAATAAATGTTTACTTTGAGCTTATTATTTCATATTTTAGTATACAAATGTTTAAAATTATACGCTTTTATGGTTGTTTTGTTTAATAAAATGGCAGAAATGTATATAAATAATTTAATGCATATATATTATTAGTTTTTTTTAAAACTCTTGGTTAGGCCCAAGATTAAGTATTAAGTGGGCTAAGTCCCACTACTTATATTTTTTACTTATATTTTTTAATTTCAATGGAAATTGGATAGGCTTTTTTTAGTGGGTTTAAGCTTAAACCCATTTTTTTCTTTTAACTTAGAGCTAAAGCTTTTTTTGCATTAATTTTTTAAATACTACTATGTATTACTTAGTAATATGGAAAGCATTAGCATTAAACTTGAATCTTCTCTTGCTAAAGAGATTGAAAAAGTCTTGCATGAATTTAGATACAGCACGAAAACTGAATTCATTAGAGATGCAATCAGAGGCAAACTCAAAGAACTTGAAGTCGAGCGCAGAAAAGAAAAGGCTTGGCAAGCACTTTTTACAGCTAGAGGCGCTTTGAAAGGCATGAGTAAATCCAAAACAGATGAAGAATGGCTGGAAAACAGGCGAAAATATAGTGAAGAGTTTTTTAGGGAATTGGAAGAAAAATCTAAAAAGTGACTTCTTCTGGTTTCTTAACTTCGACAACTTGTTTTAATTCTTCGAAGCCTTTGTCTCTTGTAATAATTACTGCCTTGTTGTCTCTAGAAATAATTGCATGCAATATATCTGGATTATGTGCTTCTTCTAACTTATTTTCTAATAACTTTGACTCTACTTTTGCTTGTCTGTAGATTCAACTCTTTCTAGAATATTGTGAAACTCTGAAAGGATTGACTTAATTCTTTCTTCTGAATATTCTTTTCGTAACTCAAACAAAATCAAATCAGAATACAAAACCTTGTGGCCTTTATTCCTGCATTCATTCAAAAATTGAAAAGCAAACAAACCAAGTGGCCTAAACTTGTCAACTCTGTCTTCAAAATAGTCTCTCCAAATACTTGTATCCAAATAAAATCTTTTCACCATGCAGATTTTTGAAAAAATAAATCTTAAAAGCCTTTATAAAAATTCGGCAATTGCCTAATCAAAGCCTTTTAACTATTCCTTTTGTGGCATTCACTTCAATTAATTCTCCGTTAGTGAAAACCTTTGTTGCAATCTTTGTTCCAACAATGCATGGCTTTCCTAGTTCTCGTGAAACAATTGCTGCATGAGATAATAATCCTCCTTCATCTGTTACTATTGCTTTAACTTTTTCCATTGCAGGGACAAATACAGGAGTAGTGTTTATTGAAACAAGTATTTCATCTCTTTTCACAGAATGTAATTCTTGTGGTGAAAGAATTACTCTTGCTTTTCCTTTTACAATTCCTTTTTTTGCACTTAAGCCTTGCACTTGTTTTAATTTTTTTAATTCAGTGCTCTCTTGCTGCATTTCTTTATTCACTTTTTCAATTTCTTTTCTGTCAAAAAATAAAATTTTCTTGTCATAGAACTCAAAATAATAATCTTTAGTCCGTTCCTGTAATTCTTTTTGCAATTCTTTTGAAATTTTTCCTTTCTCTAGAGCATCAACTATTTCTTCCTTGTTTGCCTCCAAAATTTGGTCTACAGAAATATACAGTCGTTTTGCAATTTCTTCAAATAATTTTTGCATTCCAAATCTCATATAGCTTCCAAAAATTTCATTCGCCAAAGTAGAAACATATGAATAATGTCTTACAGCTTCTGCTTTCAAAAGAATACTTTTTGGCAAAGAATATTTTTTCGAAATTCTTTTGACTTTAGTTTTAACCTTTTTCCATTTTCCGCAGATTTGAATTTCTTTTTCTAAATCCTTTTCCAAGTATTCTGTAATTCTTTCCTTAATATTCTCTGAATTGTATGGTTTTCTGCCACACCAATAATATCCAAGAAATGCAAACTCTTTCAAGTGTTTTTCAATTCTTTTTTTCACTTCAGGGTTTTCGAAATTTTTTCCGTGTTTTTTTACAAACCTAGTCAATTCAATTAGTTTTTTCCTTTCCTTTGTTGCTGAAATCTCTTTATCAATTTCTGTCAGCTCCAGTAAGGCATCGTTCATCTTACTTTTGTTTTCAATTATTTCATTCAATTCTTTGAATAATTTTTCAGGCAGAAATGCATTAGCTCCATAGTAAAACAATTCGAATTCCAGTGCTTTTTCACAGACAGAAAAAAATTCTTTAAAAAACGCCAAAAGTTGTTTGTTGTTCATTTCCTTGAATTTTTTTCCAGAATTATTATCAACAAATTTTTTCAAATCCACTAACTTTTTTTCCCACACCTTGCCGATTTTTAACAGAAGTCCTGGTTTTTCTTTTTCTGCTTTTTCAAGAGATTTCCAAAGAGCTTGAAAATCTTTTTCTTCAACAAAAGAAATGTTTAGAACTCTCCTATATTTTGAAATGTTTTTTATTCCAGGAAACTCTTTTATTGGTTTTCCAATGGCATGCATGAATGCACTATATGCAAAAAATGGAATATGGCCTTTTCCTGATGCTAAAACAATCCAGTTATTTTTTGTCATAAATAATTTCCAGTTTCTATGTTAAAAGTCGTTTCACCGATGTTTGTCGGCTTTGGTTTGTTCCAGGAAAAAAGGAATTATTTTTGTTTCTGCTTTTCTTAGATGTTCTTGGAAAGTGGTATAAGAAATTTTTGCTTTTTTGGCAAGTTCTTCCAAAGTTATTTTTCTTGGATATAAATAATAACCATTTTCGTATGCCAAATCCAGGCAAATCCTTTGCTTGCTTGATAGTTTTGGCATTGAAAAAGGAATAAATATATCTGGAGCTTTTTCCTTTTTCAGGCTTGAAACATTTATTTCCATTTTCTTTGAAGCGCTTTCTATAAATTTTGTTAAAACTTCTTTTTTCCATGCCCCTATTTCTATGAATTCATCTCCTTTTGAATTTATGATTGCAGGTTTTAAGAATACGACAGCTGGATTAGCATATGCTCTCCAATGTGAGTTGTTTTTGGAAACCGAAAACGAGTAAATCAATATGTTGCCATTTATTTCAATATCAAATAATTTTTTTTCGTTTTTTAATTCAGCATAATATTTTTTAATATTTTTTTTCTCGCCTTGAATGAAATGCCATACTGAAACAATTACTTCCTTGCCTTGCGGAGTAATTGATAAAGGATATCCATGCATTGTAAGTTTGTATTTTTTGCAGTATTTTATTCCAAAAGAGTCTTCATGAAAAATTTTTGCTTTTAAAACCCACATGATAGACTAGTTTATTTGAAATATTTAATCTTTTCTTTGCGGAAAATTCTTATTTTCTTTGTCAGTTAATTTTTTAATGACTGATCTTTTTACTGAAAAATTTGCTCCTCAAAGCTTTAAAGAATTTGTTGGAAATTCAAAAATTGTTGGGTTTGTTAAAAAATGGGCTCAAAATTGGAGTGAAGGAATTAAAGGAAAGCCTTTATTGCTGCATGGCTCTCCTGGAATTGGTAAAACAGCTTTAGCTTTTCTTGTGGCAAAAGAATTTAATTGGCAGTTATTTGAATTAAATGCATCTGATTTCCGCAATAAAGACATTATTGATAAAGTTGTTGGAGGCGCTTCATTAAATGCTTCTTTTTTTTCTGGGAAAAGATTAATTTTATTAGATGAAGTTGACGGAATTCAAAAACGTGAAGATAGAGGAGGCTTGCAAGCAATTACTCAAATATTGAAGGATTCTCAGCAACCAATTATTTTAACTGCAAACAAAATTTTTTTTCCAGACAGAAAACTTGATTCAATTAAATTTTCCTGCGAGGAATTAAAGTTCTCCAAAATTTCTTTTCCAAGCATTGCAAAACGTTTGAAAGAGATTTGCGAAAAACAAGGAATTGATTTTGATCAAGAAGTATTAAAAAAACTTGCAGAAGACTCTAATGGAGATTTAAGAGCTGCATTACTTGACTTGCAAAACCTTTCAATTGTAAACAATAAAATTGTTTTACAAGACTTGGAATTAAATTTTTTCAGAGAAAGAGAAACAGATGTTTTTCAGGTAGTTGAAAAAATCTTTAAAAAACAAGACTTGCAAGAAATTAGAAAATCTAAAGCCTTTATTGACATTGACAATGATTTATTAAAAAAATGGGTTGAAGAAAATATTCCAAGAATTTATTTAAAGGGAGAGGATTCAAGAAAAGCTTTTGAGGTTTTAAGCAGAGCAGATGTATTTGATGGAAGAATAATGCGTAGACAGCATTGGGGTTTTTTGAGGTATTCATCTGAATTAATGTCTTCAGGAGTTGCTTTAGCCAAAGAAAACGAATACCATGGATGGCTTCAACTTCAATTTCCTTCTTTTCTGAAAAAACTTTCTTCTTCAACTGCTTTAAGAAACACTAAGAAAGCAATTGCCTTAAAGATTGGAGAAAAAATTCATTCTTCTTCAAAAGAAGTAATTAAAAACGATTTAGAATTCATTAAAACTTTAATGCAAAACAAAAAAAATGCAGTTGAATTAACTACTCAATTTGATTTTGATGAAAAAGAATTAAGTTTTTTATTGAATGCAAAACCTGATTCAAAATCAATTGAAAAAATTTTGTTTGAAGCTCAAGAGTTAAAGAAAAAATTCATTAAACCAGTTAAACTTCATTCCTTTGAATCCTTTGAACAATTAGATGAATTCAAAGAACTTGAAGAAAAAAGAATTGAATTAGAAAATGAAAAAGAAAAACTTGAAGATTCATCTAAAGAACCAAGTCAAACAAAGCTTTTCTAGTCCGCACCAATTATTTTTCCTTTTAATGACTTGAATTTTTCTTTCCATTCATTATTTGAAGAAGGATTTGAAGTACTTGTTTTTGAAGTAATTGCTTGGCTTGAAATTGAATCAATTGCTGAATTATTTCTTGAAATTGGTTTTCCTGCTTTTATTTTTTTTGCAAAAGCATTAATTTCATCAATTGTTCCTTCTAATGGTTTTCCAACTACTTTGCATGACTCGCATCTTTGTATTCCTTTAACTGAAACAAAGTCCCCTATTTTTCCACAATTAGGACAGTATTTTAAATTCATTTTTCTCCCCGAGAATAAAAACAATATATTAACATTTAAACAAATATTTAAATGTTTTCAAGTAAATGAATGGAAGGCTAGCTTTAAATATTTCTTTTTCTTTATTGATTTCATGTGGATTTTAAAACTCAAATACTGGCATGAAAATTCTTATGCTTTAGAGTATGCAAAAAAATTCAACATCGTTTTTACAAGTTTTCCAATTAATCACTTCAAGAAAGGCAAATTTATTTTCTTTGATTTTGTGCATTACGTTATTGGTTCTGAAGAAAACAAAAAAGCCTATTTTGCTGCAGTGAAAAAAAATCCAAGCATTACTAATTTTGAAAGCTATGGAGACTTTTATGTTTACACTCATAAGAGTTCAGCTAAAAGTCATTTACAGTTATTTATTAGCCCTGAAATAATGTTTGTCAAACCCTTAACAGTTTTTCCTCAAGGCTTTCAAACAGTTACTTTCGGTGCATGGAAAAAAGAAAGCCTTACAAAAATGCTGAAAAAAATGGAGAAATTTGTTCATTTTGAAGTAGAGTCAATTATTCAAGAACCTTTAAAGGATTTCTTCATTCCACATGCAGTTCCTTCTTTGCCTGAGAAACAGAAAGAGCTAATTCGATACGCGTTTGAACAAGGGTATTACGAGTTTCCAAAAAAAGCCAACATTAAAGAATTAGCAAAAAGAAAAGGTTTAAGTGCTTCAACTTTTACAGAAAACCTGCGTAAAGCTGAGCAAAAAATAATTCCTTTTGTATTAGAAAACTTGTTACCTTAACAATAGTTGTTATGAAGTTTTAGGCACCAGGTTCCAGTTTTGTCAACTGCTGACTCAGCTTTGTCGGCTGCGACGTCACGCCCGTCGAGTGCGAGGGGTCACGTGACCCTTCAGCTGTAGTCTCGCGCGGCAAGCGCGATGCCCACGTGGGCACTCAGCCTCGCGGGCTGGTCACTTCAGCTTTGCCGGCTGAACAGTGCTTCAGCCTCGCCGGCTGCTCGGCGAATGTTAATTTATTTCTTAAAAATGAACTCTGGATACTTTGGACTTTAGTTGGAGGGGTTAGTTATTTTAAATTTTTAAACAGACTTGAATGTTTTCATTAGTGAATTCAATGAATTGTGTTGTTTCTTTTTCGTATTTTTCTAAATCAAGGATTTTTTCTCGTGCAACGCCTGAAAGCATTGCTGCCTTTGCTACTTCTCGTGCAATGCGTGGAACAATTCTTGGATCTAAAATTCGTGGAAGAATCAAGCCAGGAGATAAAGGAATTTCTTTTTCAAACAATTCTTTTTCTTTTGCTCTAGGATAAGCTTTATTCAAAAATTCTTTGACGTCTTTAGGAATTTTTTCTTGCAATAAATTAGCTAAAGCATGTGAAGCAGCTAGTTTCATTTCTTCATTAATTTCTTTAGCGCGGACATCTAAAGCTCCTCTGTAAATTCCAGGAAACCCAAGGGAGTTATTAATTTGATTTGCTCTATCTGAACGTCCAGTGCCTACAATAAATGCCCCTCCTTCTAAGGCTTCTTCTGGAAGGATTTCAGGCACTGGGTTTGCCATTGCAAAAACAATTGCTTTTTCAGCCATTGACTTAATCATTTCCTTTGAAACAATTCCTGGCTTTGAAAGACCGAAAAAAACATCTGTGCCTTTCAAAGCATCAGATAAAGTCTTAGCATTTGTATTGGAGGCAAATTCTTGTTTGAATTCATCTAAATCTTTTCGCGTAGTGGAAACAACTCCTTTAGAATCACACATTAAAATATTTTCTTTTTTCACTCCAAGCATTTCAAAGAATTTTGCTGAAGCAATTGCTGCTGCTCCTGCTCCAGAAAAAACCAATTTTATTTCTGACAACTTTTTTTCTGCAAGTTTGATTGAATTCAGTAAAGCTGCTCCTGTTACAATTGCAGTTCCATGTTGATCGTCATGCATTACAGGGATATTCATTTTCTTTCGCAGTTCTTGTTCAACTTGAAAGCATTCAGGAGCAGCAATGTCTTCTAAATTAATTGCTCCAAAACTTGGTTCGAGTTTTTCCACGCATGAAACAAATTCTTTTACTAAAGTTTTTCTTTTTGAATCAAGTGTTTTAGAAATACATAAACCAATTGCATCAATTCCTGCAAATTTTTTCAATAAAACTGCTTTTCCTTCCATTACAGGTAAACCTGCTTCAGGGCCAATGCTTCCCAAACCCAAAACTGAAGAACCGTTTGATACAACTGCCATTAAATTTCCTTTAGAAGTATACCTGTAAACTTCTTCAGGGTTTTCTTTTATTTCAAGGCAAGGAAAAGCTACTCCTGGAGTGTAAGCTAAAGCATATTCTTCTTGGTTTGAAATGCTTTTCAAAGGCATTACTTTTAATTTGCCTTTAAATCTTCCGCCATGATAAGCTAAAGCTTTTTTTTTTAATTCAGTTGAATTCATTTAAATGTAATAAAAAAATAAATTAAAGAAATTTAAAGCTTGTGTTTTTCTAAACAGGCTTGCATAAGGCATTATATACCGGCTTAAAGCTTTTAATGCAGTTCAAAACCAAGTTATTTATTCTAGTAAAACATTTTTTTAGTGATTGAAATGAATTTGTCTTGGGATGAAAAATGGATTTTGCTTTCTGGAAAGCGAAAGCTTCCGATTTTGTTAGTTGACTCTTTAGCCGAGTGTTTCAGGGAAGGATTTTTTGCAAAAAATCATGGCAGAAATATTCCTGTGACAAATTATAGACAGTTCATGAGTGAAAGAGGAATTTCAAGAAAAGAATATAACGCAATTGTTGAATTCTTTAAAGAATCTGATGAAAGGCTTTTGTTTTATGCAGAGCGTTTGGAAAAAATGATTCAAAAGCATACAAAAACTTTGGTTAAATTGTTGCCAAAACCAAAAAAGTTTGACAGGAAATTGTTTTTAAAAAAATTCAAAAAGTATTTCGAATTATACAAGGACATTGGTTCAATGACTTATGATTACATGATTTTAGACAAGTTTTATTTGGAGGAATTAAATTCTGTTTTTGTGCAGAAAATTCCTAATGTAAAAGAATTGAATTCGTTTTTGGAAACTGTTTTTTCCTTGCACGAGCCAACTGACATAAAAAATGAGGCAAAAGCAATTGCTTTAATTGCTTTGAACATGAAGCGCAAAAAGCTTTCATTTAGTTCTCCTCAAATCCAGAAAATGATTAAAAATTATTTAGAAAAATTTGCATTCATGGGTTTTTGCACTTATTATGGAGGAGCTTATACAGAGCAAGACGTAAAACCTCGAATTGAAAAAGTTCTTGAAAAAGGCGTGGAAAAAGAATTGCAAAAAATTTTAGAACAGGAAAGAATTTGGGAAAAAAGAAAAAAATTACTAGCCAAGTATGGGTTTGATAAAAAAACTCTTTTGAAGATAAAAGTTGCAAGAAAATGGGCTTATGTTTCTTTTACTGAAGATTCATGGTATCATTTTTCCTCTTACAAGTTGCACCCTTATTTGCTGTTATTCTGCAAAGAATATGGGCTTTCATATAATCAAGTGATTGAGCTTCGTCTTCAAGAATTGTTTGGAATTCTGGAAAAAAACTCTGTTCCAAAGGGCTTGGTTGAGAAATTGAATGACAGAGTAAAAGACTGCTATTTTTTGCTGGAGAAAGGAAAAACATCAATAATTGAAGGGAGAGAGTTGCAGGAGTTTTATGAAAAAAATAAACACTTGATTATGGATTACTCTAATTTAGACAGAGTTCAAGGAGTTTGTGCTTTTTCAGGAAAAATCAGAGGAAAGGCAAAAATTGTATTGACAGAAAAAGATATTTCAAAAGTGGAAAAAGGAGATGTATTGATTGCTCCTGGAACTCAGCCTTCATTTGTTCCTGCAATGGAGAACTGTTCTGCAATTGTTACAAACGATGGAGGCTTGCTTTGCCATGCAGCAATTGTTTCACGAGAATTAAAAATTCCTTGCGTGGTTGGAACAAAATATGCAACCAAGGTTTTCAAAGACAATGATTTAATTGAGGTTGACGCAGAAAAAGGAATTGTGAAAAAAATTAATTGTTAACTTCTTTTTTGAGTATGCGTCCTAAAAATAAAATTATGAAAGCAATTAATGTTGTAATTGCTGCTGCTGAATAAAAATTTAATCCAATTGCTAATCCGATTGCTGATACAACCCAAATATCTGCTGCAGTAGTTAATCCTATTACGTGGTTTTTTGATTTAAAGATTGCTCCTGCTCCAAGAAAACCAATTCCTGTAACAATTCCTGAAGCAATTCTTGTTGGATCTCCTTCAGAAAAACTAACAGAAATCAAAGTGAAAAGAGTTGAACCCAAGCAAATTAATATATGTGTTCTTAACCCGGCTGGCACACCGCTTTTCTCTCTTTCAAATCCGATTATTCCTCAAAGTAATACAGCTAATAGTAAATTTATTACAAGTACTTCAATGCTTGGAAAAACCATTTCAATCAATTATTTAAAGGAATTTGGATTTAATAATTT
Organism: uncultured archaeon; assembly: GCA_964373795.1. GTDB lineage: Archaea > Iainarchaeota > Iainarchaeia > Iainarchaeales > DATDZZ01 > CAYJVY01. The sequence continues at coordinate 21,622 of CAYJVY010000004.1, read as the reverse complement.
TTTCGCTGGCTTTTGTTTTAGAGAAATTTTATTGAACTGTTACATTAACCAGTTTTGGTGAACTAATAAGAGGTATTTGTTCATTATTTTTTTCCAAGCTTTCAAGATAAGCTTCAATTGCTTCTTTTATGTTGTCTAAGGCATATTTTTTTGTTTTACCATCTGAGATACATCAAGGTAGATTAATACATTCAGCAATAAATACTCCATTTTCATCTTTGTATAATAAAACTTCAAATCTTCTCATAACAGTTTTATCCTGTTTTAAATATTTAATTATAATGTTTACAATTTTTCAATTAATTCTTCTCTTGATATATTTGTTTCTCTCAATTCTTTGGAGGAAATAAGTGGTAGTTTCATTAAATTTTTTTTATTTGAAACAATTTTTAATACATTTTTAGTTTTCGACAATAAACGTGGGTAAACAAAATTAAATCTCAAATTCAAACATAATTAATTGATTTTTTTTGGAAACAATTTTTGCTGCTCTCTCTGAAATAAAAACTGGTTTTGATCTATTTGAAAAGGTTTATATATTCCACATATATAAGTATATATGTGGTGTAAATGGTACAGGCTATGATAAATATTGATGAAAATACTAATAGGGTTTTGAATATTGTTAAAGCCAAGTTTGGGTTAAAGGATAAGTCACAGGTAATTGATTGGATTGTTAAAAAATATGAGGAAAATTTTTTGGAACCCGAACTTAGGCCTGAATTTGTGAAAAAAATTCAGAAAATTGAAAAGCGTGGAAAATTTATTGAATACAAGAAGTTGTCTGATTTGAGGCGAGCTATTGAGTCGTAATTTTTCTGTTGAACCAGGTCTTCAAAAGATTTTAAGCAAGCTTGCAAAGAAAGACAAGGTTACTTATGAAGCTATTATGAAAAAAATTAATGAAATCCTTGGATGTGAAGATGTCGAGCATTACAAGAATCTGAGAAATCCTCTTCAACACCTGAAGAGAGTTCATGTTAACGGTCCATTTGTTTTGACGTTCATGTACTTAAAATCTGAAGATAAAATAAAGTTTTATAATTTTGATCATCACGACAGAATTTACAAATAGCTTGCGCGTTATATTGGTTTTGTATTTTTTCTTCTCTTTGGTTTTGCCTTACTAGGTTTAACGTTTTTTCTAGAAGCAGTTTTGGAGGTTTTATTTAATATAACTTTTCTAATGTTAATTTCTTTAGTTATTTAAGTAATCTATTAATGACTAAATTTCCAATTCAAAAACAATTACTGGATTCTCGAGGCCAAAATTTTGTAAAACTTTTGGATGGATTTCTCCAATTAATCCTTCTTTTTTTCCTGTCAAGATTTTTGCTTGTCTGCCTGGAATCATGAAAGGTTTACTTGTTTCTATTAGTTTGAATTCTTCTCCGCGTAGTTTTGCATAAGCTTGTAAATAGCTTTTTATTTCAGTGAAATTTGTTTCGTTTTTAGAAATTCCAATGCAAAGCATTACTCTTTCTCTAACCTTGTTTTCTTGTTTTTCATCAATTTCTAAAACTTTTCCTACTTCAAATAAGTGTTGAGGCATTTGAACTGTTTTGTTTTTAGCCATAAATGAAAGCATTTCAGGAATCATGCTTTTGCGGAAAATTGCGTAATTCTGTGAAACAGGGTTTGCTAATTCAACAAATTCTTGTTCTTCTAAAAGCATTTTAGTTTCTTGCATTTCTTTGGAAGTTAAAGTGTATTGCAGTATTTCTTGCAACCCTAGTCCTATACAAATTTCTCTTGCAATGTCTTGTTTTAAAACCTCAGGCCTTTCCTGTCCTGTTGTAGACATTTTGACTTCTAAAGGCTGAATGTTGTTAAAACCGTAAGCTATAAGCAAGTCTTCCACTACATCAACTGCGTGCAAGATGTCATTCCTGAAATCATGATATTCTAATTCTAGTTTTTTTCCTTTGATTTTTGCAGAATATCTGCATCTTTCAGCAAGGGAAAGAATTTCTTTATCTGTCCAATTAATTCCTGAGAGCCTGTGAATGAAATCCAATTCCAAAGATGTTTTTTTTGTTCGAAAGAATGGAGTGTGAATTACTGCTTCTTTTGGATAAATTCCGCCTTTTGGTAAGTGTATTTCACAACTTTCAATTTCAGAACCTCTGTCAGCTAAGGCCATGCACATAACCTTCAAGCCAATATTTACAATCTCCCAATTGAATCCTGTGCATTCAAGGAAAATGTCTTTTGTTTTTTCTGTTACTTTTCCTGTTGCTTCAGAGTTAATTATTGGTGGCATTGAAGCAACAGTTCCAGCTGAATCAATTACTATTGGATAAAATTCTTTTCCTTCTAGCAAGTGCCCAAATTCTTTTCCTTTTGCATGCTCTTTGAGTATCTCACTTGGGTGCATTTTTACTTTCCACTCTAAAGGCGTGAATTCTATTTCTTTGTCCTTGAATCCCTTGTAGTGCACAGGTGATTTCATTTTTGCGAAATCGTACAAACCTAGTCCGCATTCTTTTCTTTTCCTTCCAAAACTCATTCCAATTTTTTCCTGCAATTGAATCATTTGAATCAAGAAGTCATTAGAAATTTTCACGTTCCGGATTACTGCGCATACAATGAATGGTCGAACTTTTTCCAAGTTCTTGTCAATTATTATTTTTACTTTTCCTTTCTTGACTTTGTATTCTGGCAAGCCTTTTTCCAAGCCAAGTTTTGCTTTCAGTTCGCGGGCAATTCCTTCAGTGCTCCATAAATCCGGACGATTAGTTTCCTTCACATCAAGCTTTACTTCATCCCCGTTCCTAGAATCAATTTCTCCTTTGACAAACATGAATAATTCATCCAAGTCTTCAGGTAATTTTTTCCCTACAAGTTTTTCTAAATCCTTTAAATTTAAATCAATTGATGGCATAATTTCACTTTATCTTAGTCTAAATTTTCTTGAATCTTTTTTTCTTGGCGTTGTTCTTGTATGCATTTTTCGTCCAACTGCATTTACTTGTTTTATTCTAATGCTTGTTTCTGTTCTATAAACGGATTCAGTTAAATAATGAAGTTTTTCTCCGTGTTGAAGATGTTTGCCTGTCCATTGCCTTAATTGTTCTTTAAGCCTTTCGCACATTGAAAGCTTTTCTCTATATTTTACTTCAGGCCTTCTAGAGAATTCATTAAATAAACTGTCCAGCCAAGAAATTGTTTTCTCAATATTGGCGTTTCCTGAATTAATTCTTGAAATAGCCGCGCCAATTTTTTCCTCTAATTCTTCTTTTCGTAATTTTTTTAAATTCATTTTCTCACTTTAAATTTTTTTTGAGATCTGAAATTATTCCACCATTTTTGCATTTATTTGAGAAATTCTTTTCGTACTATTTTTTCTGTATCTATTAGTGTTTGAACAACTGTACTTAATTTTCCTTTTCCAAGTATTTTTTCGCCTTGTGTGGTCAATTCTTTCCATTTTTTTATATCTGGGTCTGAAAACATGGCTCCCACCATCTGCGTATCAATTTCTTGTAACAATTCCAAACCATATTTTTCAAGAAGTCTTGAATAAGCTCTTAATGCCCCAATAATTATTTTATGGATTCTTCTTCTATCATATTCTGTAAGTCTTGTTCTAGTTTTTCTTAGTGCTTCATCCACGAGCAATGCGTTTCTAGTGATCCTTCTATGTTCAAGAATTTTTTGTGCATTCATTCCTTTGTAAGGAGGTTTGTCTCTTTTTGTTTCTCCTGCTGGTTTTAGTGCATCACTTTTTATTTTAAGCCTCTGCATTGCTTCAATTCTTTGCTGTAAATTTCTCTTAGGCCATTTTGGAGGTTGTCTTCCTGTTGCCATAATTTTCACTTCATTTCTGCAGATATTCTGCATATTTGTTCGTTATTGATTCATATCCCTTTCATTAATTTTTCTCTTAGATATCTATTTAGTTCTGTGTTCATGGTTTCAACACAATCCAATAATTCTTTTGTTTTTTCTTTACCCAAAATTAATACAATTTTGCGTTGCAACTCTGTGAGCACTTTTACATCTGAATCAGATGTTAACAAATGCATTCCTCCTCTCATAAGATTTCCGTATTTTTTCTCTAATTTTTTAATTAGTCGCCATGACCTAATATGTAGTCTATAAACTTCTTTTTTCTTGTCTGCTGGTATAACAATATGTGCTTGCTCTAGTGACTCTTCAAAAGCTAGCATCATTTTTACAGCAAAGTTGTGTTCACTTATATCTTTGCCTGTCATACCTCTAAACGGTGCTTTATTTCTTCTAGTGCCTTTTTCTGGAATAAGCCACCCAATTTTTATAAGATGTCTTTCCATGGCAGCAATTCTTTGTTTAAAACTCCTTTTTGGCAATTTTGGTGGCTCTCTTCTTGCAGGCATTTAATCCACCATCTTCGCGTTGCGTAAGTAATTCAAGTCCTCTGAAAACAAATGTCTAATGTCGCGAATGCCGAGTTTGAACATTGCCAATCTGTCAATTCCAATTCCCCATGCAATTACTGGGCATTTAATTCCTTGGTTTTCAGTCATTTCAGGCCTGAAAATTCCTGCTCCAGCGAATTCAATCCATCCAAGTTCTGGGTGTTTTGCTGACAATTGAACTGAAGGCTCTGTGAAAGGATAATAATCTGGATAAAATCTTACTTTTTCCGCACCAGCAACCTCTACAGCGAATTGTTTCAAAATTCCTAACAAGTGCCTGAAATTCAACTCTTCGCCTGCAATGAATCCATCCATTTGATTGAATTCAACTAAATGAGTTGCATCTATCACATCAGGCCTGTAACAGCGAGCAATTGCAAAATATTTTCCAGGAATTTTTATTCCTTGAACAATTTGTCTTGCGGAATGTGCAGTAGCGTGAGCTGAAGGCATTAATTTGGAAGCAATTTCTTCACTCCATTGATAACCCCATCCAGAGGAAGCTGAAACTCCTCCTGTTTCATGAGCTGCCCTGACAGCTTGTACAATTTTTCTATCAGGAAGCTTTCCAAATTGAGGTTGTTTCAATTGATAAGTGTCAGTCCAAGTTCTTGCAGGATGATTTTGTGGTTGGAAAAGCACATCGAAATTATAAAATTCTGAAACAATTGTTGGAGCAAACATTTCTTTGAATCCAAGTTCCACAAGTTTGCGTCGGATTTGTGAAAGAAATTGAATATATGGTTGTCTTTTTCCTGCCCAAATTTCTGGAACAGGGTCTTGAATATTATATTTTCTAAATCCTTTGTTTTTCCATTCCTGTGAAATTAATTCTTTTCTGCTTAAAGTATTTATTTCGTTTTTAGCAAACTGAAATAATTCACGCGCTTTTTTTCCTTCATTGGAAATTCTTATTTTTCTATGAATTTTTTCTTCTTCAATTACTAATCCTCTTTTATTTAATTCTTTAAATGTTTGCAGTTCTTCTTCAGTTAATTTTTTTTCTAAAGGTTTTTCTTTTCCAATTCTGTGAATGAGTTTTTCTTCTTTATAATTTCCTTGCAGTAAATCTTTTTCTAAACCAGTTAACTCTACCTCTAAGTCATTGCCTTTTTTTAGAATTGAAACCCAAGCATTTTTTTTTGCATGACCTAAAACAAAGTTTAATTCGTTTCCAAATTCGTTTGATTCTTTTAATTTACTTAAAACTGTTTTGCCATTTAAGTCTTTAATTTTTTGAATGAATTTTTTTTCAATTAATCCTTCATTGAAAGCTTTTTTTCCTTCCAAGGTTAACTCTATTACTTTAATTTTTTCTTCAAATACTTCAGCTAATTCTTTTTGATTAAGCCAAGCAATTGCCCTCATTATGGAGTCTTTATTTAAATCAGTTTTTGCTTCAATTTCATGCAAGCTATGTTTTTCTTCAGTTAACAATAGTAAAACAGTTTTTTCAATTTCACTTAATTCTTCAACTATTTTATGTAAATTCATTTCTCCACCGAAAACGCAAACACTAATTAATAACTATTATAAAAACATTTAAATATCATTTATTTGATTGAAATGATTTACTTATTAGATGCATCTGCAATTTTAAATAACGAGTTATTCTCATTTGATTCAAAGAAAAAATATTTTATTACTTCAAATGTTTTAAATGAATTAAAAGACTTTCAATCAAAAGCATTAATTGAAAACGCTTTACATCAAAACTTGCTTGAAATTCGCGATCCAGAAAAAACTTCAATTCAAAAAGTCAAAACCTTTTTGCAAAAAATTCATTCAGTTTTATCCAAGGAAGATGAAAGCATTCTTGCACTAGCCTTAGAGTTACAAGAACAAAATCAAAAAGTAGTTGTTTTAACAGATGATTATTCAATTCAAAACGCTTTAAAGCATTTGAAAATCTCTTTTCAACCAATTTTAATGCAAGGAATAAAGAAAAAAATAAAATTCAAGGAAAAGCAATAATTCGTCAAAAAGCGAATTCCTTTGAAACGTGATTTTTGTTCACTCGTTTCAGTTAATGAATAACTTTATATACTGTGGATTCGCTATTTTATTAGAAGGATAGCGTTACGCATGCTTTACATTTTTGAGATACTGTTAAGGTTTTTACAGTTTGACTTAGCCTGGTTTGCACACTTTATTTTAGCTAATGTTTTTTGGATTTTCGCTTTTGCAGCTACTGGTTTTTACTTTTTCCCTAAAAAAAACTTGTTTACTGGATTTATTTTAGTAATTTTTGCCGTGTTTGTTGCCTTGGATTTTACAAATCTTTCTGGTTGGGGAATATTGTCTGCAACATTTTTGGCATTCCATTATCTTTTCAGAATGGCTTTATTGATGTTCACTGAATCAATTGAGTCTTTGAAGCCTTACTTTCCATTAATTTTAGGATTGCAATTAGTTGCTGCAATGATTATTTATAATTTATTTTTAGTTAACATAATTTAGGCGAGAAAATGGCTGTATTAAAAACATTGATTGTAAGTTTGTATGTTTCAATTGCAATAATTTTTTTACTAGAATTTTTAGCTGTTCTAGAAATTAATTTATTTAAATCAATTTTTTTCACTTGGTTTGGATTTGCTTCTTTATATTTATTTATTGTAAGTCTTTTATATCAATTTTTTGATGTAAGAAAAAGATTTGAGGGGAAATCTTAATGGCTTTTGGCGTTGATTTATTGGAAGTATTCTTTAGCTTCATTCAATTAAGATTTGGAGACTTATTGTACGTTGCATTTAATAATTTGTTTTGGGTTTTTGGAGTTCTTGCATTCATTGTATTCTTGTTTCCAAAAGACCCTTCTTGGAAAACATTATTAATTGAAAAAATATTTTTTTGGGGAGGAAACATGTATGCATTGGTTTTGTTTTTCTTATTGTTTCAAATTCCTTTGCCTTTTGCTGCATTAATTTTCATTGTCAACATAGTTCTTGAAACATTTTTAGTTGGAACTAAATTAGAAAAACATATTTTGACTTTTTTGCTTACAACTTTAATTGGTTTAAGTATTGTTATGACTTACTTGTAGGTTCGAGTTTTAATGCTTTAACTGCTATTCTTAAAGCAATTAAAAAAATTAATACAAAAACAGTTATTGGTGTTACTAATTCTGCTCCCCATTTGAGTCCTGTTTCGTTTGAAGTAAGCAGTCCTGTTACAATTAATCCAATTGCAATAAAGAAAAAAGCAATATTCCCTGTTTGAGAGTAATAAATTCCTGTAATGACTCCGATTAAAATAAGACTTAAAGGAATTAGTAACCCTAAATCTAAATCAATTATTTTGCTTGTTTGCATTAACTCTAATGCAAAAAGTGTTCCTCCGATTACTAAAGTAATTATTATTAAATTTTTTTGCATTCCTTCAAGCATTAATTCACTCTTCTTTTTCCTCTTTTTCTATTTCAGAGTTTTCCACTACATATTCTTCTACTTTTTTGATTACTGGTTTTCTTAAAACAAATAATAATATAACTAGTATTACTGCTACAAGTAAAAAGAATTGATTTATTTTATTTTTTAAAAATTCTTCAATTAATTCATTTATTTTTATTGTTGGAGCAATTGGTTTTTCAATTGAATACCACATCTTTAAACTGCTTCCCTGAAATTTACTAATACTTAAATTTCTTCCATCGACAACAATTTCAGGAGTTGTTTTATCTCTTAATACACTTCCTTTTTCAGGCAACTGAATTTCAATTAAAGTTGTTTCAGGAATATTGAAAGTAGTTCCTGAAACAAATTCTTTGAATTCGTTTTCTGAAATACTCCAAACAGTTTTTCTAACATCTTCCTCTTTTTGCAATGCTATTTCTCTGTCTCTTTCATAACCTATTTCTAGGGTTTTTTCTTGTTCATTGAATACCACGTTTTCAATGTTTGTTAAATTGTCTCTTATTCCTTTAAATCTTGGATAAATAAATTCATAGCCTAGTTTCCATGAAATAAAGTCTTTTCCATTTTTTTGAATTGCTTTCAAAAAGGTTTCTTTTTCTTCTGCATTTAAATCTAGAAAATATTTTTCTTTAAAGAATGCAAATCCATTTGATTGGAGTTGAATTGCTATTTCATGCTTTGTTAAAGCAAGCCCGCTTGCATTTGCCGTGATAAATAAAATTAATGCAATTAAAATCAAGTATTTATTCAATTCTTCACCCTTATTTATTTTAATAATCTATTGTTTTTTTAAGTATAAATATTTTTTCTAACTCGAAAAAGGGACATTAATTCTTGTTAATTATAAAATTAATTTTTGAGTCGAATTTAAATACTATTGTTTACTACCTCTTATTAAGGGGTTTAATGGTTGAAATAAAGTTTTTAGGGCACTCATCTGTTAAACTAAAATTCAAAGATGTGAATGTCTTAGTTGACCCTTATTTTAGTTCTTCTTCTACTCAACCAGAATTTAAAAGAATTGTTAAAAATCCATTCAAAGAAGAAGACTTGAAAAACATTGATTTAATTTTATTAACGCAAGACCAATTTGATCACTTTGATAAAAAAGCAGTAGAATTTTTTGGAAAAAGAGATAACTCTTTAGTTGTTGGAACCCAAGATGTTTTAAATGAATTAACTCTTCCCGCAAGTCAATTAGTTCCAATTCAAGCGCGAGATAAAAAAAATTTAAGAGGAGTAGAAATTGAAGTTCATCCAGCTCATCATCCAAAATCTTTTTATCCTGTTTCTTATTTAATTAAAAAAGATGGCACAAAAATTTTTCATGCAGGAGACACTTCTTTAACTCAATTGTTTGAAGAATTAAAAGCAGATGTTGCATTGCTTCCAATTGGTGGAAAAATTACAATGGATTTAGTTGATGCAGTGAAAGCAACTAAAACCATGAAGCCAGATTATGTTATTCCAATTCATTACAATACATTTGAAGCAATCAAAGTTGATCCAAGAGAATTCGTGCAAAGAATTGAAAAATCCATTCTCAAAACACAAGCAATAGTTTTAGAGCCAGGTAAAAGTTTTAAGTTTAAAAAATAATTTTTATTTAATTATTCTGTGGCTTGCAAAATTTTATATTTCAATTTCTTCTAAGTCTTTTGCTGCAATTACGTTTGGGAATTCTTTTCTTGCTTCTACTTCAAATTTTGTTGTGTCTTTAATGCGTGCACTGAAGTGAAATAATACTAGTTTTTTTGCGTTTGCTTTTGCAGCAGTTTTTGCTGCATCTAATGCAGTGGAATGCATGGTTTCTTTTGCTCTGGATTTGTTTTCCTCTAAAAAAGTTGATTCATGAATTAATAAGTCAACTTCTTTTACATGTTTTGCAATTGAAGCAATTGGCAAGGTATCGTAAACTATTGCAATTTTTTTTCCAATTCTTTTTTTAGAGAAATCAATTACTTGTTCTGGAGAAATTGTTTTTCCATTAACTGTAATGCTTTTACCTTCAACTAGTTTTGAAAATAATGGGCCAATGGGAATGCCTAGCTTGAGTGCTTTTTCTCTTTGAAATTCTCCTTCTTTGTCTTTTTCTTTGAATACAAATCCAAAACATTCAGTGCGATGCTTTAATTTAAAGGCTTCAATTGAATAATTTTCTTCTTTAACTATTATTCCTTCCTTTAATTCTTTTGCTTTCACTTCAAAGTTAATGTCAAGCATTCCAAGTTTTATTGAAGTTTCAACTTTTTCTTCAATGCCTTTTGGGCCAAAAACAGTTAAAGGATAATCTCTTTGATGACTAGACATTGTAGCAAGCAAGCCTGGCAAACCAAGAAAATGATCTCCATGAAAATGACTGAAAAAAATGAATGGAATTTTCATGTAACTAATTTTGGCTTTCATTAACTGTCTTTGAGTTCCTTCTCCGCAGTCAAATAAATAATTTCTGCCATTAAAGTTTACATTAACTGAAATCAAATTCCTGTCCTTGGTCGGAGTTGACCCACTTGATCCGAGAATTGTTGCAATCATTTAATCTCCTTTAATTTTCAGTTATTTAAAGATATACGACTTTTGCATGCAAAGAAATTTATATTCTATTATTATTACTTATATTTAGAACTGATAACATGGTTGTAGAGATTTCAAAAGATTTTAAGAGCACTCAAGAAATTCCTGTTCCAAAAGGATTAATTGAACAAATCATTGGACAAGACATTGCAGTTGAATTAATTAGAAAAGCAGCTGTTCAGAAAAGAAATGTTTTATTAGTTGGATTGCCTGGAACTGGAAAATCAATGTTAGCTCAAGCAATGGCTGAAATCCTGCCATTCAATAAATTGAATGACATTTTAATTTACCCTAATTCAACTGATTCAAATAATCCAAGAGTTAAAGTAGTGAGTGCAGGCGAAGGAAAAAAAATTATTCACAGAATGAGGTTGGATTCAAAGGCAGCTGAAGATAATGCTAGATTAATTGGATTGCTTTTGCCTTTTGCATGGTTTATTTTGAATTACGTTATGTGGAGCTTGAAATGGATTTCAGACGTAATTTATGCAGCTACTTTACTATTAGGAGGATTTTTAATTATTGGAGTAGCTTTAGGTTCGCAAATAAAGCCAAGAGAAACAAGGCAAACACCAAAACTTTTAATTGATAATGCAGGAAAAAAAATAGCTCCTTTTGCTGATGGCACTGGTTCAAGAGCTGGATCATTACTTGGTGATGTAAGGCATGATCCGCTTCAGACTTTTTTTCCTGATACAGCAGTTTATTTGGTTAATGAAAAAAATAAAGTTCAACCTATGTTGATCAAAAAATTAGTGGATAATTTAATTTTCAAATACCCTAATTTAGTTGAAATAAATGAAAAAGGATATGAAGGTTTAATTCTTCCAGATACAGAAGATATTAAAATTCTTGGATTTAAAGAGGGAGTAATTCAACCAGTTAAACTTTTCATTGTTAATAGACGTCCTTATACAGGAAAAATGATCTCTATTCGAAAAAATAGTAACAGATTAATTTTAACTCCTGAACATAAGATTTTTTCCAATACTGAATGGGTTGAAGCAGAAAAAATATTTCCTGATTCAAAACTTTTTTTACATGATGAAATAATTTTGGATGAAGAAGATATAATTCAAACTTTTTCTAAAAAAGACCAGGAGTCAACTCACTCTTATTATGAGTATTTAAAACTCAAAAAGGAGAATCCTTTTTTTGGATATAAAAAATTGGCTAAAAAATTGGAGATTCCTAAGGGAAGGGTTAGGTGGTGGCATTTAACCAATTCAAAGCCCGATCCAGTTAAAGTAATTGAGTTATTAAATAAGAAAAATTTATTGCCTTTAACAACTTCTCACTCAAAAGTTTATTTAGTTGCTAGAATTCTTGGCACGACTTTTGGAGATGGAGGAGTTTTTTCTAATTTGAATGGAATTTTTTTGTCTTCAGCTGAAAGGGAATCACTTTCAGATTACAAACAAGATTTAATTGAATTATTTGGTGAAGAAATTAAAAGTAATTTAAGGGAAATGAAGAGCGGTATTAATGAAACAGCTGCAAATGTAATTTGCACTAATCGAACATTAATTAGATTTTTTTTGGCTTTAGGAGCCCCGCTTGGCAGAAAAAACAAGGAATTAATTATTCCTTCATGGATTTATTTGAATGAAAAATCTTTGCAAGAATTTTTTGGAGCATTTCTTGGAAACGAATTATGTTCTCCAAAGTTTTCACAAAAACACAAATATTTTAATACTTTTGATGTTGCCTTAGCTGGATCAAAAGAATTAAAAGAAAATAGAATCCAGTTTTTGTCTCAAGTTAAAAGATATTTAAATTCTTATGGCATCAAAACAAACAACATTTATGAAAATGAGTTTAGGCCTTCAAGATTTATTTGGAAGTTATGCATTTCTAAAGAACTAGAAAATCTTGCACGATTTATAAAATTTATTCCTTTAAGTTATTCAAATAAAAAAATTGAAAGACTAAATAATGCGTTAAAAGAAATGAGTGAGTGGAAAAAAATAAACTATAATAACTTGCTTGAAAAAGGGAAAACTAATTTCTCCATTAACTCAACTTTAAGGGTTTCATCTTCTTTAATGCAAATGCTTGAAAAAAAAGAATTTAGTTTTTCAGATAATGAACTAATGGTTGATGAAATTATTTACAACATAACAACTGAATCAGGAAACTTAATTGCTAATAACATTTTAGCAGCAAATTCAGGAGGTTTAGGAACTCCGCCTCATTTAAGAGTAGAGCCTGGATTAATTCACAGAGTTAATGGAGGAGTTTTATTTATTGATGAAATTGCTACTTTGCCTCAAAAAGCTCAACAAGAATTGCTTACTGCAATGCAAGAAAAAAAGTATTCAATTACTGGGCAAAGCGAAATGTCTTCTGGAGCAATGACTAGAACTGATCCAGTTCCATGTGACTTTGTTTTAGTTGCAGCTGGAAACTATGAAGACTTAAAACATGTTCATCCTGCTTTGCGTTCAAGAATTAGGGGATATGGATATGAAATTTACATGAATTTAGATATGCCTGATAATAAAGAGAATAGAAATAAAGTAGTGCAATTTGTTGCTCAAGAGGTTTCAAAGGATGGAAAAATTCCTCATTTTGCTAGAGAAGCAGTTGAAGCAATTATTTTTGAGGCAAGAAAAAGAGCTCAAAGAAAATTCAAGTTAACTTTAAAGTTAAGAGACTTAGGAGGCTTGATTAGAGCTGCAGGAGATATTGCTAAAGAAAAAGGGCATGCACTTGTTTTAGAGCAAGACGTGTTTGAAGCAAAAATGTCTGCTCGAACTCTTGAACAGCAAATGGTTTCAAAAATAATTGAGCAAAAAAAAGATTACGATGTTTATTTAAGGGAAGGACAAGCAGTTGGAAGAGTTAATGGTTTAGCTGTTTCAGGAGCAGGGGATGCTGGATTAGTATTGCCTATTGAAGCAGAAATAGCGCCTGCTTCTAGTACTGCTGAAGGAAAATTAATTGCTACTGGAAAGCTTGGAGAAATAGCTAAAGAAGCTGTTCAAAATGTTTCAGCTTTAATTAAAAAAATTTCTGGAAAAGATATTTCAAAGCATGACTTGCATATACAGTTTTTGCAAACCTATGAAGGAGTTGAAGGAGATTCTGCAAGTGTTTCAGTTGCAACAGCTGTAATCTCTGCTTTGGAAAGAATTCCAATTAAACAAGGCTTGGCAATGACTGGAAGCTTGTCAGTTAGAGGAGAAGTTTTACCTGTAGGAGGAGTTACAGCTAAAGTAAGCGCGGCAATTGTTGCAGGCTTTAAAGAAGTAATTATTCCTAAATCAAATTTTGAAGACATTGTTTTAACTCCTGAAATGAGTAAAAAAATTAAAATTATTCCAGTAACAACATTGAATGAAGTTTTGGAAAACGCTTTTGTAAAATCTTCCACTAAACAACGTTTATTGAAGCAGTTAAAAAAATTCGTTAACCTTAACTTGTCTACTGCATTAAAAAAAGTTGGAAAAAAAGTAATTCATTAAACAGTTAAAAAAAGGCTTCCTTCTTTGAATAAAAACTGGTTTTTCTTTAACTTTAATAATTTTTTTGACTTAATTTCCTTGATTTCAATTAATTCTTTTTCACTATTAATTGAATTAACTTTTCCAATCCAGTTTCCCTCACTTGAATAAACAGGCAAGCCAATTAATAATTTAGTTATTTTTCCTCTTACATCAATTACTTTTGCAACTTGATCGGCAATTACAAAAGTTATTGCTGATCCAATTAAAGTTAAAACAAATAAGTTTAAGTCAGCATTTGCTAAGAAAACTTGTTTTCCTGAATCAAGTATAACGTAAATTAATATTCCTGCAAAAGCTGATCTAAAAAAATACCCTAATTTAAAGGCTTTTTTCAAATAAACGCCGTCAATGGATTTAGCAATATTTATTGAAATATTTGAAATCATCATAAACAAAAGCATTTGAAAAACTGATTCAATTCCTCTAATTAATTCTTCTTGTCCAGCTTTTTGATTAAAAGTAATTATTGCTGAAAAAATTCCAAAAAAGAATATTAAAAATGCTCCAATGTAGAAAACAAAGCTAACTCTTTGAGTTGAAATAGGGGTAACCAAGTCATTAAATGTTTTCACACTCCATTCAAGTAATCCAAATCCATATAAAAGCAAAAAAATTCCTAGTGCTCCTAAAACTACTTGAGTTCCAATTGACCCTAAAGCAAGAATTATTAACAAAATTATTCCAGGAATGCCGAAAACAATTTTTGCAACTAAAGGATCTTTTAATACTTCTTTAATTGTGTAAAAAGTTGATTCAACTTGCTTTGCTTGTTTAACTATGACTATTTCTTTTGAATTAATTTTCTTAATTCTAGAAGTAATAATTGGAAGAACTGCATCATCTTCTGCTCCATCTGAAACAAAAATAAATGAGTCAGCTGGAAACCTTTCCAAAACCTTATCAAGTTGTTCGCTTAAAATTTTGTCTGCCTCAGTTGCAAAAACTTTAACATTTTCCTTGCCAGTTAAAGTAGCTATTTCAACGTTTTTATACAACTTTTTTGCTTCATTAAATTTTTTTAAAGCAGCAAGAATTGCATTAGTATCTGAATCAGTTGGATCAGCTATTCCTAACTTTATTACTGCATCAATATTTGCTTCTATTCCAATTATTGGGCCTTGAACCTTGGCTTTTCTACCCAAATCATTGTCTCTGTCAATGCATAAAACTAATACATTTCCTGTCTTAACAGCCATTAATTATATTAATAAGTATCTAATTATATTAATTTATCTCTACGCCGTCACGCTTGGCGAGCGCGAAACCCGGCGTATATGAATCACGCGGCGTGTGCGAAGCGTTGTTGGAAAAATGGATTGTGAGTTTTAAATGACTGGAAAAACAACTATTAAAACAAATCAAATGAAGAAAATGATTTTCATTGTAATAATTGCATTGATTTTGTTAGCTGTTTATGCATTTATTTCTTTTAAAGAATTTTTCATTAACTATTTTGCTTTAATTGCTGCAGCAATTCTAATTGTATTAGTTTTCTATTTCTATGATGTGTTAATTCAGTTAGAGGCATATGAAAGAGCAGTTGTAATGCGTTTTGGGAGATTTAATAGGGTTTCAGGGCCTGGATGGTTTTTTATGATTCCTTTTATTGAAACCTTTAAAAAAGTGGATTTAAGAGTGCAAACAATTGATGTTCCTCCTCAAAATATTTTAACAACTGAAAACATTGAAATAAAAGTTGATGCATTAATTTTTATGAAAGTTGGCTCTAATCCTGATTCAGTTAAAGCATCTGTTTTAAATATTCAAGACTATAAAGAGGCTTCAAAAAAATACATTGTAGCTGCAATCAGAGATGTAGTTGGACTATTTCCTTTAAATAAAATTATTGCAAACGTTGATGAAGTAAATAAAACTCTTTACACTCAACTTGAATCTGTTTCAAAGGATTGGGGAATTCAAGTAGATAAAGTTCAAATTCAAGACATTAGTATTCCTAAAACTGTTTTAGATGCAATGCATGGTCATAGAGCTGCAGAACAAGAAAAAAAGGCGAGACTTCAAAGAGCAGAGGCAAGCAAAGCAGAAATACTGGCTGTAAGAGAAGCAGCAGCAGAATTAGATGACAAAGCATTATCTTATTATTACATTAAAGCCTTAGAAAAAATGAGTGAAGGAAAAGCGACTAAAATGATTTTTCCAATGGAGTTATCCAGGCTTGCAAGCAGTATTTCAAGCAAACTAGCAAGTACTTCAATTCCTGAAAAGAAAAAAATTGATGCAGAGCAATTCATTAAAGAACACAATCAAGAAATAGCTTCATTGTTTGGAAAAGAATTATCAGAAAAATTGCTTGAAGTAGTAAAAGAAGAAACCAAAAAGAAACCAGTAGAAAAAAACGCTTAACGTAAAGTTTTTATATAAAATGCTCTTTTTGTTTACCATGAAGAAATTAATTTTATTGATTTTAATTGCTTTCCTGCTTACAGGATGCGTTAATGTAAAGCTTTCAGATTTGCCTTTCAAATTAGATGGAAATGCAGATAAAAATGTTTTAAAGCCTTCAGATAAAAACTTACAAGTGCCAGTTAAACCTGTAACAGATAAAAATAATCAAGTTGACTTAAACTTAGAGACAAAAGTTGATGTAAATGCTGAAACAAAAGTTGACTTAAATGCAGATAAAAACATTCAACCAAAGCCTGTAGAGAAAAAAACTTTTACTTTAAAGATTTCAGTTAAGGATTCTGCAAATGCAGTTGTTTCAGGAGCAAGTGTTTCAGTTAATTCAAATAATGCTTTAACTGATGAAAACGGTTTAACAAGTTTTTCATTATTAGAAGGAACTTATACAGTAACTGTTTCAAAAGAAGGATTTAATTCTTCTCCAAATGAAAAAACTTTAGATAAAAACGATGAATTAAATGTTGTTTTAGAAAAACCTGTTCCTCAATTCAAGCCAATTAAATGGAAGAAAACAGTAAACGATGGAAGTATTTCACTTGAGCCTGCAGGATTTTTAAAGATTCAACAAGGAGAAAGAAGATTAAAGCTAGCATTTGTTGAAGGAGTAAGCGGAGAACTTTCAAACAAAGCATTTGAATGGAGATTAAAGATTTTAGAAGGAACTTCAACTGGATTTCCTTTAACAGTGTTATTGTATAGTCCTTCAAAGAAATTGTTTAAAGTAAATCATGCAACTGAACGAGTTAAAATAGTTGGAAAAAACAGTGAAGAAAAACAAATTGATTTAAAATCAGATTATCATACTTTTAAGTTTGTAATTAATGCAGAGGAAAAAGGAAGTTTATTTGTTGATGGAGCTACAGAGCCATTAATTAGTGGAGTACTTGCAACAGATTTAGTTCCAACTTTAGAGCCATCACATCTTTTAGCTGAAAACTATAAAAGTAAAACTTCTCTGGATTATTTTTACATTGATTCAGAAAACGATGGCACTTGGGATTATCAAGAAAACTGGGATTCAATGGATAACGTAAGTTAATTCATTCAATTTCTTATTAAGCCGGAGACAAAATTATTGCAATTAAATAAGACTCTATTACTGCTGCAATAAAGATTAAGAATACAGCCATTATTGTTATTACTAATGCGTCTTTAGCAATTGTTTGAAATTCATTTTTTCTATAGGTCTTTTTAGTTATTGCAACTGAAATTATTCCTCCAGCTATTGCTCCTACAAAGAAAGCAGTTATTTCAAATACTCCGTGTGGAAGAAAACCAATTCCATAAAATAATCCAGTTAAATAAGATAAAGATGCGTCCCCAGTTTTTTCTAATAAAATTATTGCATTTTGCGAGATTTTAACTGCTAAAACAGATGCATTCCACGCAATTAAATAAAGTGCTCCTGCTCCATAAATAAAGGAAAATAAAATTGCTAATAATAACACCATTAAATTTGTTGGAAAAATTTGGTTAAATGCTTTTAAAAAAGTTTTATCTTGCTGTTCAGTTGCTAAGACTGCGTTTCCAGTTAAAGAGGTTCGCAAATTATCTATTTCTTTTAATACTTTTTCTTGTTCCATGAAAACAATTTCTCTTTCAGGAATTTTAATGCAAATGCCTTCTGAAAAACAAAAACTTTCTGTTTGACTTGGCAAAAAGAAATGCCAAAAAGAATAACTTATAATTAATCCAATAAAAAGCCATGCATAAATAGCAATTAAATCGAAGTGTCGACTAAGAAATCCTACAGGGTTTTTAGGGTTTTCAGCTTCCTCGTCTTCTTCAACCAAGAAAACATTATGAAGCACGGGCATGGAAGCAATTACTAGAAAAGCTATGTGAATTAAACTGCTTGAAGTTGGAAAAAAATAATAGCTAACCCATAAAGCAATAGATGAAACAATTATTGCTTCTAAAATCATTATATAAGGCTTTTTTCTGATTAATTCAGCTGAAAAAATTGATTCTAAAACCATTTTAATTCCTTTAAAAAAATTAATGCATTAGTGAATAATTTAAATATGTTTCTTTTAAATTATTAAGTATTACTGATTAAAAGAACTATTTAATTTGATTTGCATGGATAAAGAAGAATTTGTTTTTCCTGGACAATTTCTTTCAACAGCGGAAGAATTTACTCCTGGAGAAAATACTTTTGAAGATGACTCTGGAAATATTTCTTCAACAACTATTGGAAAAGTTGTTTTTAATGAAAACGAAAGAGAAGTGAGTGTTTTCAAGAATGGAAGACAAATTAAACCAATTGAAATTGGTTCAATTGTAATTGGAGTGGTTGTTTTAGTTAAAGAAAAAATGGCTATAATTAATTTATTAAAGGCTGAAAAAAATGGCGTGGAAAGAATTTGCTCTGAATCAAACGCTTTTCTAGCAATTGCAAGAGTTAGTTCAAGATTTGTAAGCAAATTAAATGAAGAATTAAAAATTGGAGACATTATTAAAGCAGAAGTAATAGCTGTTACTCGTTACTCAATTGATTTAACTACTGCAAAGCCTAATTTAGGAGTAATAAAAGCTTTTTGCTCTAAATGTAGAAAACAATTACATTTATTTGGAATGCAACTAAAATGCATTAATTGTGGAAGAATTGAGAAAAGAATTCTTTCAAATGAGTATTCCTTAAAGTAGAGGTGAAAAATTGGAATTAAAAATTAAAAACAATGAAAAAAATTTTTTAGAATTTAACTTAATTGGAGAAAGGCATACTTTTGCAAATTTATTAAAGTCAAGGCTATTAAAAAACTCTGAAGTTGACTTTGTTTCATATAAATTAAATCATCCAATGGATAACGAAGTTGAATTTGTTTTAAGAACTAAATCCAAAGAACCAAAAAAAGTTTTACTAGAAGCATGCGAAGAAGTTTCAACTGATTTAAAAGAATTCAGAGAAAAAATTCAAAAAGCAATGAAATAGTTTGCACTGATTTTAATGAGTTTTAAAAAAGGTCATTCAGTTGTTGCATTTGATGATGGCTTTTTTATTCCTCAATCAAATTCATTTGTTTTATTAGTTGGAGTGGTTTACAGACTAGATCATAGACTTGAAGGAATCGTTTCAACTAAAATAAAAATTGATTCCTTTGATTCAACTAAGAAATTAATTAAATTAATTAATGCAAGCAAATTCAAGCCTCAAATTAAATGCATTTTATTAAGCGGAGTAAACTTTGCTGGATTCAATATAGTTGACTTGGAAAAACTTTCAAAGGAAACTAGTTTGCCTGTAATAGCAGTATTCAAACGCAAGCCTTTAATGCAAAAAATTTTTCAAGCATTGCAAAAACTTTCTCAGTCAATGAAAAGAATTTCTTTAATTAAAAAAGCAGGAAAAATTCATTCATTTAATTCAATTTATTTTCAGATTACAGGTTTAAGCAAATTAGAAGCAAAGCAATTGTTGAAAAAGACTTTTCTTCACTCAAATTTGCCTGAACCAATAAGGCTAGCGCATTTAATTGCTTCTGGAACAACAAAGGGAGAGTCAACGCAATTATAACTTTTTTGCTTGAATTTAATTAATATTTATTAAGTGAAACTTAAATGAAAAAAAATAAAGAATTAATTCAGAAAAAATCTTTTTTTGAACCAATAAACAAAGTTCGAGAAAAACTTAAATGGTTTGATCCTTTTACTTATGTTGACCTATATGTAATGCCTAAAGTTAATCCAAACAAAAATAAATTTGTTTCAAACATTGTTTACATTGTTTTTGCATTTATTTTCGCTTATGCATTATTTTTTTTATTAGGGGTATTGCTTGCAACAAAAAATCCTTTAGTAATAGTTCTTTCTGGTTCAATGGAGCCAATAATGTTTAGAGGCGACATTATAATGCTTCAAGGCCTTTCATTTGAACAAATTAATGCTCCTCAAATAGATTTAGACAGAAATTTGCGGAACTCATTTCTTTCATCTTTTGCAGAAGTTCAATGCATTGGAGTAAATAATTCAATTAAAACTGAATTAGCTTCTTGCAATGAATTCATTAAATTGTTTCAAGAAAGAAAAATTGACAGCAATCAATTTGTTGCCAAAAAAATTTCTTTCAATAACGGAGAAGAAATTGCAGTAACAACTAAAGGAGATGTAGTAGTGTATTTCTCTAATTCCTTGAATAGACCAATAATTCATAGAGTTGTTGCAAAGATTAAGGCAAGAGATGGCTTGTTTTTGCTTACAAAAGGAGATTCAACTCAAAATCCTTTACTAGATCAGCAAACAGAGATTTCTCCTTTGCCAGTTAATGCAAAAGAAATTGATGGAAAAGCAATTCTAACAATTCCTTTACTTGGACATGTTAAATTAATTTTTTTTGACGACTTGCCTAGAATAATTCAATCATTTTTTTTCAAGTTTAGTTCAGGAATTTGATTGCCAACCTTTTTAATTCTAATTCAGTGAAATTATTTAGGGAAAAGAAATGGTTAAACTAGTTTTAGAGGATGCATCTGATTTTAAGAGATGCGTGGATGCAATTTCAGTATTAATTGATGAAGCTGAATTCTTAGTTGAAAAAGATAGATTTGTTTTAAAGGCAACTGATCCAAGCCAGATATCAATGGTGGATTTTGAATTGCCAAAAAATGCTTTTCATGAATATGAAGTTGATTCGCCTACAAAAATTGGATTAGATTTAGATTATTTAAGCCAAGTAATGTCTCGTTCAAAGCCTAAAGAAAAACTTGTAATGGAATTAGATGAAGCAAAATCTAGATTGAATTTAACTTTTAAAGGATCTTCTACTAGAAAGTTTTCAATTCCCTTAATTGATTTTTCAAGTCAAGAATTACCTAATCCAAAAATAGAGTTTGATGCAGAAATTAAATTAAAAGCAGGAATAATTCAAGACGCATTAAAAGATGCAGCATTAATTTCAACTCATTTAACTTTAGGGGTAACAGATGAAACTTTTTTTGTTAAAGCTCATTCAAGTAAAGGAGAACTATTTAACGAGGCAACTAAAAAAGACAAAGAATTAATTGAATTAAAAACAAGAAACGATTGCACTTCAATGTTTCCATTAGATTACTTGAGTGACATGCTTAAAGCAGCTTCTTCTTCAGATGAAATTGATTTACATTTAAAGTCAAATGCTCCTGTAAGGCTTTCATACAAAATCGGAAAAGCAAGTATTACTTATTTTTTGGCTCCAAGAATTGAAGGCACTTAAAGCAGGCTTTTTTTAAAACATTTTATTTTGAAAAACTTTTTTCACTAATTCAGTAATTTTTTTATTTTTCAATTTCAATGCTTTGTGTAATGAAATCCATTTAAATTCTGA
>CAYJVY010000003.1:100897-132262 GCA_964373795.1 uncultured archaeon | reverse complement strand
TACTCGCACACCATTATTTTCATAATTTTGTTAACTTGTTTGTGCCCTTCCAAAATTCGTCCAATAATTTGTGCAAAAGCAATCTCTTCTTTTCTAGGGTCGCCATTTTGTGCAATAATGTAACAAGCATACCTTGTAAGCATGAAATCATTTATTTCCCTCTTTGCATCCGAGCCAAGATTTACCATTTTCCCGACTTCAGGAAAATGGCCATTTATGTCATGCTCTGACTCTTGCAAGAGATTTTTGCTTTCTCAATAACATTGGCAAAGTTCTCCCACTTGTCATATCCTAAAAGATTCTGTAAGTCTCTTGCATACCAAAACTCAATTCATTTAGCTTCATGAACATAATCCTCAAACAGTTTCTGAAGTTTAGCTACTATGTCTTTATCCATTATGTTTCCCTCTATAAAGAATTGCTGAATTACTTTCTCCTAAAAACTGTTTTTAAACATTTTTAGAGTAATTTTCCTTTCATCCAGGAAATTGCGTTTATATTTCCCCGATAAGTATCGGAAAAATCTTCTTTAGTTTTGTTTACGCAATTTGCTTATGCGTGAATGGATTGAAATGCATTCTGAAGGAAATTGTGATTTGTTTCCTTTTTACTTTTTTGTCGAGCCTTGGAGTAAAAGGCTTGAACCAATTCTGGGTAAAAACATTGACATGTTATTTATTGTTAGAAAAGGTTTTATGAAAGAATGTGTTATTCAAAAACAGTATGAAGAAATTGGTAGAATTGTTTTTGAAAAAATAGTGAAAAAAGATTTTTTTCCTGAAATAATGAAGAACACTGATTTATTGCTCGCAAGGCTTGATAAATGCATTAAAGAAATCGAATATAAAGACTTTTCAAATTATTCAAGCAAGGCTCTTGCAGATGAATTCAATAATTACTGTGAGCATATTTTTGAGTTGAATACTTGGGGAATGATGATTACTTTAATGGAGTATGCAAAATCTAGTTATGTTTCAAATGCTTTGAAAAACTATTTAGAAAAACATTTTTTGATGCAAGGAATTGACGAACCAGTTGCTGGTTTAATTGGTTTGCTTTCCACGCCTTTTGAGACAACTTTTTTGCGGAAACAAAAACAGGAAATTCTTGAAATTGCTTTAGAGTTTTCAGCAAAACCAGGATTAATTGAAATGTTTTTTGAAAAACCAGTTGAAGAAATACTTGTTCATATGAAAGAGTTTCATTTACAGGAATTTAAGAGAATTGAAGAGCATTGGAAGAATTTTTGCTGGATTGCTTATGGCTATGAAGGGCCTTCTCTGCCTTTAGAGCATTTTGTTTTGGAACTCAAGAATTTATTTATTGAAGGCAGTCTTGAAGAAAAATTATGGGAAGTCAGAAATGAAGGTAAAAATATTTTACAAAAACAAAATGAATTGTTTGAGTTTTACAAAATTGATTCTTTTGGGAGAAACCTGTTTTCAATCGCAAAAGGTTTTATGTATAAGAAAGAGCTTCGAAAGCAAACTCTTTTCCATGCATTTTATGCTGTTGAAGGTTTGCAGAAAGAGATTGCAAAGCGTTTGAATTTATCTTTGAAGCAAGTGCGTTATTTTACTCGTGAAGAAATTTCTGCAAACTTGAATTCCAGTAAAGCAATTGATTTATCTGATACTGCTAATTCTAGAATTAAACTTGTTGGTTACAGAGTTTTGGATTCCAATGTGGAAATTTTGGAAGGAATTAAAGCAGAAAATGAGGAAAAAAGAATTCTGCCAGAGGAAATAGATTATTCTCTTAAAGAGGTTTCTGGTCAGGTGGCTTTTTCAGGAAATGATAAAGTTGTTTCAGGAATTGCAAGAATTGCTATGAGTGTTGCTGAGGCTTCTAAAATCCAGGAAGGTGAAATCTTGGTTTCTTATTCAACTAATCCTAACATGATTCCTTTCATGAAAAAAGCCAAGGCAGTTGTTACTGAACAAGGAGGAATTACTTGTCATGCAGCAATTGTTTCACGCGAGTTGAAAATTCCCTGCATTGTTGGAACAAGAATTGCTTCAAAGATTTTTAAGAACGGTGACAGAATTGAATTGGATTTAAGGAAAGGAATTGTTAGAAAAGGATAGTAAAAATTAAATAGAAAAAAACACATATTTGATTGATTGAAATGTGGCAAGCCGTTTTGAAACTTTATCATTCTGATTGCCCGATTGTAAACAGAGCAGTAAAATTTGGGGTAACTGTTTATTCTTATCCTAGTACTTGGTATTCTCAAGGAAATAAGAAATTTGTTACAACTATTTGTTTTTTTCACGGTGATGAAGGAATGAAAGAAAAATTCCTTGCCGACCTGAAAAAGGATTTGCATATAAAAAGGCTTGAAGTAGAAGGAGATGTTTTTACTTATGAATATGAATTGTTTGAAGGCGGAGAACATGTTCAACTCTACTATGATTCACGATTGATTCTTACAAAACCTGTAGTGAATTCTCCTGAGAAATTTGAGCGTTGGAGTGTTGCTTCTTGGGATAAGGAATTCATTTCAGAGTTCATTAAGCAGTTACAAGAACACATGGATTTGTGTGAAGTTGAGAAAATTGTTGAAGGCAATTTAAAGGATGTTTATTTTCCTAATGTTTTGCCCGACATTCCTCCAGCACAAAAAAAGGCATTGGAATTAGCCTACAAACATGGCTATTATTTTTATCCTAGAAAAATTTCTGTTCAAGAACTGGCTGAAAAAGCAGGAGTAAGTTTTTCCACTTTTCAGGAAAACTTGCGGAGAGCAGAAATAAAGCTTTTACCAATTCTCATTGATCAATACATTATTCTTTCTTCTGAACAAAAAGAATTAGTAATTAAAGCCAGGATAAAAAATTTGCTGAAGAAAAAATAATTCGGCCAAGATCAGATTTAAATACCTTTTTCTTGAATTATTATTTATTAAGTACTCTTTAATTACTAGCTCGGTGTAGAAGTTTTCTTCGTTTACTGATTCTAGTCAAGAGTAGTATAGTGTAAAAGTGGGTGACAAAAGAAATGGCTTATGGAAGAGATTTCGGCGGACAAAGACAGATGTATGATACTGTCTGTTCTGAGTGCGGAAAACAAACTCAAGTGCCTTTCCAACCAAAAGAAGGAAGACCTGTTTATTGTAGAGAATGCTACCAATCAAAAAGGCAGTAAACGAATTCTATTTACTTAGAATTTTGCAAACTATTTTTTCTAATTCTTTTTTATTTTTTTAGCATAGATTACACTAATTAGTTTTCCAAATTTTCTCATGGAAAAAACAATAGCTTCACTGCAGACACAATCACAAACACTACAAATATTCCTTTTAGCCATGCATCTCCTTTCTTGATTGCCACGTGTGCACCAATGTAACTTCCAATTCCCATTCCAATTAGTAAAACAATTCCTATTTTGTAGTCAATTATTCCACTGAGTGCAAATATTATTACTGAAGACAAGGATAACACAAACCAGGGAATTACTCCTGTTCCTATTGTTTCCAGCATTGTGAAACCCAAGAAGAAAATCAAAGCATAGGTTGTGAAAGGCCATGTTCCTTGTCCAAAAAACCCTGCAAAAATCATTACTAGAAAATAAATTCCTAAGCCTAGTTTCTTTTTGAATTCACTGACTTTAATTTGCTTGATTCCAATGTCTTGTTTTATGAAAATGAAAGGCAAAAGAATTATCAGCAGAATTCCTATAATGCTTTGAAGAATTTTTCCCTCAACGTTAAGCAAAATATTTGCACCAATAATTGAACCAATCAAGCTAATGACTGTGAGAATTGGCACGTATTTCCACAATATTTTTTTGGCTTTCCAGAACTTGTACAAAGTAGGCAAGGTTTGTCCAAGTAATCCAAATCTGTCAGTTGCAATAGCATTTTGTGGAGGCAAGCCAAGAAAAATCAAAGCAGGAACAGAAATCAATCCACCTGCGCCAATAATTGTATCAAAAAAACCAGTAACCAAACCAATTACTAAAACCAAGCCAAGTGAAATTAATTCAGTCATTTGATTGCCTTATTTTAAAAAATATTTTCTCAATGCATACAAGCATTCTGGATGGAATTTTTCGTCTTTGGATATCATTTGTTTGATTTCTTCAATTGAGAAGAATTTTGCTTTCGCTACTTCGTTTTTATCAATTGTAATTTTGCCAGAGTATTTGCCTTTATACAAAGAAGCAAAGTACTTTCTTCCATCACCTGGTTCAAATAAATACTTGTCAACAAACTTTAAGTTAGTTTCAACCCCTATTTCTTCAAATAATTCCCTTTTTGCAGCTTCCAAATAACTTTCACCAGAATCAACTTTTCCAGCTGCACTAATATCCCAATGCAAAGGAAAATTCAATTCATTTTTAGAACGCAATTGCAAAAGAATTTCATTTTTGTCATTAAAAATAAAAACAGAAGCTGCACGAAAAAGGTCTGAATTAGAAAGATCACTTAATTCAACACTTTTAATTACTTGATCAGATTCATTAACAATGTCAACAAGGGGCATACAATAAATTTTCTCCCAACGCCAAAGAATAGTTATGTATACTAGTTTGCATAATTTTATTTTCTTCGCATTTTTTTAAATTCTTCTTTCCTGTAAAGAGCTTCTTTAAATAAATCAATTATTTCTCGTTCCGTAAGCCAAGATTCTTTAGGTTTGTGTTCTCGAAGGTGTCTTTGCATTCTTTGAGATAAAACATTTGCATTTACTATTTGGCCACGATCATTAAAAAGCAGTTCTGCAAGCAATTGATGCACTCTTGCACTTCCATGAGTTAAAGAAATTATTTCAACAAGTTTTCTTTTCCTGTTTCCCTTTCTAATTGTTATTTCAACAGGGCCTTGAGAAGCTGAATTGAAAATTACTTGATCGAGTCTTTTCCCTGGCCTAAAAATTTCCCCTACTCCAACTGAAGGTCTTCGTTCTTCTGGCCTAACACGTCTTTCAATTCTTGGTTCTCGCATTAAAGAATTACTGCTTCAGAGTTTTTATTTTTTTGTGTTGCATTTAACCCTAAGGAGTTCCATGAAGGAAAAAATTGACAAGTTGTTTTGGATTGTTCAGGCTTCGTGCTTCTGCAGCTCGCCTGCCTTTCTCCGTAAACTTAAACCTTCCTTTCACTCTAACTAAAAAGCCATTCCTGGTTAAATCCCTAATAATTATTTCTTTTCTGTCAGGGTTTCTCTTTCCTGCATCAACAATACGTCCTCTCATTCTATTCCTTTTCAACATTGCAATCCTCCAATAAATTTAATTCAATTCAAATATAAAAAAGTTTTGATAAAGCTTTAATTGTTTGCTTCTAAGAATTTCTAAAATTTATTATTCTGTTTGGATTTCTTTTATTAATCCACGTTTTTTTGCTTCTTCTAAAAACCATGTTAAGGGTTTGTTTGCTTGCCATCCTCCAGGACAATCTATTCTGTCTGCAATCATAAACACACTCATTATTCGCATGTCAACTTTTTCAATCATTTTTTTCCAGGTTTTTTCTGTTGGCGCTTGGCCGCGCATAAATGAGTTATACCATGGAAGATTAATGTCATGATATTTTACAAGGCTTACAAAACCTTCATCGAATTCGCCATATTTTTGTAAAAGTTCTACTGATTTTTCTGGATTAGCTGTTCCAAGAATTTTTCCAATGTCATGCACAAAAGCAAGGTTTTGAATTATTTCTTTTTCTTCTTGAGAAAAGTTATTCAGTTCAGCTAATTCCAAGGCTCTTTTTGCAACCATTTCAGTATGTTCTAAAGCATTTTTTGCAAAGTGTTTTTCAGGATTTAGCGAAACATTTTTTAGTTTTTCAAAATCTTTAAGGAATTCTTGGTTTTTCAGAATTGATTTCATTACTAATTAATTTGTAAAAATGTTTAAGATTTGTTTGATCAATTTATTATTTAGTGATTGCTTTGGGCATTATAGAAGGGCTATTTGGATTATTTTTAATGTTTTTTGGACTAGGTTTTTTTGTATTCATAGCTTATGTCTATATTTCTGACTATTTAAATAAAAAACGGGAATTCGAAGTGAATAAACTTCATGATCCTGTTCATCAAATTATTGTCAGGCCTAAAAATGAACTTCCTTGTGTTAGGCTTTGCAATGCTGAAAGCGATGTTTACATTTACATGGATTCAAATAAATTTGGTTTTAAACGATTAAATTCTCCAAATCTTGAATGTCCTACTTGGCTTAAAGGCAATTCAAAGATTGAGCTTGACGATGAAATGATTGGATTTATAATTTATCTTTCAAACTGTAATGCGAAAACTGAGAAAAAAGTTTTGAATTACTTGATGGCTTATCTTAAAAAAATAAATAAAGTAGAAAATAGAGATTTAAAAATTGATGACTTAGGTATAATGAATTTCTAAAAATTTACAATCTTGTCTAAGAGATTTCAATGGATTCAATCATTGCATTAACATCTTTTATATATAAATCATAAGTATTTTCATCTGCCAGGTAGTTTAAAACAAATCCTTTTCCGTTTTTCAATGTATAAACTTGTAATGTCTTAATAAGAGGCATTCCATTTTCAGAGTCAAATAATATAATTTGTTTTACTTTAGTGCCATCTGCTAAGGTTATGTTTTCCTTGCTTAAAACCTTTAATGAAGGAAATTCTTTTTCAAGTGAATCTAAATTAATTTCAACAAAGTTATCTAATGTTCTAAAAGGATTACTCAATTTTTTAATTAATATAGTTACAGTAGCATCTGCATTTAAATCCTCGAAATGTTTTTCTTTAGTAAATGCAACTGTTACTCCTTCAAAATTTTCTTTTGCTTTCCAGTAATTTGGATAGCCAATGCTAAATCCTTCAACTGTATTTGAATAAAGCAAGAAATTAGAAGGCAATTCCTTGCGAGAAGTTTGCTTTTCATTTGAAACACATCCTTCTAAAAGGAGGAAAAAAATTAATGCCAAAATTAAATAATTTAACTTCATAAAATAAATGACATTCATTAAAGTTTTATTTATTTGCCTTTCTCAAACTCTTATTCAATAATCCAGTTTTTTGCCTGAAACTTATTGAAGCAATTGTTCAGGTTGATTAGTTTTGTCTTGGTTTTAAAAAAAATTCTAGATCACCAATAATTATTGGAACTGTGACAATATTTTTGTATTCTTCTAATGTTGTTTCAGTTTGTATTTTTTTTGGTTCAAGTATTTTTCTTAGTAAGCCTTTTTCCTCTTCTGATAGTTTTTTCCAATGCTCTTTGAATAGTTTTTCATAAAGTATTGGCAAGCCTTTTTTTGATAAGGCTTGAAATTCTTCATCTGTTAGATACAAATAAGCCTGATACTCATGACTGGTTGTTTTAATTTTCAATCTTCCATTACTAAAAAAAGCAGGATCTTCAAATTCATTAACTTCTTCAAATTCTCCCATTGGAACACCCTGAAATTCAGTAATACTTTTTTTTAAAACAATTTCTTTTATTTTTCCCTCAATTTTATAATAGTGTATTAATACTCTTTGGCTTTTTCCTTTTGAATCAACATTAAATCTTTTATGTGGGTCGACTACAAAGTCATCAACTTTGACTAAATATTTACTTAAGAAATTATTTTCTTTTATTGGTTCTAAATGCTCATCCAATTTTTTTGTACTGTCTGGATTTAGAATTGTGACAGTGCGTGGAAAAAAAGTAATTGCTATTACATCACACTTTTCCAAGATAAATGGAACTATTACCTCAAACCAATAATTGTCAACCTCTTTTTCAGAATACTGTAATCCATCAAAAAAGTATTCTTTAAGCATAAATAATTAATTGTCCAAAAAGCTTATCAAAGAATTCCTCAAAATTTGTTTTGATTTATTCCATTATTAAAAACTGTCCTCCCAGAGCTGTGTTTCCACTTGGACTAAATTCTTTTAATGGAATGTCTTTTACTTCCTTTAATGCTAAGTTATAGAGGCTTAATTGACGTGTTACTATTCCTTGACCTGTTTTGAATACTTGTGTTGAGATTAGAATTTTTCCTTTGTCTTCATCTAATTGAATGCTTTCTCCTTGATCTAGTTCTACTTCAAATAGGTCTTCTAATTGTCCTTGTAATGGGTAACGAGTAATTATTTTTGTTTGCCCTTCGCCTTGTAATATGTAAAGTGCATCACTTCCTCCATATATTTGTCCTGAAGGAATTCCTTCATGCAATGTTTTTTCAACTCTAGCTGTTTCTAGATTTAATTGTTTTATTGAGGAAGTCTTTGTGCCTTCATCGTAAACAACTGATAGTAAATTGTTTCCTACTCCGTATAGAATTCCTTTATTTGATGGATCGCTTGCAGACAGCAATTCTTTTTCCACACTGTCCTTGAAACTTTTAACTATTAATTGTCCTCCTCCTATTTTTTTTCCAAAAAGATCTTCTTTAACTGTTTTCCTATAATATAACTTGTCTCCAATTATTGCAAAGTTTCCTCCATAAAATGTTATGCTTGCACTTTTCGCTATTCCTGTTCTTGGATCTATTTCTTCTATATTAAATTGATCGTTTTTAATTGCCCAATCAGCTCCCCAATCACTTAAAACATATAACTTGTTATTAAAAGTGAAAGGATATAATGCTTTTTTAGCATAAGATGGACTGCTTGCTGTCTTAATTACATCTAATCTGTCTACTTCAGGAGCATATCTCAAAACTCCTATTTGGTGTGACTCCCAGGTAATGTTTTTTACATATCCACCTACAACCAATCCTCCTTCAACTTCATCTACCACTGCTGTAAGCTTGTCTTGAACTGTTTGCATGCTTGTTGAATAAAATAATGCAATACTTCCTACAGGAACTTCTTCTGCTTTCACTTTTTCTTCAATTTTTGTTTCAATTTTTTCCTTATTTGAATCAACTGGAAGTTCAGTATTCCCATTAGTTGTTTTTATTGAATCATTTTTATTTATGTCTGTTTTTAAAGGTCCAACTATTGGTCCAACTATTAAATCTAAAGATTGTTTTTCTGATTCTTTTCCAGTGGAATCAGTAACAGTGATTGAAATTTTATGCAATCCTTCTTCTGCTGGAATTAATTGCCAAGTATTTGAACAAGTTTTTTGAAGATTGCATTCAAAAAAATCATTTGAACCATGATTTGAAAAAGGTTTTGAAGACTCCCATTTAATTCCTTTCACTCCTCCACTGCTTTCAGCTTTAACTGTTAAAGTAAATGTTTCTCCTACACTTGGATTTGAAGGACTTAAAGAACTTTTAATTAAAGGAGTTTCACCTTCAAATAATTTGTCTTTTTTGTTTTTATTTTCAAAATTTTTCACGGATAAATTTTTTAAATCGTTTAAGTTAACATTGTTTAAATCAGTTTTTTGAATACAGCCTATAAAAAAAAATAGAATAATGCAGAATAGAATCAGTTTATTTAACATATATAAAAACCATTAATTAAGTTATTAATTAACTCAAATAATGTATTTATAGTTTTCCTTGCAAGGTTAGCAATTTATATAATTTGTTCTTTTTATTTTAGGTTATTACTTCAGGGTTATTAAATGAAGTTATGGAATGCATTAATTGTTTTTTTCATAGTACTTTTTTCCTTAAACGTAATTGCTAAAACTGTTAGCCTTGACTTGCCGCCAAAAATTAATGACAAGGATAATTTTTTGATTTGCTTTTATGCAGATTATTCTTGGAATGGACATGCTTTTTTTAAAATAAAAGATCCTAAAGGCGAGTGGAGAGGATATGGTTTTTATCCTTCTGGAGAAAGCCTTGTTTCCCCTGTATTTGATGTTGGAAAAATAAAAAACGATGTAAAACAGCCTTGGAATGAAAAAGCTTGTTATGACATCAGTGGCTTGACTGCTAAAAAAGTTTTCGATAAAGTAGATAAATGGAAAACAAAAAATTATTTCATTATTGGAAGAAATTGCTTGAATTTTGTTAGCGAGGTTGCAAATTCTGCTGGAATTAGTATTCCTTTAACAGGAGCTACTGTAGAAGACTTTGCTAGTAGCCTTAAAGCAACAAAAAATAGTTTTGAAAACCCTGATTTAAATAGTTTTAATGACTTTGATCCTCAAACAAGCAAGCCAATTAAGCTTTTTAAAGAAAAAAAAGAAGAATTCATTCCATATAACATGAGTTGCGATATTGGAAGAAGAATTAATTCATTTAATACCCACATTAACAATGTCTCTGAAAAACATCCTTTTTTAATAAACAATGTAAAAAACCAAAAATATAGTTTTCAAATCTCTATTCCAAATGAAGAAATTCAAAAATTTTCAGTTATCTTTGACGGAAAAGGAAAAATCCAGGAATTCAAGCAAGGCCTGCTTGAAGATGCTACTAAAACAATTGAAACAGATATTGAAACCATTATTGAAATATTAGGTAGTGAAACAGATAGAGACTTGTTTAATTCTTTTCAAATTTCTGTAATTTCTGGAAAACTTGTCATTAAAGAAGGCTCTTTTGCTTCTGCAGAAAAACAAGAAGAAAAGGTTTTAGATAAATTCACTGATTTTTCTAGAAGAACACAGTATTTAGTTAACTTTCCTGAAACAGTTTTAGGTTTTGGGAAAAGAAAACAATTTGATGTAAAAGAAGGAGAAAAAAAAGAAATCATTTTTGATGGAAAAAAAGCTGAAATCGTAAAAGACGTTTTAGGTAGAAGAAATGTCTTAATTGAAGATAAAAATCAAGTCAATTCATATGTTATTGATAGAGCTGGAAACACTAAAGGTTTTACTCCAAAAAAAAGCTTAGAGGTTATAAAACAAAACTTGCAAATTTCTTCTTCAATTTCTTCTAGTAAACCAGATTATTTAAGTGATAGAAAGTTTTCTTCAAGTGCAGGAATATATGAATTAAATTTAGAAAGCAAGCCAAAAGGCTGGAGTGCAAATTTCTTGCAAAAAAAGTTGTACAATAATTATAGATTCAATAGATTCACTGACAACAAATATTCTAAACAAACTGGTTTAATTGAATCAAAAAATGTGTCAAACATTGTTTCAAAAAAAATACTTAAAACAGAAAATAAAAATCTTAAAGCATTAATTAGTGGAGCTGCTTTAGGTAGCTCAACTTTTTATTTAGAGGAATAAACATGGCTAAAAAAGAATCTCCCGGAATGTATGCAAGCGAATTTTTCGCAAGAGCTCTTAATCAAAAAAAGCTTCCATCAATTTATCCAGCTGGAACTTCTTCTAATAGACCTGGATCGCCTCTCTTTCCTGCATTTCTTTTATCAATTGTTGTTTTTTTAGTTGGAATGTTTTTCATTTATTCTTTTACAACTGAAGTAAAAGAGCCAAGCATTCTTGTTAACCCAGTGAATAGTAAAATTTACTCTGTTTTAGTGGAAGCTCATTTCGCTGAAGCAGTTGTAGATAATACTCCTGAAAGAACTTTAATAGGAATACCAGTTAATTCAGAACAAGACGGAGTTGCTACTGCTTATTTTGCAATGGGGGCAGCTACAATTATTTCTCCTGAAACTCCAAAAATAATTGTTCAATTATATGAAGACACAAATCTTTCTATAGAAATTGAAGCAAAAACAAGTGATGTAATTGCTTTTGCTAAACAAGAAATTAATGAAAACGAATTTAATGAAAGATTAATTAAAAGCAAGGCTAGTGCAGGGTTTGAAGAAAAAACTTTTAAATTAAAAAAAGATTTAACAATTCTTTCAAGAAATTAAAATGAAATAATTGTTTTCAGATTACTAGTGTTTTTCCTCTAATCTCTACTGCAATTAGTCTTCCTTTTAAATCATAATAAAATGTTCTTGGAAGTCTTCTATCGCCATAAAATGTTGCAACAATTGCTTTTCCTTTTCTACCGGGTAAAAAGTGAATTCTTGCATTATATTTTACTCCATCTTTTTCTCCTTGAACAGAGTTAATATAGTCTCCTATCATTCTAGGAGCGGATTTAACTTGTCTTAATATTCCTGGATCTAATTGTCTTTGAATGCCTTTCAAAGAAGCAGCTGTTGCTTTTGAAAAAGTTCTTGTAACAGGTTTTCTTCTTGTTTTCACTTTGTTTTTTGCCCTAAGATTTCTATATCCTAATACATGACCCATTTTATTCCCTATAAATTCATGTTAAAATCATTTAAATAGTTTTCCAAGTTATTGCAATCTTACAATTCTCACTACATGCATTTCAGTATATCCTGGTTTTGTTCTCATTGATCTAACTCTAAACTTTGTTGGATCTAGTTCTTTTAAAGGCCATTGCTTTGGAAATTGTATATTGAAAATCATTTCCCCTTCAACTGATAAAAAGTTTCCTAATTTCTCTAAATATTTTTTTGTTTCATTTCTTGAAAGAGAAAGATGTCTTAATCCATCAGAGGAATACAGTAAATCAATTGGCTTTTTAACTGTTAACTTCATGTATCTAAAAAAATTCCCTGCAACTCCTTGAAGAAACAACACTTTGTCTTGTTGTTCCCATTCATGAAAATATTCATCTGCAAATCCATAGCATTCTGTACTTGGAAATTTTTCTTGAAGTTTAGTTATTGAAAAACCTTTTCCACAACCCCAGTTAACTATTACTGGATTAGGTTTTCTATTTAAATGAAATCTAACTCTTTCTCTTAAATCAGTCCTTAAAGCCTTGCATACATCGTCAAGAGTTGAGGTTACATTTCCCCAAGGCTTTTCAATTAAAACTCTTTTTCCTCTTCTTCCTTCATCTGATCTAATCATTCTAGTTGCTTTTCCTTCAGGGCGTAATCTACTTATAACTCTTCTTGTTTTTCCACTTGCAGGCTTTCTTCCATAAGCAGGCATGAAAAAATTATGTCAAGAGAAGTTAATTAAGTTTTCCACTTTTCAAAAATGCAAAACTTTATATTTCTTTTTTTCTTTCCCCTTACTAAATTTCTTTTACCCAAAAAACTGATTTCCTAAATTGTTTAAATCCTTGTTTTTTTAATCCAGCTCTTACTTTGAAGTTATTTTGTCTTACTATTGCAATTATTACTTGAATTCCTTGTTTTCTTGCTTCTTCAATCAAGGTTTGACTAATTTTTTCTCCAAAACCTTTTCTTTGCCATTCAAGACTTTGATAATTTTTTTCTAATCCAACAAATATTTCTGCAGCTCTTCTACTTTCAATCAATTCTTGAAGTCCTTTAAATCCAGGAAATCTTTTCCAATCACTTGGAAAATTGTTTGAAACTTCAATTATTTGCCCAGTTGCAATCATTTTTTTAGGAACTTTTTTCATTCTTTTTACATCAATTTCAAAAAAGCTTACCCTAAAATTAAATCTTTTATTCATTTTTAAATGATTTTTTCTTTTAAATTCTCCTACAAATCTATTGCCTAATGAATAAATCCTTACAGAATTTTTTACTCTGAGTCCTTGCACTGCTTTTAACCCCATAAAATCAAATTCAAATTGATAAGGCATTCTAGGCAATGCTTGTTTTGCCTTGATTGCTCTTCTTCTTGAAAGCATAATTAATTAGGGATCATTGAATTAATTAAATTTTGTCTTAGAGTTTTTCTCTTAAAATTAACCTAATAAGTCTTGCTTTGATTTACCTCTAAAACCAATTAATTGTTTAAATCTGTTAAAGTCTTTTGGCCAAATAACAATTAATTGAACTGTTTTTCCATGAATTTTTTCAGTTTCAATTGTGTGAGGAATTTGAAACCTATTTAAATTACTTAAAGTAAATTCCAATAATTCAGGGTTTTGAATAGTAAGAGTTACTGCTTTTACTCCAACTTTCATTCTTTTTACTTGTCCATTTGAATCAAATAATCCTCGTAAAAATAATAATCTTTCTCGTCTTGAAGAAAGAAATCTTTTTGGAAGCTTTGACAAATAACTTGTTTCTCTATTAACTAGTTGAGTAAAATTTCTAGCAATAAATCCATGTACATTAAAATTATTTACTCTATAATTTAATGTTTTGCTTCCAGTAACTCTTTCAAGTCTTTTTTTAATTTCTTCTCCTAGACTTTGATCTTTAATGCTGAAAAAGAATCCTAACCCTCTTGACCCTTCTTTTCCTTCAGGTTTTCTTCTTAAATGTTCTCCAAAAAGAATTCCAAAAATATAGGAAAGATCAGCATGTTTATCTGGAGTAATATTTACTTGTTTTCTTCTTCTCTTAAAACCCTCAAATCTTCTTTCTGAAAGAGATCTTGGAAGAATTTCTCTCTCCAACCAATTAGTTACAGCAGTTCTTGAAACTCCCAATCTTCTAGCAATTTCTTGAACTCCTAATCCAGATCTTGCTAAATCGTTTGCTTCTTGCAATAATTGAAATTCCTGCAATTGTTTTTCTAGTCTTGCTTTCATTTGCATTGATTTTATTCCAAGCCAAGCATCTCTTTCAACTAATCTTTCTCTTGCTTCAACTAGTGAAACTCTTTGCCCTGAAGGCAATTCAACAATTGCTTCTTTTTTTGCTTCATCTGGTAAAAGTCTTTCAAGTTTTCTGATTTTTTTAACCCAACTTCTAGGAGTCTTTAAAGGAGTTCTTGCATGCATATGATTATTTTACTTCCCTGAAAATAAAAACATTCCTATTTTACAATCTCTGATATTGAAAAGCAGTTCTTGGAAAACCGACTTGCACAGATTTAAATACTTTTTGATGGAAAAAGTTGCTATAAATACTTCTAGTTTTTCAGTTCAAGCGAGTTTTTTCGCTAACCTTTTCTTAAAAGGTTAAGCTGATTCTAGTAGTAGTATAGTTTAAAAGTAGGTGAAAAAAGAATGGCTTTTAGAAACGACAGAGGAAGCAGACAAATGTACGATGCTGTTTGCTCTGAGTGCGGAAAAGAAACAAAAGTTCCTTTCCAACCAAAAGAAGGACGCCCAGTTTATTGCTTAGACTGTTATAGATCAAAAAAACAATAAATTAAATTCTGTTTATTTAAATCAGTTAATTTGATTTTTTCTATTTCTTTTTTTTTTATTTTTTTCAAAAACTCCTAATTATAGTTTTTCAAAGGAACTTTTTTATTTTCCACAGCCTCATTAATTAGTATTGGAGTGATTAAATGAGGCGTCTTCAAAGAAGGTCTAGGGAAAAACTTCAGAAAAGAGTTGCAATTCCATTGAATACAGAAATAGGTCAAGAAGGAGTAATTCTTTTCTCCAAGCAAGCAAATCTTTCTCCTCAAGAGTTGACAGCATTAATTAATTTTTTAAGTAAATAGTTACTTGAATTATTTTTGCGTGCCCAAAATTTTTCTTTTTTCTTCTTCAAAAGCTAATTCTAATTGTCTTCTACTTAATCTAATCCTGTGTTGAATCATTTCTTCAACTAAATCAATTAATTCTTGAACTGATTCCGCGTTAGCTAATCTTGGATTAAATTTTCCTTCAGGAAATCCTTGCTTTAAGGTAGTTAACTCTACTAAAGTTTTTGCAAGCGTAAAACCTTCTTCTCCTTGGGTTTTAAGTTTCTCTAAATTATTCACTAAAGTTTTGAACTGTTTTCTAACTCTTTCATCAGTTCCTTCAATCATTTTTCTTTGATTTGAAGCAACTTCATGTAAAACTACTTCACTTTGAAGAACTATAATTCTTTTTCCTAGTTTTCCATGAAATGGTTCTTTTGGCTTCATTTAATCACTTTACTCTAATTTGCTTCTTTCAGCTAAAAGCCAAGTAATTCTTGTTTTGTTTCCATAGTATTGTTTTTTCAACATTTTTTCTTGCAATAAAAAATGAAGAAATTCATCTATTACTGGAATAGTGTTTCTTTCTAAAAGCCTTTTAATTTTTGCATCAAATTTTTGAACTTTTCTAGTAAAGTCTTCTTCTTTTTTTCTAAAATCAGGGCTTCTAGTGAATTCTTGTAAAACCGTTGCACCTCCAAGTCTTCTCAATCTAACTAATTCGTCAACTTTTTCTCTCCATTCTTCATCTAATTTACTCCAAGAATCTAATACAAGTTCAACAAATTTTTTTTTAGAAGGATTTAAACCATTAAAAAGTCTTTGCAAAGACTTTCTTAAACCAATTAATCTTTCAAGCAACTTCCATTGAAAGTCAAGCAATTCTTCTTCTTTTTTATGATTTAAATATAATTCTGCTTTTGCAGCTTTTTCTCCGTGTTCGAATTTAATGTCTTGCAATCTTTTTTCAAGTTCTCTTCCACTAATTCCTTCTTCAAGTAAACTGTTTAATTTGCTTCTAACCTCTTCTGAAACAAGGCTTCGAAAATTAGTTCTATTCACTCCAGAAATTCTTCCTTGAACATATGCTTGAGATGCTCTAAAAATATCTGATCGAAAAAAGGTTTTAACTCTTTTAGTTGTTTCCCTTCTTTTTTCAGGAGTTCTTTGAATTTTTCTAGTTGTTTTTTCCCTCATATAAGAAATTAATGAAATCCAAGAAATAAAAATCTTCGCTTCAGCCTTTGAAAACCTTTAACTTAATAAAGGTTAAAGCAATTAATTCTATAATGTTTTTCAAAACAACTTTAATTGCAATAATTTTATTATTCATTTCATTAAATGCAAGTGCAGTAGTTGAATACGAAGTTTCATTGCTTGGAAATAGTGATTTAAATATAGTTAATTTTTTTGACGTTGAATCAAATGAAGCAGTGAATTATTGGAGTATAACTTTTATTGTTCCAGAAAACTCTGAAATTGTTTCAATAAGTGATTCAATTGGAAAAATAAATGACTTTAATAGAAACGGAAGTCAAATAGAGTTTCAATCAAATATTGGAACTGGAAGAAGAAAAGAAACATTTAGATTAGATTTAATTGAAAGAAATGCTGTTAAAGAAAAATTTCCTGAACTAAAATTAATTGAATTATCTCTTGCAGGGTTTCCTAAAACTCCTTCAAAGGTTAATGCAAATATTCCAAACATTTTATCTTTTTCTAGTTCTTTTGGATTCACTGAGAATATAACTAAAGAAAAAGCTGTATTTGAAGGAATTGGTCCTCCAGCAATTAGACTGTATTTCAGTGACAAGAAAACGCCTTACAAAAACTTTGTAGTGTTTGGCAATGATTCATTTGATTTAAGCAAAGAAGATGAATTGTTTTACGTAATTGAAAGAGTTACTGGAAGAAAAAAACCTTTTCCTTTTTACCCAATAGTTGTTTTAAGCGATGCAGATTATAATAAAGAAACTCTTTCATTCAGTCAAGGAGTTTACTTAAACGGATTAATATTTTTAAGAGAGTCAACTTTTAATGAAGAACTTCAACCAAATCAAATTAATACAACTCTTTTACATGAAGCAACTCATGGCTTTAATGAACAAGTATTAAAATGGTCTGATGAAAATTCCTTGCTTTGGTTTAATGAAGGAGTTGCCAGATACCTTGAATTAGTTGTAGACGTAAACAAAGAAAGAATATATCCAAATTTATTTGGAGAAGACAAAAGCTTTACTGAAGGAAATCAAATAACTACTTTTAAATCAGGTGCAAGCGAAGAAGAGTTATGGAATTATTATAAAAATAATGAAAAGTTTATGGAAACCTGGAACTACAATGAAGACAAAAATCTTTCATTTGGATATGCATTCAGTGAATTAGTGATTAGAAACTATGTAAAAAAACATGGCTTTGATTCATTGCAAGAAATTTTTTACAAGCTTTCAATGCAAAAAGAAAAAATTGAATCAGTTAAAGATTCAACTCAATTAGTATTAAATTTAATGCAAACAGATTTGAGGCCATGCTATAATTCAAATAAAGAATTGTTTTCTCACTGCTTGAAAGAAGCAAATTATTTGCATCCATTAATTCCTTCAAGTATTCGCTTTATAGAAGAAAAATCAGTAGATGAAAATAAAGGAGTAAAAATTGATGTAAATAAGGAACTACCAAAAGACGAAAATAAAGAGATTAAAATTGATTTAAACAAACAAAAACCTTTAGATGTAAATGCTGATTTAAATAAAAAAATAATTAAACCAAAAGATGAAAACAAATTACTAGGTCAAAACAACAATTCCAAAACTGATTCAAACAAATTAGCTGTAGATGAAAACACAGAAAAAGAAGTCAAGCCAAAAGAAGAATCTAAAAAAAAAGGTTTTTTACAAGTTTTAATTGAAGCAATTCTAGAATTTTTAAAAAAATTGCTTGAATAAATAGGTTTCTCTGGCGGAAAAACTCTTTTTCTTCTAGAAAAAATGTGTTCTGGAATTAATTGTTTGCACAAACAAAATTTACTGTTTTAAGTGCATTTTAGAGTTGAAAATTATATTCTTTCAAATACGGTAATAATATTATTCGAGGGCAGAGCATCAGAAATCTTTGGGAGTTAAGTGCAAAATCCTTCTGAGTCTTCCCTTGCACTTTTAACTCCCATCCAAACTTTTTCTTTATACAAAAGTCTTTTATATTCTTAAACCAGTAAATTATATATTAAATTCATTTTTTCAGGTGAACAAATTGCCTATGCGAGAACCAGTGCACCCCAATAGACTTCTTAGGACATGGCACTGGATTAAAAATATTTTTTCAACCAAAACAACTGTTGAACATCGCCCGTCATTTGAGTTAGAAAGACATCCAGTTGACTGGAGAAGAACTCAAGTAGACAGGCATGGACATAAATCAGATAGATTGCTTATTTTAGACGATGAATTTGGGGTTTATAGAGATAGAAGAACACATGATGTGTGTTTAATTGATGCAGAGGGAAGAAGACATCCTAGACCAACTCTTGAGGAAGGACATTTTTTAGTGGCATATGTTAGGAGTAAAAATTTTGGGAATTTTGGAATTTTTAGGCATCCAGATAAAGAAGAAATTCTTATACTAGAAGGAAATGCACAACATAAAGCTAAAAAAACAGTTTTACAGCTAGCTGAAGGAGAGACAAAGATTTTTTTCTTAAAAAGTGTTACCATTGGATCTGGAAAAACAATTGACGTTGGAATTGATGTTGAAGGCAATTTAATGGTTTCACCTCATGGGAAAAACAAATATTTTGATGCAACAGAGGAAATGATTAAAAGAGGCGAATATGACATGAATTTGCCTGAAATAAGGGATTAAAAAATTGAAATCTGAAATGAAAATATTTAAATAGGATAATAACATTAGAATTTAATATTAAGGAGGAAAAAAATGCCTGAAAGGCCAAGACGTCCAATAGTTAAATCAACTTCAAGGCCATTAGATGAAATTCATCATATGCCTGAAGTAAGACATGTTCAGCATAAAGCAAAATTCACTGAATCTTTTGTTGATGGAGAAGGAAAAAGATATAATTTTGCAGGAATAGGAAAAAAATCTGATGACCCAGTATTTGGTAAACTATTAGGAGAAGAGCTTTGGATTGGCCCTGACGGAAATGTTTATTGCATAGACTTGGATGAAGAGCCACACAAAGTTATTAATAGACACCAAGATGAAGGACAAAGAAAAGCAAGATATGTTCCGGATGAAGCTGCAATTACAAGATATAAGGCTTTAAAGAAAAAACAATTAGGAGAAGAAAAAGAAGAAGGTCTTAACCTTTAAAAGCCAATACTTTTAATCATATGTTAACAGATACATTTAAATATAATAAAATACACAAAATAAGTATATTTTAATTTATTAACTAGATGAGGTGAAAAAAGAATGCCAGGTGCTAGAAGAAGAGTGAGAGAAGTTACAAGGGACAGAGGTGTTCATGCTAGAGAAACTGAGGTGGAAGAAAGACATGGCGTAAGATTTGTTGTAGGACCTACTGCAAAGGCACCAACTGAATGGGTTATTGGACCAAGAACAAGAGCACAAGAACTCTTAGTTGGACAAAGAGAAAAACTAATTGATAGATTATCTGAAAATTATCCTTCTTTTGCTGACAATCCTGAGAGATATAGATTTGCACTTGCAGAAGTTAAGGCTACAGAGAAAGATGCTAAAGGAGAACCTGTTAGAGATGCAGAGGGAAGATTTGTACAAAAAACAGTGCCTCAAGTATTTGTTATTGACAAAGCAAAAGGATCTAGAGTTCTACCTCTTAACAGTGAAATAATGAATTTCCTTAGAGCAGAAGGAGTTCCAGGATTATTTGAACCTTCAAAGCCTTTAAAAGGAAGAATGAAAACAGGTCAAAAGAAACCATAATTTCTTTTGTTAACTATTTTTTCAGTTGCTTTTACTTATCTGTGTGAGTTTAATGCGTCAAAATAGAAGAAGAATTGTTGAACGAACTGGAAGTAGAGCAACTCACATTCATGAACAAGAAATTCATGAAAGACATGACACCAGGTTTGTAGTTCATCCAGGAAAGGTTTTAGTTGAAAGAGAAGGAGAAGTTTCTCCTGCTAGAAGAGCTGAAACTGAAGGCTCTGCTGAAAGAACTCATGAAGAACATATTCATATTCATCCAACTTTTTCTATTCCCCCAGAATTAATTGAATTACTTAAAGATATTGCTAGTGAAAGAAGAGCTGCAACTGAATCTAGGGGAACTGAAAGAGAAGAACATATTAGAAGCACTGAAAGAGACGAGGAAAGAATGAAAAGAATTTTAAACGATGTAATTAGAGAAATTCCAAAACCCACAGTAAACGAACATGTATTGAAAAGCATTAAAGTTCAATTATATATTTTAGAAAGAGAAATTGAGGAAGGAAAAGCTAGAAAGCATGCTGATTTTCAAATTCCTTATCTTACTCCAATTCTTGATAGATTGGTTAAATTAGTATTAAGTCATGCTAGAGCTCCAAGCTTTGGAGCACTTTTAACTGGAAATATATATAAATATGGCGTGAAATTAAGTCCTGAAGAACTTTCTGAAAGAAGAAAAACATGGAGTTTTTTGAAGAAAGCTTTCGAAGTAGGAGAATTAGAAGTCGTCAAATTCAAGGAATTTAATGAAGCTTATAAAGCTCATTCTAGTAGAGAGGACTGGAGCAGGTGCGCGGAATTAATTGAAAGATATAAAGGATTTCATGATGAATTAAATAGAGCTGCAGATGGAGTTGTTCCATTACTTAAACTGGAAACAGCCGAGCAAGAACATTTAAGAGAATATAAATATAGAATGGATCGTTTAACTGCTTCATTAGCTCAATTAAAGGGAAAATATCATTTTGTTGACAAAGAAGTTCTTAGAAAAACTTTTTTGGAAAGACGCCCTCCAAGAGATGAAGATGAATCTCTTACGCCAGTTGCTTGAAATTATTTTCTACTATAATCATCTTCTAATCTAACTACGTCTTCTAATTCTGGAGTTGAGACCTCTATTATTTCTGCATCTTCTAAAGCCTTTAATCTATGAATTGTTTTAGGAGGAACTCTTACAATGTCTCCTGGAATTAAAGTTAATTTTTCTTCACCGTAAACAGCTAATAATTTTCCTTTTATTACAAGCCATGCTTCGTCTTTTATTTCATGGTATTGCAAGGAAAATCTATGCCCTTTTTTTATTTCTAAAATTTTTAAAACATATTTTTCTGTTACTACTAACCATTGCTCTCTTCCCCAAGGCTTTTCAACTATTTTTGGAGTTAACTTAATTTCATTCATGAAATACACGCTCCAATTGCAGTAGCAATTCCAGCATTTTTTGGTACTTTAAACCTAGATTTATTTAGCCAGAAAATTCTTTTAAATAAAACCTTTTTAAGTAAATTCAAGGAAATTAGTTTTCCAGTGAAAACAATTTCTTTATGCTTGTAAGCTAGAGCAGCAAAAACAGCTATTGATCCAATTACTTGTGCAATTAAATTAATTAATGCTAATGCCTTGTCTTGTTTTCTTGGATTCCTTAACTTTCCAAAATGAGAGGCAGTTGCTTCTTTTGGCAATAAACCAATTCCTTTTGGATAAATTTCTTGCAAAGTTAAATCAACTCTTTTCAAATCTCCTTTTAATGCAAGGTTTTCTAATTCTTTTACATTAGGTGTTTGAATTAATAGTTTTGCAAGGTTTTCTAATGTTTTTCCTCCAACAGCTGTTCCTCCTATGTGAGAGAATTTTTTTCCTTTAACTGAAACTAAGGCTGTTCCACTTCCCATTGAAACTGTTAAAAAATTTTTTGAATTTGAAACAAATTTTGCGCCAAAGGCAATTGCTTGAATTTCATTCACTTTTATCACTTTTAATCCTAAAAACTTTTCTTTTAAAAACCTTGAATTAGACCCAGTTGCATTAATTGTTTTAACTTTATTTAAAGGAAATTTTTTAAACATTTTAAGCAAATTCTTTTCAGTAAAAGAGTTTTCTTGAACTGGAAAAGACTTTGAAGAAACAATTTTTCTTTCATTCATTAACACTAAATCAATTGAAGAGTTTCCCAAATCTGCTCCCAAAACCAAATTTTTTTGCAATTAATTCACCTTTTCAAAAACCATGTTATCAATTAATCTTGTTTTGCCAAAAACGACAGCCAATAAAACTGCAAAATTGTTTTCTATTTTTTTCACTGACTTTAAATCTTTTAAGGAAACTATTTCAATGAAATCAATTTTTGCTAAAGGTTTTAAAGAAATTTTTCTCTGTAATTCTTTCTTAATCTTTTCAGCATTTTTTTCTCCTTTAAAAATTAATTTTTTTGCTAATTGCAATGCTTCAAATAGTACTGTTGCTTGACTTCTTTCCTCTGAATTCAAATAAGTATTTCTTGAACTCATTGCCAAGCCGTCTTTTTCTCTAATTGTTTCACATCTAACTATTTCTAAATCAAAATTCAAGTCTTTAACCATTTTCTCTATTACAATTACTTGTTGTAAATCTTTTAAACCAAAAAAAGCTTTATGAGGTTTAACTATATTGAATAATTTTGCAACAATTGTTGCAACTCCTCTGAAATGAGTTGGCCTTGAAATTCCATCCAAGCCTTCACTTAAGTCTTTTACTTCAATCCAAGTTAAATGGTTTTCATATATTTCTTTTTCATTTGGAGCAAAAACTATGTCTGCTCCGGCTTTTTCACATAACTCTAAATCTGTTTTCAAATTCCTTGGATAGGATTTGAAATCTTCTTTAGGAGAAAATTGAGTTGGATTAACAAAAATGCTTACAATAACTAAATCAGTTTCTTTTTTTGCGCGAGAAATTAAACTTAAATGTCCTTCATGCAAGAAACCCATTGTAGGCAC
Source organism: uncultured archaeon (assembly GCA_964373795.1). Lineage (GTDB taxonomy): Archaea > Iainarchaeota > Iainarchaeia > Iainarchaeales > DATDZZ01 > CAYJVY01. The sequence continues at coordinate 109,240 of CAYJVY010000003.1, read as the reverse complement.
AAAACCTATTTTGCTATTAATTTTTCTTTGACATTCAGAGAATTCTTGCATTGCTTTAATATATCTTATTAATTGCATGCGGATTCCTTTCTTTAATTGCTTCTGTATGAATTATTTTCCTCTTCTTTTCTTTGTTTTTCTTCACGTTCAATTATTTTTCTTTTCTCTTCTTTGCTTAATGCAGTTCTCCTTATTCTAAATTGTTGGTATTCTCCTTTTCCATCTCCGCCATATTTTGGTTGCCTGTCGCCATGTCCTGATTTAGGCCAGATTATTCCAATACTTTTTCGATTCATTTGTTTTGTTCCTGGTTTCAGCAAAGCCGGGTTAAGGATTCTTCCTTTGACAGTTCTTGGTTCTTGACCTCGTGGTTCTAAAACCAGAAAGTAGTGTGCCATGTCATAGTAGTTTGTGAACCTTTTCAGGAATTTGTGCCTTGCACTAACACTTGTCAGTTCCCATTCTTGCAAAGGGCTCGAAGTTCCTTCAATAATTCCTTTTCCTGTGTCCAAAATCTTTACACTTTGAGGAGTTTTTATTGGAATTCTACTGCCTGTTTTTCCTTCAGGAAATGTAAAGAACTGGGTTATTCTGAAATGCTTTGAAAGAATTTCGAGAGCTTGCGGAAGATTTAAACCAAAAGGACAGTATTTTGTGCTTTTTCTTCCTTTGTCACCTGTAATAAAAATTTTTCCTTCGGATTTTAGTGCTAGTACAAGTTGTTTGCATGTTTCTTCCAAATCTTCCACGTGAGTGTCAATCATGTGCAGATGAATTTCGTCAACAGAATTAGGCCTTAAATTTAGCTGCAATCCAAGTCTTCCTATTGCATATTTTTCTATTACTCTTCCACCTGTTTCAAATTTTTGCGTGCTTCCAGGTGGAGAATTTTTTGGATCAACCCCCACATACTCTATATGCATACCTCTGGTTTCTGCATGTCTGATGTTTTTTTTCAATACAGGGGTTTTATCGGCAGAGAACTTTTCTCCAGGTTTGAGAAACAAAGGCTGTGTTTGAATCACAAATTCCAGAATTCTTTGCTTTTTAGGAGTTCTTCTCTGTGCACGCATTACAATCCCAATTCCTTTTTCCAAAACTCGCAAACTGTTTCGGTTTTTTCAACTGCTTTGCCTAAATATGTTTCAGGGTTTTCTAAGACTTGTTTTTGTTCAACAGTAAATTTATTTAAATATTTTTTTAGTTCAGGTTTTTGTTGCACTAATTCAGTTAAGGATTTGTTTTCTTTAACTGCTTGATTTGTTAGTTCTGAAATTGTTTGATGAGCATTTTCAAATCCATGAAATGATAAAAGTAATTGCAGTGCTTCTGAAAGTATTATGTTTTTATTTAATTGAAAATTTTTTTTCATTTGAGATTTGTTTAATTCAATTTTTTCCAATGCCTGCCTTAAAGTTTCACTTGCATAAAATGTTATGAAAATTGTTTCAGGCACAAATCTTTTAGTTGTGGAATTAGTTAAATCTCTTTGATGTTCAGAGATTTGATCAAAGTAAGCAGTAGTCATTCTTGGAACAAATTCTTTCCAAATTCCTTTCAAGTTTTCAAAAGTTAAAGGATTTCTTTTATGAGGCATTGTTGAACTGCCTACTTGTTTTTCTTCAAATTTTTCATTTAATTCTGCGATTTCTGTTCTTTGCAAATGCCTTAAATCATCTGCCAAGTTTGCAATTACTCCAAGAGTAGAAGTTAATGCATGCAAGTAATCCAATAAAAATTCTTCTTCAACTATTTGACTAGAGGTTTGAGCTTGCTGCAAGCCTAGTTCTTGCAATAATTCTTTTTCAAATTGAATTGGGTTTTCTACAAACAAATTTAACGCATTATAGTTTCCAACTGCCCCGGAAATTTTTCCTCGCAATTCAGTGCTTGCTTGATTAATTTTTTTAATTCTGTTCCCTAAGCGGGAAACAAAACTGCTTAAATAGCTTCCAAAAGTTATTGGCAAAGCATGTTGACCGTGAGTTCTACCTATTTGAATAGTATTTTTTTCTTGCAATGCTAGTTTGATTAAAGTTTTTTCTAATTCAATTAATGAAGGCATTAAAACTTGTTCTGTAAATTCTTTGTACCTTAAAGCATTAGCTGTATCTAATACGTCATTGCTTGTTAAAGTGAAATGCACAAATGGTTTTGCTTTTATTGAAACCTTGTCTCGAATTGCGTTCACTAAAGCTCTTCTTTCATGCATTGTTTTTTTGTCTTCTTCAAATATTTTTTGAAGAGACAAATTATTGCAAGCTTTTTCAATTTCTTCAGCTATTTCTTTTTCAATGACTTTTTCTTCAGCTAATTTTTTTACTAGAATTGCTTCAACTTTTGCCATGTATTTTTTCATTGCTGTTTCTGTTAAGAATTTTTCTGCTTGTTTTTTTAATTTTTCATCTCCTCCAAAATACCTGAAATCTATTGGAGAAATTGCGTCAAATAAATTGAATTCCATTTAAATTCCTCAAACCAATAAAATTGGATCAATTATTAATAAAAAGCATTCTTTAATTGAATTATTCATGCCTGGAACAATTATTTTAGGAGCTCAATTTGGAGATGAAGGAAAAGGAAAGATAACTGACTTGTTAGCTGAAAAAGCTGAATTAGTTGTAAGATTTCAAGGAGGCAATAATGCAGGCCACACAGTAGTAGTTCAAGGAAAAGAATTCAAGTTTCATTTACTGCCTTCAGGAGTAGTGCAAGGAAAAAAGGTTTTAATTGGAGCAGGAGTTGTCCTAGATCCAAGGGTTTTGAAAAAAGAATTAGATCAAATTAATTGGAAAGTAGATTTAGTAATTGATCCAAGAACGCATATTATAACGCCATGGCATGTATTGTTTGACGAATTATTTGAAACCGAAAGAGGGCAAAACCTTATTGGAACAACGAAGAGAGGCATTGGCCCTTGTTATGCAGATAAAGCAAACAAGCAAGGAATTCGTTTCGAGGAACTGATTTCAGAAGAAAAACTTAGAAATGCAGTGGAAAAACTCTTTTTCCAAAAGAATCAAATTGTGGAAAAGGTTTTTTCTCAGAAAATGCCTTTCACGGTAAACGAAGTTGTTGAAGAGTATTCTTTTCTTGGAAAACTTTTTTCTAAATTCAAGAAAGATGTTTCAATGGAATTATTTAATGCTCTTGAAGCTGAAAAAAATGTTTTATTTGAAGGAGCTCAAGGAACTTTTTTGGATTTAGATTTTGGAAGCTATCCTTTTGTTACTTCTTCTAATCCAACTATTGGAGGAGCTTTTACTGGAAGCGGAGTTGGTTTCAAGCACGTGAAGAAAGTAATTGGAGTAGTAAAGGCTTATACTACTAGAGTTGGCTCTGGACCTTTTCCAACTGAATTAAAAGATTCTATTGGCAGCAAGATTCGAGAAAACGGCAAGGAGTATGGAACTACTACTGGCAGACCTAGAAGAATTGGATGGCTTGACTTGTGTTTGCTTCGAACTGCAAACAGGTTGAATGGTTTGACTGAAATTGCTTTAACTAAATTGGATGTTCTTTCAGGTTTTAAGGAATTAAAAATTGCTGTTTCATATAAAGTTAATGCAGAAACCTTGAAGGATTTTCCTGCTGAAGCAGATCTTCAAGAAAAATGCATTCCAGAATTTATTTCAATGCCTGGATTTGAATTTAATACAGAAAAAATTCATTCATTTAATGATCTTCCAGTTGAAGCAAAAAAATATGTAAAATTTATTGAAAAAGAATTAAATTTACCTATAACAATTATTTCTTTTGGGCCGGACAGGAAAGAAACAATTTTTAGAAACTAGGAAAATCAATTTTTTCAGCTTCCAAGCAAACTTGAATTGCTTCTTTAATTCTTTCAATTACTTCATCAATTGTTTTTCCTTGAGTATTGCATCCTTGAATATCAGGAACTTTTGCCACAAACCAACCTTCTTTATCCTGTTCAATTAGTACAGCAAAATTGTAAACTTTTTTTTTCATATTAATTAAATTATAGGCGTTAGTTAATTTAAACTTTGCTTAAAGGAAAGAAACTATTTTTAGAAACTAAGTGTAAGTCAATGCATGGCGAACTGCTTCTCTTACATTTTTATCTGGGTCGTCTAATTTTTCTCGAATAAATACATGAAACCTTGAATCTCTAAGCCAAGACAAGCAGTGAACTGCATTTAATCTTACACTTGGAGAGGAATCCCTTAAAGCTTTTTTAAATAATGGAATGCTTCCAGTTTTGTCTAAATGAAATAATCTGAATAATACATCTGCTCTGACTTTTGGAGAAGGATCTCTAAATAATGCTTTAATTACCGGAAGCACTTCTCTTTCGGAAGTCCAAGAAATTAATTGTCTTAAAGCCTTAATTCTTTCCACTTCATTAGAGTTTCTTAAATTATTTGCAACAAGTCTTTGATCTGGGGAAAGTTTTCTTAAAATCTTTAAAAAATTTGAGCTAAATAAATTATTTGGATGAAATCTTCCTTTTTCAAGTCTTTGTTGTCTTTGCTTTCTTTGAAGTTTTCTAGTTGCAGAGGAAATTCTTCTAGACATAAATAAAATACAGTTTCAGTTATTTAAAAGAATTCTCTTTGGCTGGAAATTTTTGTTTTTCAACATCTGATTTGAATTCTGTTACTGCTTTTGAAATTTCTTCATGTAAATTCAAATATTTTTTTACAAATTTTGGATTAAAATCTTTATTTAATCCAAGAACATCAGTTATTACTAGTACTTGTCCAGAGCAATGAATGCCCGCTCCAATTCCAATTGTTGGACAAGAAATGCTTTCAGTAATTTTTTTCGCTAAATCAATTGGCACGCATTCTAATACAAGTGAAAAAATTCCCAACTGATTTAATGAAATTGATTCTTGTAAAATTTTTTCAGCTTCTTCTAAAGTTTTTCCTTGCACTGCATATTTTTCAGCTGTTTGAGGCAATAAACCTAAATGCCCCATTACAGGAATTCCATTTTTGAGTAGTGTTTTTACTTCATCTGTTTTACAGCCTTCTAATTTCACTGCATCGCATCCTGCTTCAATAAATTTTTTTGCATTTTCAAGAGCGTCTTTTGAATTATTGTAAGTATTAATTGGCATATCTCCTACTACTATTGCATTTTTCACTGCTCTGCAAACAGCTTTTGCATGATGCAACATTTCTTGCATGCCCATGCTTTTAGTGTCCTTCAATCCTAAAACAGCCATTGCAACAGAGTCTCCAACTAAGATTAAATCAATTCCTGTTTCATCCAAAATTTTTGCAATAGGATAATCATATGCTGTAAGCATTACAATCTTTTTCCCTGATTTGAATTTTTCATTCAATAGAGAAAATTTTTCTGAGGAGTTTGTTTTATGAATTTCTTTTATTTCTCCATAAACCATTTTTTCACCCTTCATTTTGTTCTTTAAATTTAATTAATTCTACAAGCATTTTATTAATCGGAGTTGGAATGCCATGCTTTTCTCCTGTTTTAACAATTTCTGCATTTAAAAAATCTATTTCTGTTTTCCTTCCTTTAATAATGTCTTGAAACATTGAACTAAAATTCTTTGAATCCTTTAAGCCTTCAACTGTTTTTTGAAAAAAATCTTCACCTAATTTAATTCCTTCTTTTTCCGCTACATTCTTGCATTCATTGAAAATTAATTTAGTTGTTAAAGGCAAATTATTTACAATTGATTTGTTTTTTACCTCCATTAATGCTCCTAAAGGGTTTAACATGCAGTTTACAATTAATTTTTCCCATTCTTTTTGTTTAAAGTCTGAAACTATTTCACATTTTAAATCAGATTTTTTAAATAATTTTTCAATTTCATTGCTTGAAGAAGATTCATTAATTAAAATGCTGTGCACTTGACTTACAGCTATTGTTCCAGGCCTTAAAAAAGCTATTCCAGTCATTGAAATTCCCCTAATTACTTCACATGAAACAATTTTTTTCACTATTTCCTCTGAATTCAATCCATTTTGCAATACAAGTATTACTGTGTCAGGCAATAAAAGATGGGAAATTGATTGAACTGCTTTTTCTGAATCAATTACTTTAGTTGTCAAAATTATTAGAGTTGAAGGATTAATTTTTACAATTCTTTCAGTTGCTCTAACTTTAATAGACATGCTAAGTGAACCAGTTAACTCTAATCCTTTTTGATTAATTTTTTTTATGTGTTCTTTTCTTCCAACTAGTAAAACATTGTTTTTGCTTGAAAGCATTGCTCCGTAAAACGATCCAAGAGCCCCTGCTCCTAAAACAATTATTTCATTGAACTGCATTTTGTGCCTCCAAAAATTCGTCCAACAATTTTCGTGCAATTTCTTGTTTTGCAGCCTTCCTTAAGTGCTTCACAATTTTTTTTCCCACAACCCAGTTTTCACTGTACTTGGAACCAAATGCTTTTGAAAGATTTCCAACAACTAAATCACAATTTCCTTTCTTAAGTAAATTTTTTGCTGCATTTATTAATGCATTTTTCGAGCCTGTTTCTGCTTTGAATCCAACAACGAAAACTTTTGGATTCCATTTCTTTGCATTAGGCAAAACCTTTTTTGCAGGAACTAAATTCAATTTAATTCCGGATTTTGAAGAAATTTTTCCTTTCCTTTTCTTAACTTTAAAATCTGAAACAGCTGCAACAGAGAAAAATAAATCTGCATTCCTTATTTCTTTTTTCACTACCTCAAAAATTTCTTTTCCAGTTTCTGCATTTACAACTCTAACTCTGTCTTCTGGCCTCAGATGTGTTCGTCCAAGTATTAGTGTAACTTTTGCTCCGCGTTTTTCTGCTTCTTCTGCAAGAGCAATTCCCATTTTTCCACTTGACTTGTTTGAAATAAATCTAATATCATCTATTTCTTCAATTGTTGGCCCTGCAGTAATCAATACTTTTAATCCTTGCAAGTCTTTTTCTGCAAACAATTCTTCTACTGTATCTGCAATTGTTTTTATTTCAGGAAACTTTGCTTTTTTTTCTTCTCTTCGTGGAGAAACAAAGCTTACTCCAATTTTTTGTAATTTTGTTACATTTTTTCCTACTAAAGGATTTGCGAGTAAAGAGTAATGCATTGCTGGAACAATGACTAAAGGAATTCCAGTTCCCAAAGCAGTACTTGCCAGAGTTGTAACTATTGTGTCATCAATTCCTGAAGCAATTTTGGAAATAGTGTTTGAAGTGCAAGGAGCAATAACTATTACATCAACTTTTCCTTTCACTCTGCCAGCTAGTTTTACATGCTCTGCCTTTCCTGAAAGCTTTGTTAAAACCTTATTATCTGAAGCCCATTCAAGCAAACGAGGCTGAATAAATGTTTTGCTTTCTTCAGACATTGCACAAAAAATTGTTGCACCTCTTCTACGTAATTCGCGGACAAGCTTTGGAGTTTCGATTACAGCTACACTACCTGTCACGCACACTAGAATTTTTTTGCCTTCAAGCCTTGAATTTGTTTTCATATTTTTATAGAAATTCGAATGAAAAAGCTTTAATTTATTGGTTTCATGAGAAAAAGCTAATTTGTTGCTGCTTTTATTTTATTTATTTTTTCTTTAAAGCTTGTGAATTGGTTTTCATAGTATCTGTGTTTTGAGTCTTCCCACAATTTTCTAAAATGGTAAAAGTATTCGCTTAATTCTACTTCATCTCCAAAGACAGTTAAATGTTTAGCAATTATTTCTGCTTTCAAATTTAATGGCAGTAATTCAAAGACATTCAAATGATAGATTGTTTTTGATTTTTTTAATGCGTTCTTCCAAATATCTATATTCTTGACTGGATTTGTCTTTCTTGAAATAATGGCAATATCTATGTCTGATCTTGGAGTGGTGTTTCCTTCTATAAAACTGCCATAAAGTACTACTTCAAAGTTTTTCAAATAAATTAAGTCTTTTTTTATTTTGTTTAGGTTTATTTCATTTAGATTTTTCTGTTTCATTTTCAACTATCTCCAAAAATTTTTCCATTATTTCAATTATTTCTTCAATATTATTCAAAACTGTTTTTTCTTCAAAAGAGTTATACTTGTGCACAATTGCATTTCTTAAACCATTCAGCATTGCTAAGTCTTCTGCTAGTTTTTTGTCAAATACTTTTTGTTTTTCAAGCAAATGAATATTTGAATAGTCATCTGAAACTTCTAAGCCTTTGTCTTTAACTAGCATTGCAACTAAATCCAGGCATGCATCAATTGCTGTTTGAATCCTATAGAAAGTGGCATCAACTTTAATAGAATTGTCAAATTCTTTTGGCAGGTTTCCAATTTTTTCAGCAACAAAATTAATTTTTTGTTGATATCTTAGTTTTCTATCCATGTTATTCAAATATTAAAGCAAGAAAAAGCTTTAATTTATTGGTTT
>CAYJVY010000003.1:29382-100797 GCA_964373795.1 uncultured archaeon | reverse complement strand
ACTTCTAGTTCAGATTTTTCAAAGTGCTTGCGTAAAACTTTTTCAACTTCTGGCCATAAAAGGCCACCTATTCCGCAACCAATTTTTGGCAAGCCAAGTTTTTTTATTTCCCATAATTTGTAATGCATTAAAATTTTTTTACAACAATCGTCAATTAATTCAAGTTTTGCATCCTTGCCTGGATTGAATTGCGTGCCTAAATTTAATACATTTGGAAAAAAAGAGTTTTTTGATTTAAAGAATAACACGCTTCCAGGAATGAATTCTTTTTTTTCACACAAATCTTTGTATATTTGATAATTTTCTGGATAGCGTTTCTTGAATTCTAAAGCAATTCCTGCATCCATTAATCCAAAACAGTTACAGCCATGCCCAATAGTGTCAACTTGAGGAAAAGCCTTGAACAAATCTCCTTTAACTACTTTAATCATAAAAAAATGTTTTCCAAACAAGATTTAAAATTTTGCAAACAATGTTTTTTCATCCAAGTAACTAAGTTCATAGCAATATTGTGTTTGAAATTGTTTTGAAGTGTTGGTCTCCTGTTAAAATTTTTGTTTTTAATTCTTGTTGTTTTACAATAAGTAAGCAGTCAACTAAACCAATATTTTGAATTGTTTTTCTTTTAACATGCTTTATTTCAGCTGCTTCAAGCCAGTCATTTGAAAATACTTCAATTATCTCAGAATCAGCTCTAATAACTTCATAAAATTTTTGAAATTCTTTTTTTTCTTGCAAAGACCAAAACTTTACTTCAGCTAAAACAATGCTTGGAGTAATTAATTCATTCTTTTCTGATTCAATTATTTTTTTAGCCTTCACCCCTTTTTCAGAGGAAAGAAAGTACTCAACCCATGCATAGCTGTCAACAATTACTTTCATTTTAATTCCTCAAAACTCTCGATCATCATGCTCTCTTTTGAACGGTTTTGCTCCTTTAGCTAATCCAAAGCCGCTGATCTTTTTTTTTGCAGTTAAATCTAAATCAATTTTTTTACCTTCTTTTAACGCCAAACTTTTTGCAACCTCGCTAGGGATTATTAATCCAAAAGAATTACCCCACTTTTTTACTATTACCTCGGTGTGAACCACTTAACCACCAATAAAAGATAACACAAACCAATATTTAAAGTTATACTAAAAAGTATAACTTATTAAAGGTTTACTAGATTTCGTTGAAAAGCGTATCCGAATACAGCAAGCGCGATGCCCACGTCGGCCTCCAGCTGCCGTCTTGCGCGGCAAGCGCAATGCCCACGTGACCCTTCAGCTTCGCGGGCTGAACCGCGAGCAAATGAATTTAAAGTAGTTTTTCGTTTATTCTTGCATGTCTTTTAAGAAAGTAAAAATTCTTTCAACTATTGGCCCATCATCAAATAATTTGCCTATTTTGCGAAAAATGCTTTTACATGGAATGAATGCTGTGCGAATTAATTCTTCTCACGGAGATTTTTCACAATATTCTTTAATTATTTCAAATATTAGAAAATTGAATTCGCATTTGCCGATTGTTTTTGACACTGAGGGAAGAGATGTAAGAATTGACGTGAAAAACTCAATTCAAGTAAAGAAAAATGATTTAATTGAAATAGGGTTTTCAAAAAAATTTAATGCCTTTTTCACTGTAAATGTTTATTCAAAACTATTCAAAGGATCAGAGGTTTTATTCACTGATGGCTTGCTTAAAACTCGCGTTATCGAGAAAAAAAAGCAAAGCGTTATAGTTAAAGCATTAAGCACAGGAGAAATTAAAAACCATAAAGGAGCAAATTTTCCAGGCATTAATTTAGGTTTGCCTTTGTTTTCAAAAAAAGATTTCAAGTCAATCAAGTTTGCTTTAAAGAAAAAAATTGAATTTCTTTCTCTGAGTTTTACTGAATCGAGAAAAGATTTAATTCAAGCCCGGAAAATAATTGGAAAAAAAATTGGTTTGATTGCGAAAATTGAGAACTCTACTGGATTGAAAAATTTTAATGAAATTTTGGAAGAAGCAGATGCAATAATGATTGCTAGAGGAGATTTAGGAGTGGAAGTGCCTGCATTTAAATTGCCTTTAATTCAAAAACAATTAATTAAGAAATGCAATCAAAAAGGCAAGCCAGTAATTGTTGCAACTGAAATGCTTGAATCCATGATTGAAAAGCCTCGCGCTACAAGAGCTGAAACAAGTGATATTGCTAATGCTGTTTTAGATGGCTGTGATGCAATAATGTTGTCAGGAGAATCAGCTGTGGGAAAATATCCAGTTGAATCAGTTCAAACAATGAATTTAATTGCATTAGAAACTCAGAAAAAAATTCAATCAAATGTTGATTCAAGTAAATGTGAAAACATTTCTGATGGAATAACTAAAGCAGTGTTTGATTTAAGTGAAAAACTTGGAATTCAAAAAATCATTGCTTTAACTAAAAGTGGTTATACAGCGAAAATGATTTCACGTTTTAGGGCAAACAAGGAAATCATTGCAGTAACTGATTCATTAAAAGTAAGAAATCAATTAGAACTAGTTTTCGGAGTAAAACCTGTTTTGTTTTCTTCAATTCCTGGAAAAGAAATAATTCAAGTAACTAAATTTCTTTTCAAGAAAAAAATGTTAACTGAAGAAGAAGAAATAATTTTTGTTGCAGGATTTAAATCTCAAACAGAACAAAAAAGCAATGTAATTCAAGTAAACAAGGTAAAAGACTTGATTTAAATTAAGCAAGTTTTTGAATTCTAAAAAATATTTTTTTAATACAATATTGTGCAATATTTTTATGACTCAAGTAATTCAGGTTAAAAAAATTGTACAAGAGGGAAAGAAAAAACTTTTATCTCAAGGCTTAGAGGATTTCACTGATTCAATGGCTTTAACAAGTCAAGAATTAACTGATTCAGAAATTGCTTTGCTTGAAAAAGAATTTCTTAAGCAAGGTTATGCTTCAAAGCATTTAAAGGAATCAGCTAAAAAACATGGATTGTCTTTAGAGCAATTAGTTAGAATAATAATGGAAACCTAGAAAAAATTACTGAAATGGAAAAACTGACTACTTTTGAATAGATTTATCGAAAATATTTTTCAGCAATGTAGGAGTAATAAAAGTTGTAATCATTATAACTAAAATCAATGCAGAATATAAATCGCCTTTAATTAAACCGTTTGCCAAACCAAAACTTGCAAAAATTAATCCTACTTCTCCTCTAGGAATCATTCCAATGCCTATTGCAAGTTTTGAAGCTTTCACATTCCACGCTCCAATTCCTGCAATAATTTTTCCACTAATTGCAATAATTGAAACAATTACTACAATTGGCAAAATTTTTACGTCAAATAAAGATCCTAAAACAACTCCTGCACCTGCAATAACAAAAAACACTGGTGCAAACAATTGCGTTAACACGTGAACATTTTTTAAAATATGATGAGTGTGTTCTTCTCTTTCCAATACAAGTCCTGCAGCAAAAGCTCCAACAATTGTAGCCAAACCAATTCCTGAAGCAACATATGACATTACAACTGAAAAAACAAATGCAGTAACAATAAAGGTTCTTTGAACTTTTAATTTTTCAACAAGTTCTAGAATTCTTTTTTCAAACAATTTTCCTAGAAGTATGATTGCAACCAAGAAAACCACAGCTAATACTACTACTTTTGCAATATTGAATATATCAATGCTTCCAATTTTCACCATGTCAGTCAAAATTGAAAGAATCACTAAACCAATTACGTCATCAATTACTGCTGCTCCAATAATTATTTTGCCTTCCAGAGAATTTATTTTATTCATTTCACCTAAAACCCTTACAGTTAATCCAACACTTGTCGCAGTAAGAGTTGCTCCAATAAAAAAAGCAGTGTTAAAATCCAATCCAATTGACAAAAAATAAGGCAAAGACAATAAAATTGGCGCAGTTACTCCAATACATGCAACAATAAAGGCATTAAAACCTGACTTCATTAAATCAGCCAAACTTGACTCAATTCCCGCTTCAAATAAAAGCATTATTATTCCAAGCTCTGCAACAAACAAAATAGTTGAATTATGTAAATCCAATAAATTGAATAAGCTTGGCCCTAAAATTAAGCCAGCTAAAAGCTCTCCTAAAACTTTGGGTTGCTTTAACCTGTCAAAAACATATCCGGCAATCTTTGCACCAACCAAAATAAGTCCTAACTGCAGTAAGGCTTGGCCAATTAATTCACTCATTCAATCACTCACTGTATTCATACTTAAAAGGCTTACTCAATACAAAAAAGCAATTAAATTCTTTTCAATTTGATTTGCAGCTTACACTTTTCTTTTTTTGGGCAACATATTTTTATTTTCTTTCCGTAAATTGCGCTTTCTTTCTTTTTTTTGAAAGAAAGGCAGAATTAAATCACTATTAATGGCTTTAAAAACAAAGGCAGAAAAACCAATGAAACAATAGTCATTAATTTGATTAAAATATTTAATGCAGGGCCTGAAGTGTCTTTGAATGGATCTCCAACAGTGTCTCCTACAACTGTTGCATCGTGAATTTCATGCCATTCTTTTGAATCTTTTCTGTCTTTTTCTACAAATTTTTTTGCATTATCCCATGCTCCACCTGAATTACTTAAAAACACTGCAACTGAAACACCTGAAACTAGTGCTCCAACAAGTAATCCTCCTAGTGTTGCAGGGCCAAACAACATTCCAATAAAAATTGGAATAAGTATTGCAAGCAATCCTGGAAGAACCATTTCCTTTAAAGCTCTTTCAGTTGAAATTTCAACACATTTTGCATAATCGGGTTTGGCTTTGCCTTCCATTAAGCCTTTAATTTCTTTGAATTGTCTTCTAACTTCTTGAACCATGCTTAAAGCAGCTTGTCCAACAGAATTTGTTGTAAGAGCAGTGAAGTAAAAAGGAAGCATTGCCCCTAAAAATAATCCAATCAAAATTTTTGCATCAACTACGTTTATTACGTCAAGCCTTGCTGTTGCAGTATAACTTGAAAACAATGCAAGCGCAGTCAATGCAGCTGACCCAATTGCAAATCCTTTACCCATTGCAGCAGTAGTATTGCCTGCAGCATCCAATCCATCAGTAATGCTTCTAACTTTTGAAGGCATTCCAGACATTTCAGCAATTCCTCCAGCGTTATCAACTACTGGGCCAAAAGCATCAATTGCTAAAGAAATTCCTAGAGTTGAAAGCATTGCAACCCCAGCTAAAGCAATTCCGTAAACTCCTCCTAAAGTTTCTGCTCCAAGAAGAGTTCCAAAATAAAAAGCAGTGATTATGGAAACAGCAATAATAATTAAAGTATTCCTAGTGCTCTTCAATCCAACAACAAAACCTTGCAAAATAGTAGTGGCAACTCCTGATTTCGCTGCATTTGCAATTGATTGAGCATACTTTTCGTGTTCAGAAGTGTATCTATTAGTATTCCATCCAATTAGAATTCCTGAAAGCAATCCAGTGGCAATAATAAGTGTAACATTTAATGCATTGCTTGCAGAAAAAAAGTATCCTGCAAGAAAGTAAGCTCCAATTACAACTAGAATGCTTGAAACAGTTAAACCTGTTTGAAAAGCATTAATCACATTGTCATTGTCAGATTTTACTCGAACTAAAAAAGTTCCAATAATTGAAGCAATAATTCCATATCCTGATAAAACTAATGGAAACAATAACCAATTCAAGTTTTGAGTAAAAGCAAGTAAACCAATAGCCATTGCAGAAATAATTGCTCCAACATAGGATTCAAACAAGTCTGCTCCCATTCCAGCAACATCTCCAACATTGTCTCCAACATTATCTGCAATTACAGCTGGATTTCTTGGATCGTCTTCAGGAATGTGTTTTTCAACTTTTCCAACCAGATCAGCTCCAACATCAGCTGCTTTAGTGAAAATTCCGCCTCCAACTCTTGCAAACAATGCAACTGATGATGCCCCTAAAGAAAAACCAAAAATAATTCCTGGATCGTTAAAAACCAAGTACATAACAGTAATTCCTAAAAGCCCTGCAGAAGCAGTGAAAAAAGCCATTACTAATCCTGCAGAAAAACTTACATTTAAAGCCTTTGCCAATCCTTTGGTTGCAGCTTGAGTTGTTTTAGCATTTGCTCTAGTAGCAATATTCATTCCAACAAAACCTGCAAAAATTGAAGTAAATGCTCCGACAACAAAAGAAATTGCAGTGTTTGCATGAATTCCTGGATAAAAATATAAAAAAGCAGCAACAATTAAAACAAAAATTGCCAGAATAGAATATTGCTTTCTCAAAAAAGCCATTGCACCTTCACGAATAAAGGAAGAAATTTCCATCATTTTCTTTGAACCATCTTCTGAACTCAAAACAGTTTTTGCCTTCCAAGCAGCAAACATTAAACCCAAAACACCTGCCACTAAAACATACTGCAAAACCATCAAAGCTCCCCCTCAAAAAATTCAAAATTTTTATAAACTCCTAAAAACAGCATTTCAAAACCGTTGATTTTCAACAAAATTTTAATTACTTGAAGAAAAAAAGGTTTTTAAAGCAATTGTCGTAAACGCGGTTCAGCCGGCGAGGCTGAAGGCCGACGTCGGCCCCCGTGCTCGACGCACGAGACGTCGCAGCCGGCGAGGTGACTAGAACGACCAACGAATACGAGCTAACGCGTGGCAAGCACAAGTCTCCCTAATCAAGCACAATGGTTTGTACTAATTAATCAATAATGCATTTAACAAACATGAGTCAGATTCACGGCATTTGACAATCTTTCCTTGCTTGCAAATTTTAGGTTAAATTTTTTTGGAAATTATTTTTTATTGATTGATTAAAAAATAATTTATTTAATGATTTTCAATTCTTTTATTTTTACATAGCTTTGATCAGTTGAAGCAATTCTTTTATCGTATTTTAAAGCAACTGCTGCATGAATTGAATCAAATACACCCAAACTATATTTTTTTCTTAACTCTAAAGATTTTGAAAAAGTTTTTTCATCTAAGTTCTTTATTTCAACATCTGGAAATAACTCTTTGAATCTTTCAAAAATATTTTTGCTTAAATGATTGTCTATTTCTCGCTTAACAATTATCTCCAATTCTACCAAGGTTAAGACAGAAGTGTATTTTTTATCATTTCTTGAAAAAACTGTTTTAGCAAATTCTGCATGCCTATCATTTAATTTAATTAAGGCAAAAAAAATATCTGAATCAATATACATTTTAATTCCTTCTAAATCGTTCTTTTATTTCCTTATACGCGTATTCCTCAGTTTTGGCATGAAACTTATGTTCAACCAATCCAAGTTCTTCACCTAAGTGAATTAATGCATATCTTAAAGCTTCTGCCTTAGTTTTTGCATAGCCTTTTTCAATCAAGGCATTTAGAACAGTATCTGTAACGCCTTTGAATTCAACTGTAAGAGTAGACACAAAACCACCTCATAGTAAAATAATAGTGTTTTACTATTTAAATATTTTTCCCTGAGCAAGGCTGAAAAACAGTTAACCATAGTAAAAAAAGAAAAAAAAAGAAATAGAAAATAAAAGTAAAATGAATTGAGTTTTTAGAATTTGTTTTGAAGTTTTCTGCTTCTAATTACTTCAATGTTTTCAAGAATTACTTTTTGATCTTTGTTTGGAATTCCAAGGCTTGTTAAAACATAGGGATCCATGTCTGCAAGTGGATAGGTTCTTGGATCTACTTTGTGTCTATCAAAAACTCTTAAAATTCTTAACTTCGCTTCTCTTTCATCAAACATATTATAATCCATAAAATACACCCCGAAAAATAATGTATAATACATAATTTCAAGGTTATATTTAAATCTTAGCAGTTTGAAAAAAGAATTCAAGTAATGAAAATTATTTATTTTTCTTTGATTTATTTTTCTTGAACAACAAAATATTTATTGCCTTGAATTGCAATGAATGCAATAAATTTGAGTTTCATTTAAAACACTAAAATAATTTAACTATAAGTTAATCTTCAAACAAGCATTCAAATGTTTTAATTTAATTAGGAATTAATTAAGTCTATTACTTTGTTTGAAGGAATTGCAAACCCTAAAGATTCCGCTCCTTTTATTTTTGCTGAATTTATTCCAATGATTTTTCCTTGAGCATTAACTAATGGCCCTCCAGAATTTCCTGGATTAATTGGAACATCTGTTTGAATTAAACCAGTTGTAATGCCTGTTAAAAACCTGTTAGTTCCTGAAACAATTCCTTGAGTTACAGTTGCAGTTAAACCTGAAGGATTTCCTAAAGCAATTACTTGTTCTCCAACTTTTACTTCACTTGAGTTAGCTAATTCAAGGAAAGCTAATTCACTTCTATTAATTTTAATTAAAGCTAAATCATTTCCTGCATTAGTTTTCTGCAATTCAGCTGGAAGACTTAAACCATTATTTAATGTAACAACAATACTATTCGAATCTTGAATTACATGATAATTTGTTACAATTAATCCATTAGAAGAAATTATTGCTCCACTTCCAAGGCCTTTACTTGTTTGAATTGTTACAACTGATTTAACTGCTTTTTCAGAGATAGCTGAAAAATCTGGATTACGAGAAGAAACATCTTCAACTCCTTGTCTTAATTTTTCCAATTCAATATTGCTTTGTTTCTCGATTTCAGTAATTAGTTCAGTTAAATTTGTTTCAGACTTTCTAAAATCTGAATTCAAGTCGTTCAAGTTTTTCTTTAAAGAAGAAGAATTAAAATTAATTAAATTAGTTAACTCTGTTTTGCTTTTATTCAAATTTGAATTTAATTGAGTTAATTCATTTTTTTGTTCTTGATTTAAATCAGTTAACTTGTTTTGCAAAAAATCCAGTTTTTGGTTTTCTAATTCAAAACTTTGATTAGTTGAATTCTTGAAAGAATTTAATTCAACAAACACTAAAACAATTAATGCAGAGTTAACTAGTAAAACAAAAAACACTGCTAGGAAAAGAATTTTCACTACATGCTTTGAAAGAAAATCTTTAAAGACTTTAATTAAATTCATTCTTTAAAACACTCTAATAATTTGAAGGCCTTGATTTTGGTTTGATTAATACAAAAGAGTATTCTTTTGTTTGAAGGTATTTTTTTGCAACCTCTTTTACTTCTTCTACTGAAACAGCGTTAATTTTTTTAAGAAATTCTTCAGTTGAATCTTCTCCATAATAATCTAGTTCTAAATTGTTTTTAGTTCTTTCAGTTGTGTCTTCATTTTTCATTAAAGTTTTTCCTTCAATGAATTGTTTTGCTTTAATTAAGTCTGCTTCAGTTAAATCAGTTACAAGTTTATTGAATTCTTGGAAAATAACTTCTTTAACTGTTTCAATATTTTTTTCTTCAATTCCAGCATAAATAATAAATAAACCATATTCGGGGTTGACATCAAAAACTGTGTGAACAGTATAAGCTAAACCTCTTTTTTCTCTAATTTCTTGTAACAGCCTTGAACTTAATCCCCCTCCTAAAATTGCATTAATTAAATTCATTGCATAAGCTTCGCTTGATTTAGAGTTCATTACTCTTAAAGCTAAACCCAAGTGAGTTGCATTTAAATCTCTTTCCTCAATTTTTTGTTTCAAAATCTTTTTAGGAATTGGAAAAAACTCTTCTTGTAAATCAGTTTTCTCTCTCTTACCAAAAGTTCCCTGGATTTTTTTTAATACTTCTTCTTTATCAAATTTTCCTGAAATACCTAAAACCATGTTGTTTGGAACATAGTATTTTTTGAAATGGTTTTCAATATCTTTTTTAGTCATTTTTTTAACTGTTTCTTCAGTGCCAATTACGTGCTTCCCATAAGGATGGTTTGGAAACATTTCTTCCTGCAAGTAATCAAAAATAATTCTTTCAGGGTTATCCTTGGTTTGATTTATTTCGCTTAAAATAATTTTTTTTTCATCCTCTATTTCTTGTTCTTTAAAAAAAGTATTCAAGATAAGGTCTTCAATTGTTTGAAACGCTTTATCAAAATATTTAGATAACACTTTAACATAGAAAACAGTAATTTTATTTGAAGTGAAAGCATTAATTTCTCCTCCAATTGAATCAATTCTTTCACTTAAATCTTTTTTAGTTAAATGTTCCGGGCCATTAAATAAAACGTGTTCCAAAAAATGAGAAACTCCGCTAACCTTTGCATCTTCAATATCAGAGCCAACTCTTACAAGGCAAAAAACTGAAACAGTTTCAGTTTCCTGAAAGTCAAGCAAAACCCTTAAACCATTTTCAAGTGAAACTTTATCTAAAGCCATTAAAACCCTTCAAAAATTCAAGTCTTAGAAAAAAATTATTTAAACAATAAATCTGAAAATTTTTTCTTTTCCTTTAAACAAATCTGTTGCCATAATTCTAAGTAATTATTTTTCAGAGCGGTTTTTAAATCCATTTCTAAAGACTTAGCTATTTTTAAAACCATGCTTTTAGAGCCTTCTATTTCAATAAATTTGCCAAAAGGAAGTTCATCTAAAACAATTTCCGCTCCATTCAAGTAAAAGGTTTCCCTATATTTTTCATAGGCAAACCATTTTTTTAAGCCGAGTTTTTCAAGAACAAACTTCATTATGTAGAAGTCTTCTATTTCTAGTTCGCGTTCTTCTCTGACCCGCAGAGTATTGTGATGAATTGTTTTTCCCTTGAATGTTAAAAAATTTTTTCCAGCTTTTCTTAGTCTTATTACTTGCTTTTTTTTTCGCAATCGTTTGTCTGAAAAATCAAATAATTCATTGTATTCGAATTCTTTTCCAAGTCTTTTTGCTTTAAGCTTTTTAAGCAGTTTTTTAATTCTTGTAAAGCTTTGAACTGGAAATTTGAATTCTGTTTCCTTCCATGTCTTTGGCATTATAAATTCTTTATTGAAAGGCTTTAAATTTGTTTTCAGAAACCATTTATTAATGCAATTAAATAATTTAACTCTGGCTTACCTGGTTGAAGAACTCAAACCTCTTCTTAGAGGGGCATTTATTAACAAGATTCAAGAAGTAGAGGAAAGCGTTTTCAAATTCAAACTGCGAACTGTAAAAGGCTCTAAAGATTTAATTATTAATTTGCAAAAAAATCCAGTAATTTATTTAACTGAATTCAAGTTTGAAGCTCCGGCTTTTCCTCATGGATATGGATTGTTTTTAAAAAAACATTTAATTGGAAAAAAAATTGAAGAAATAAAGCAATACTCTTTTGAAAGAATTATTTTAATTGAATTTCAAGAACTCAATTTAGTAATTGAATTGTTTGCAGAAGGAAACTTAATTTTATTAGACAGGGAAGGAAATATTTTGCTTCCATTTAGAAAAGAAAAATTCAAGGACAGAGAATTGAAAAAGAATGTTAAATATGAATTACCTCCTTCTAGAGGCTTAAATCCTTTAACTTTAAATGAAGAGGACTTAAAAAAGGTTTTAGCAAATTCGGAAAAAGATTTAATTCGAGCCTTAATTGAGGAAATAAATATTGCTCCAATATATGTTGAAGACATTTTACTGCAATTAAAAATTGAAAAAAATTTGCAGGCAAAAAAAGTAAACGAAAAACAAGTTCAAACATTAAAAGAAAAAATAAATGAGTTGTATTTAATTGATTTAAAAAAATTCCGACCAAACATTGTATTGCAAGACAAAAAAGAAGTGTTAGTGCCAATAAAGTTAACGGCATTTAAGTCGGAAAAAGAATTCAAGGAATTAAATGAAGCACTTGACTCGATTTATTCTAAACCGGTTTTAATTGATAAGAAAAAAGGAATTCAAGAAAAATTTGAAAAAGAATTGAAAAAACTTGAATTCAGTTTAAGAGAACAAGAACAGGCTAGAAAAAGGTTTGAAGCATTAGAAGCAGAGTTCACTAAAAAAGGGGAATTGCTTTACTCAAATTATTCTTTTATACAAGAAGTAATTAACGGAATTAAAAAAGGAATGGAAAAGAATTTAACAGAAAAAGAGATTATGTATAAGTTTGATTTGGCTGTGGATAAAAGAATTATTTTAGTTAATCCAGTCAAAAAAATTGACTGGAAGAACAAAAAACTTTTTTTGGATTTAAAATAAATTTTAGTTAAAAAAAGTCATTGAGGTAGTTCTCTTTCGTCTACAATGAAGACATCGCTTACTGCTGTTACTGCTGAAAATGGAATGCTGATGTTTCTTTCTGATCCTGGTTTTCGTACTACTTTGCTGTCTCTGTCTACTTCCACTAGTAGTGCTTCTATTTCTCCTGAAACCTCGTTTACTATTAAGTCTAATAGTTTTCCTACTTCATCTCCTCTATTTGTTATAACTCTTTTTGTAGCTAATTGTCTTGCTATAGTATATTTATACACGTTTCTCACTCCTTAACCAATAAAAAAAATAAATTGATATTAGATAAAAGTGTAACCTATATATAAATATTATGTTTTTTCGTGCAATGTTTTCCATTTTTCTGGAAAATATTTTTTCTACATAAATTTTTTAGCTTGTGTGTAATTGAATAGTTTTATATTTTTATTTAAGTGAAATATTTGTATAAGTAGAGTAACAGGCTTTTTGAAGCCGACCAAATAGTTGCTCGCGCACGCCGCGCGAGACGGCGATTGAATGGTGAGAAATTGAGTGAATTAATTCAGATTTCAGATAAGAGTAATTCGGATTCTAAAAAGGTTTTGCCTGATCCTCAGACCTTGCCTAAGGGTTTGGAGAAGGTTTTGAGAAGACAGCAATATGCTAGAGTTGGAGCTTTAGGAGCTGTGAAGACTTGTCATTATACTAGGAGTTCTATTTCTGGCGGAACTGCTTGTTATAAGCAGAAGTTTTACGGCATTCAAAGTCATCAATGTATTCAAATGACTCCTATTACTGCTGTGTGTAATTATGGTTGTGATTATTGTTGGAGGACAGTTATTCCTAATCGCGAAATCGAGTATAAAGACGATGTAAGTGAATTGGTTGAGGAATCAATTGAGAGGCAGAATCAACAGCTTTCTGGTTTGGGCGGAAGCCAGTATGTGGATAAAGAGAAATGGCTTGCAAGTCATACTCCTAAGCATGTTGCAATTTCTTTGAGTGGAGAGCCCACTTTATATAAGCAGTTACCTGAATTAATTCAAGCATATCATGATAAAGGGATTACTACTTTTTTAGTTACTAATGGTTCTAGACCAGAGGTATTGGAGAAAATTCCTTTGCCTACTCAGTTGTATATGAGTTTTGATTCTCCTAACAAGCAAGTGCATATTGAATTAAATAGACCTCAAGAAAGTGATTCTTGGGAGAAAATGATGAAGTCATTGGATGTAATGGCTAAAATGAATACTAGAACTGTTATTCGAGTTACTGCTGTTAAAGGAAAAAATATGTCTTATGAAAAAGAATGGGGACCAATAATTAAAAGAGGAAATCCAATGTTTGTTGAAGTTAAAGGTTATTCTTGGGTTGGACCAAGTAGATTGAAATTAGAAGAAGATAAAATGCCTTCCATGGGCGATGTTCGAGAATTTGCGAAAAAAATTGCTAGTGAAAGCGGGTATTTTTTCAGGGATGAATTTGAGACTGCAAGGGTTTGCCTGCTTGTCCGCCCTGATTTGAAAGACATGGATTTGAAAATTGATTTTGATAGCCTGTCAATTGCAAAAAATTGAAACAATTAATTTAATTAATTGGTTTGCACTTAGTTTTTGCAGTGATTTAATTGAGTAAATTAACTGCGGAAAACGATCTTCCAATTCAGTCAAGTCATTTGATTTTGATTGCAATTCTTTTAATTGGATTAATTGTTGGAACAATTATTGGAACTCAATTTATTTCTCCTTTGCTTAAAGCAGAGGATCCTGAAAAACTTAAAGCCAGAGAAATTTCTCTAAATCTTTGTCATCAAGAATTAAATTGTTATTTAAAAAAATGCCCTCAAGAAGTAATTGATTCTTGTAGTTCAAAATAATTTCCAAACATGGTTAACAATAAGCTTTAGTAAAAGTAGTACATAATTGTTTCACACTTTTAGCGTGAATAATTTAATTAGCTGGAATGTTGTTCAATGCAAAGCATTGTGTTCAGCCTTGCTCGCGGTCACGCCCGTCGAGTGCGAGGGGTCACGTGACCCTTCAGCTGTAGTCTCGCGCGGCAAGCGCGATGCCCACGTGGGCACTCAGCCTCGCCGGCTGAACGGCGCTTCAAGGGCTGAACCTTGCACGGCTGAACGACGGGTGAGAGAATGACTGAAGTTTTAAGAATTGAAAATGTTTCAAAAAAGTTTGGCTCGTTTGTTGCTTTAGAGAGTTCTAATTTTTATTTAAATGAGAATGAGATTTATGGTTTGCTTGGCCCTAACGGAGCAGGCAAGTCTACTTTGGCTAAAATTGCTTGTGGTTTGAGTTCGCCTTCTTCTGGGAATATTTATGTTTTGGGTAAAAAGGTTGGATTTTTTTTCAAGTTTTTTAATAAATTTATTGGAGTTGTTCCGCAAGAAATTGCTTGTTATCAGGGGTTTACTGTTAAGCAAAATTTTTTGTTTTTTGGCAGGTTGTATGATATTCCTAATAATAAATTAATTGAACGAGTAGAGTTTTTGCTTGAATGGCTGAATTTGAAGCAGTTTGAGGAAAGAAAAATTGAGCATTTATCTGGAGGGTATAAGAGGCTTGTTAATATTGGTTTGGCTTTGATTCATGATCCGAAAATAATTTTTTTGGATGAACCAACTGTTGGACTAGATCCAAGTGTTAGAGCAATGTTTTGGGATAAAATAAAGGAATTGAAAAAGCATGGAAAGTCAATGATTTTAACTACTCATTACATGGATGAAGCTCAAGAATTGTGTGATAGAATTGCTATAATGAACAAGGGAAAGATTTTGGTTGAAGGCTCGCCTGAGAAATTAATTCAAGAATATGGCGGAAAGAAAATTGTTATATTGAATTTGGATAAACCTTTTGATGAATTGCTTTTGGATTCTTTGAAGGTAGTTGTCGGATTTGATGATGGAAAAATTTTAGGGAATCAATTAATTATTTCTTTTCAGAAAGAGGTTTCTTTGTCTAAGGTTACTCAGATAACTGATTTTATTAGAAAATCCAAGTATGAAATTAAGTCTTCTCATATTCGTGAACCAGAATTAGAGGATGTATTCATTAATTTGACTGGAAAGAAGATTAGGGATTTTGAAAAAACTGCTGGAGAAAAAACATGAGGCGAATTTTAAGCATTGTTTTAAAGGAATTTGATTTAATTCGTACAAGGAAAATGACTATTTGGTTGATTGTTGCTTATCCTATTTTGATTACTTTGATTCTTGCATTGGCTTTTGGAAGCAGTCAAGGAGTGGATAAAGTTTCTGTTTCGGTTTTAGTTCCTGAACAAATTGAAGGCGCAAGTCAAGAACAAGTGAATGAATTTGTTTCTTTGTTGGAGAAAAATCCTAGAGTTGAAGTGTTAAAGCCTTTATGTGCTACTAGAGAGTGTGTTGAAAATGATTTGAAGAAACAGTTTGTATTTGTTGGATTAGTTATTAACGATAAAGCAACTAAGGCCGAGCAAATAAAGATTGATGTTTTATTGGATAACTCTAATTTTGCTACTTCAAAAATAATTAAAAGCCAGATTCAGAATGTAATTAAAATAATTGAAGTTAACACTACTAAGGAAATTATTTCTTTAATGCTTGGAAAACTTGATCAGGTTAATCAAAATTTAAGTGGAGAAGTTGGAAAGATTGATGGTTATTTAGATGAATTAAATAAAAGTGGAGACAAATTAAATCAATTGGAAAGCAATGTTAATAGAATTGATGCTGATAAAATTAATAGAATTTTGGATTTTCAAAGTCAAAATGTTTCAAATGTTGATTCAACTGTAAATGATTTTAAAGCGGATTTAACTAAAACTGAAACCGATGTTCAAAAACTTCAAACTGAAACCTCTAATGCTAGAAATGAATTATTTGTTTATGAAGGGAAAGTTGATTCATCGATTACTGATTTAGAAGACCTTGAAATTACTTTGCTTGACATTAGGAATACTTTAAATAATGCTGAGCAGACTTTTAAAAACGAGCCAAATACTTTAGCCACTATTAGGGATTTGCAGCGAGAAAATAATAAGAATTTAGCAAAAGTGCAGTCAGCTTTAATTGATTTAAGAAATGCGAAAACCAAAATAAGGCAAGCTGATGACAAGTTAATTGAGTTACAAAATGTTTTAACTAGCACAAATATTCGGGTTCAGGATGGAAAAAATAGGTTAACAACTTTAGGATTCACTATTGATACTTTTAAAAACGATTTAAGTGATTTAAATAAGGAAGCAGGAGCTTTAACTGAAACAATTGATAGCACTAGAGCTTTAGTGAGCGATGGTAGAACTTCCAAGGATGCTTTAACTTTAAGATTGCAGGACTCGAAAACATTAATTCAGGATTTTTCAAACATTCTAAAACAGTTAAGTGATAGGGATCCAAAATTTATTGCTCAACCAATAATTGTAAAAGAACAGTTATTGTATAAAGATGTAACTGTTTTAGGAATTTTAACTCCAATTGTATTGTCAATTGTATTGCTTTTAACTTGCTTGCTTTTAAGTTCTTTTTCCGCTATTACTGAAGACAAGCAAGGAGCTTTTTTGAGAATGAGGTTAAGTTCTACTACTCAATTAAAATTAGTGTTTGGAAAAGTGTTAGGACAAATATTGATTGCTTTTGTAATTGCATTAATTATTTTGGTTTATGCTTTTACTAAAATTAATTTACCTTTTCCAGTATTTGGATATGACTTTATTGGATTTGGGATTACTCCTACTATTACGAAAATTTTTATTGGATTAATTGGAGTTGGTTTAGCGGCTCTTACATTTGTTTCTTTAGGGTTATTTATTTCTAATTTTACTAAAAATGAGTCAACAGCAATTCTTGGATCTTTGTTATTAGTTATTCCAATGATTTTTTTAAGTGGAATAATTTTTCCTTTAGATTTTATTGCCCCGTTAATTAAATTGTTTACTTCAATTCTTCCTTTAACAATAGTGAATAATTTGTTTACTGAAATTTTTATTAAGGATTCTTACAGCATTTTTACTGTGCTTGAAATAATTGCTCTTTTAATGATGTCAGGGTTTTTCCTTTCAACAACAGTTATTAAGAACATGTTTTTTAGTTCTGGGTAACTTCAATTACTTGTCCTTTTGGTTGAATTTCTTTAAAGGTTTGCATTTGAAATTTGTAAACAGTTGTCCTGGATTCAAACCAAGCAGTTGAAAGAAGATTTGCTTTTCTACAAGTCAATTCTAATAATTTTTTTGAATCCAAATTTAATTCAAGTGCTTCACTTGGCAAGGTTAAAACTTTTTTAGAACCTTTTTCAATTATCAAGCCATCTATTCCTGCAATTAATTGATTTGGAAAACCTTTTCTATCTCCATGCAGTTCTTCAGGAGTAGTTAAAATGCTTACTTCAATTACGACTTTATTTAATTCGTTTGATTTTATTTCTGAAAATCGCGGATCCTTAAATGCTGCATTAATTGCTGTTTGAATAACTGCATTCCATAAAGGAATTGATGGATTTAGTAAAGCAATTCCTCCTCGAATAGAATTCGATGGCTGGTTTTTTATTGCAATGAAAACCGGGAAAAGGTTTTGGAATTCTTTTTCATCGTTTAAATCTGTAACAATTCTTCGAGTAACGGAAAAAAATTCTATTGATTTTCTAGCAATTTTAACTAGTTTTTCTCCTTGTTCTAAGGACAGCATAAAAAAGAATTAATTAAATTAGTTTTTTAAATTAACGTGAATTTTGAAAAATTAATGCAAGAGAAATTAATGCAATAAAGGGAAGCAAAAGCATGTCAAATTCGCTTATTGAAATTGGTTTGCTCGACTTAGTTAAAGTAATTGATTTACTTAAAACATTGTTTGATTTATCTTCTGCAACTAGTGGAGAAGGAGTTATTTCTGCTCTTAATTCATAACTTCCTTGAGAAAAAGAACTTAAATTAATTTGCATGTTAATATCTTTTTTGTCTCCAGTGCTTCCTTTAACAGCTAAGCTGTAGGGAATGCTTCCAATTGCATTAGAATTTTTTGAATCCAAAGAAATCAAGTTTAACGAAATATTGCCATTTGAAGCAATACTTTTACTTTCAATTTGTAGTTCTACTTTAATATTTGAAGCATTCTGTAAATCAAAAACATTTGATTCTTTTCCTGCAATGCTTAGCTTCATTGAATTAATTTCTACAAGATCTTCTATAGGCTGTGCAAAAAACACAGGCAAAATTAAAATCAAGGAAAATAAAAAAAATAATCTCTTCATTTGATAAACATTAAATCAAATTAATTAATATGATTTTCGATGAAGTTTTTCAAGAATTATGTGCAAAAATAATTTATAAGGCCTTATTTAAAAACTAGTTGTTCGTTAAAAAACGAATTTAAAGAATTTATTTTAAATGCGTGCTTTGACTTTTTTTCTATGAAGCTAAAGATTTTTTTATTTCTGTCTTTTCTTTTCTTGATTGGCTGCATTGATCCAGTAAATGAGTTAAGTATTTCTCAGAGAAGAGTTTGTTTGAGTTTAACTTCTTTTCCTTCAACATCCATTCCTTTTTGTGAATCAAAAGAAGCCTGTTTTAATAAGGTTAATGAATTATTGCCTGAAAATGATTTAAGCGAGTTTTCCTTAGCATTAAATCAAAAAATTGGTTTGTATAAAAATTCTTTGGCATTTTCTTGGTTTTATTTTAACAAGATTAGAACAAGTTTAAACGAAATAAACAAAGAATGCAACCAAAGATTTGTTTCAAATCTTTCCTTTCATGCAAACGAATCAATTTCATATTTAAATAAAGCAATTGAAGAATTAAATAAATTAAATTTAATTGCATTAGAAATAATTGTTTTAGAGATTCAAGAACTTGAATTACAGGAAATTAATTTAATAAAAGAAGAACCAATTTTTGACTCTTATTTAGACTTAATTAATAATTTAAATGATTTATTCAATGGAAATAAAAATTCTAAAACATTTGTTGGATTATATTTTTTCAAATCAAATGAATTAAATAAATTAATTCAAGCAATTGATTCAACTAGAACTGTAAAAGAATTCACTTTAATTGACGTGTTCGCGGAAATAGATAACACAATTTTTTCAATTCTATTAAAGAATAATCCTTTTGCTGCAATAATTAAAAACTCAGCTTTTGCATTAGTACATAAAATTAATTTTTTAGATAAAACAGTTCAAGGAAACATTTTACTAGGAAAAGCAAATCCATCAGAATTTTTCAGTTTATTTGATTCATTAGCCTCTCCAAGTAATTCCGCTACTGAAAAATTTATTGATTTAATTAAAACAATTGCTAAAAATAAGAAAAATTTAAAAGAAAAAACAAATGAGTTAATTAATGAAAACAAGTTCTTAATTGAATCAATTCAAACACAATTAAATGCATTAGATTCAAATAGTTATCAAAGCTTTAATGAAGAATTCATTTCTTCACTAATCTCGTTATTGCAGGAAGGAAAAGAAATTCAAACACAAAAATTTGAGTTGAATGAAATAAATCAATTTAAGCAAAACAATTTTGAAAAATTGGACGAATTAAAAAAACAGTTAAACAAATTGTTAAACAAGAATTATTTCAACAATATTTCAAATGGAAAAAAAGTAATTGAATTAAAAAACATTAACAGTGAATTAAAGTTATTAAATGATAAAACTCTTTTTTACTCAAATGAATTAACAGATGAATTAATTGATTTATGCAATTCAAGAGCTAACTTTATCCGTAATGAAATAAATAAAGAAAAAATTGACCGAATAGAAGTAATTGAATTAAAAAACAAATTAACAAGCAAAATAATTAAATTCAATGAAACGAAAACTGAAAAAGAAAAATTAATTCAATGCAAACCAATAGTAGAAGATTTTAAACTCTTCAAAAAAGCTATAAATCAATTCACAGAATTTGAAGTAAACGAAAAAGAAGGATTTGAAAAATGCTTAAATGAAGTTAACGAATTATTAAAAAATCCTGAAATAAAAAACATATTTTTTGAAAGATTGAATAACTTAAAATTAATTCAAAAAAATAAAGAATATTTTAATGGAAAAAATTATTGTATTGAACTGAAAAAGGACATTACGTTTTATGCATATTCAAGTTTTGATTTAAGTGAATTAAAAGACTTGCTTAAAAAAACAAACCATTATTTAGAATTACTTGGAACACTTTCAACTTCAAAAGCATTAAAATTTAAAACTCAAATAAATTATTTCAATGAATTATTTTCAAGCAATGAAGTTGAAGAAATTATTAAAAACAAACTTGAAATAAAAAATAAGTTACTTAAACTATTTAATGAAATAAGAATTGAATTAATTCAAGAACTAAAAATATTTTTAGAAGAAAATATAGAAATACAAAGTTTATCAAACGAGTTATTTAAAACTGATAAAAAAATTGAAGTCTTAACAAAATATGTTGTAAAAAACCCTTTTAATGAACAGATAAATGAAGAAATAAATATTTCAATTCCATTAAATAAAGTAAATGAAACAGAAATTGTAAGTAAAACTCAAAATATAATTAAAACCAGCATTTCAAACAATAAAATTGAGGTTACATTAAACGAATTGCCCTTAAATCAAACAGAGTTAACAGTGAAAGAATTTAATGAGATAAATGTTTCAGAAATCAAAACAATTGTTTTAAATGCAAGTGAAAAAAAAGCGCTAATCTTAAAAGAAATTAAAATAAATCTATTAAGAGAAATAGAAAAAGCAGTTGTTTCAACAGAGTTAATTCAACCAATCGATTTACTTAATGAAGTAAGTATTTATTCTGAAAACAAAAAAATTCCGTTCGGGTTAAAAGAAAATGAAATAAGTTTTTTAATTGAAAAACCAAAAGATAATCAAATAATTTCAATTTACTATTATATATTAAACCCAATAAAAGTGTCATTACCCCAAGAAGAAATTATTAAATTAAATGAAAAAGAATTTGAAATAGTTCAAGAAATAAAGATCAAAAACAATTTACCATTAAATATTGAAAACACAGTTATTTCATTAAATCAATTCAATTTAAATGAAACTCTAATCACAGTAGAGCTATTTAACGAAAGCGGAAAAAGTATTAAATTAAATCAAACAACAAACAAAATTGAATTCAATTTAAATAACTTGAATAAAGAGGAAGAAATAACTCTAACACTATATAAAAAAATTGAAAATTTAGATAAATTAATTGAAAAAGTTGAGAAAGAAATTGAAATGGAAGTTAATTTACTAATTTTATCGGACTTTAAAGAGGTAAAAGAACAGGCATTAAATGAATTAAAAGAACTAAATAAGTTAATGCAAATTCAAGATAATAAAGAAAAAATCTCAAAACTTGAAAAACTAAAATCAAAGATAAATGACCTTTCAAAAAAAAATACAGATTATGAAAAAAGCTTAATTGAAATTAATTCATTAAAAAAAGAAGCATTAGAACAAATTAATTATTTAGAAAAAGAATTAAATGAATTAGAAAAAACTAATATGAAGGATAAAACAATTGAATTAAAGCAATACTTAAACGAATTAAAAGAAAAATTTAACTCAGCTTTAGAAAATGAATTAAACCAAAAAATTCTTGAAGAAAAGAAAATACTTTTAGAAATCCAAAGTTTAATGCAAAGTAAGTCTTTCCCAAAAATAAAAAAAGAATTAATGGCAAAATATCTTTTCACAACAAATGAATTAAACACTATTTTTGAAAAAATAAACAATTCAAAACTTGAAAACCCTCCAAGCAATGAAGAAAAAAAAATTAATTCAATGAAAGAAGAAATTTTAACCAAGTTTAATGAAGAAAAATATTTTGAAGCAAATGAATTATTGAATTCGCTTTCAAAAGAAAAAATAAATTTAGAAAATCATTTAAAAAATGAATTAAAATCTAAATCTGAAAAAATTATTTTAAACGCAAGACAGTTAAATGAATTAATAAGTAATAGGCAAATTGAAAACTTAATTCAGGAATTTGAAGATCTTTTCGATGGTTTAAGTAAAGATGAATTAAATGAATTGGCAAAATATATTCCTTTAAGCAAGCAAGAATTAAGCTACTTTAAAAGAGAATCAAAAGAAATCATTAACAAAATAAATACTAACAAGTTAAATGAAATTGAATCACTTTTTAATGAAAACAAATTTTTAGAAATAGCTTCAAATGAAAAAGATGCTAAAGAAATTGAAAATTCAATTAAAAGACTTCAAGAAATTAAAAGCCAATTAGAAAGTAAAAAAGATTCGATTAAGAATAGTGCAATAGGTAAAGTTAAGCAAGCAGAGTTTTTATTAAAAGAAAATCCAAAAGAAGATGCAAAAAAAATAATTGAAGAAGCTCAAAAAAACTTGGAAGAAAAAAAATATTTAGATGCATTAAAGTATGCAAATGCAGGCACCTCACTTCTTTCTTTGAATAAGAATGCGAAAAATTTGCAAATCCCTCTTGCATTATACCCTTTAGTAATTTTAATTGTTTTAATTATAGGAATAAAATTTTATTCAAGAAAAAAAGAAGAAAAAGTAGAGCAAAAAAAAATTCCAAGAAATATCTAACAAAAGTAATTATGTAGAATAAAAAATAGATTAGTAATGATTTAAATTAGTTCTTTTAAGAATTTTTTAATGGAAAATATTTTTCAGGCCGAATTAGAAAAACCAACAGTCTTTAAGGACAGAAATTTAATAATGCCTCATTACATTCCAAATGAACTTCCTTTTAGAGAAAATCAAATAAAAGAAATTACTTCAGTTCTTGGAACTGTGTTAAATAGAAAAAAACCTAATAATCTTTTTCTATATGGTAAAACAGGAACTGGTAAAACAAGTGTAACTAAATTTGTTTTATCGCAATTAAATGAATTTGCTGAAAAAAATAAGGTTAACATAAAAACTTGTTATGTTAATTGCAGAAACCATTCATCTAAATACAGGGCTTTATTGAAATGTGTTAACGAGTTTTATCCTAATAAAAACTTTTTAGGATATAGTTCTGGATTTGTTTTAGAAAAATTAATTGAATTTGTGAAGGAAACAGAAAGAGATGTAATAATTGTTTTAGATGAAATAGACAAGGTAAAGGATTTAGATGAATTAATTTATTCTCTTACAAGAGCAAACGATGAAATAGGAAAGGGAAGCATTTCAATTGTAGGAGTATCAAATAATTTAATGTTTAAAGACAGATTAGATCCTAGAACTAAAAGCAGTTTATGCGAACATGAAATGGTTTTTCCTCCATATAATGCAGAAGAATTAACTGAAATACTAAAACAAAGAGTTAAACTAGCATTTAAGGAAAACACTGTTGAACAACCAGCAATAAATTTAGCTGCAGCAATTGCAGCAAAAGAATCTGGAGATGCTAGGACAGGAGTAATGCTTTTACTTAGAGCAGGAGAACAAGCAGATAATAATTCTTTGCAAAAAGTTTCGGAAGTCCAAGTACTAGAAGCAAAGCAAAAAGTTGAAGAAGAAATTATTTTTAACATGATTTCAACTCTTCCAACTCAAGAACAATTAGTTTTACTTGCAATTGCCAATGTAAGCATGCGTTCAAGCGGTTTAACTAAAATAACTGGGGAAGAAGAAAAAGAATTAGTTTTTTCAGGAGAAGTGTTCAATGAATATTCTTCTCTTGCAAAAAGATATCAAGAAAATCCCATAAGTTCTAGATGGTATAGGCAATATGTTAGTGAATTAGAAATGTATGGATTAATTGTTACAACTAATTCTGGACAAGGATATAAAGGACAAACACGTTTCATTAAATTGGATTTAGATGCAAAAAAAATTAGAGAAGTAATTGAAAAAGAAGTAAACAAATAATTAAAACCCATCCAAAGTTGATTGCCCTTCAACTTGTTTTACTTGAATTTCTTTCTCATTTATTTCTTTTTCTTGGCCTAATTGATGTTTTACATTTAAAGCAATTTTTGGCCCTAAAATCCTGCTTAAATTATTTAAATCTGTTTTCTTTAAATCGCTAATTGTTCGCAAATGGTTTTTGAATAAAAGCCTTGCCCTAACTCTTCCAATATTTTTAAGTTGAACTAATGAAAGTAGTTCAGATTTAATTCCGTATTTCACTCTAAGCCTTAAATCAGTTAATGGCTTGAAGTGAGTTGATTGCTCTAAAAGTTTTTCCAATTCAATTGATGAATACAACAGCCAGTCAATTATTTCTAGTTTTGAACGCAAAATTCCTGGCTGGATTTTGAATTCTTTTAACAAGTTTTCTTCTGAAACTTCATTTAACCATTGCATTAAAATTTGAGAGAAAAAAAATTTATTCAAAATAGAGTTGTCTTCAAACATTTTTCTATCTAAATCAAAAAATAATTCTTTTTTTGCTTCACTTAATTCAGCCCAAAGAATTCCTTCTCGTGATTTTGGAATGCTTGGAAAAGGATATAACTCAAATGAATCACTTAAAAGCATTAAATAGCTTAATTCTTTTCCAATTTTATTATTTTTAAGTGCTTGAATTAAATTAAAAGCTGTAATTGGATCTAAATATAGTTCTGCAACTCTTTGCCCTAAAACTGTTGCATTAAATCCTTTTTCAGTTGTTTGAATAAAATCCATTTCAATTAATTCCTTTAATACATCATTTAATTTGTAAAACAAATGAGCTAAATCCTTGAATTGTTTTGCATAAAATGTTTTAGAAAAGAATTGCTCCATTGAATTCAAGTCAAAAACAAAGTTTGAAGCAATTAATGAAAGCAAATGAGTTCTAAGAATTGGTTCAATTGAAAGCTTTGAAGTAATTTCTTCAATTTTTCCATTCACATATGAATGCATTAATTCTTCTTGTTCTATTTCATTTTTTGCAATCAAAATTGTTCTTCCTTCAACATCATATTTTGGCCTGCCAGCTCTTCCACTCATTTGCTTGAATTCGCGAACAGTTATTGGCTCCATTCCAAATCTTCCATATCTATAAATTGTCGGAATAATTACTGTGTTAGCTGGAATATTAACTCCGGCTGCTAAAGTAGGAGTAGAAGTTAGAGCTAATAATTTTCCTTGCTTGAATAGTTCTTCAATTATTGTTCTTTGTTCCTGCATTAAACCTGCATGATGAAAAGCAATTCCTTGTTCAATTAATTGAAATAAATTCTTACATTGCTCTGTAGGTTGTTCTAATGCATTTAAAACTTTTTCAGCTTCATTTTTTAATTCAATTAATTGTTTTTCATTTAATTGTTTTTTAATTAAATGAGAAATTTTTCTAGCAACTGTTTCTGCGCGTTTCCTTGAATTACAAAAAACTAGTGCTTGTTTTTCTTTCTTCAATGTATTTAAAATTAATTCATTCAAAGAATCTTTTTCTTTTTCCACTAACTCATTTTTTTTTGAATACTTTATTTCTTGATTAAAGTAAACTCCTTCACTTAAAGGAATTGGCCTGTAATTTGATTCAATTAAAGTTGCTTGAAGCCATTCACTTAATTCTTTTGCATTTGGAATAGTGGCACTTAAACCTAAAACCCTCATTGAAGGATTCATTAATCTAAGCTTTGTTACAAGCATTTCCAAAGTTGGCCCTCTATCTGAATCAATTTCATGAATTTCATCCACAATTAATAACCCAATGCTTGAAAGCCAAGAAGATTTATGTCTAATTAATGACTCAATTTTTTCATAAGTTGAAAAAATTAAATCAAATTTACTTAAATGACTTGAACTAGAATCAAAGTCTCCAGTAGAAATAATTGTTTTAATCTTTAAATTCTTTGAATATTTTTTTTTAAAGTCAGTGAAATGCTCTGAAGCTAAAGCCTTCAAAGGACAAGTGTAGACAACCTTTGCTTTATTGTTTAAAATTGAATTCAAAGCAGTTAATTCTGCTAAAACTGTTTTCCCTGAAGCAGTTGGACTTGAAACAATCATTGATTTTTCAAACAAACCTTTTTGCAAAGCAGTTTTCTGCATTTCATTAAATTCGTTAAATGAATTGCATTTTAATACAATTTCTTCTACATTCATAAATAATTATTGAAAGGAAATCCTTAAATTAGAAATTATTTTGCCTGTAAACTAATCGAGGTTTTTAATTTATTATAAATTTCTTCACTCAAATTGTCTTGAATTCCTTCTCCTGTTTCAATAAATTTTTCATTAAACAAGTTTCTTGCTTTTTCTAGTTGTTCGCTTTTTGCTAAATCCATTTTATTGAAAACTAAAATTAAAGGAGATTGAAACTCTTTTTTCACTTCTTGAAATAAATTAAATTGTTCTTCAATTTCATACCCACATTCTTCTGTCGGATCAGCAATGAATACTATTAAGTTTCCTAAATGCTTTAATGCAGTTAAGGCTTTTTTTTCAATATTGTTTCTTTTATCTAAAGGCCTATCCAACAATCCAGGAGTATCAATTACTTGAATCTCTAGATAGTGAAAAACATAATACCCTAGCTTTAATGACTTAGTTGTAAAAGGATAAACGTTTATTTCTGCTTTTGCTCCAGTTAACCTTTTCAAAATAGTTGTCTTGCCCGTATTAGGAAAGCCTGATAAAATAATTGAAGGCAAATCAAACTTAATTTTTGGAAACTCGATTAATTTTGTTCTACAATCAATTATAACTTCAATGCTTGAGTCAAGGCTTTTAATTAAAGATGATGCTCGGCCATAAAACTGGTTAGTTATTTCTGAAAACCTTCTAAGCTCTTTTTCAGTTTTTATTTGATGAAGTTTTTTAATGGATTCTCTTTTAATTTTTTTAATTATTTTTACTACTTTATTAAACTGTGAAAGAGCTTTCTTTAAAGCAATTACATCGATTGTTACCTCTAATATTTCTCTATAAAATGGATGTAATTCTTCAAAGTTTACAGTGCCTTTAACTAATTCATTTAATCTGTCAATTAAATAATTTCCTGCTGTTTCAATTTTAATTTTTTCCGCAGTTTTTGCATTAATTACTTTAAAGTTTTGAACTTTAAAAGGCACTTTCTTTAAATTAGAGGATTCTTTTCTTGCTTTTCTAAACGCGTTATCAAGTAAATCATTGGCTTTAAAAATATAATTTAATTGCATTTCATTCCCCACAAATCTTTAAAATGCTTTTCTTATTAATTCAATTAACAACAAGTTAATATAATATTCAATTAAAACAATTTACTTAATTTTGTGAAATAAAATGAACATATTTAAATTCAATTACAAGTTTTTCCCAATAATTACTTTGATGCTTGCAATTATATTTTTATTTTTTATATTTGTTTCCCCTGGAATAGAGAAAGGAAAAGACTTAATTGGCGGAACAACTATTACTGTTAGAGGAATTCCCGAGCAAACAAATGCAGAACTAATTAAGTCTTCTTTGGAAAAAAATTTTAATTTAAAGGATTTAGAGGTACTTAAAACAGGTAAGGGATTAATTATTTCTTATGCTCAAAACAAAACCTTAGAACAAGCAAAAAACAATTTAGGGAAAGCAAAAGAGTTATTGAATTCAAATCCTGAGGAATCAAAAAATTATTCAAAAAAAGTTTTAGAGCAAATTAAAAATTTTTATTCAGATGTTCCAGAAGAAGGACTTAATGCAGAAGAATTATTTGCCTTCACTAATAAAGCTTTTTTGAATTCAAAGCAAGCACTTCAATTAAGTTTGGAGAAAACAATTCTTTCAACAATTAATTCAAATGAAAAAATTAGTTTTACTGTAGATGATGTTCCTCCAACTTTTGGATCGGTTTTCTGGGAGTCAGCTCTTAAAGTAGCATTAATTGGATTTGTTTTAGTTGTAATAAGTATTTTCTTTTTCTTTAGAGAATTTATTCCAAGTGCAGCAGTAATTGGAGCAGCAGCATTTGATATTCTTGGAGCGCTTGGATTAATGAGTGTATTCAAAATCCCTCTAGGTTTAAGCACTATAACCGCATTGTTAATGCTAATAGGTTACTCAGTTGATACAGATATATTGTTAACTGACAGAGTATTAAAAAGGCATGAAAAGGATGCAAGAGAAAGAGCATTTGATGCAATGAAAACAGGTTTAACAATGACTCTTACAACTATTGCAGCAATTACTGTAATGGTTGTAATAAGTTACTTAAATCAAATTAATTTTATTTTTGAAATAGCAATAGTTATTTTATTCGGATTATTTGCAGACATTATTTCAACATGGTTAATGAATGCCCCAATATTACTTTACTATACTGAAAAAAAGGGAATCAAATGAATTTTGAAAAAATTGCAAAGAATTGGAAAATCATTGTATGGGTTGCAGTCGTATTAATTGCTTTAGGATTAATTTTCTTTAAAGGAATTAGTTTTGGAATTGATTTCTCTGGAGGAACGCTTTTCTTAATTCAATTATCTGAGCCAATAAAAGACGTGGAACTAGCAAATCAAATTCAAAACACTATTCAAAAAAGATTGGATTGGACTGGATTAAAAGATGCAAGAGTAACCACAATTGGAAATGAAACCCAAGGATTTGAATTTATTCAAGCTCAAATAGCTGAAACAGATCCTCAAACAGTTGAAAGCCTTAAAACACTAATTTTATCGCAAGGGAAATTTGAAGTAATGCTTGAAGGAAAAAAAATTTTAGAAGGAGAAGATATTTTCAGAGTAATAGGAGACCCTCAAAAAGGATATGGATTTGCTCCTCAAGGAAATCAATTTGTTTGGATTCTACCTTTCACTTTAACTGAAGACGGAGCTAAAAAGTTTTCAAAAGAAATATTTCATAAATGCACTTTAACTGGATTGGATCCTTCTTCTGGAAACGCATTTAATTGCAGTGAAACATATTTCTTTATTGACAAGCCAAAAAAAAGTGTTTTAATTATTCCTAGAACAGTTTTTGAAAAAAACAAAAACGAATTGTTTACAGGAATTGACTCTGAAGGAATTCCTCCTCAAACACGAATTGAAGAATTATTATTAAATTCAGGAGTAAAAGAATTCCTTGTAGACGCGAATCTAAGTCTTCAACAAGTACAAGAATTAAGTGAGGCAAAAAAAGAAAACAAATACGCATTAATTCATTCAGGCGTTAGTTCAAGCATTAAAGAAAAATTAAAAGAAATTGGATTCATTGTAAAAGAAGTTAAAGAAATTCCTCCACAGCCCTGGATTTGGACTGCCACAGGCGCAAGAAATATTATTTCTTTAAATCCAGATATTACAGGCAATCAACCATTTATTGCAAGAGTTGAAGATTCTCAAGTTAACTCTTCTTTAGTTATTAGAGGATTTTCTGCTACTGCTGAAAGTTCTAGAAAAGAATTAGAAGGCTTAAGAGTTGTATTAGAAACCGGAAGCCTTCCAATAGGAGTAGAGGATATTTCAAAAGAATCAATTTCTCCAACATTTGGAAAAGAATCACTTAGCAGTGCAATATTTATTGGAGCACTTGCAATTCTAGTAGTAGCATTAGTTTTATTCATTAGATACAGAATATTAAAACTTGCAATTCCAATTATTTTAACTGGAATAAGTGAAGTAATAATGATTCTAGGATTTGCTTCACTAATTAATTGGAATCTAGACTTGGGATCTGTTGCAGGAATCCTAGCAGTAGTTGGAACAGGAGTTGACCATCAAATATTAATAACAGATGAATTACTTAGAGGGGGAGAAATAGCAGGAGAATACACTTTAATTGAAAGAGCAAAAAAAGCTTTCTTCATAATAATTGTTGCAACAGTCACTGTTATTGCAACAATGCTTCCAATAATTTTATTTGGAGTAGGATTAGGAAAACTAGTTGGATTTGCAATTGTAACAATTTCCGGAGCAATTCTTGCAGTAACAATTGCTCGCCCAGCATTTTCTGAAATCATGAAAACAGTTTTAAAGAAAAACTAAATCAAATAAATATTTTTATCTACAAGAATCCTTCAAAACTTTTAATTCCAGTAAAAACTTTTGAAGAATAATACCACAACAACAAAATTAAAACAGACATTGCAAACCAACTAATAATGTGAACTAATTCCGCTGCTTGAACAGAAAATATTTGAGCAAAAACTAATACAAAGTAAACTCTTACAAGGTTTGCAAAAAACAATGCAATTCCTCCCAAAAAAAAAGTTGCAAGCTTTAACTTAATGCCAGGCTTTTTCAAGGAAAAAATTATTGAAGCCAAAATTCCAGCAGAAATCAATCCAGTGCAATTAACGCTAATCTCGAAAGGCTGTTGACCAACAAAAACAAGTATTCCTTGAACTGGCAAGCCAAGAAATTTTCCTTCAATTAATGCAACCCATTTCTGAATAAAAGAAATATCTAGAAAAAAAATAAGCCATTGAAGAAAGAAAAAAATTATGAAAAACTTTAGTAAAAAAACAATTGACTTTTTTTCCAAAAAATTTTTTAATTCCATGAAACTCAGTAAGGAACTTTTTTTAACTTCAATTTAAATGCAACAAAGTTTGCCAGTCTATGAAAGATTAAAGTAGCAATAATTAAAATAATTATTTCAATTAATTCAGGAACATAAATAGGGAAAGCCAAAATCATTCCTCCTATAACAAAATCCAATTGATCCAATATTGGGGACTCTTTTCCAGATTCTATTCCAAGTCTTCGCTTAATAAAGCTTCCGACAATGTCTCCTAAAATCGCGCCAATTGAAGCTAAAACTCCAAAATATAAATAATTGGCTGGAAAACTAATTGAATAAAAAATCATTACTTGATTCAATAAAAGAGTTGCAATAATTCCTGCAAGAATTCCAAAAAAAGTTCCTTTAAAGGTTTTACCTTTTCCAAAAAAAGGTTTGCCATCAAAAAACTTCTTGTTCAAATCTAAAGGAGTTTTTCCTCCAAAAAACATTGCAGAAGGATTTGCTGCATACATTGGAATAATATATAACGCTAAAATCAAAAAATTAATCAAAAAACCCACTACCTAAAATTAAAAGCATTTCTTTTAAACAATTTATAAATAATTAGTCTTAAAAATGATTATTCAACTGATTAAAATGTTTCACAAAAAAGAAAACAAATTAAATATTCCATTAATTGTTCCAATTGCAGTAATAGGAGCTATAGTATTAATTGTGTTGATTGTTGTTAGCGTAATTGTTTTAGCCGGCTTAGGAGCAAGCTCTCAAAAAAATTCTTTTAATTTATTCAAGCCATACAAAATAGCTGTAATTCCAGTTAAAGGAGTGATTTCATTAGAGGAAAGCAATTTAGAGTCAACTTTAAGCGTTGAAAGAGTTATTCAAAACATTAAAGATGCAAATGCGGATTCAAGTGTTGGCGCAATTGTTTTAGAAATTAATTCCCCTGGAGGAGGAGTTATTGCAACAAAGCAAATAGTTCAAGAAATAAGAGACGTAAACAAACCAATAGTAGCATTTATTTCAGACATCGGAGCATCAGGAGGTTACTATATTGCAGCTGCATCAGATGAAATCGTGGCAGATGAAGATTCTTTAACTGGATCAATTGGAGTAATAACTGAATTAATTAATTTAAAAGAATTACTTGAAAAACACGGAGTAAAAGTAACAATTCTTAAGGAAGGAAAATTCAAAGCAATTGGCTCACCTTTCAAAGACTTAACTGCAGAAGAAGAAAAAATCTTTCAAGATATTTTAAGACAAGCCTATGAAAACTTTAAAGGAGACATTAAAAAATTCCGCGGAGAAAGATTAAAGCCTTCCTTTGATGAAATAACTGATGGAAGAATTTTATCAGGAAAACAAGCAAAAGAACACGGATTAATTGATTTTCTTGGAAACAAGCAAACAGCAATTAATAGGGCAACAGAACTTGCAGGCATTGAATCTCCTGAAATAGTTAATTACAGTGAAAAAGAATTTAGTTTCAATCAATTATTTTCAGAACTAGGATATGCATTTGGAAAAGGATTTCGCACCTCCTTTAAAGAAGAAAGCCAATTAAAAGGAATTCAAAGCTAGCCACCACATCCGACTGATCTGAATACCAGTGTTGGCATTGGCCTAACCAGCCGAACGGTTCGCGCTCGACGTGCGAAGCAATTCAATTAAAAAGATTTAAATGCATTTTATTATTGAAAACTCAATTTTTGGAAAATTTCCAGAACTAAATATTGGAATAGTTATTGCAACAAATTTAAACAATCAAGGCGAAAATAAAGAAATAATGGCATTGCTTAAAGAAAAACAAATAGAAATTCAAAGTAAATTTAATTCTGAAACTCTTTCACAAAACCCTAAAATTGATTGCTGGAGAAAAGCTTTTACTTCTTTTGGAGCAAAACCAAAAAAATACAAATGCTCTGTTGAAAACTTGTATAGAATGACTTTAGAAGGAATTCAATTAAAACACATAAACAAGTTAGTTGACTTATACAATTTTGTTTCACTAAAGCACTTGATTCCAATTGGCGGAGACAATTTAGACAAAGTTGAAGGAAATATTTCACTAAAATTTGCTGAAGGCAATGAAAAATTCATTGAATTAAATTCTCAAGAAATTAAAAATCCTCAAAAAGGAGAAATAATTTATTGCGATGAAAAAGAAGTTTTATGCAGGAGATGGAATTGGAGAGAAAGCCATAAAACTCGAATGACTGAAGAAACAAAAAACGTTTCACTTGTAACAGAAGGCTTGCCACCAGTTTCAAAACAAGAAGTAGAAAAAATAATTAAAGAATTAAGTGAATTAGTGCAAAAATTTTGCAATGGAGAAACTAAAACATTTATTTTAAATAAATCTTTTCCAAAAATAGAAATTTTTTAGAACTCAAAATTTAAAGTGAAAGCATGGCTTAGAAAGTAAAAAAAAATCCGAAGCAGCAAAAACTTTTTGAAAAGCAGAAAAATATCATCAAAAATATTTATGTCGCGGACAATGATTTCTTAAAACGGTTTGAAAAATAAAAATAATGCTAACGCAAGTATTGCTCCAAAAGCTGAAGCCAAAAAATTAACTGAAGTATTATTCAATAAATCTTTTTTTTCAAGAGTTGCTCCTAAAAATGAATCAGTTAATGATCCAATAAAACCTGCAATGAATACATAAAAAGCGTAAAGCAAATTGTTTGAAGCAAGGAAATAAATTAATGCAATTAATGCAGCTCCCATAAGGCCTGCAATCAATCCAAGCAAAGAAATTGCTCCATTTGTTCCTGGTTCAACTTCTTTAAATGAAGTAATCATTCTAGGTTTTGACTTGGAAAGCATGCCAATTTCTCCTGAAATAGTGTCACTTAAAGCTGCTGCAATTGATCCAAAAAAAGCAATGTTTGGAGAAACTGAAATCAATGCAAGTGAAAGTAATGCTGCTCCAGAGTTTCCTAAAATATTTTCAATGTTTCTTCTTTCATGAGGTTTTCCATTTACTTTAATTTTTCT
Organism: uncultured archaeon; assembly: GCA_964373795.1. GTDB lineage: Archaea > Iainarchaeota > Iainarchaeia > Iainarchaeales > DATDZZ01 > CAYJVY01. Next base: position 67,513 of record CAYJVY010000003.1, on the reverse strand, counting down.
TGCAATCTTTGTAGAGGATTCGGCTACAATAAAGAATACAACTATTGCAATAAAGGAGTAAAAGCCTCCTAAAACATAGGTTATTACTCCAACAATTAATCCTAAAAGAATTCCTTCTAAGTCAAGTAATTGCTTCCAATAAGAAATTAGTGAAAAAGTTAATAGAATTAATACTATAATTAAATTTTCTATAAAAAAATTTTCAATTAAAGGCATTACCTATTCACTTAAAGGACGAGATTTAATTATTTCCACTCTTTTAATTAAAGCAACTTTTTTAGCTGCATTAAAAATATTTCCAGGAATACCTCCAAAAACAAAGTCTTGAACTAATTCATCAAAATTAAGTTTTTTTGCCTTTGAATCAATTTCTTCTTCCACGATTTTTCTAATAGCTGTTTCCTTGTCTTTTGAAATTTTCCTCTGACAAATTACAACAGAGGTTACATTAGCTTTTTTAGTATCCTTTGTTGAAACCGTTTGCACTAATTGAATTTTACTTGCGTTTCTTCTAACAAATCTCTTCAAATAACTTCCAATAACTTCATGGCCAACTAAAGCAGTATAAGCCTTTAATCCTTGAACGTTATTAATTTTAAATCTCAACAAAATATGGACTTTTTTTGCTTGACTACTTAAATCTCTAACGCTCACTAAAATATTTCTTCCAATTAATTGCTCAGGTTTTTCGGCAATGGTATCAGCAATCTTTTTTTTATCCAATAAATCAGGTGAAAAAACTTCAAACCATTTCTTTTTCTTCCATTTATCCTTTGAACGCTTTTTTACTTCTTCAGCCATTAATTTCCCTCAACAATTAATTCATCTAATTTTTTCAACAGATTTTCTAAATCCATTTCACCTTTTTCTTTAATTACTTTCTTCAACTTTTTTAATTCAAATTCATATTGCATTAAATACACTTCACTACTTCACTAATAATGCTGCTGTTTCAGGAGTATAACTCCATTCCTTGGAAAGTTTTCCATTTTTTTGATAATAATTTGCAAGTCTTCTAATTTTTGAAACAGTTAGTTGATAACCCCTTTTAGCAGAAAAATCTTTTTTATTTTCATTCATGTGTTTTTGCAAGTTAACGCTTCTCTTAATTAAATTCAATAAATCTCTTGGAAAGTCTTGAATAACTCCATTTTCTTGAAGAATTTGTTCAATCTTTTTTCCAGTTAAAGATTTAACGTTCGGCACTCCATATTGGTCTCTTAAAAGAGTTCCAATTTCTGCAGGAGTTAAACCTTGATTATTAAAAGAGATAATTAATTCAATTACTTCTCTTGGCTTTAATTCAACCCATTCAGGAACAGTTTTACTCACTGGACGAGTTGACTTACTTTTACCTTTACTTCTTGAATGCATTTTAGCCATTAAAATCACTTGTAAAAAAAACCTTCAAAAGTACTGTTTCGAGGACAGCACTAAATCTTTGGGCGCGTTTTCAATCGCATCGAGTTAAAAACGCAAAACAAAAACTATTAGATTAATTTATTTTGCTAAAGAAATGTTTAAATAGCTTTCCCGCACATTTCTGTTAAAAAAAAATTACTTTAATTGAATTACTTGTTCTGTTTTAAACCCTTCAAATTCTGCTTGCAAAGTAATTGTATTTGAAACAAATTCAGGGCTAATTCTACAGAAAAAAATTCCATCAATATCTTCATCCAAGCATTTAAAGTCTCCTTGCATTGAATTCAAATCCTTTACTGAAACCTTTCCAGCAATAAGAGAATTAGTTGTAGAATCAACTAGTTTTCCTAAAATAGCTAGTGTTCCAGGCCCCATCCCATAGTTATAATTTTCATACAAGAAATAAAATTCTTCTTGCGTTACAAAGTAATTTAAATCCTTGAAAGCAATTCCAGTAAATTCATTTGGAATAACAGTTGAAATATTTTCATCCACTAAATCAATTATTTCATCGTTGTCTACATCACTCCAACCAATTTCAGCAGCACAGTTTCCTAAAACTCTGTCACTCAAATACTGAGTACTTGATTCACTAGTTGAAAGAAGGTCTCCTGCAATCCAAGCTCCTGCACATAAAAGAGATCTATTCCAATGATAATTACATAAAAACTTTTTTTCATACAAATCCTTGCAACCAAATCCATGAGTTAATTCATGAACAACGGTTTCTTCATTCAAAGCAGCTGAATCTAACAATAGTATGTCTCCATTTCCATAATAATAACCTGCAGCTTCTCCTAAATCGGTTTTAGGAAGAGAAGGCAAAACAATTAAAACAAAATCAAATTTGTTTAAATCAATTTTAAGTTTTTCTTGTAAAAAGTTTCTTGCACCCCATTCAAAAGAGTTTTCATTTAAAGACAATTCAAAGTTTCCAAAAAATTTTGGTTCAAATGAAAGCATTTTTTGCTTTGTATATCTAATTGCTTCTCTTTCAAACCAATTATTAACATCTTCAAACAATAAATTAATACTTGAAGTTGAAAGATTATTTTTTGACTCCAAAGGCAGGTTTAATGAAAGAATTGCAACAGATTTTTTTCCGTTAGCTAAAACATCTCTCTTGTTAAAATCCCAAAAACTTTCTTTATCAATGCAGTTCTTTCCAAAAGAACAATTAGCTGAAGGAAAAAATATTTCTCCAACGCACACTCCTGAAAAATTCCAATAATTTTCTCCACACTTCAAGGCAGTTTTTTTATCAAAAACAAATGCATTAAAACGAAAAGGAGAATTAAATTCCTCTCCTTGAGAAGACTCTAATTCAATATTCATGATTACTTTATCCAATGAATCAAATCCAACAGAATCACTTAATTTTAATGGAACAACAATTACATCAAATTCAAGTGAATCGTTTGCGTTAACAGTAACTTCATTCAATAAATTAAAATCTTTTCCATGCAAATCTTTTACCTGCAAATCATATAAGGATATTCTAATTTTTTGCTTTAAAACAGAATCAAAAGTATTATAAAAAATAATTTTCCCTTTAGTTTCTTGCCCTAGTTCCAAAAATTGAGGCAAATTAAATGAAACCTTTAAAGGCAAATTAAAAGACTCACATTCCCCTGGAACCTTGCAAGGCTTTTCTTTAGGGCATTCACTTAAAGTTTTACAAGAATTTTCTCCAATAAATTCAGAGTTAAATAAAACCCCTTCAAAGCATTCACTTGAATTCAAATTATTGAAACACAATCCATTGCATACAACTCCGTTTAAACATTGGCAGTCACTGCAGCTTTGCCCTTCAAATCCTTCACACAAATTATTATAATTACACTTCTCAGTTTTATTTTTTTTAATTAAACAATCTTGAGGACAAGTAATTTTATTTTCCTCAGAATCACAAATGTTATTTCCACAAGAATTTAATAAGACCTTTGAAATATGGTTATCAATTTTCGGGAGAGGATCAACTTTTACATCGTTTTTTATTTTAGGAAGAATACAGCCAAGTAAAAAAAATAGTGAGAAAAGAATTAAAATAAATAAAATTTTTTTCAAGTAATCCCTCAAACACTAATGATATCTAGCTCTTTTTTCTATTTCATCTAACTTTGATTCAATTGAATTAAAACCTGTTTCTTTTTTATAAGCATCTAAAAACTTGTCCCAACCAATCATTAAATTAAAATGAGTTGCAAGAAAAGTTTTCTTTAAATTCAATAAATCAACTGCTTTATCCTCTAATTTATTTGACTCAAAAGCCAAGCCAAAATCAATTAAAACAAGTTGCGAAGAACCTGAGTTTTGAACAAGCATATTTGAAGTAGTTAAATCTCCATGAATAATGTTTGCGTTATGCAGTTTTGCAACAATTTTTCCAAACTCAAAACAATAATTCAAGTTTTTTTCATTTAATTCATCCTTTAATCTATTGCCTTCAATGAACTCCATTACTAGTTCTTTTTTTTCAGAGTCAATTCTATAAACAATTGGCGTTCGAACTCCAATTATTTTAGCTTTATGTAATAAAACTGCTTCTCGTTTATTTCTTTCAATTCTAATCTTTTCATCTAATTCTTTTCTTCTATACTTTTTTGAAACCCTTTTTTTGATTAAAACTTTTTTTCCTAAAAACTCTGACTTAAATAATTCTGCTTCAGCACCTTTTTTAATTAAAATTAAGTCTTGCATTAAAGGCTTAGGAAAAGAAATGAATAAAAGAATATCAAAACTAGCAAGAAGGAGTTATTTCAGAATAAGGCTTTAAAGTTTCTAAAAAAGTCAAAGCAGTTGAACTCAAATTATACCCATCTTTTCCAGTTATTTTTACTGCAAAATCTGTTTTTAATTCAAGTTGATTTAATTCATCAACTGCTTCTTCTGCACTAGCAATTGCTGTTTGAAATCCTTTGAATGCTTTTCCATATTCTTTTGAACAATCAAATTCATCTTTTGAAATTGCAATTTGCTGGTTTTCTAAAGCATTTAAAAACTCTTTTTGAGATTCAACTAAAGCCAGTCTTCCATTAACTAATAACTTTAATGCTTTTGCTTCTTCAGAAGAATTTCCTTCCAATTCTTTTTTGAAAGCCTTTAATTCACTTGCATATGGTTCAAGGTTTTCTTTTTTTGGCGGAACGACAAATCCTTCTTTTACTTCAAATTTTTCTCCAATAGATGAAACTCTTTCCAATCCAGAATCAAAGGTTAAAGGCAAAATACAGCCGCCTAAAAAAATTAAAAGAAATGAAAACACAAGCAATTTCATGCATAATTAAAATGCATTGAACTATAAAAAACTTACTAAAAGCATTAAAGTTTTATTTCAGTTTTATCTGCAAATAAAAGTTTTTCAATGTTGTGAGTTACAATTAAATCTTTTTCAAGTGATTTGAATTTTTCATGCACAATTGCTTGAGAAATTTTTTCTTTCAAGCTTTTTCCTGCATCTTTTTTTATTTTCCAAATCAAGGAATTTAATTCACTTAATTCTTGAGTTGAAAACTCTTGCTTGAAAGAAAACTCTGGTTTAGGAAATTCTTCAAAATGCACATCTTTTTTATATAATTCTTTAAATATTTTGAAAGTCATTAAAGGAATAATTGGAGCAAGTAATTTCAACAAATTTTTCAAACAATAATGTAAAGTAAATAAAGCTGAGTCTTGTTCTTCTTTGCTGAACTTGTTTTCAGAATTGTATGCACGAGTTTTAACTAACTCTAAATAATGTGATGCAAATGTTTCCCAAATAAAATGCCTTAAACGAATTGCAGGATTATGAAAATCGTATGAAAAAAATCTTTCCTCGGAAAAAGAAATTAATTCATTCAACTCTGATAAAATCCATTCATCTAATGAATTAAGTTTTTTTGGCTTTGTTTTTGGCTCTGAAAAAAGCGAAACATATCTTGCAACATTCCAAAGCTTTACTAAAGTTTTTCCTGCTCCTTCAATTCTTTCAAAAGAACAACGTAAATCAGTTTTCTCTAAACTTCCTTCAACTGCACACCATAATCTGAAAGGTTCTGCTCCAAATTTTTCCAATACTTTGTGTGGATCTATTACGTTTCCTAAACGCTTTGACATTTTAATTCCTTTTTCATCAACAATATGATAATTAATCCACACGTCTTTGAAAATCACTTTTCCAGTTAACAAGAAATCCTTTAAAACAGTGTAATAAAGCCATGTTCGAACAATTTCTTTTCCTTGAGGCCTTAAACTGCATTGAAAATGTTTTTTAAAAAACTCCGGAAACCTTTCATATCCAAGGATATAAAGCGGGGAGATTGATGAATCAAACCATGTATCAAAAACCCTTGTCTCGCCTTCAAATTCTTTTCCTTTACATTTAGGGCACTCCTTTATTGGAGGTTTTTCCTTCCAAGGCTTGAAATACTTTCCTTTTGGTGGAAGAATTATTTGCTTGCATTTCTGGTTTTTACAATACCATAAAGGTACTTCAGTTGCATAATACCTTCTTCTAGAAATCGGCCAATCAATTGTCACTGAATCAATCCAATCAAGTAAAATCTGTCTAGAAGAATCTGCAAAAAAATTCAACTCGCGAGCAAGCTCACGCATTTTGTCCTTGAATTCAACTTGTTTAACGTAAAACTCTTTCATTGCAATGAATTCAATTTCGTCATTTGACCTTTCACAAACAGGAGTTCTATGCAAAATTTTTGTTTCCTTTACAATCAATCCTTTTTCTCGCAATAATTCAATCATTTTCTTGCGGGCATCTTTTACTTTCAATCCTTCCAAGAAACCAGCATTTTTATTCATTAAACCATCTTGGTTTATGGAAATAATTATTTTCAATCCTTGCTCTCGAAAAAACCATATATCAGTTGTGTCTCCAGCTGAACACATCATTACTAGTCCAGTTCCTTTATCCATTTTTGCAAAAGGATGAGCCTTAATTGGAACCTCAATTCCAAACAAAGGAGTAATAGCTGTTTTTCCCTCTAATTTTTTATATCTTTCATCTTCTGGATGAAAAATAACCATTGCAATTGAAGGAATTAATTCAGGCCTAGTAGTGCCAATAATTAAATCTTCGCCTGTTTCCTTGCATTTGAATATGACATCTGAAAACTGTGAAGAAATTTCTTTATAATCAATTTCTGCATCAGCAATAGTTGTCCTACAACCAGGACAGTAATTGTTAATTCTTTCGTCTTCGTAAATTAATCCTTTATTCCACAAATCAATAAAAGTTCCCTGAGTTAAAGCTCGATAGTCATCTGAATCAGTTAAATAAACTTGCCCTAAATTTGTGCCAATAGTGTAAGAATTAAATCCAATTCCTAAATTCAAAAAAGAATCAATTGATTCAGTTGAAGACTCTGATAAAAGTTTTTCACAATATTCCAAAATTTTTTCCCTTGAAAGCTGGGAAAAATTTACATTAAATTTTTTTTCAGCTGCAATCTCTATAGGCAAACCATTCCTGTCAAGCCCTAAAGGAAACAATACTTCAAATTCCTTCATTCTCCTAAAACGCGCAAACATATCCATTAACACATAAGTCGTTGCATGCCCAATGTGAATAGGAGTATTAACATAAGGTGGAGGAGTATCAATTGAAAACAATTTTTTCTTAGAATTCAAGTCAATCTTATATGTTTCTTCTTTCTTCCAAGCCTCAATAATTGGTTTCTCCAATTCCTTCAACCATTTATTTTCTTTTAAAGCTGCTTCCATTTCGATCATCCAAAAAAATTACTTCTTTTTGCGTTTAAATCTACTAGCAATAGATCTTTTACCTTCTTGAAAAAACATGCCAATTAGAGATCCAATTACTCCTGCAAAAAAAGCCAATGTAAGAGTTGTATCACGAGCGCTATTTATTGCTTTTCTTTTTTTCTCACCGACTTTTTCTTTAACTTTAGAAAAATACAGTCTAGTATTTGACAATCTACTCCTAAAATTAATTCGTTTAAGCAATGAACCCCTTCAACAAATTGTTATAATCAATTTGAGTCCAATAATGATTTAAATAAGTTTTCACTCACCAAAAAAAGCTTGAAGGCATTTCAAAAAAACAGTAGCATAACAACCCTTTTTCAAAACAAAAGAAATAATTGCTTTTTTCTTTTCAGAAAACAATTCATCGTTTGAAACATTCAATAATTTTAATTTTTGAACTTTAAAACAAGTATTTCTTTTTAGAACAACTACTTTAAAATCCTTAAACCCAGAAACAAATAAAAATCGTTTAATGGATTTCCTTGAAACAAGCAGTGGAAATTTTTCCTCCAAAATTTGAATAAATTTTTGTTTAGAGTTATTTTTCAAAATTTGATTTTTTAACTCTTGATTAAATTGAAAACTTTGAAACTGCTTCAAAAATCTTTTCAACAAATTTTGATTCAAAAAACAAAAAGCTTTTTCAAAGTCTTTTGAATTAACAAGTAAAAACTCAAACACTTTCCGTTTATTTGAAAAATCAATAGGAATTTCCTGCAAAATTTTTTTCCAATTACTCCAATTAAGTAAAATAATCTTCTTCAAGTTTTTAGAAATCTCAGAATCCTTTTCAGAGGCAGTTGTTAAAAATATCTTCACAGCTTCTTCGAAATTGCTGTTCAAAATTTGTTGTCCAAGTATTTGTGCTAAGTTTCCGGAGCCGAATCTTTGTTCATCAAAATAGTTTGGAAAATCTTTTTTCTTGAATTCATGTAAAAGCTTTTTCAAAACAAAAACTTGCTCTTCACTCAAGTCGCGTAAAACAACTTCAAATTCGTTTGCCTTGTGCGCTCCAATCAAAATCTTTTTCCTTGCTTGTCCAACAAATTCTAAAAAATAATTTTCTTCCTCGGCATTAGGAATTTTTCTTTGCAAGCAAACCATTTGCTGTGTTAAGGCTTTTTTATCCTTTATTCCGGAAAAAAAGATTTCTTTTTCATTAATTAAATATTTTTGTTTTAAAATTTTAATTAACTCGTTATGCGATAAATCTTTTTTTGTTAGCCAATAATAGTAATAATTTCCTTTTCCTTCATTTGAAAAACTAATAAGTTCTTTTACTTTGAAGTCTTCTGGAAGGAATTTGAACTGCATTTTAAAACTCTGAAAAATTTTTAATGTAACACTAATTTAAATTTAATTATTTACAATTTTTATGGATTGTATGCGTAAAACTACTACAACACGTTTTCCAAAACCTCCTACAAACAGACATGCTCAGATTTCTTCACAAGCACATTCCTTGCTTAGAGGAAAACTTTTAATTGGAAGAAGAGAAAAACAAGCGATTAAAAAAAGTATTTCATTGAATGAAGAAAATGCAAAACTATTAGTTGACTGGAAAAAAATCAAAGACTTTGCTGAAATTGTTTTCGAAAGAACTAGAAATAAGGATGCTTTTAGAACTGTTTTAAGATTTGCTTTAAGAGTTGAATGGCATGAATTATTAAAAAAACAATCAATAGTTCATAGAAGAGCTGCAAAGGCAGCTAGCACTATAAGAGGCATTTACTCAAGGCTAGCTCCAGAAGAACAAGAAAAAGTAAGTGATGTTTTAGGCAAACTAGTTGAATTAGAAGAAAAAGAAAGAGAATTTCATGACTTTATTGAAGAACGATTAATAAGAATTTTAATGGATGAATTAAATGCCAGAGATATTAGAAATGAAGTTTTTCAAGGCCATGTTTTGAATGCAAAGGAAAGAATTGATAGAGAAATTCAAAGCTTTTATAATGCGCTTAGTAGGTTAATGAGTCAAACTGGGAGGCAAAAAAGAGTTTTACAGTTTTGTAAAGCTTTAAGAGAAGAACATCAAACAAAGGTTAGTTTGTTTTTTGGAGTGGAAAGATTAATGAGAATTCTTTCAGATTTAGATTCTCTTGCAACTAATAATCCGCCTAAATTCATTTAATGAATTAATGTCCTTTAAAGGCTTTTTTAATTGAATCAAAAAAACCTTTTCTTTGAGTTTTAGTTTCATCTTCTTTTGCTAGTTCTTCAAATAATTCTTTCTGTCTTTTAGTTAAATGCTTTGGGGTTTGAATTATTACTTTAACAAATTGATCTCCAATTCTTTCTCTATCTAAAGACTTAACTCCTTGTCCTTTTAATTTAAAAATAGTTGAAGTTTGAGTTGCTGAAGGAATATTTAGTTTAGCTTTTCCTCTAATAGTTGGAAGCTCTATTTCTGCTCCTAAAACTGCTTCACTAAAACTTAAAGGCACTTCAGAAAACAAATCCAAACCATCTCTTTTAAACACGTCGTGAGGTTCAACAAAAATTACTACAAACAAGTCTCCATTTTGTCCTCCTCTTTCCCCTGCATTTCCTTCTCCATGCAATCTAAGAGAATTTCCATTATCAATTCCTTCAGGAATTTTTAAAGAAATTTTTCTTTTAACTTTAATTATTCCAAGGCCATTGCATTTCTTGCAAGGATTTTCAATTAATTCTTTTTCTCCTTTACAAACAGGGCAAGTAGTTCTAGTTGAAAAAACTCCAAACATTGTTTTCTTAACAGTTTCTTTTATTCCAGAGCCATTGCATTCCCTGCAAACTTTTTTCTTTGAATCTTTTTCAGCTCCACTTCCATGACATGACTCACAAGAATCTATTCTTGAAACCTCAATGGTTTTTTCAACTCCAAAAACTGCTTCTTCAAAAGAAATATTTAATGAAAACTGTAAATCGTTTCCTCTTCTAGGGCCTCGCTTAGTTTTTCTTCCACTGAATACATCAAAAATGTCTTCAAATCCTCCAAAGCCTTGAAACAAGTCTTCAAATCCAAAATCTCCTCCTCTAAAATCAAATCCCCCAAAACCTGTTCCTGGGCCAAAGCCCCCAAACTGTTCAAAGCTTGACCCAAACCTATCATAATTTTCTTTTTTTTGAGGATCACTTAAAACACTGTAAGCTTCTTGAACTTCTTTAAATTTTTCTTCAGCATTTTGCTCTTTTGAAACATCTGGGTGAAACTTTTTCGCTAATTCTTTGTAAGCAGACTTAATTTCATCAATTGAAGCTCCTTTCTTTAAACCCAAAACATCGTAATAATCTTTAGCCATTTAATCACTCTTCAGTAGATCCGAGTATTAGAAACTAAAGTAGAAGAATCCTTTGATGCCTTCTTTCTCTTAAAAAAATTGAATCTCAATAGTACACCTAAAATAATTGAAAGGAAAGAAATTATTAAGTATTTCTTCAATGTTTTTTCTTTCCTTTTTTATCTTCATCTTCTACTTTGAAATCCGCGTCTACAACGTTTTCATCTCCGGGTTTTTCTTCTTGAGTGTTTTGCTGATTAGTTTGATTTCCTTGTTGAGGATTAACGTTTTTGTAAATCTCTGAACCAATTTCTTGCAAGGATTTATTTAATTCATCTAATTTTTCTTTAATTTTTTTTGCGTCTTTTTTCTCTTCTTCAAGCAATTTTTTTAATTCTGAAATTTTTTCTTCAACTTCTTTTTTCTTTGCAGGAGAAACTTTTTCTCCTAATTCTTGAAGCATTTTCTCTGTTTGAAAAACTGTTTGATCAGCTAAATTAATTGTTTCAATTTCTTGCTTTTTTTTCTTGTCTTCTTCTGAAAACTTTTCTGCTTCTTTTTTCATTTTCTCAATTTCGTCTTCACCAAGTTTTTGAGAGGCAACAATCTTAATTGATTGACTTTTACCTGTTCCTAAATCTTTAGCTGTTACATGAACTATTCCATTTGCATCAATATCAAAGGTTACTTCAATTTGTGGTACTCCGCGAGGAGCAGGAGGAATTCCTGTTAACTGAAATCTTCCAAGACTTCTGTTATCTGCAGACATTTCTCTTTCCCCTTGCAATACATGAATATCTACTGCTGGTTGATTATCTGAAGCAGTTGAAAAAACTTGAGATTTTCGAGTAGGAATAGTAGTGTTTCTAGGAATTAAAGGAGTTCTAATTCCTCCCAAGGTTTCAATTCCTAAAGTAAGAGGAGTAACATCTAACAATAATACATCTTTTACTTCTCCAGCTAAAACTCCTGCTTGAATTGCTGCACCCATTGCAACACATTCCATTGGATCAACTCCTCTTTCAGTTTTAATTCCTACAACTTTTTCAACAAATTGTTGAATTACAGGCATTCTAGTTGGCCCTCCAACTAAAATAACTTTACTAATTTCTGCAGCAGTTAATTTTGCATCAGCTAAAGCTTGTTGAACTGGATGCTCGCATCTCTTAATTAATGGATGAATTAATTCCTCTAATTTTGCTCTATTAAAAGAAATATTCAAATGCTTTGGCCCAGAAGAATCAGCTGTAATGTAAGGCAAATTAATTTGAGTTTCAAGAGTAGTTGACAACTCTATTTTGGCTTTTTCAGCTGCTTCTCTAACTCTTTGCATTGCAATTGAATCCTTCAATAAATTAACTGCATCTGTTTTCTTGAATTCAGAAACAATCCAATTAACTATTAAGTCATCCATGTCTCTTCCACCAAGCTGAGTATCTCCGCTAGTGGATTTAACTTCAAACACTCCTTCTCCTAACTCCATTATAGTTACATCCAATGTTCCTCCACCAAAATCAAATACAAGAATTTTCAAGTTTTTTGCTTTCTTATCCAAGCCATATGCAAGTGAAGCAGCAGTTGGCTCGTTAATTATTCTTACAACTTCTAATCCAGCTATTTCTCCTGCATCCTTTGTTGCCTGTCTTTGATTATCATCAAAGTAAGCTGGAACAGTTATAACTGCTTTAGTTACTTTATCGCCTAAAAATTCTTCTGCATCCTTTTTAATTTTTTGCAAAATAAATGCAGAAATTTGTTGAGGAGTGAATTCTTTTCTTCTAACCTTAAACAAATAATTTGATCCCATTTTTCTTTTAGCTCCAGTAATTGTTCCCTCTGGATTTGAAACAGCTTGTCTTTTAGCTGGCTCGCCTACAAGCATTTGTTCATCTTTAGTGAAAGCTACAACTGAAGGAAAAGCTTTTCCATAAAGAGAAACTCCTTCAGCTGAAGGAATAATTCTAGGCTTTCCTCCTTCTAAAACAGCTGCAGCTGAATTGCTTGTTCCTAAATCAATTCCAATAATTTTACTCATTTTAATTTCCTCCATCGCTGTCTCGCGCGCGTTCGCGTGCCACGTTAAGCGGCAAAACCAATTCTTACTTCACTTTGTAAACGCATTTGTTGAACGATTTTTTTAATCCTTAAATCTTCTAAAAATTTTTCTTGCTCTTCAGATGAAAACTTTAATGAATTTAATTCAACCATTTTCTCACTTTTTTTCTTTTACATTTTTTTCAAGGCCTTCATGTTTTTCTTCTGGATGCTTATTCACCAAAACCTTTGAATGCCTTAAAACCTTTCCATTCAATAAATATCCTTTTTGAAATTCTTGTAATACAAGGAAGTCGGGTTTTTCTGCAATGCTTTCCTGTAAAACTGCTTCATGAAATTCTGGATTAAATTTTTCTCCTTCTGATTTGATTTCCTTCAATCCATGTCTTTTCATTAAATCAAGTGTTTGCTGGAAAAGCAGTTTCAATCCTTTCACTGCATCTTCTTTAGAGTATTTTTCTGTTTTTTCAACTACTTGAATTGCGTTTTCAAAAGAATCAATTATTGAAAGAAAATCTGAAATCAAATGCGCATTTGCAAACTCTAACAATTTTGTTCGCTCCTTGTCAACGCGTTTTTTATAGTTCTCAAATTCTGCTTGAAGTCTTTGAAGAGTCTCAGTATAATCTGCTAATTTTTCTTGAGCTTCAATTAATTCTTTTTCAAGCTTTTTTTCTTCATTTTCTACTTGCTTTAATTGCTTGTCCTCAGCTTTGTTTAAGTTTTGTTTTTCAGTCAAAAAAATTCCTCAAACACTTTAATCAATTTTTACTCTGACAAAGTCTTTTTTGTGTTCTGGGTGCTTTTTAGGCAAAGACACTTCTAATACTCCGTTCTTAAAACTTGTTTTCACCTTGCTTGGCAAGACCTCTGCAGGCAAGGAAAAGCTTCTAAAAAATTTTTGAAGACTTCTTTCCTTTCTATAAAAAGATTTTCCTTTATTTTCAGCTTCTTGCTTGTGTTCAGCTGAAAGACTTACAGAGTTATTGCTTACATCTAATTTAATATCGTTTTTGTCAACGCCTGGAAGTTCTGCAACAATTTTCAAGCTAGCTCCTTCATCAATTAAATCAATTAAAGGAAATCTAGCGAAATTTTTTTCATCCAACCAGGAAGACTTAATTTCTGAAAAAATTTCTGGAAACAAATCATCGAATTTTTCAAAAAACTTTTTCTTTTTAAAGTTAAATGGTTCAATATCAAACACCATTAATATCGCCTCCAAAAAAATCTTTAAACAATATATAAAAGAAAAATACTACCAAAACAAATTTAAACCAAACCATTTTTGTCCAAATAATTTAAACAATTTAGGCATTTTTTGGACAAAACTCTTTTAAATTGTTTTGTTTTAAACTATTACATGCCTTTAATGCATTCATTAATTGAACCTTCTTTTGAGTTAACTATTAGGCGTATTCCAAAGCCAATTACTTATGACTTAGATGATGAATTTTATTGGATTTGTAAAACACTTGGCTTTTTTGAGAACATTGATAAAGGAAAAACAGCTGCTTCAGCGTTTAGGGAAATAGTTTCTTCTACTGAGTTAGGGCAAAGGATTTCCTCTACTCAAATAGCTAAAAGACTTAAAATCAGCAGAGGAGCCACAATTAATCACTTAAATAATTTACGTAAATCCGGTTTGATTGAAAAAACAGGAAAATATTATTTAACTCGCTCTAGTTCTTTGCAAGGAACAATTTCTGAATTAGAAGAAGATGTTTCAAGAATTTTTTCAAAACTAAAAGAAGCATCTAAAACAATTGATTCTGAACTCAAACAAAGACCTAGACGTTTAGCCTAATTCAAAACCTGCAAAAAAATGGTGTTATTAGCCTTTAATGAATCCAGAATTCAAATCACTATTTGATTTTTCCAAATGCGTTGCCAAATCAAATTCTACTTCCATTTTTGTCCAATAAAATAATCTAGCAGATCCAACTACGTCAATATGAGATGACATGAATCTATTAAAACTTATTTTCCCAGTTTTCTTCAATTCATTTTTTTTGACAACGGAAATTATTGCGTCGCCAATAATTGATTCAGCTAACTCATAATCAGAAGGATTATATGTTGGCTCTGATTCTCCTGCCCAAGCCCTTGGCTCTGAATAAGTTCCAGAATTTTGTTTTGCTAATTTTTTTACTTCTTCTAATTTCTTTAAAAGTTTTTCAAAAGAGTTTTTATCTTCAATTCTGCCAAGCAGTAAAGCTGCTCCACCAAAAATTTGAACGTTTTTATCATCAAGCGCTTTAACTAAATCTGAAACAATTTTGTTGTTTGCATCAAAGCCTAAAACAAAGAATCCAGCAGGATCTGATTTCAAATAATAACTTAAATTTATTTCTTCTGTTTTTCTGCTTAAAACAAAATCCTTTAAAGAATCCAGTTTTTCAACTCTTGGAGAAATTCGTTCAAGAATCTTGCTCCCAGGATAAATTACTTGCAAGTCTCCTGAAAGCTCTGATAACCTGTTCTCATCCCTTAACTTGTAATAAAAATCAATTGCGTCTTTTCTTTCTTCAGGAGAATATCCTTGTTTTTCGGTTTTTGAAGTTCCAAGTTTTGACAATTTTTCCGCTACGCCAGTTTCTAAATAGTTCATGGGGAGTTTTCTAGGCCCGTTAATTTTGACATCGTCGTCTAGCTCTTTTTTTACTATATCAAATAATTGCATTACAACATAGGCTAAAACCTTGTCTTCAGTCTTTGGCCTTGCTTGCTCCCTTGCTTGGTATTCTTCGACTGCTTTTTTTTGTCGCTCTTCATCCTCAACAAATTTCTTGTCCTCAACACTTATGCCTTTCAGCAATTCCTTGCTGAATTCGAAACTAACAAATTTGTCACTAATTTCATAAACCAATTTATAATCAAAATCAGAATCATCTTTGCCTTTTACATTATTGAAATCTTTTCCGAAAACAGAAACAACTTTTGCTTTCTCAATTTTTATTTCAGGCAATAACTTGAATCCTACACCTGGTTTGTCAAAAAACCTGTACTCAGTTATCAATACGCGTTCAAATAAGGCAGTGTTTTTTTTGACATACATATGAGGATCCATGGCATTTGCAGTAAGAGGTAGACTTTCAAAGTTTCCATCAAGCAAATCCATTACTTCTTTTGCAGACTTTGCTTGTGCAACCTTTTTCACTATTGAAAAAACTTCTTCAATTTTTGCATTCTTTGCAACCATTTCATCATCCTCATTTCCTGTGTCTTTCTTTTGATCAATTACGCAACCACAAAAATCAATAAAACAAGTAACATTAATATTAGTATTCTCATTTATTAAAGCCTCACTATTATTTTACTTTGACAGTATTTAAAAACATTCAGAAATAAATTATTTAATAGCTTAAACTTAAGTGCTTAGCTATTTTTTGAAAGTTTCTTGTTAATTAATTTGAGTTCTTTTTCAATTTCTTTAACTCTTTGCAGAATTAGTTCTTCATTTGATTTCTCTTTTTGCTCGCTTTCATCTAATTCTTTCATGGCTTTATTCATATTAGTTACTATAACTCCTAAAATTAAATTCATTACAACCATTGTGCCAATAATAATAAATGAAGTAAAATAAATTGGACCAGCAATTGGATAAGCCTTGTTAACTGGCACCATTATCGTATTCCAGCCTTCAAGTGTTAGAACTTGAAAAAGAGTGAAAAAAGCTTTCCACATGCTTCCAAAATTAATTGGATCAATTTCAGAAAAAGCTGATACCCCTATAACTGAAAAAAAATAAATCAAAATCAATAACAACATTCCAACATAAACAATTGAAGCAAAACTATTAATCATTCCATTAATAATCAATCGAAGTTTAGTGAAAGCCCTAAAAAGCCTTAAGATTCTCAATACTCTTACAAGTCTAACTAAAAGAATCATCTTGTTTTGAATAGGCAGGAAAGCCAGTAAAACAATAACAAAATCCATTACATTCCAAGAATCTTTAAAAAAATTTAAAGGCTTGCTTCCTTCAGCAATAATTCGCATTAAGATTTCAATACTAAAAAAAACAAGAATAATTACTTCAACAAAAAAAATTATTTCATGCATAGCTGCACTAGTTGAAGGTTGAACGCTTAATCCAACTAAAAACACTGAAACAAGAATAACAAAGGTTACAAGAAAATTAAATGCTTTTGATTCAACAATAGATTTTATTCTCTCAGAAAAAGTATTAAAGAAAACCTCATTCATGCTAAACAATAACGCAGAATAAATTTAAATACAATATGTAATTTAATACCTAATAACACTTTAAGTGGTTTAATGAAAATTAATTTCAAAATTTTACTGCCATTGTTTTTGGTTTTAATACTTGTAATTGCAGGATGCATTATACCAGAAAAAAATGGAGTCAAGCCTCCTAAAACACTTAAAAAAGAGGATTGCCTGAAGCTAAGTGAAATAAAAAAAGACTCTTGCTTCAACGAATTAGCTGTTCAAGAAAAAGATTTCACTCAATGCCAAGAAATAAGTGAACAAAAAATAAAAGACTCTTGCTTCAAAAAAACAGCTGATTTAAGTTTAAATGCAGATTCTTGTAATGGAATTTCTGGAGAAAAAGACAAACACAACTGCTATAAAGATATTTCACTTAAAGCGTTAGATGAAACAATTTGTGACAGAATAACAAATCAAGAAAGAAAAGAATCCTGCGACAAAGAAATTGCAGCAAAATTAATTGATTCAATTCAATCTGAATGCGATAAACAATTAAAAGAAAAAGGAATTGATTCAAAAACCGATAAAGAAAAATTTGAAAGCGAATTAGAATCATGTAAAACAGAAAAATCAAAGGAAAAAAACCCCAGAGCTGAAAAGGTTTGCGGAGGAATTGAAAACCGTGAAGCAAAAGACTCTTGCTTCATTAATGTTGCAAAAAAATCCAAAAACCCTGACTCATGTAAAAACGTTTTAGATTTAAAGCAACGAGATTCATGCTTTGGATCTCTTGCAAAAAGTTTAAAGGAGTTTCAGGTATGCAAAAAAATTGACACTCCATCTAAAAGCGATGAATGCATTAAATCAATTGCATTAGCATTAAAACAAGAAACGCTTTGCGGCAACATCGTTGATGCAAAAATAAAAGACAGTTGCTTGAATTCACTTGCATCCAGCTTAAAAGATGAAAAGCTTTGTGAAAAAATCAGTGAAGTTAAATCAAAGGATTCATGCATTAAAGCTCTTGCAACATTTAAATTAGATATCCAATCATGTAAAGAGCTTTCAACAATCGATTTACAAGATGAATGCATTAAATCAATTGCATTAAAAGAGCTTTCAGCAAGTGTTTGCAGTAACTCAATTAATCCAACAAATACAGATAACTGCTTTAAAGAAATTGCATTAAAAAACATTGAAGAAGATGAATGCAATTCAATTAAGTTAACTGAAACAAAAAACTCTTGCTATAAAAACGTGGCATTAAAAAAACAAGATTCACAAGTATGTAACAAAATTCAAAACAATGATTCAGAAAAAAACAATTGCATTAGCAGTATTGCAAAACTTTTAAGTGATTCAACTACTTGTGAAGAAATTCTTGATGCAACTCCTAGAAGTCAATGCTTTTTGAATTTAGCTAAAACATCTAATTCCCCAGAGTTTTGTGAAAAAGTTGAAGAAAAAGAATTAAATGCCGAATGCTTAACTTTTATTGCAAAAAAACAATTTGATTACAGTTTTTGTGAAAAAATTGCTGATAAAAAGGCTAGAAATGAATGTTTGAATTCAACTGCAGAACTTGTATTAGATGCAACTGCTTGCACAAAAATTCAAGAAAATGTAGATTCTAGAGATGATTGCTTGAAAAAAATTGCTTTGAAAACAAAAAATCCAGAAGTATGTGAGGAAATTAAAACAACGTCTTATGGAAATAGAAGAAGCCAATGCTTTACTGATTTAGCATTAAAATTAGAGGATAACAAGATTTGCATTAAAATTGCTGCTGACAAAAACGATTATGCAAATTGTGTGAATTCAGTTGCATTAAAAACTCCTAGCAGTGAATTATGTAAAAATATTTCAGATGCAAAACAGCAAAGAAAATGCTATTATAATTCTGCATTTGGGGAAAAAAATCCTTCCTCTTGTTTAAATCTTCCGCTAGCTGCAAGGCTAGAAAGCTTTGAAGGCAACAATCGAGATGATTGTATTTATGATGTAGCAATTAAATTTAATTCCCCAAATTTTTGTGAAAAAATTTCTTTAGATGCGAATAGAGATAATTGTTATTCAACAGCAGTTCTAAAAAACCCTGATTTGAAAACTTGTGATAAAATAAAGGATGAATTTAAACAAAATGTTTGCAGATTTGAAATGGCAAAAAAATTAGACGATCCAAACATTTGTGCAGGCATTCAATCTGTTGCTTCTCAACACAAGAAACAATGTGCATTTTATTTCTCTGAAAACAAGAAAGATCCAAGCGTTTGCGACATTATAGAAAACGAGCCATCTAAAGGAGAATGCTATGCAAAAGCAGCTGAAAAAATGGTTTCAGATGAAGAAAAAGAAAAAACTTGTTTAAAGTTAAATAAAAACTCTGAAGCAAATTATACTTGTTTTGAAACAATTGCATTTAATTTAGATCAAAGTAAGTGGTGTGATAAATTAAATCCATATCAAACTCAAAGACTAGGGGAATGTCATGCAAAAATTGGCTTAAGTTTAATTAATAAAAAAATTAAAACAGACAAATTTTCTATTTGCAATGCAATTAAAACTCAGACAAGTGAAGGATTATTTTCAAAAGATTACTGTAACAAGTATGTTGCAGTAAATCAAAAATTAGTGTCATTATGTCGTGAAATAAAAGATGAAAAATTAAAGGAAGGATGCCAAAGCGCTGTTCAACCTTAATTTTAAATATTACAAAAATATTATATTAACATGCAAGAAAAAAACGAATACCCTTTAATTTTGCTTGGCTTAGAAGCAATATTTTTAGCTATTTCAATCGGAGTTATTTTTTTCAGAATTCTTTTAATAAAACTCCAGCCATTTGAAATAGCTCTTCAAGGAGAAGGATTTCACTACTTTGTTGCAATAATGTTATTTGCGTTATTTCTTTTAATGCATTTCATTGTAACAAAAGAAAAACTTAAACCCGAAATGTTTGGGAGAGTAACTCCAAAAGATTTAAGAGAAATTTATACACAAAAAACAAAAGAAAAACTCTTTAAAGCAAAAGAAAATTCAAAAAATTTTATCCTAGTATTTTTACTTGGATTTTATTATTCAATAATTACTTTAATTGATTTAATTGTTAGACTTTTTGCAAGAATTTTTCAAAGCAAAAAATTGCAAGAAATAAAAGAAAAAACAAATGCAAAAAAACAATTATTAAAACAAAAACTTTTCACTTCAACTGAAAAATCCAGGACATTGGCATTCATTTTATTAGAATTAACTTTTATTTTAATTACTGCATTTATTTTATGGACATTAATAGATGAAAAAATTCATTTAACTCAGGAAAGCCTTCCAGAGTATTTAAAAATAATTATTATAGCTATTTTATTTATAGGAATTTGGTATCTGTATAAATTTATAGTAAATTTTCAAAAACAAAACAAGGCTCTAAACTAGATTTTTGCTTGAGGGTTTAAAAGTTGTTTGGATTAAACTTTATTTGACAAATAATTATTTTAAGGTGATTAATTGAATGCAGAGAATTTAATGAAAACTAATTTTTTGGCTTTATCAAAGAATGACGTAGTAACTCATTTCATTGGACAATTAAAAGCTACTCACGAAAGAGCTGCAGTAGTTTTAGATGAAAAAAGAACTTATTTAGGAATTACTTCAAAAAGAAACTTGTACAGAGTTTCAACTGATTTTACTAAATTAAAAGTTGGAAAAATAATTCAACAATTCCCCACATTAAATAAAGATGATTCACTTGAAAGAATTGCAGAATTAATGTATACAGCTAATTCCAGAATGCTAGCAGTAGTCGACAAAGACAATAAAGTAAGAGGAGTTGTTCTAGCAAGAGATATAATTAATGCAATTAAAAACCATCCCTCACTTAAAGGACTAAAAGCAAAAGACGTTTGCACTAAAAAACTAATCACAGTAAATGAAAATGCTAGCCTAGGGGAAGCAATTCATTTAATGAAAAAAAACAACATTAATAGACTAATTGTAGTAAATGAAAAAGGAGATTTAAGTGGAGTTCTTTCTTTTAGAGACATTTTAAAGAAACACCTAAGTCTACCAATTACAAGAAAAGAAACAAAATTCAATAGAGATGAATTGAACAAAATTGAATTATCATCAGCTCCAATTAGTGGAGACATTATTTTAGACGTTAAAACTTCTTCTCCAATGGAAAGCATTTCAATAATAATTAATAAATTAAATGAACCAAAAGGAAGCCATGTAGTACTACTTGAAGGAACAAAACCAATGGGAATAGTTACTCCAAGAGACTTAATAGAAGTATACCTTTATTCAATGCAAGAAAAAAAAGAAATTCAATTCGTTAACCTTCCAAAACTAGATGAAATAGATGAAAAAATTGTTTCAAATGTAATAAATGAAACTTATGACAAAATTGAAAAAATTTGTCAAAACAAAATTGCTTTAAAAATTCAATTCAAAGACCATAATATAACTGGATTAAGAAAAAAACATACAGTTAATAGCCAGTTAACTGCTCCAGGAATTTCAATGAATTCAAAAGCAGTTAATTGGAAAATGATTTCAGCAGTTCAAGACTCTCTTTCAACTCTTTTAAGAAAAGTGAAAGAAGGAAAAGGAAGAAAAAAATCAAGAAAATCATTTAGAATGCTCTACAAGCCAAGGGATTGATTTGTTAACTGTTTTCTTCAATCCAAGCACTTCTTGAGTAAGCCTAATTTTTTTAATTGAACCATCAATTTCAATTAACCATCCAAGTCCTTGAATTTTTTCTAAAACAAAAGTCCAGTCTTTAAGAGAATATTTTTCTCCTTTTCTAGTGAAAGAAAAAAGTTTTTTAAACTGCCAATGAGAAAGCAATTCAAATCCTTGAGACAAGCTCTTCAAATCAATTTTAAAACCGTTTTGTAAAACTTTAATGCCTTTACTCCATTTCACTAACTGATAAATTAATTTAAAGCTTTTCTTGCCATTAAGTTTCACTATTCGCAACTTCATTGACTCTTTATTTAAATCAAATTTTTTTGTTTTAGGCACAAAAATAAAATCATTAAAATAATAAGTGAAAAGTTTTTTTGCTTTCAATGCATGCAATTTTTTTCTGAAACCATTAATGTCAGGAATTTGAATTCTAATTTCAGTAGTTGTCGAACGGGAAAACATTATTTCACCCAATTAACTTGAACTTGATCAGCTCTTTGATAAGGAAGAATTTCACTTTCAAATAAATTTAATTTATTTCCATTTGCAAAAGAAATTAATCCAGTCCATGCAATCATTGCAGCATTGTCAACTAAAAACTGTCGTTCAGGAAAAAAAAGTTTTGCATTTCTTTGCTCACACATTTCTTTAAGCATTTCCTGTAAAACAGTTGAAGCTCCCACACCTCCAACTAAAAGTAATTCATTTTTTTCAGTATGAGCTAAAGCTCTTTCAGTTACCTCTGCAAGCATTGCAAAAGCAGTATGCATTAAAGAAAAAGCTAAATCAATTTCATTCACTTTTCCAATCATTCGCACTGCTTCAGTAAACAACCCTGAAAAAACTAAATCCATTCCTTTAACAGTATAAGGCAATTCAATTAAGTTTTTCCCTTGATAATACATTTCACTTATTTTAGGGCCAGCAGGAAAACCTATTCCAATTTCTCTTCCAAAAGAATCCAATAAATTTCCAATTCCAATATCAAGTGTCTCTCCATAAACTCTATATCTCCCAGCTTCAAATCCAATTATTTGAGTATTAGCTCCAGAAGCATAAACACTAATAGGATTTCTTGCAAGAGTTAATTTTTTTCCAATTTCAACATGAGCAATGCAATGATTAACTCCAATCAAAGGCTTATCATGTAAAAGCGAAAGCGTTCTAGCAGTAGTTGCTCCAACCTTTAATGCTTGCCCTATTCCAGGGCCCTGAGAAAAACTAATTAAGTCAACTTCTTTTAAAGAAATTTTTGCTTTATCCAAAGCCTGAATTAATACTTTTTCAGCAAACTCTAAATGATGATCCATTAACTCTCTTGGAATTAATCCAGTTGACTCTTTCATTAAAGCATGTTTTTCATTTGCCAAAACTTTACAGTTTTCATCAACTATTCCTACTCCAAAAGTATGAGCAGTTGACTCTATTCCAAGCGAAATCATTTTTTGCCCTCATTTAATGCTTGAATAATTTCTTTTTCAGAAATTAATCCTTCTCTTAAAACTTTACTTGAATTAACATTAAAAACAGTGCTCGGAGGATTTGATTTAATTAAATAACCTGAATCAATAATTAAATCAACTTTGTCATTAAATTTTTGTTTTACTTCAAATGCATTGTAAATTGGTTTTTCTCCATGAAAATTCGCTGAAGTTGAAATCAATGGCTTGCCAAGTTTTTTACACAATTGTTTTGCAAATTTATTCAAAGTAATTCTAAAACCAATTTCATTACTCTTAGTCAACTCCTTCGGAACCAAGTTTGATTTACTTACAATCAGGCTCAAAGGCCTAGAGTTTTTCCCTTTACAAAACCTTGAAATCAAAAAATTTGCTTTTTCATTAATGTTTGCATAAGGCTTAATTGATTTAATTGAATCAACTATCACAAGCATTGGCAATTCATTTCTTTGCTTTATTTCATAAATTTTTTTAATTGCTTCAGGAAAATTAATTGCACATCCAATGCCATAACAAGTCTCTGTTGGATAAATAATTATTCCGCCTTTTTCAAGCACTTCAACTGCTTTTAATAAAACTTGTTTTTCAGTTTCTTTAGTTAACTTAATTATTTCAGTCATTAAATCACTTTAAAATTATGAAAATTATTACTGCATTGTAAGCCATGTGAGCTAAAATATTTGGAATTAAAGATTTATTTAATTTAAAGTTTAAAGCCAGAATTAATCCTAAAATAAATGCTCCAAAGACTTGAATTATTGATCCATATCCAATGTGAGCTAAAGCAAACAAAATTGAAGAAATTATTACTCCAGTTTTTTTAACTAAAAATCCTCTGAAAAAAATTTCTTCTGCAAAAATCCGAAAAATTAAAAGATAGGCTAACAATAAATAAGATTTTTTTAATTCTAAAGCTATTTCGCTAACCTTTTCCAAGTCATTTAAATTTAAAAAAGTAAAAACAGTTGAAAGAATAAAGGAAACAAAAAACAATGCAAGAAATAAAATTAATGCATTAAGAAATGTTTTCTTTAATCCTTGGAAAACTAATCCTAATTCTTTAATTAAGTTTTTTTCTTTGTCAACTAATTTAAGATAGCCAAATGGAAATAAAAGTAGAAACAAATCAATTAAAAAATTTAAAAGAAAATTCCTCACCTTTATTTCATTTCAGTGTAAGAGCATTTCCCGCAAGACAACCTGTTTTTATGTTCGGCCATGAAAACTCCTTGTCCACATTTAGGGCAAAACTTTCTAGTTCTCTTCAAACTAGCTCCTTCAACTGAGTAAAAAGATGATTTATTTTTCTTTTTCTTTTTTTTCTGTTCTTTTGCCATTAAAATTCTCCTTTAATAGAATTATTTTTTTACTTTCTTTTCAGGCTCTACTTGAGGTATTACAGGCACTGTCTCTCCAGTTGACTCTTTTTTTGTTTCTTCTTTAAAATTTCTTTTCTTAATATATGGAAGCTCTATTTCTTTCAAGTATTTTTCTTCTTTATAGATTTTTGCTTGCCCACTAAATTTATGTGATCCGTATTCTGAATTAATTTTTTGAACTACAACTAAATTTGGAGTTGAATTAGTTAAAGCAATTAATTTTTGTCTAACCTCTTCTCTTGAAGGAGTTTTTTCAACTTCGTTTACTTGAAAAAACAATTCATCTCTGTGCAGTAAAACATTTTCTTTTTTATCAACTATTTCTATTCTCATTTAATTCACTCCTTATCTTGATAAACGTAAAGCATATTTTCCTGGAGATTTCACTCCCATTTTTGCAGCTATTTGAGATTTTTCTTGATCAATTACAACTACATATCCTTTCCAAAAAGTCGTAAAAGCGTTTCCATCACATTTAAGGCATTTACTTCCTTCTTCTATTACGTTTCTACAATTCCTGCAAGCTTTTTCTTTCAACATTTAACCACCTATTTCTCTTTTTTATCTGTTTTAACAGATTTTTCTTTAGTTCTTTCTTTTACTACTACTTTTTCTTTCTTTTTTTCATCTAATTTAAGCCAATCCTTTTTTCCTAAACCTAATTGTCTCATAGTATAACCAATTTTTGAACTAGAAATTGAACCCTTTAAACTAACATTAACTGTTCTAGCAAAAACCGTGTCTCCTAAAGTTATTTTTTTCTTTGACTCTCTTCCAATAAAAGAAGAACTTTTAGCATCATGAGTATTAAAGTCATCCATTATTTGACTTCTATGCACTAAACCTTCAATTGGCCCTGTTCTAATAAATACTCCGAACTCTGTTACCTCTGTTACTTCTCCTTCAACTACTTCATGTAAAACAGGAGTGTATAAAAGCATTTCAATTTCAGTGCTATAGTAAACCATTGAATCGCCTGGAATAATTTTTCCTTCTCCAATTTTTTTAGCATTAATTACTGCTAAAACAACTCCTAAATCTTCATCCACTACCCCTTCATAATCTTCTTGAACTAACTCCAAAATCTTGTTATTCAAGTCTTCTCCTAAAGCCTTTGGTGGAACTCTCACAGTGTCTCTAACAGTATAAATTGCATACATTTAATTCACTCCTCCAGTTTTTTCAATAAATTTTTTTTTCCTTAAAAAAAATATTTCTCCTCCAAAAATTTTTATTCTTCTCTTCAATTCTTTGTCGTTCGTTGCAACTGCAATTCCTTTTTTTGATAACTCTAGTAAAGCATTATCTGCATTCAATGCATTCACTTTTTTCACGGTAACATTATTTTGCTTCATTAAAGAAAAAATTATTTCACAAGCTTTCTTCATTTTAATGCTTTTATTTGATAAATTAATCAATTCATTTTTTATTTGAATTGGAATAACAAAATTCACATTCCCATCAAGCCTTTTTATTTCACTGAATACATCAACCTTGAATTGAGGTATTGCTAATAACATGTTTGAATCCAATGCAATCATTTTACTCATTTCATTCAACTTTTATTTAACTATTCCATAAGCATATAATCTCCAAGCGCTTCCAATTTTTTTACTAATAGCCACTCTTTGATTTTTTTCAGCAATTACATGAGTCTTTAAATCTAATTCAAGAACATTTGATTTTTCTTTCACTACTACTCCAATTGTTGTAGCAGTTCCAATTGTTAATACAAGGCTTTCATTAAATTTTATTTTTTCAGAAGAATCAGTTAAAAGTCTTTTAAGTACATGTAATTCTAAACTCAATTTAGTTATTGGCTCTGGCAAAGAATTAACTGCTCCAACTATTTGTCCACGCATTTGATCGTTTCTAGTTAAACCCATGTCAAGAGAAGAACCAATTGCAATTAATCCTCCTGGAACGCCTTCTTTTAATGCTCCATTAATTGTTCCAAGGCTTTGAACAACTGTTTCAATTTTTTTCCCATTAATTCCAGGCCTTAATTCAATCTTGTCATTTAATTTAATCTTCCCTTGAATAATTGTTCCACCTACAACTCCTCCTTTTAATTTACTTGGATCAATTCCAGGCTTGTTCACATCAAAGGAGCGCGCAACAAACATTTTCAAAGGCTTATTTAAATCAAATACTGGAGTTTTAATTTTTTCTTCAATTACTTCAATTAATAAATCAACATTTGTTCCAAAATTTGCAGCCAAAGGAATTATTGGAACATCTTTATATCCATGTGATTCTAAAAAAGACTTTATTTGATTAAAGTTTTCTAAAGCTTTTTCTCTTTCAACCAAGTCAACCTTGTTTTGCACTACAACTAAGTTTTTAATTCCACTAATCTCTAAAGCCATTAAATGTTCAACTGTTCTAGGCTGAGGACATTTTTCATTTGCAGCAATAACCAAAATTGCTCCCTGCATTAAAGCAGCTCCACTTAACATTGTAGTCATTAAAGTTTCATGTCCAGGAGCATCAACAAAACTCACTTTACGTAACACCTTTGTTTTTCCCTCACAAACAGAACAATTTTCAGAAGTAGTGAAAGCCTCTGTTCCACTGCATTTCAAGCATTTCCTAAAAACTGCATCAGCATAACCCAATCTAATTGAAATTCCTTTCTTTAACTCCTCTGAATGAGTATCAGTCCACACTCCAGTTAAAAGCTTTGTAAGAGTTGTCTTGCCATGATCTACATGTCCAACCATTCCAATATTCATTTCAGCTTGAATTGGAATTGCCTCTGTTTTACTCATTCTTTCACTCCAAAAATTAATTTAAAAATTATTTCTTTTTTCCCTCTGCTTTCGCTTCAGCCCCACCTGCTCTTGCCTCAGCCCCACCTGCTCTTGCCTCAGCCCCACCTGCTCTTGCCTCAGCCCCACCGGCTGCTCGGTGAAATAATTCATCTAAAGGTTTTGATCCTTCTTTTACTACAACAATATTTAATTGATGAATGTCTTCTGCAACAGTGTTTCCTCTAACGTTTTTTCTAACCCTTATTCCTTTAATGAATTTTTGTCTTAATTTTTTCTTGTCTTTTTTCTTCCATTCAATTTTTGCTTTAGGATTAAATCCAACGCCTTTTGAAATGAAAACCTTTCTTCTAAAAGTTCCTTCAAGGGAAGACTTCATTGGAAATCCATCTTTATCTGATCCTCCAACTATTTTCCCAGTATATCCTTCTAAACCTAAAATAGATAAATCAACTTCTGAACCAATTTTTTTACTTAAAAAAACTGGTTTCTCCATTTTCTTGGAATATGCTTTAGCTGTTTTAGGACTTGAAATTACTATATTCATTTTTTCACTCTCCAATTATGCTTTAATTTTTAATTCAATTAATTTAATTTGATTTAATAATTCTTTTTCATCCTCTGTAAAGTCTGACAAAAAAGTTTCAATTTCAGTGAACTGATTTTTTGGAATAAAAGTGTAAAGAATTTCTTTTTCTTTAATTGTTCTATCTACAACTGCATCATCAATTGAAACTGCTACTTCATCTCCTTGCAAGGCTTCTTTCACTACCTTTCCCTCTGATTGAATTGCTCGAATTTTTCCAACAATTTTTCCCTCTGAATTCATTACATTAATGTCTGTTTTAAGTTTTCCTCGCAAAATATGCACTCCTACAACTGCTGGTTTAGAGTTCCTAAAAACATTTCCAGGCAAAATTTTAAACTCTGCAGGATAAATAATTGAGGAAAGTTTTTGCGTTTTTTCTTTTTGTTTTTCTTCTTCCATCCATTTCTTGTAACCATCAATTAAGGAATAAACTACATTTGATTTGAATATTTTTAATCCTTTTTTTTCAGCTTCTTTTTCAATCTCTGAATCAACTTTTCCATTGAATACAAATATTACTCCTTTAAACTTGTCTTTTTCTTTAATTGTTTCAGCTTCAATTAAATCTTTTCTATTTAAGTCTCCTACATCTGCTTTTCTAATCTTTAATCCTTCTTTTTCAAGCATTAAAGCAATTGCTTCAAGCGATCCAAGAGTATCTGTTTTCAGTATAGGACCAATTGCATCACTATCAATTTTAATGCTTTTAATTTCTTCTTGTAATTTTACAATATCTTCTTCTGATGAAACAACAATTAAAGGCGATCCAGCTAATGCATCGTTTAAATTTGTTGCAACAATTTTTACTCCTGCTGCAGCTGAAACTTCTTTAACGTTTGAAAACTTTTTTTCAGGATCTCGAATTTCATCTAAAGGTTTTGGTTCAAGTAAAGCTCTAACCTTTGACTCTATTACTCCTTCTTTTCCTCCTAAAGCAATTCTGTCTCCAACCTTTAAAGTTCCATCATATAAAATAACATCAACTGTTTTCCCTAAACCTTTTTCTTCTCTTACCTCTAAAATCGTTCCCTTTCCAGGACCTTCAACTGAAATCTTTAATTGTTTCTCTAAATATTTTTGACTTAAACCAGCTAAAAACATTAAAATCTCTGGAAATCCTTCCTTTGTTTTAGCAGAACAAGGAATTATTGGAATTTGTTTAGTGAAATCGTTCACTCTATCAAATCTTTCAGATTGAAAACCTCTTTCATGTAATTGTCCTACAATAGTGTAAACCAGTCTATCAAGTTTATCCAAGCCTTGACTAGATTGTTGTTGCAATGAATCAGTGATTGATCCTTCAACTGAATTCCATTCAAAAATTGCATCAGTTTTATTTGCAGCAATAATGAATGGCACTTTAAATGATTTCAAAATTTCAATTGCTTCAAATGTTTGCTCTTGACAACCCTTATTAATATCTATAACTAGTACAGCTAAATCAGCAATAGAGCTTCCTCTTTTCCTTAAATTAGTGAAAGCTTCATGTCCAGGAGTATCAATGAAAAGCAATCCAGGAATACTTAAATTAAATCCATATTTTTGAAGCAAGGCTCCTGAAATTTTTTTAATTACATTAATTGGCACTTCAGTAGCTCCAATATGTTGAGTAATTCCTCCAGCTTCTTTGTCTATTATAGAAGTACCTCTAATAGCGTCAAGTGTTCTCGTTTTTCCTGAATCTACATGGCCTAATACAGTTATAATTGGTTTTCTAATTATGTTTCTCACTTCCTATGCAAACCAGTAGAGCCAAATCCCCCATCTCCTCTAACAGTTTCACTTAATTCTTTCACTACTTCTATTTCTGCAACCTCGATTTTTTTTACAACTAGTTGAGCAATTTTTTTTCCTTTCTCTATTTTAAATGATTCGTTTCCCGCATTAAATAAAATTACTTTAACTATTCCTCTATAACCTGCATCAATTGTTCCAGGAGTATTTAAAACAGTTATTCCATGATTTAATGCTAAACCACTTTTAGGTCTTACTTGAGCTTCAAATCCTTGCTCTAATTCAATTCTAATTCCAGTTGAAACAAGTTTTCTTTCTCCAGGCAATAAAATCATTTCTTCAACTGAATACAAATCCATTCCAGCATCGCCTTCATGAACATAAATTGGAATGATGGCTTCTTCAACTTCTTTTTTAATTCTTAATTTCATTTAAAACGCCTTAAAACGAAAAAATAATTCATTAAACAGAAAACAAATTAATTATCTTCTGAGTAAATAATTGTTGAATCAATTTTTTGATATGAATGCAATTCTTTTTCTTTAAAAAACCTTTTAATTTCAGTTTCAGCTGTTGCAATTGAATCAGATGCATGAATAATGTTTGCTTGAACGCTTACAGAAAAATCTCCGCGAATTGTTCCAGGCAAAGCCTCTGTTCCCTTAGTTACTCCGCACATTTTTCTTACAACTTCTACTGCTTCTTTTCCTTCTAAAACCATTAAAACTGAAGGAGTTTTTTGCATGAAAGCTTTAAGGTTTTTAAAAAAAGGCTTGTCTTTGTGATGCGCATAATGCTCTTCTAAAAGCTTGTCTTCCAAGTACTGCATCTTCATTGCAGTAATTTTCAATCCTTTTCTTTCAAATCTATGAATTACTTCTCCAATTAAATTTCTAGTAACTGCATCTGGTTTAAGAATTATTAAAGTTTTCTCCATAAAACCACTTATTCAGATTCGACTTTTACTTTTGGATTACTTGCTTCAGTTGAAAGGTTTTCTCTTCTCTGCATTGCCTTCAAATTAACAGTTTTCGCTTTATGATAATAATTTGTCCACTTTGTTTGACTAGGCTTTCTATTTAATTTGAATAAATTTTTTTCACATTTCATGGAACAAAAATTAAAAATTGTTCCATCTTTTTTTACAAAAATTTTTCCAGTTCCTCTTAAAACTGCTTTTCCACAAAAACTACAATCCACAAAAAACACCTTTAAATAATTTTCATTTCATTATCTGGCTTTAATTTCTTTTGCTTCTCTTTCAGTTGAAAGCAATATAACAATGTCTCCTTTTTTCACGTTTCCTTTAACATTTCTTCTCTTAACTCTTCCTTTTTCAAATCCATCTAAAATCTTGCATAAAACTTGAACTATTTCTCCATTTACTCCAGTTCTTTTCACTATTTCAACTACTTCTGCAGGAGTTCCTTTTTCAGTCATTTAAAATTCCTCCCGGAATTTTAAAGTTTTCAAACTTGTTTGAAATCATTTAAAAACACTTCCATTAAAAAAATTATTTTTGTAATTCTCTTAGTTTTCCAACTAATTCAAGTAAATCTTTTTTTGCATCTCCTTCATCAAGCAATGCAACAGAAGAAGTTCCTACTTTTAAACCAGCTTTTTCCCCTAATTCTTTTCTAGTTGAAACAAAGGTAAAAGGAATATTTTTTTCCTTGCAAAGCAAAGGCAAATGCATTACTAGTTCAGGAGGAGAAACATCTTCAGCAATTACAACCAGTTTAGCTATTCCTCTTTCAATAGCTTTAGTGCATTCATTTACTCCTACTCTGAGTTTCCCTGTTTTCTTCACTCTTTCAACTATTTCTAGTTGACTTGATTTTAATTCACTTGGCACATCCATTTTAGTTCGTGTAGCCATTATTACACCTCCAAAAAAATGTCATTGGCGTAACTTTAAAAAAAGCCGCAAAAAGACAGTAAATTCGTTTACTTAAACTATAAATATTCTATCAAAAAAAGGTTTTTAAAACTATTAGACAACCCTCAACTATCCTTATCTGCTCGTAGACGCGCTCCACGACCTTAAACTGCAAAACTAAAAGATATTCTTTAATAGTCTTGAAACATTAGTATTTCATGGTTTCTGTAAACAAATTTGTTGCCAAAATTGTTCCATACAAACTTGTTCACTCCTTAGATAAAATGTCAAAAAGTCAAGATGTGTTTAAACTTGATTGGAATGAATCAACAATAACTCCCCCAAAAAAAGTTATTAAAGCTATTAAGCATTTTCTAAGCCATAAAGGACATGTAAACTGGTATGCAGATCCATCTCAAAAAAGCTTGAAAGAAAAAATAGCAAAATACGCAAATGTCAAGTTTAATGAAATATTAATTACTAATGGCTCAGATCAAGCACATGAATTAATATGCAATACATATTTAGAAGAAGGAAACCAAGTACTTGTTCCAATTCCAACTTATACAAATTTTTTAATATGGCCAAAAATACGTGGAGCAAAAATAATAGAAATGCCCTATGAAATAAATTCAGAGAACAACGTAGAAAATATTTTCAATAAAATAAATTCTAAAACAAAAATTGTGTACTTAGTTAATCCATATATTTGTGTTTACAGTATCAAAGAAATAACTAGATTGGCTAAAGCCAAAAAAAACTCTTTATTCTTAATAGATGAAGCATATTATGAATTTTATGGAAAAAGTTGTACCAATTTAATAAATAAATTTGATAACATTATTATCACGCGTTCATTCTCTAAAGCATTATCTATAGCAGGGCTACGTTTAGGATATATTATTGCAAACAATAAAATAATAGAAAATCTATCTAAGATTCACAACTTTAAAAGCGTTAACGTACTAGCTCAAATAGCTGGAGAAGCAATTCTAAAAGATTTAAGATTTGTAAAGCACTATGTAAAAGAAGTTAACAATGCAATAAATTTAATAAATATTGAACTACCTAAAATGAATTTCGAAGTTATACCAACTCATTCAGGCTTTGTTCTTTTTAAGCATAAAACAATAACTAAAAAAAAGTTAATAAAAGTTTTAGAAAAAAACAATATTTTTGTACGCGATATTACAAAAATAAATTCCAACCAACACTATTGTAGAATGAATGTGGGCACAGTTTTTCAAACACGCAAATTAATTAAATTAATGAAAAAACTATTTCTATAAAACAGTTAATCTATGGATTAACATGAACTGGTTTGAATTCTTGAGCTTTTTTAAACAATTTAATTACTACAAACGCAATTAAAATAATTATTACCTCAATTAAGGCTACAAATACTCCAATGCTGGCAAGAGAAATCAAGTTAACAAACCAAGGCAATACAAATGCAATTCCTCCTAAAAAAAACCTTCCAAATAAAACTAGTTTTTCCTGCCTTGAACTTAACACTTGTTGCGGAAAGAAAATATAAGACCTATTTTGAGAAATAAATCCACTAAATAAGCTTAAAAAAAACAATAAAATAATTAAATTATTTCCAAGTCTTTCAAGAGTATTAATGGAATCAAGTATTACTCCGCTTGCTCCGAACACATTTAAAAAACCCAAGTCAACAACAATATATCTTTCTTGATTCAATAAAACTTCTCCATCCAAAGTTCTAAGTGCATGCCAACCTAAAGCCTTTGTTTCAATGGAAAGCTTTCCATCAGCAGCAGTTTTAAATCCTGCTTCTTCTCTTGCAGGATCAATTACTAGTACATCTGCTGTTCTTCCTTCTTTACTTGAAGGATCTATTACTGAAACAGATTGATTTGTTCCAACTTGAACAATTTTATTCAAAAAAACATCTGCTTTAGGGCCACAAGATTCTTGACTGAAAACTAAACTTAAATCAGCTGTTGAAATTCCTTTAAGCATTGCAATCTTTACAGCTGAAGCAAAAGTTAATCCTTCAACCTTCATTTTACCGCTTTTAATTGCCTCTGAAAGAGATGCATTAATGTTTTCAGCTGAAAGAATTGAATCAAAGGCGTCTTCAGTTACACAAACATTAATTGTAGGTTTTTCAGTTCTGGAAGTAGAAATTGATTCAAATTTATCTGTTAACTCTAAACTAATAAACCAAATCTTTTTATCTTTTCTTTCAATATAAAAATTTGTTCTCTCATTTCCAAAAACAGTCATTAATAAAGGAGGAAAAAAATCTCCAAAAAATAAATTAATAGTGTCTTTACCGTTATTTATTTCATTAATTTTGTCAAACAATTCCTGAGTCGATTCAGTAATTACTCCTTTATCTTGAGGTCCTCTAGCTCCTACAGGAATAAAAACCAAAGAACTAGCACTAGAAGTTAAGAATAAAAGCAAAAAAAATAATGCAAAAAACTGAGCTTTATTCATGCTAAATAAATATTGAATAGAATTATTTAAACCTAACGTTTTAAGGCATTCTTAACTTATCATAGACAAAAGTGATTCGCCCTTCTTAAATATTTTCTTCAAACAGTTCCGTTAATCAAAAAACCAATATTTGAATAAAAGCTAAATTTTAATAAGTAAAACACTATAAATAGTAAAGTGAACTAAATGGATTTCAAACATTGTTTGAAAATTTTAAAACTCGCCGGATGGTTTTAAATGGTTTCCCAAGAAGAACTAATTGAAGCAATTAAAGAAATAAAAAAATACAAAAAAAAAGGAGCAACAGATAAAGAATGCATTAAATTACTTGAAACCGCGGGATATGAAGAGGAAACAATTAATGCAGTATTAAATCAATTAAAAACAGAAACCAGTTCTGAAAAAAATTTGAAAGAAGACAGTATGCTTAGAAAAGCGTTAGAAAAAGAAGAAAAAATTAATGCAAGAACTCCAATAATAAAGGAAAGCATTTTTTCAAATCTTCCCAAAAAAAAAGAAAGGGTAGAAGAATTTGAGAAAAGCCAATTACAAGAACTTCCAATAAATGACTTAATCTTAGATGAAGAAAAAATAGATGAACATTTAAACGAGCCAAGAACGAAAACCCTAATTAAAGAAAAAACTGAAACTCCTTCAATTGAAAAACAAGAAGTTGAATTGCTAGAAGAAAAAAAAGAAAAAAAATTCGGGTTTGGAGAATTCTTTAAAGGCTTGGGAGAAAAATTTAAGTCAAAACCCAAAGAAAAAAATGATGAAACAGAAAATGCCTTAAATGAATTAAAGAAAATTAAAGACGGATTAGAAAAAGAAGAAAAAAACAATAAACCAATCTCTTTTGAAAAAGAATCACTAATTGAAGAAAAAGAATTAGAATTGGAAGAGCTCGAACCTGAAGAAAAGAAAACAGGACTAGAAGAGAAATTTGAAAAATTAAAGAAAAAATTAAAAGTAAAATAAATCAAGTATGAGTAAACCAAACCTTAATTAAATCTTTTTTTGAATCAATTCTCACATATCCAAATCTTTCAAACTGCAGTAAATCTCCTTCACGTTTTTCTTCAATTATTTTTTCAACTAAGCCTCGAATTTTTTCAGCATTTTCAAGCATTACTTCAACTTCAACTGGATCAACTAACCAAAACAAAATATTTTTTTTAAGAGTTGCAGCTCCAATAAAATCCGCTGTTGCATTAAAATCGTTTTTAGAGGTTAATTTAATGTTATAGGCATTTCTTAGACGAGCTGTTTCTCCTAATTCTAGTTTATCTAAATCGGTTTTTGAAACAAAAAACGACTGAGAACCTTTCTTTAAATAGTAAACTCTTTTCCCTCTTTCAGGAAAATCTGGATGCATTGAAAATTCAACTCTTAAATCTTGAGAAAACTGTACATCTAATTTAACTGGATCAGAAATAAAAGTAACTCTGTCGGCTTTTTCATCAATTAATTTTTTATTTAAATCAATTAATTTCTTTAAATCAATTGATGCATCGTTAGTGTTAATGCCTAAATCAGTTAAAGCTTGTTTTAATGCTTCTGGTTGAAAGCCTTTTCTTTTAAAGGCTTTAATTGTTCCAAGCCTTGGATCGTCCCAACCAATGTAAACTCCTTTTTCAATTCCTTCTTTTATTTTGCTTGTACTTAAAACAATTTTTCCTAATTTAATTCTTCCAAAATGAACTGCGTGAGGATAAATCCATCCAAAATACCTGTACATGAATCTCTGCTTTTCTTCGTTTTGAGCATGCTCTTGGCCTCGCAAAATAAAGGTTATACCCATTTCATGATCGTCTACTGCTGCAGCTAAATTATATGCTGGCCAAACAAAATATTTTGATCCAACTCTTGGATGACTTGGAGAATCAATTACTCTTGCAAGCCAATAATCTCTTACACTTGGATCTGGATGATCTAAATCAGTTTTAATTCTAATAACTGCTTCGCCTTGTTTTACTTCATGAGCCAACATTTTTTGAAAATCATTTAAATGAATTTCAGGAAGTTTTTCTCTGCAAGGACAAGCTTGTTTTTGTTGAATTAGTTTTCTCCAAACCTCTGATTTACAAAAACACACATAAGCTTTTCCCATTAAAATTAGTTTTGAAATATATTCATAGTAAACTTCCAATCTATCTGATTGAAAAAACACTTCATCAGGAGTTATTCCAAGCCAAGCTAAATCTTCTCTAAATAATTCTTCTGCATTCTTCATTGATTTTTTTATTTTTGGATCAGTGTCTTCAAATCGTAAAATAAATTTTCCATTATACATTCTAGCATATTCATGTGAAAGAAATGCAGCTCTTGCATTACCTAAATGAAACGGGCCATTAGGATTAGGCGCATATCTTGTAACAACTGGTTGTTTTTCAGCCCAAAACAATTCAGGCAATCCAGCCTTTTTTTCTTTAGGTTTTAATTCATATGATTGCTCAAATTTTTTATACTCTGATTCAATTTCTTGAAACTGCATTGAATTAATTTGTTTCACTGTTTGAATTACTTTAGGCATTACTTCCTTCATTTTAGATTTTACTTCAGCATCTAAAGCAATTAGTTTAGCTACAACTGCATTAATATCTGCCTTTCCTTGATGCAAAAAAGCATTCTTAACTGCATATCTGTAAATGTCTTCCTCTAAAGGCATATTTAATCCATTATATAATGAAAACAATATTAAGATTAGCGATTATGTATACAATCTCTGCCTGCGTGGTTTAAAAAAATTTACTTTTTTCTTGGCTTGCGGCCTTCTTTAATCAAATCAGGATGATTTTTTCTAATATTCCAAGATCTCAAAAAACCAATTCTTTCTTTTTTACCAGAAACATCATCTTCTCTTATAAGGCGATAATTTTTTACTCTGTCAATAAACCTTCGAAGTGCACGAGTTATTTTCAACATTTTAATCACAAAATTTTTTCCATTAAAAAGTTTTTGCCACATTTTTTGCAACATTTTTTTACTACGTTTTTTGCTAGTTTTTTTTGCCAGTTTTTTGCCAGTTTGTTTTGCCAGTTTGTTTTTGCAAGCTCGTTTTTGCAAGCTCGTTTTTGCAAGCTTTTTTTTAAAAAGCTTAAAGAAAAGTTATTTTCCTTTTTTCCAGCAATTTTCAAAATAGTTTTGCAGAACATCAGCCATTTGTTTACTGTTATTCCATACAGAAAAATGGTATTCAGGCAAGTTTTTATCAAAATCAGTTAAAGCTAGAATGACTTTTTTTCCGTCAATAATGTAAGCATTTAATTCGTGTTCAAAGCTTTTAACTTCAGCTCCATTTGAAGTCAATTCTTTTAACAAGTTTTTGTCTGCAATTGAATGAAGTAATTTTACTTGAAGCTTTTTATTTGATGCAACTCTTAAAGCATCTCTTAAAGCTGTATGCTTATCCGTTAATTTAGTGAATCCTGTAACTGAGTCTTTTGCTTGTTCGATTTCTTGGTTTAAAATTTTAATAAAGTCGTGTTCGGATTTGACTTTCATTACTTTTTCAGTTAAAGCATCAGGTTTTTTTAAAGAATTTAATTCCTTTAAAACTTGATTAGATTTATCGTCTAATTCGAATAATTCTTTTTTTCTTTCCTCAATTAAAGTAGTGAAAGCTTTTTCTGGAGGAATTACTTTATATTTTTTAGGTCTTCCATAAATTTCAATTATAAGTTTTTTTTCAACTAATCTGTCTAATACATCGTATACCCTGGTTTTAGGTACTTGGGCATTCCTGCTAATCTGTGGAGCAAAGGATTCATTTAATTTAAATAATGCATCCATTACCTTTGCTTCATACTCAGTTAAACCCAATTGCTCTAAAAAGGTTGTAACATTTGAAACCATTATCCCACTCTAAATATTGAAAAAAATGCAAATAATATATATATTCTGTGCATTTGCCTTTATAAAGTTACTGGTTTCAGTGAAAACGTTATAATTAGGATTTGTTTGGGAAACATTTAACGTATTTTCAACATTTTACTTAAAAATTTAATAATCATTATTTGGATTTCTTCTTCTTGGAGTGAAACCTTTTCTGCCTCTTCTCATTCTGCCTTCTTTTTGCATTCTCATTTGCTGTTGCTCTATTTCTTCTTTTTGCCCTTCACTTAACTTGTATTCAAAGTCTTCAACTGAATAAGTGAAATCAGAGTCTTTCTGAATTGCTCCTTTCAATTTAAGCATTTCTCTTGCTAAAAGCCAGTAAACTAATGCAATGCTTTTTCTTCCTTTATTGTTAACTGGAATAACTAAGTCAACATTTTTAATTGAATTATTTGTTGAAACCAAGCTAATAACAGGGATTTTAATCATTGAAGCTTCTTTTATTGCTTGAAAATCTGAATCAGATTCATTAGTGAAAATAATTCTTGGCTCAAAAAATTGCTTTGAAGAAGGATTAGTGAATGTTCCAGGAATAAATCTTCCTATAAGTGTTTTAGCTCCAATTATTTCAGCAAATTTTTTTGCAGC
>CAYJVY010000003.1:0-29282 GCA_964373795.1 uncultured archaeon | reverse complement strand
GTTCTTCTACAGCAATATCTTTCAATTCCTAAATCTGTTAAAACAGCTCCAGCTTTTTCTCCTTTTGAAACTCTTTGAACAAATTCTTCATATACTTGACTTACAACTTTTCCACAAGAAAAACATTTAATTGGAACCATCATATTTCATCACCTAAAAGATAATTGTCTTTTCTTTCTAGCTCCTCTTCCTAAGGGTTTTTTTGGTTCTTTTCTTCTAAAGTCATCAACCAAAAGCATTCTATCATAATCCATGTACGCATCTTTTATTTTTTTATCGTTAGTGTATTCAACAATGACTTTTGCAATTGCACTTCTAGCAGCCACTGCTTGCCCCATTACTCCTCCTCCTCTTACATCAACATCAATATCTATTTCTGAAAGAATTGAGTTGTCAAGTAATTCAAGAGGCTCTCTAAGGTATTCTAATAAATATCTTGGTTTAACTAAATTAATGTGTAACTTGTTTATTGTGATTCTTCCTTTTCCTTTTTTAATTCTAGCCCTAGCTGAAGCAGTTTTTTTCTTTGCTTTAGCAAACACTCTTTTTGTTTTGCTTTTTCTTTTCTTTTTTCCTTTTTTTTCATCCACTGCTTCTACTGTTGATTCTTCTTTAACTAAAGGTTCTTCTACTGAAGGATCGGTTTCTGTTTTAACTTCTTCAACCAATTAAATCACCATCTTGCTCCTAAGGCTTTGCTTAGTCTTTCTAAATTAATGAATCTTTCAGTTAACTTGTTTTCAGCTTCTGGAACTGTTTCAGGCTTTAAAGAACTTAATTCTATTGGAACTCCAATGAAAACCTTTAAATTTTTGAAAGCTTGTTTTCCTCTTGGAGTTTTAAATGGAAGCATTCCTCTTACAGACATTCTTACAAGTTTGTCTGGATGTCTTGGAAATTTTGGGCCTCTATGAGGATTTCCTTTAACAGTTAATTCTCTTCTAGCTTTAAACCTGTCATAAGAAGCTCTTCCTCTTCCAGTGATCACAATTTTTTCTGCATTCACTATTGAAATTTGTTTGCCTTTAAGTAATTCTTGAGCAACATGTGAAGCCAGTCTTCCTAAAATTAAATTACTTCCATCAATTACTTTCATGAAATCACTTCACTATAACTAATTCACTTACATTAATTTTTTCTTGAATTAAATCATTTAAACTTAAAGCTTCTCCTTTTAATTCATTTATTTTTTGCTTTGCTGTTTCACTGAAACCTAAAGCTGCTACTCTTACTTTTCCATTTAATTCTCCTGAAGATAAAACTTTTCCTGGAACAACAAATGTTTTTCCTTTAAATTTTTCATTCAAGGAATTAAGTTTTCTTAAATTCACTGCATGCAAGTTTCTTGAAGGTTTACTTAATTCTCTTGCAATAGCTCTAAAAATCTTTTTCTGAGTTTTAGAGTAATGCTGTTCTAGTTCAGCAATTAATTTTTTTGTAGAACTTTTCTTTAAAATTTTTTTACTCATTTTATCACTTTTTAAATGCCACTTTTTAAATGCCACTTTTCAAATGTCAGGATGCTTTAGCATCCTACTCAGCTTCAAGGGCTGAACCTTGCACGAATGGAGGAGAAGGGATTTGAACCCTTGAAGACACTTAGTCACAGGATCTTAAGTCCTGCCCCTTAGACCGCTCGGGCACCCCTCCTTTACTTTATTTGGAGGCAGTGAAGAACAAAAGTCTTATAGTGCCTCTTTTAATAATGATTTAAATTCCTCTGTCTTGTTTTCCAGTGCTTTAGATGCTAAAACTAATACATCTTTGCAAGAATAATTTCCATGAGATTCAAGGTTAAATAAAAATGAATTTTCATCAAATTCCAATCTGATTTTTCCTTTAATTCTTTCCAAGCATTTATGGCATAAAACGCAATCCAATTGATTTTTTAATACAAGTTTTTTTGCCTTAATTTCCAGGCTTTGAGGACAGCATTTAATTACTTCATTTAATTCTGATTCTTTCATGTCATCCAAGTAATTTAATACTGGCAGGTTTTGATATCCAATTATTATTGGTTGAAACTTTGAATTATTTTTTCCAATAGACATTATTGCATCCATTTCTAATTTAATTTTTTGATCTTTTTTTAATTTAACTAAAGGAATTTTTTTATCAACTACTTCAATTTTTGGGTCAGTACATTTAATGTCTTTAGAGTAAACAGTTGCAGGGCCTTCTTTTTCTAAAACAAATTTTACTTTATCGTTTTCAGCATAACCTTTTACATCAGATTTAATTGGCAATAAACCAAGCCTATGAGCTAAAAACTCGTCAAACATTACACTAGAATTTTCATAAATTGATACATCTTCAACTGCAAACACTGGAACATAATTCATTGAAGCTCGTCTAATACTATTAATTAATGCAACATCTGCTCCTTTAATTAATAATTTACTTTTTCTTTCATTTTTTTCTAATTCCTTTATTTCCATTAAATTCACTCTCCATTAAAAGAGTTAACTTTTTTTTCCTCTATGTTTTTTCTTTTTCCTACAACCGTCGTGTGGAAGAGGAGTTACGTTTTCAATTGATTTAATTCTTAATCCAGCTCTTGTAAGCATTCTAATTGCTGCTTCAGCTCCTTGTCCAGGCATTCTAGAACGAATTCCTCCTAAAGCTCTTACTCTTACATGAACTTCGTAAATATCTTTTTCTTTTGCTTTTGCTGCAACAATTTCTGCAACCTTCATTGCAGCATAAGGAGTTCCTTCTTTGTGTTGAGCTTTTACTACTTGTCCTCCAGAACTTTTAGCAATTGTTTCAGCTCCAGTAATATCTGTTAACAACATAATAGTATTATTATGCGAAGCAAAAATATGAATTGTTCCAACTTTACTCATTCAAACCCTCTTTTTCACTTAATTCTTCTGCTTCCATTTTTTCAGCTGCTTCTTTTACTTCTTCAAATTCTTTTTCTAATTCTTTTTTAGCTAAATCTTTTTCCTCTGAACTAACTGCTTTGCTTTTTGAAGCCTTTATCTCTAATTCAAGCGGTTTTCCGTAA
Source organism: uncultured archaeon (assembly GCA_964373795.1). Lineage (GTDB taxonomy): Archaea > Iainarchaeota > Iainarchaeia > Iainarchaeales > DATDZZ01 > CAYJVY01. The sequence continues at coordinate 26,272 of CAYJVY010000003.1, read as the reverse complement.
TAAGAAATGCTTGACTCAAATTCTTTTGGAACAATAAATCCTGGAATAGTAACTTTTTTCCCGTTAACAGCTATGTGTCCGTGAACAATGAATTGCCTTGCTTGTTTTACAGTGTTTGAAAGATTTTGCCTCCAAACAATTGTTTGAAGTCTTCTCTCCAATAAATCATTCACTCCCAAAGTAAACACGTCTTCTAATACAGCTTTTTCTCTTAACAAATTTAAATTCATTAAATTGTCTAGTACTTCTTTTGCTCTTTTAAGTCTTTCCTCTAAATTTTTTGCTAAAAGAGTTCTAGCAATTCTTCTCTTATTTCTTAAAAAGCTTTTAGCTCTCCAAATCTCTCTATTATTTTTCAAACCATATAATTCTTTTAACTTGGTTTCTTCTTCAATTCTTTTTTTATCCCAAGTTTTTCTAGGTCTTTCAAATTTTTTCTTTGCTTTTCTTGGATCGCCCATTAAATCTCCTCATTATTTCTTTGCTGCTGCAGCTGGCTTTAATTCTTTTTTCATTACTCCAACTACTGCTCCTCTTTTTCTGAAACTTGACTTGGTTTTTTGTCCTCTAGTAGGCAAACCCCATGAATGTCTTAAACCTCTGTAAGACTTTATTTGCATTAATCTTTGAAAATCTTGTCTATAACTAAAATCAAGGTCATTCATTAACAAGTGAACTGTTTTCCCTGAATCAAAATCTTTTCTTCTATTAAAAACCCATTGCGGAACTCCGTGCTTTTCAGGATTTAAAACTATTTCTTCTAATTTTTTATCCATTTCTTCAGGCATGTCTCCTAAGCTAGTTGAAGAACTAATTCCTGTTTCATTTTCAAATACTTGTGAAACAATGTGAGAAAATCTATGCCCAACTCCTTTTAAACCCATTAAAGCTCTGTAAATAGAAATGTTTCCATCTAAATCTTTATTTACAATTCTAACAATGTATCTAAAGTTTTCTTTTCCTTTTGCTTCTTTTTTTTCAAGTTTTTTTACTTCTTCAGCCAATTAAATCACTTTAATAATTTTAAAACTTCTTCATGAGAAGCTCCTTTACTTAAATCCAGTTTTTTGTCAGTTGGAAATAAATGCATTGAATTACATTTTTTTCTCTTAATTTTAAGGCCATCCACTATTGGAAAATTTTTTTCAAAGTCAACTATTACTACTCTTTTTCCAGCAGATCTACCTGTTTTTTTAATGCAAATTCTTCCAATTTCCAGTACAGCCAATTAAGTTCACCTTTTACTCCATTTTATTCATTACTTTTGAAACCCAGGATGTTAAACCTAAATTCACTTGTTGCAAGGATTTCAAGTTTTCTTTTACTTTAATTGCTTCTTCAACTATTACACTTCTACAAGAATTGCATACTTGTCCTGCAAGCAATGCTTCAGGGCGTTTCTCTGTTTTACTTAATTTTCTTACTTCACTTGAAATTTTTCCATGAGGCATTCCATGCATTACTCTTCCACACAAACTACAAGAATGCTTGGAAGTTTTTTTTGCAGTGAAATGAATACTTAAATTCTTTTGCCCGCGTTTAAATTTTTTTGCTTTAGATGAAGTTCTTTGACTAGGCTTGGACATTATATGAACCTTCCTTTATTTTTTCATATCCATGTAAGACAATGCTTAAAATTATTCCAACAATAATTGACACTAAAATATACCATCCAATCCAATTAGTTGATTCAAATAACTTGAATGAAATCCAACTAATGGGATTAAAAAAATCAAATGCTGAAAAAAACGGAATCGGAATTGGCAATGAAATTATTGTATCAATGTAATTTCCTTGCAAGAACTGCCATACAGGCAATACAACTATGAATGAAAAAATTAATTGCTTGAACATTTCAGGCATTATTTCATTAAAGTGTTGCATTACTTCTTCTTGCAATCTGTCTTGTTCTTGTTTTGATTGCTGATTGTTTTTTGCAGTTAATTCACTTATTCTTTTCTGCTTTTTTTTCATCTCCTCTTGATGTAGTTTTAATTTTTTTTGATTAACAAAAACTCTTTGAAATACTTGAAGCACAATTGCTAAAATTGTTGCAACCAAGGCAATGTCAATTGTAGGGCCAAATACAGTTAAACTCAAAAAAATCCTCCTCTAAAAAAAGAGTTAAAGCTACTAAAAAAATCCATGTAATATATACTATTTATTCTCATGTTAATATTATAAATATTGCTTTTCTTGTTTTTTTTCCTGTTTTCAAGCATTTAATTCAACCCTTGTTTAAAAATTTTTTTAACAAAAAAGAAGACTCTAAAGAAGCCTCTTTTCCTATTTCTTCATATAATCTGTAAACAATTCCAACAGTTAACAAAATACCTGTTCCAGAAGCTAATGAGCCCAGAGTTAAATCAGCTAGTCCTGCAAGCAATCCAACAAATGCTCCTCCTAAAATCGTTATAGGAGGAATATACTTGTCTAAAACAGTTCTAATAATTCTTGGATCGCTTCTAAAACCAGGAATACTCATATTGCTTTTCTGTAATTGCTCTGAAACTGCTTGAGGGCCTTGATTAGCTAATTCAATCCAAAACCTTGCAAACACTACGCATAACACAGTTAACAAAATTAAGAAAACAATTGAATGACCTAATTCAAAAAACACTGCTTGCAATCCAAACCTTGGATCAACTAAAGAAATAATTATTCCCTCTAAAATAGAGTATTGTCCTTGAACTCTTGGAATTTGAGTAGCCCAAGCCAAGGCATTAACAATTGAATTAAGAATTGGAATTCCTTGAAACACTGCTGCCCAAATCTGAATATTAGCAAATAATGCTGAAGCCAAAATAACTGGCATGTTTGAAACATATAAAAATTTTACTGGAAACCTTCCACCCATTCCATGTCTTCCAACAATTACTGGAATATTTACATGCATTCCTTCAACAAAGGTTACAACTACGTAAATAAATACTGCAAACAAAATAGCTAAAGCAATTGGAAGCCATACAATAATATTTCCTGCAAGAATTTCTTGAAACATTACAAAAATTCTTCCAGCCAAGTTAACAGTGTAATCTGGATTCAAAATCCCTCTTATAGCAATAACTGGTTGAAATAAAATCCAGAAAAAACTTCCAGCAACTCCTCCTGCAATAAACAAACCAATTCCTGAACCAATTCCGTGCTTGGATACAAGTTCATCCAAGTAAAGCAAGATAATTGAACCTAAAGCAATTTGTAATACAACGAATAAAAACATTCCAGGTTTAACTGTAATAAACGCTGGAAAAACTCCAAACCCTGCAAAAGCAGCTGCTTCAAAAAAAGATAAAACAATTGCTAAAAGTTTTTGAAGAGAAGCAAATTTTTTTCTCTGCAAAGGATCATGTAAATCAATATTAATTATTTGAGCTCCAATAAGTAATTGCAAAAAAATTGAAGCTAAAACAATTGGGCCAATTCCAACAGTAATTAATGTTCCAATATTGCTTGCAAGAACTTGTTGAAATTGAAGTAATTGCCCTTTTGAAACTTCATTCAAGCCAATTACATTTATTTGGCCCATTACAAAAAACATTACTAAAGCAATTGCACTCCACAAAAGTCTTTTCTTTAAAGTATGCTTGGTTTCAGGAGGCCTAACTTCAGGCAATAACTTAAAAATTGGGTCAAACAAATCCAGTAAAGCCAAAAAACACCATCTCAAAAATTATTCTGCTTCCTGAGCAGTTTCTTGAAATCCTTCAACTACTCCTTCTTTTGATTGAATTTTTTCAATTGCTTTTTTACTTAAACCAATATTTCGCACTAAAACTTTGAAAGACAATTTTCCTCTACTTAAAAGTTTATCAATGTTTAATTGTTTTCCATCAACTACAATCAAGCCTTTTTCTGTTAAAGCTTTTTCAGTTAAAACAAGTTTGGAAAGAATTTTATTCAAGTCATCTAAATTAACTGCATTTACAATTGTTTTAGGATTTAATCGAATCTTAGAAGGCCAATTCTGATAATTAAATTTTTTATGTTTTTTACTTCCACCGTGGCCTCTTCCACCTCTACATCCGCCTCCTCTTCTATTCTTAGTGTCTCCTCCTCCATGAGTCCTGTTTCCTCTTAACTTGTTTTTCTTTTTTCTTTTTCTTACAGTCATATTCTCACTTAAATCATTCTAGCAATTAATAAATTAATTTTTTCTCCTCTATTACCTAAAGCTCCTCCAATTGAAAAAGGAGTTTTAATTCCTTTTCTTCCAAAACCTTTTCGTGGAGGATGTAATCTGAATGCAGATTTAATTCCTAGTTTTCTTAAAGAAAATTCTCCTTTTGAAAGCTTTTCAGCTAATTCAGTAAAAGAAGTTAATCCATTTGATTTCAAAAATGCTTCGTCAAGATTTTTATCTCCTTCTAAACGACCTTTTCTGGATAAAAGTTTTGAAAGAGTTTCAATTGAAATCTCTCCAAATGTAGTGAAATCTTTTACTTTTCTTACTTGCCCTAAAAATTCATTTAAATTAGGTATAAGTGACAAATGATTAACTCTATCCAAGTTTAATTCCTTGAAGGCTCTTTTAATGTCTGTATTTATTTTTACATTTCCTCTAACTCTAATTATTGCTTTCATTTTCTCACTTAATTATTTTTGATTTAATTTCATCTGATACTTTCATTTTAACAGTATTATTTAAAGCATCAACTGCTGCTAAAACAAAGTTTAATTTAGTATCAGTTGAACCTTTAGTATTACTCCAAACATCTTCAATTCCTGCAAACCTCATTACGTCTTTAATTCTGTCTCCCACAACTAATCCAGTTCCCCTTGGAGCAGGCATTAATTTAACTCTAACAGAAGCACATTTTCCTTCAACTGCAAATGGAACTGAATGCTTTAATCCACAAACACATTCCCATGAACCACAACCTCTTCTAACTTTAACTAAATTTAGTTTAGCATTTTTAGTTGCTTTTTTAATTGAAGGAAATCTTTCTTTATCTTTTGCTAATCCAACTCCAATTAATCCTTGCTTGTCTCCAACTAAAACAGCTGCTCTAAAACTAAACTTTCTTCCACTCATTTTAACCATGGTTGTTTTCTTAAAATCAACCAATAATATTTCTAAATCAGGAATTAAATAGTCAACTATTTCTGGCTCTAATACAGGCAAATTTTTATTCACAATTTCTTCAAAAGAAGTAATTTTTCCTTCCTTTACAAGTCTTCCTGTATCAGTTTTTGGAATCCAATTATTTAAATCTGAATGTTTTTTTGTAATTTGATCTAAAATAATTTCTTCTTCTGGAATTTCTTTTTTTGAATCATCTACTTTTAATTCCTTTTCTGTTTTCTCTTTAGTCATTCTTTATTCACCTAATTCTTTTACAATTAATTGCTTTGTTTTATCAAAATATTCATGCATTTTACTTAAATCAATATTTTTTTTCTTATAAGAAGAAAACCTTGAATCTTGAACTGAAACCTTGGAAAAAAAATCACTTAAATGTTTTCCATTAATTCTATCATTTTGAGGAAAAGAACTCGCATCATGCGGAACCTTTAAACCAGCATCAGTTAAACCTTTTAATGCAGCAAAAGGCATTGACCCTAAAACAGGAGTCCTCATTCCAATGTCAAATACTCCTTCTGTTAAACCTTTTTTCTTTGCTTTCAATCCACATAAAAATCCAGTTAAATACGCTGAAGGCGTATTCCTTTTATTCAAAGGCCATTCAAATTTGTTTAATTCATTTGAATTACAGTCAACTAAAACCTTGTCTCCTTTTCTATTAAATTCAATTACTTGAAGAATAACTCTTTTATTTGATCTTCTAAAAACAATTCTAGGCAAATCAGATTTAAGCAAAGCAAATCTTTTCTTGTAATTAGTTTTTTTGTCTCTTCTTCTCCTAAATTTTACTTCAAAAGTTATGTTGTCAGCCATTACTTTGCCTCCACTAAAAAAGCTTCAAGGTATTTTTTTCCTTTAAAAAATCTTCCCTTAATTTTATTGTAAACATTTGAATATGCAATTTTTTCAAAAAACTCTGGATGCTTTTCTCTTAACTCGCGTAATTTTTTTCTTTGAGCTCTAACATCTTGAACCCATTTAAGTCTTTTCTGCATTCTAGCTTTTTTTGTTCCAGTTCTTTTTCCTTGCCCTCTTTTTCTTCTCTTTTTATGCTTTGCATGCAAAATTCTTGCTCTTCCTTTGCTTTGAAGAACTGGAGGTTTTTTCTTAATTAATCGTTTAACAATTAATGCCCTAACATCTTCTTTAGTTAAAGCTTCTTCAATTTTAACTGTCTGATTTGGATCCATCCAAATTTTGTCGTCTCCAACAGCTAAGATTTCTCTTGCAAGTCTTCTAATTTTATGTGATTCCACTTAATTCACCTATTCAAAACTCTTACATCTAATTCTTTTGCTTTTTTAACGATTTCAATTCTTTTTTTTCTTCCAACAGCTGAAGCAATTCTAATTGCTTGTAATTCTTTGTTAACAGCATTTAATTGATTTGAATTAAAAACTAATACTTCTTCAAATCCCGATGGATGAAGAAATTTAATTAAATTATTTGTTTGATAACCAGTTGAAGGCATTGCGCCATCGTCTCTTCTAAGCTTAATATCAATTCCTCTAGGATAACGCCATTTCTGCCATTTTTTTTTCTTCACTCTTCTAATTTCTCTATTACCAAACCTTCCTCTAAAAGTTGGAAGAGAAATATTTTTTGCAATTAATTTAGCTCTCTTTAAAACCTCTGCAGATTTTTTAGTAGTATTCTTTGCTTTAGGTTTTAAAGGTTTCACTTTTTTCTTTTTAACCTTGGAATCCATTTTATTGCCTGCTTTGACTTCAACGTTTTCCATTTTTTCAACTACTTTTTTTTCTTCAACTTTAAGAGATTCTTTTGAAGTTTCTTTTACAACCTCTTTATGTTTTTTTGGTAAAATAATTTCAGTATTCTTGTCAACAGTTTTTTCATTTAACATTTTTAATTCCTCATTTAGCTTTTTGAGTTATATAAATTCCATCTTGAAAAATTCTTCTATCCTTATTGTAAACCTTTGTTGTTTTTTCAAGGTTTGCAGCTGTTTGCCCTGTTTCCTCTTTATTAGGGCCTTTAATTGAAATGTCTTTTCCCTTGATTTCAACCTTTGTAAAACTTCCAATGATTTTACTTTTTAACACTCTTTTTCCACCTAAAAAATTATTTATTTCAACAAATCCTTCTTTTTTTGAAAGAGTCATTGGAAAGTGAGAGTAAACCATTGACAATTTGTATTCAAATTCTTGATTCAAGCCTTGAAACATGTTTTGAATTATTGAAGCAATTGTATTCACAATTGATTTATTTTTTCTATTCTTTGAATCTGTTTTAACAACAACAACTGAATCTTTTTTTTCAAGCAAAACATTTGCTGCTTTAAATCTTTTTTCAATTGAATTTTTTCCATTTGAAACCTTAATTGAATGCTCTGAAACATTTACAGTAAAATTATTCGGAATCTCAATTTCTTTAAAAAAACTCATTTTCAATCAACTCATTCAATCAATAAATGTATGCAATTAATCTTCCACCAGTTAATTCTTCTTTTGCTTTTCTATGAGTCATTAAACCTTTTGGAGTTGAAACTAACAACAATCCAAGATCTTTTGAAGGCAAAAACCTTTTTTCAAATTTTTCAAATTCATCTTTTTTAACAGCAAATCTAGGCTTTATTGCTTTACAATCATTTATTTTTCCATTTAAATCAATTTTAACTAATCCTTCTCTTCCATCTTCAACTGCTTCAAATGAATTAATGAAGCCATTTTCTTTCATTATTTTTAAAACTTCTAATAATAATTTAAATCTAGGTCTAATGACACAGTCTCTTTTTGAAGCCATGTCTCTATTCTTTAAATTAATTAATGCATCTGATAAAGGATCAACCAAACTCATTTTACATCAACCTTGTTAATTATATTTCTTAAAGCCAAGTCTTCTGGCTTCGTCTTTAAAGCATCTCCTGCATAAATAAATATGATATTTTCTAACCAAACCTCGTCTATTGTGGCAAATTCTGCATTCTTTTTTTAATACACTTGTTTTATTCACTCTACTTCCACTCCAAATGTTTTATTAACAAAATTCATTGCCTCTTCTATTGAAATTAAATGCTGTTTTCCAATTCTTGCTTTTTTTAATTTTCTTTTTTTCACTCTATATCCAGGCCGCTCCAAAGTTATGGTTACATCTAATCCAAAAATTCCAAGCTTTGGATCGTATTTCACTCCAGGTAAATCAATGTATTCTTTTATTCCAAAAGAAAAATTTCCCTGCAAATCAAAACTCTTTTTATTAATTCTATTATCAACTGCAGCAAAAGCTCTTTTCAAAAAATCTAATGCAAGCTTTCCTCTAAGAGTGGATTTAACTCCAATATGCAATCCTTTTCTCAAGCCCCAAGTAGGCTGTCTTACCTTGCAAACTGTTTGAACAGTTTTAGCTGAAGACAATTGTCTTAAAACAGTTTCAGCTCTAGCTAAAGATTCTCCTGCTTCTCCTACTCCAATGTTTAAAGTAACTTTCCCAATCCTTATTTTTTTCATTGGATTTGATTCCTTTGTTACAGTTATTGAATTCATTTAATCACTTTCAATTTAATTCTATTTCCAATTTATTTTTTCCAACTACAAAAACATTTGATAAAACTGTGCTAAACTTTTTATCTCCTTCAATTAAAATAACACTTGATTTTCTTTTCATTGTTCCAGGAATTATTTCAATTATTTCCGCTTTTCCTCCAACATGTTTTCCGCCAGTGAAAAACACTTGACTTCCTTTTTCCAAAGCAAACGATTGCACAATTTTTTGCCCTGGAAGATCTAGTTTTACTGAATCTCCAACATTTACATCTGTTTTATCTAAAACAATTGTTCTCCCATCGTTTGTAATTAATTGAATTTTTCCCTTCAAATAAACTTTTTTTCCAACAACTTTGCAAAGCTTTGAAATTTTTTCTTTAGAGTCAACTGAAACTAGTTTTATTCTTCCTTTTAAGTCAAGTAAAACCCTGAATCTTTCCTTTCTTTCAGGTAAATCAATTAAATCAAATAATCCTACTGGAAACCTATAATCTTTCACTGTTTTTCCATCAACTTTTACTTTTCCAGTATTTAAAATAAACTTTGTTTCCTTTAAATTGCTTGAATATCCAAGTAAATCTCTTAAAATAAACGAAATTGGAACAGATGAATCAGAGGTATGCGGACCTTTATTTACTTTAATTGAAAACACTGATTCCTTTCTATGAATAGCTCTAATCTTTGGAGCATTTAAAGTCTTTAAAGTTTTATCTTCTCCTTTTTTACTCATAAATATTTCCTCATTTTTTTCCACTAAAAATCATTTTTTGTTTTCTAGTCAATTTTTTTAAAACAAAAAACTTTCTTTTATTTAATTTTTTTAACCTCATTTTTCTTCTTTCCTTTCTAGTTTTTTTCTGAGTAGTTTTAGGTTGTCTTAAACGCCTTTCTCTTCTTGTTTGAATTGGTTGAATTCTTTGCTCTTTTTTCTGTTTTTCAGGTTTAGCTAGCCTTCTTTTATCAGTTCTATCTAAATCAACTAATAATAAATTTGAAGTCGTAAGTGGAACTTGAATTTCACTTCCATCAGATTTTTTTCTAGTAACTTTTTCTAGTAAAACTCTTCCACTAGAAATATCTATTCCAGTTATTTTTGCAATTCTTCCATTAAATTTTCCTCTCATTACTTTTACAGTGTCTTTAACTCTAACAGTTAAAGCTCTTCTATTAAGTTGTTTTTTTAATTCATCACTTAAATGACAACTTAATCTTCTTCTAGCTAAATGTAATGGTTCTTCGTATAAAGCAAGTCTTTGCTTTCCTGGATGAAAACTTGTTAACTGCATTTTTTTCTCCTCAAATTTTTTTAAACAATTCCTGAAGAAATTCCAACTATTTTTGGATATCTATCTCCAACTTCTTTAGCAATTACTCCTTTTACTTCACTTGCTTTAGGCAATCCTTTTTCGTCAACTAATACTACTGCGTTGTCTTCAAATTTTACTCTAGTGCCATCTTTTCTTCTAAACTCTTTTTTTTGTCTTACAATAACTGCTTTTTCAACTTTTTTCCTGATTTCAGGTTTTCCTTTTTTTACTACAACATTTACTAAGTCGCCAATCCCTGCATGAGGGTTTTGTCTTTTTCTAGTTTTATATTTGTAAACAGAAATAATCATTACTTCTTTTGCTCCACTGTTATCTGCACAAGTACAATAACTTTTTTGAGTTAAAGGTCTTGAAATAACTGCATTTAATGCTTTCATTTAATCCACCTTTTTAGTTGATAAAACTACAAAGCTTTTAGTTTTACTTAATTTTCTTGTTTCACCAATTTTTACAATATCTCCAAGTGAAACTTTTAAGCATTCAGGGAGATGAGCAAAAATACTTGATCTAACTCTTTTATATCTTTCATATTTTGGAATGTATCTAATTAAACTTCTTTGAATTTTCACTGTTTTAGGAGCCTTAGTTGAAACAACTACTCCAGTAAAAGTATTTCCTCTAACTTTAATGCTTCCATGAATTGGGCATCTAAAATCACTGCATTTTTCTGTCATGCTTTTTTCCTCCAAAGAGCTTTAATTCTGTCTTCAGGGCGAAACAATAATTTTTCTCCTTCCACTTCAATTTTTTCTTCATTTAAATCAAATTCAATGCAAACCTCTTTTTTTGGAATAACCTTGATTCCTTGACGTGTTTCAAAGGAAAAAGTATTCCTTGATTCATCAATTATTTTTCCCTTTAACCCAATCTTGTTTTGATCAAAACTATTAGTTATGCAAGCATTTAATCCAATTAATTCATGCATTAAAATATTTGTTTTTGAAATGCAATAATTTTTTGTTTTAAGCATCTATTAATTCCTCTTTAAATCCTTCAGTTAACAAAATTTTTTTCACTTTATCTCTATGGTCTCCTTGCAATACAATTTCGTTTTCTTTAATTGTTCCTCCACATGCAAGCTTTGTTTTCAAAGTTTTCCCTAATTCTTTTAATATTACTTTATCATCCAAACCTGAAACTGTTGTAAGAAATTTTTTGAAATGAGTTCTCACAACCTTTATTTTAATTTTTTGTGAACCTTTTGAAATTTCTGTACAAACACAGATATTTTTTGGTAGTCCACATGTAGTGCAAATTTCATCCATTTAATCTAAGTCCTCCATTCTTTTTCTTTTAAAATTGTTAAAATTCTTGCAATATCTCTTCTAGTTCTCCTAATAACTCCTGGGTTTTCAGGTTTTGTTCCAGAAGAAACAATTGCTTTATCTTTAGTTAACTGTGTTCTTAATTCAAAAAGCTTTGAATTAAGTAAAGATAAATCCATTTCCCTAACTTGTTTGGATTTTTTTGACATTAAATATCACTTTCCTTTTTTTCAGAAACTTCTTTTGACTTGGCATTTTCTTTTTCAACTGTTTTTTCTTCTTTTATTTCCTCAGTTGTTTTAGTTTTTTCTTCTTTAACTTCTTTTTTTTCTTTATGTTTTTTTCCAGTTTTTTCTTTTGGTTTTTCTGTTTTCTTTTTTTCTTTCTTTTCTACAGAAGGCTCTTTTTTTTCTTCCACTTTTTCAGTTACTTCAGTTTTCTCTTCTAAATTTTTTTCCTCTACTGAAGGAGTTTCCAAAGGTTTTTCCACTGGTTTTCCTTGAATTGAAGTCTTTTCTAATAATTCACTGAATTGAATTTTGTCTGAGAAAACTGTTTTTGGATGAACAATTCTAATTTTTATCCCAATTGCTCCTGCTTTTGGATAAGCAGAGGCTTTAGCATAATCAACTAATTTAACTGGGTCACCGACTTTTTTCATGTAACCAATAGCAATTCTTTGCTTTCTTTTTCTTCCACCTTTTCCTGAAAGCTTTCCACTTAAAAGTAATTCAACTCCTTGAGCTCCTGCATCAGAGATTTCTTTAACTGTTCTATAAGCAATTGATCTCCAAGAAAAACCCCTTTCAATTAAATTTTTTATTCTATCAGCTTGAACTTGGGCATCTAATTCTGGAACCTCAATTTCTTTTATTTCAATTTGAGGATTATCAATTCCAAATTTTTTTTCAATTGTCTCAGTTAAGGATTTAATTGTTGAACCACCTTTTCCAATTGCCAATCCAGGAGTTGTTACATGAACAACTATTCTTGTAACTAAAGGAGTTTTCACTATTTCTGCTTTAGTGAATCCTGCTCTGATTAACTCGCTTTTCAAGTATCCTTCTAATTCAAGTTTTCTTAAACTTTGTTGAATAAAAGTTCTTTCAATCATTTTTCTCAAATCCTTTTACTTTGCTTCCATTACAGCTACCTCTAAATGAGCTGATTTATTTTTATGCGTTTTACCTGAAATTCTTCCCTGGTTTTGATGACCAAGCCTTCTAAAACCTTGAGAAGCAAAAAAATGCACTATAAGCAAGCTATCAGCATTTAATCCTTTATAATCTGCATTTGATTTAACTGAATGCAATAAATTCAAAATCACTTGAGAAGTTCTCTTAGGATATCTCCCACTTTTAGTAAATGAAACTGAGTCTCCTCTTCTGTGTCCAACTTTTTTATTATATTTTCTTAAAGGCAAAAACCTTTTTTGTTCAATAATGTCTTCCAAGAAATGCTCTGCTTTATCTAATTTCATTCCTTTTAGTTCTCGAGAAAACTCTACTGCATACTTTAATGAAACTGGCGCATTTTTTAAAACAGCTTTAGCCATTTTCTTGTCATCCAGTAAATCAAAATTATAATTTTTTTTAACCATTTCAATCACTTCTTTGTAGCAATAGCAGTACTTGAACGAGTAGCTCCAATTCCTGCTTTTCCATGAGTAACTTTTTTTCTAGTTAAAACAAATTCTCCAAAATAATGTCCAAACATTTCAGGTTTTACTTCAACTATTTCAAAAGAATTTCCTTTGTATACTGCAAATTGCAGGCCAATCATTTTTGGAACTATAATTGTATCCCTTCTATGAGTTTTAATTGGTTTAGGAAATTTTCCTTCCAATTTTTGTTTTAAAACTGAGTCAATTTCTTTATTCAAAGCATTATCGTATTCTATATCTACTTCAATTTTCCATTTTCTTCTTTCATCAGCTTCTTTATCCAAGTCTTTCAGGAAAGGCCTATTTAATCTCCTCAAAAGAGTTCTTTTTCCCCTAGTTGGAAGTAATTCAGCAAAGTCTTCTAAACTCATTTCCTGCAATTCTTGCAAGGTTTTTCCTCTATAAGTAAATTCTTTTTTAGCCATTTAATCACTCATTAAAATGTTTCATTAATTCTTTTTCCTTCTACCAGTTCTGCTGGAAGCAATTGCTCCAACCTTTCTTCCAGGAGCAGCATGCCTGCTAGTTGACTTTGATTTTCCAGGGTGATGCTGAGATCCACCAAAAGGATGATCTAATACATTCATTGCAACTCCTCTAACTCTTGGATATTTTCTACTCTTAGCCTTCATTAAATGGAATTTCACTCCTGCTTTAACAAAAGGCTTGTCAACTCTTCCTCCTCCACAAACATTTCCAATAGTTGCTCTTCCACTTAAACTTACAGGTAATATTTTCCCTGAAGGCATTTTAATAAAAGCCTGAGAAGAATCTTTTGTAACAATTAATCCATAAACTCCTGAAGAACGAATTAATTGCCCTCCGTCTCCAGGAATTTTTTCAACTGCAAAAATAGGGCATCCCTCTGGAATCTCTGACAAAGTTAAAACATTTCCAATTTCTAGTTCAGCTTTTTTTCCAATCTGAATTTGCTGTCCAAGTTTTAATCCTTCAGCTGCAGTTAAAAAAGATTTAGAGCCATCCTCTAAAACTACTTCAGCTAAAACTGCATACCTAACTGGATCAGCAGTAAAATCAATTACTTGAGCTCGAACAAAAGAATCTTTTTGCTGTAAAGAAAAAGAAGGATAATTCACATCAGCTTTTGAATGAATTGTAGCACGCCAGGTAGGCCTTCCACTTCCTCTTTTTTGAGCAATAATTCGTCTACCCATTAACTCACCTTAAATTACTCCAAGCTTTGTAGCTAAATCTGAAGCCTTAAACTTTGAATCAAGTTTAACAATTGCTTTTTTTCTTCCCTTTAAATCTCGAATGACATTCACTTTTGAAACCCTTACATTATATAATTCTTCAACTGCTTTTTTTACATCATTTTTAGAAGAATCTTTTTTTACAACAAATGAAATCTTGTTATGCAATTCAATTGCTCCAACGCTTTTCTCTGAAACCAATGGAAATAAAAGAATTTCATAATTTTTCAATAATTGCTCTGGAGCAAGTTTCACTGCTTCAGGTTTAACTGTCACAGTTTTTTCTTTCACTGCTTTAACTTTTTCTTCTCCAGATTTTTTTTCTTTTTTCTCAACAGTTTTTTCTTTAACCATTTAATCAACTCATAAAGCTTTTAAAGAATTTTCAGTCCACACAGTTAATCTTCCAGGCAAGGTTCCAGGAGCAAGCAAGAAAGCATTCAAATTCTTTGCTTTCACAATGTCAACTCCTTCAAGGTTTCTAGCTGCCTTGAAAACCTTGTTATTCTCGCCTGTTACAAGCAATAAACTTTTCACTCTCTTATATTTTCTTCCTCTTCTTCTGCCTTTTCCTGCACGAATCTTTCTATTATTTTTAGCTCTATCAATGTCTTGACTTAATCCAAGCTTGTTTAATACTTGTAAAACCTCTTTAGTTTTCTGCAAGTCTTCAAACTTGTTTTCAACAATAATTGGAAAAGAAATTTCTCCAAATTTATGCCCTCTTTTTTCAACTAAATCTTTTCTACCAGTTGAAGCAATAGCTGAAATAGTTGCTTTTTTTTTCTCTTTCTTGTTAACTTTTTCCTCAATTGTTTTTTCCACCATTAATCTATGAGCTCTAGGTCCCCCAAGAGCATGACTTACTGCTGCAACTCTTCCCTGCAATAAACCTCTCCTATTTTTCAATCTAGGTAAACGAGCATGCTCTACATTAATTCCTCTCTCCATTGCAGGTAAATCTCTTTTACCTCTATAAACAGCTGAATTATTTCTTCCAGCTCTAGGATAAGGTCCTTTTCTTTGAAGTTTAGCTGTTTGAATAGCTAAAACTGCTCTCTTAATTAATTCTGGTTCAAATTCTGCTTCAAATGCTTTAGGCAATTCAATTTCCTTTAATTTCTCGCCACTCAAACCATAAACTGTTGCCTTCATTGAGATACCTTCCCTGCAACTTTATTTAATGCGTGAACAAAAAACACATCTGAAACCTTGGATTTTTTCTCGTTAACAATTCTCATTGGCTCTCTTAAACCAACACATCTTTTAATTGCTCCAGGAATTGATCCAGATAAAAGCATGAAATCATTTTTAATCAAACCATAATTAGTAAAACCACCTAAAACATTCACTGAATCAGGATTTGAATCAATTTTTAAAATTCTTTTATTAAATTCAGTTCTATTCTGATACCCTAATTGTCCTGGCCTTCCAACAGTCCACATAACTGTCGCAGGATGCCAAGGCCCAATTGATCCAATTTTTCTATGATACTTTGCTTTAGGTCTTTGAATCTTTACTCCGAATTTTTTTACAACTCCGCTAAAACCTTTCCCTTTATCAACTGCTTTAACATCAACAAATTGTTTTTCATTGAAAACATCTTTCACTTTAATTTGCTGTCCAAGTTTTTGTTTTGCAAAAGCAAATTGATCTTGAATTAATCCATTCAATCCAAGTTCAGTAATTGCTGGCTTTTTTTTTCCAATTCCGGTTAAATAAGGATTAGTATGAACTAACAATCTTAACTCTGAAACAGAGTCAAGCATTTTTTCTAAAGCATTTAAATCAGGAATTTTCTTAACTTCTTCTTCAACTGTTTTAGATTTTTTCTTTTTCTGACTTTTTTTCTTAAAAGAATGAAGCTTTCTAAATAAATGTTTTTCAACTTTTTCAGCTAAAACTTCTCCAACTGTTTTCAATCCATTAACTGTTTTCTTGTAAGCTCTTACTCCAAAAACTGTTAAAGGAGGACATTCAATTACAGTGCAAGGAAGCATTATTGTTTGCCCAAAAGAAGTTGTTTTCTCTCCTTCAGATCTTCCAAAAGCATGAATCATTCCAACCTTGTAACCTAAAAAATTCAATGGCTTAACTGAAGTAGATTCAATTCTTGGAAAAGAGTGAAAACTAGGCGTTTCTTTATCTGCTCTAACCTTTGGATAAAAGGCAAGACTTCCTGAACGCGGTTTATGTTTTTTACCCATGTAAAATCATGTAAAACAAATGCAATCGAATCAGATAGCTCAAATCTAAAACGATTAAAGTTCTACTTTTGTAGAAAAAAAGTCGCATCGCATTTACACATTATAAAACGTGCAGTCTACGACTTTAATATATAATATATACGCATGTAAAAGGTATTTAAAGCTTGTGTTCAAAAAAAGATTTACTTGAATGTTAGCTAATTTTATGCGTTTACATTAATTATTTTACGTAATTTAATTGCTTTCATCATTTCCAGTGTTGTTTTTCTAGCATTCAATATCTCTAATTCTATTGGCTTGTTTTCCTTATTGTAATGAGTAATTATATTGCCTCTTTGTTCAGCAAAATCCGGTTTTTCCCTACTAAGCTCTATAACAAGAATATCTGTTTCTTTATCATATCTATATTTCATATCTTTCACTCTTTGATTTATAGGTGATTATAACTGTTTAAACGCTTTTGCGCAATCTTTCTTTTTTCTCTTCCACTTACAATTATGTCAGGATTTAAAATACAATCAATTACTTTATCCTGACTCAAGCCATATTTTTTCATTCTTTCAATAGCATGATCTGAAATAATGATTTTCATAACATTCTTTAAACAATTTAGATTTATTAAACTTCTTTTAATTTCGACAAATAACAAAATACAGGTTTAAAAAGAAACAGATATTTGAATGCAGAAATTAGATTTTTTGAAGAATTTTTAGTTTTTCTTCTAATTCTTTAAAGGTTTTATTTTTCTCGTATTCGTGAATTATTTCAAGGTTTTTTCTTTTTTTATAAGGAACATAGTCTTGTCTAGCGAAAACAAAACCAATTATTATTAACACAATTAATCCAAGTAAAATGTTTGATTTAGTGAAAGAAATTAATGCAGTTGCAACAGAACTTCCTTGAACAGGCAAAGAAGCAGTTGAAGCAATTGTTTCCCCAGTATTTGATTTAACAAATTTCACTGTAAAAGCATAATCTTCTTTTAATTTTTCTGAAGGCAATACATTTAACACTAACTCTTTTGATTCACTTGGATTTAATTCAACTGTTTTTTGTCCTGAAACAATCCAAGTACTTGGAATGCTTAACTCTATTACTCCTTGAACTTTTTCATTAGAGTTATTTAAAAGATTTACACGCAAGTTATAACTTCCATCAATTAACGGAGTTGAAGAAACTTGCAAGCCAAGATTGCTTGCATTAAATTGAAGTGAAACCTTTCTTTGAATGAATTGTTTTTCTGATTCAATTAAAATAGTTGCAACTGAACTAAAATTCTTTTTAGGGAAATCCAATTCAAGTGAAACTGATTCAAGTTCGTTTCCAGGAATTGAAACAATTACAGGAGAAGCTTGAATTCCTTGTTCTTCAAGTAATTTAATTGAAACAACTTTTTCCTCGCCAGAATTATTTTTCAAAGTTAAATGAATTGAAGAATCCTTGCTTAAATCAACTTCTTTTGAATAAGAAGTTACTTCAATTACTCCTTGACTTGATTGAACAAAAACAAGTTTAGGGTTTTGAATATCTTCCCCGTCTACTTGAGATTCAATTTTAATATATTCAGGAGAATTTGTTGCAGCAAAAGAAATACTTCTTTCAACACTAGTTAAAGGCTTTACTAATAAAGGCTGAGAATCAACTGAAACTCCTTTCCCTGAAAAACTTACTTTAACAAATTTATTTAATGGATTAAATACTTCAACCTTAAAAGAAGAATCTTTATCGCTTAACTTTGAAGGCACACTCAATTGATATAATGAAAGATTGTCTTTTTTTTCTCCAGACAAAACAGTTACACTAAAATCTTTTCTAAGCTCTCCACAGCTTTTTCCTTTCTCAAAATGCCCTAAAAGCTTTAAAGAAAAAACTTGAGAAGAATTTAGAAAGCCTTCAACTCCTGAAAGCATTACTGGAACTTTAAATGTTTTCCCAGGAATAATTTGAGACCCAAATTGCTTTAATCCAATTGAAATTCCTTCACTTGCATTAAGCAATAAAATATTGTCTACAAAAAAAGTTTCACTAGAATTATTTTGCATTAAAACAGTGTCTTGAATGGATTCATTTTCTTTCACTGAAAAAGATTTATCTAAAACTGAAATTCCTTGACAAGAAGCACTTGAAGGTAAAGACTCGAAAACCAATTTTTCTTCTTTTTTTTCATTCACTGGAAAAGGAGTTACTTCGCCAGTTGAAATGTCTTGAATTCTAGGCTTTGCTTCAGGAAAAGCCTTGCCTGTTATTTCTCCTCTGAAAAAATTTTTTGGAATAAAAAAACTTCTAAAATTCTTCACATCTTGAACAGTTTCAGTTACAGGAGAAACACTTGATTCATTGAAAACCTGAGTTTTAATAATTGGAGAATAATTAGTATAGCTTACAGGATAGTTAATTGGAGCAACTCTATTAAATGGCCCAAAATAATCTGGAAGAAAAGGACTTGGAAAGAAATGAAATTTGTAATCTGAAGGCAAACCAGTTCTATAAAAATAACCATAATTGTCTCTAACAGTGTAACCTACAAATGAAGGTAATTGCATAAATCCAGTGCCATAATAATCATAATATCCAGGAGAATAAAATGGAGCTCTATAAGAAGGATAAACATCTTCAGGAAAAGAAAAACTATTCCTAGAATAACTTGCACTCAAAGTAGCTCCACTAGCAGTTGAAATGCTTCCAGCAAAAGTAGTTCCACTTCCAAAATAAAGAGAATTAGGATATCTAGTAGACCCTCCATAAATAGGGGTTCCACCTACTCCAAAATACTGAGCACTAACAAAGCCACTCATTATAAGAAAAAAAACACCGAATAAAACAAGCTTTGAAAAAAAGCCTAAATGCATACATATACTGCTGAAACCCAAGTATTTAAATATTCCGTTTTCCAGTGAAGAAGTGAATTCAATCAAATGTTTGCAAGTTCACTTAAAATAAAACAAATTAGTGAAACAAGCAAAATTAGTGGAATAAGTTTGAGAGTAAAAAGTGATAATTATTTTGAAATTAGTTTAACTGGAACAGTATTAGTTTTGTTTGCAGTTATGCTTACACTTCCTTTATAACTTGAATATAATTCGTGTTGAACTAAAACAGTATAAGTATCTGGAAGCAATTTTTCAGTGAAAACTCCTTCTTTATTTGAAACACCTTTTACAACTCCGTTTCCTTTTGAATCGTAAACAGTTATAAATGCATTACTTAAAACACTTCCTTTTTCATTTGAAACAACTAATTCAAATATTCCTGTATTCGGAGCAGTTTCAACTGGTAGAGGTTGAACTTCTTTTTTGGATGCTACTTGGAATTGCAATTGAGTTGATTCTCCTGCAGGTAATTCAAACCATTCATTTGTAGAACTTGGAGGCTGAGCATAAGGATTATCTACAGTAACAACTACTTTCTCTAATTTGTTTTTCATTTTAACATAAAATACTACATATCCTTTTTCATTTGAGGATTGCTTATCGTAAAAACCACTATTTGGAACTTCAAATGAAACAGTTATTCCTGGAACAACCTTTTTAGATTCATCGTAAACTGTTACTAAAACCTTTGATTCAAGAACAGAGGTTGGCTGTGGCTGAGTAGTTGGCAGTGGTTGAACTTCTTTTAATGGAGCAAGTTTTGCATCAACGCTAGTTGTTTTTTCTTCTAATACTTCAACAAATGATTTAAATGAATCAAACCCTTTTGCTTGAACTAATACAGTGTACTTTCCTGCAGGCAATTCAAATGAAGCACTTGAAGTTGCTCCACCACTTTTCTCAGCATAATTATCTCCGTAAACTTCAACAAATGCTGGAACTTGTTTGCCTGTTGAACCATCGAAAACATTTACAAGTAATTTTCCTGAAACAATTTTTTTAACCTCTTCAGAATAAAGAGTTACTTCTGCATAACCTCTTTCTCCTGGTTCAACATATTTCTTTACAGATCCACTTAATCCTTTAAATGAAACATCAAAGAAATAAGTTCCTGGAACAAGGTTTTCAAATACAGCAGAACCTCCTTCAGTTGAACCAATTCCAACCAATACTTCTTCTCCTTCGAAATTAATATGAATTGCTTCAACTTCTGCTCCAAAAATATTTTTTCCTAAAGCATCGTAAACAAGTACTTTGACTGTTCCAGTTTCTTCAAGGTCTCCTTTTCTATACAAATCAATTGATAACTCTGGAGAATCTTCTCCTGCTACAAGAGTTGGAGTTCCTCCTACAGTAAAACCTTCTTTAAATGCATCAACGTAAAATTTTTGTCCTTTCAATAAAGTAAAAGAATACTTTCCAGTTTCATTTGTTAATCCTTCATATAGTAACTCTCCATCTGAAAATACATTTAGTCTTGCATCGCTTAAAGGCTTAGGGCCAGTTGCTTCTTGAGGCAATGGATATCCAATTACTTTAACAGTTACTTCAACTTTGTCTTTTACTTTACCGATTGGGGGAAGAGCTGGAGGTAAATCAGATAGGTTTGCTTTACTGAATTGACAAGCTTTTTCATTTGCTGCATAAACAACTATTCCTTGTCCAACTAATTCATTGGAAAGTTTTTCTTCTAAAACATCTTGCCATTCATTTTCATATTGATTGAATGCATAAGCTCCAAGTAATTCACAGTCTCCTTTAAATTCTTTTAAAGTTTTTCCTTCAACATCAGGAGTAACTCCTAACAAATTGTATCCAGGGAATAAAGTTGATTCTTGCAAGCTTAACTCTGTTTTTGCTGCAATTGGAAGAGAACAATCCCTTGAAAACTTAATCCATACAGCGCTTTGATTAGCTAAATAAGGATATTCTGAAAGCAATTCTTTTGCTTCATCTGAATCCAATAACAAGTATTCTTGAGTTAAAGGATTTAATGCATAAACTGCTTGAATATCTGCTTCAGTGCAAACATTTGGATAATACTCTGAAGGCAATGAATAAATCATTGGAGGATGAATTAAAACCCATTTTCCTTTCAAAAATTGAAGCCATAAAATTATTTCAAGCAATTTCTTAGTTAATTCATCAATAACGTCAAACTTTGGTTTAGCAGGGGGCTTTGGACATTCTTTAGTTGAATCATGTACTTCAACTGCTTTAACTGGAATCTTAAACTTAAATTCACCTACTGCATTATTTGGCAAGTTTCCAGTAGGAGTTGTTGCAGTTGAATCAAAAATATATCCTTTAGCTTCTTTGAAGTAAACTTCTCCATGCCATTTATCTTCTTTATCTTTTTCAGAAGTATAATGCAATTTTACTTCTAAATCTTTGAAAGGCACGCCCATTTCAGCTAAAACTGCTTTTTCAACTTGTTCTAGAGAAAGTTTTGTTTTAGAAGGATCTAAAATAATTGCTTTCATTGCTTCAACTTTTACTGAAACAAGTTCATCATATTTTTCACAACCATAAACTCTTTCAGATCCTTTAATTGCTTCCGGGCCCACATCTTTTACTGTTACTTCAACTGAACCAGTTGAATTTGCAATAGCATTAGTTGCAGCTAAAGAAATTGAGGAAAACAAAATTGCAAAAAATAATATAAGTAAAAGTTTTTTCATTTAATTTTCACCTTAAATTTTCACCTTATTTTCCAGGCAAAGAAGGCGGAGCTTCATCTCCTTTAGATTTTGGAGGATTTTTTAAATCAATTAAAGGCTCTGCTGTAACTGTTGTTGGTTGAACTTTTCCTCCAGAATCATCTTTTGATTTATCCACATTTTTATCGCCATCAGTTGGCGGGACAGGTTTTACAATACAACCAGAAAGCAGTAAAGCAATAACTAAAACTATAAACAATGTTTTGAAATCCATGCCAATCAATCTTTATTAATTAAACACAAATCTTATTTAAATATTTCTATTTGATTAGCTTTTGTCTTATCCGGATTTAAGTTTCCTTGCTTTTTAAAAATCTTTAAAGAGGTTCTTCTAATCTAATTATTTTTGGAATAGAATCAAAGCCTTTATCAAATGAGTAGATTTCTTTAATTTCTTTATCAAGCATCAAGGCAACAATAGTTGAATCAGTAAAACTTAATCCGCCATATTTTCTAAAAATTTCTAATGCAACATTTAAATGTGCTTCATTTAATTTCAATAATTTTAGATTAGAATCTATTAAGACATCTAAAACCCTGTTAGAAACATTAACTCCTTGGCGCTTTCTAACTAACGTCAAAATTTCGTCGAAAACATAGTCAGAGTAAAAATAAGTATGTTTTGAATTATCATCAATTAACCTTATTATTTTTCTGGCTTTAAAATGGTTTTTTTCATTTTTATCAAAATAAGAAAATAAAACATTTGTATCAACAAAAGGCATGTAATTTCTCCAAAAAAATAGGTTACCCTCAACTAATCAAAACCAGAAATAATAAGATCGTGTTCTTTTACGACATCGAATTTTTTTTTGCTTTTAAAAATTCCTTCCAATTCCTTTAAATTTTTCTTGGTTTTTGGCTTCAAAATTATTTCATTATCCATATCAATTACCCGTATTTTATTCCCTGGTTTTAATCCATGTTTTTTTCTGCTTTCTACAGGCAAAGTAAATTGAAAACCTTTCGAGAGCCTAATCTCAGCTACTTGTATAGACATTTTATCACTAATAAATAATGTCTTTCATTATATTTAAGCTTTTTCATTAAAAACACGAAATTTAATGAAAGAAAATTAAAACTCCACTACTAATTTGTCTCCTTCAAGTTTTGTTTTATAAGTTGCAACCTTGAATGAAGGATTAACTGGGGAAACCCCTGTTTCAACATTAAATCTCCATCCATGCCAAGGACAAGTAACTACTTTGTCTTCTAATTTTCCTTCTCCTAAAGGCCCGCCTTGATGCAAGCAAGCATTATCTATTGCGTAAAACTTTCCTCCAGCATTAAATACTGCTAAAGTTTTTCCTCCTGCTTCCACTACTTTTCCTTGTCCTTCAGGAAAATCATTCTTGCTTCCTAAAACATGTTTAGCCATTAAATCAACTCCTTAAAACAATTCCTTAAAACAACTCCCTAAAACAATTAATTCATTTAATTATTATTATATAAGGAATAAAAAATTATTTAAATAAGCTTTTCTTCAGCCTTTAATGTTTCCAATTGGTTTAAATGAAACAACTTTTTTACTTAAACCTGCCTCGTGAACTGCTTCAATTACTTCATTAATATCTTTGTAAGCCAAACCTGCTTCTTCTGCTAACCCTGAATAAGAAACTGTTTTAACAAAAATTCCTTTTCTCTCCATTTCTTTTTGAAGTTTTTTTCCTTCAACTAGTTTTTTTGCTTTCACTCTACTCATTGTTCTCCCAGATCCATGAGCAGTAGAGTAAAAGGTTTGCGAAGCACTTTCAGTTCCTACAAGCAAATAAGAACCTGTCTCCATTGAACCACCAATTATTACTGGCTGTCCAAAAGAATTATACTTTCCCCATAACTCTTCATGTGCTGGAGGAAAACTTCTAGTTGCTCCTTTTCTGTGAACAATTAATTCTTTTACTTGGCCTTTAATTTTATGTTTCTCTAGTTTTGCAATATTATGAGCTACATCGTACACTAAATTCATTTCCAATTCTTCAGCAGATTTGTGAAATACTTTTGAAAAAACTTCCCTAATTCTATGCGCAATTACTTGACGATTAGCAAAAGCCATGTTTGCAGCGCAAGCCATTGCTTGAAAATAATCTTGTCCTTCTTTTGACTCGAATGGCGCGCAAGCAAGCTGAGGATCTGGAATTTTAATTCCATATGAAGGCATTACTGAAAGAAATTTATCTAAATACTCTGAAGCAATTTGATGACCAAATCCGCGCGAGCCACAATGAAGCATTACAACTATTTGTTCTGGAAAAATTCCAAATGCCTTGGCAATTTCTTCGTCGAAAATGTTTTCTTTTTTAACTACTTGAATTTCTAAATAATGATTTCCAGATCCTAGAGTGCCAAGCTGATCTATTCCTCTAAGCTTTGCTTTTTGTGAAACTTTTTCAGAATTAGCTAAAGGAATTGCTCCATGAGATTCAGTTGCTTTTACATCTTCTTGCCATGCAAGACTTTTTTCAACACACCATTTAACTCCGTCAACCATTAATTCATCAAAATCTTTAGAACTTAATTTTACAAAGCCTTTTCTTCCAACTCCAACTGGAACTCTTTCAAACAATTCATTAACTAATTCATGCAATTTTGGTTGAACTTCTTTAAATGAAAGATTTGTAGTTAAAAGCCTCATCCCACAATTACTTGATACAATAGAATTTGCAATAAAATTGTGATTTGAATTTTCAACTGTAAAATCATAAACAAAATCATTAAATTGAATTTCTTCTTTTGAAATAATCTTGTCCCAACTTTGGCCAACTTCTCCTAAACCAATTGTTCTATTTTTTACAAATTCATTAAATGAATCAAAGTTGAAAGCAATCCTAGGAGAAGTTTTTCTACCTTGCCATAAACTTCTTGCAATAAATCTTTCATTAATATTTCCTGAACCTACTTCTTTCACAATTTGTTTTAACTTCATTCCAGACTGATACATAGAAACAGTTTTTTCAATACTTTGATTTCTTTCATTCAAAACATTTTCTTTTATTTTTAAGTAATGGACAGCTAAATTTCCTAAAAACTGCTTTCTCAAATTATATTCAAAACCAATAGTTGAGTAAAATTTAATCAAATTTTCATTTGTTTCACTAACCTGTAAACGCAATCTAATTGAAATCTTCCCATGTTTATTGACAAATTCTTTTCTTTCAACAATTAAGTTACTTTCAACTTCGAATTCTGCTAAAAGTTTTTTTATTTGATTTAAAAAAATTCTTGCATTTAGAACTAACTCTTTTCTTTTATTCATTGAAAGAGTTGGGAAGTAAAAAGTAAACTTGTGTCCAGTCAGAATTTTAGGACTGCTTAACTCTGCTCCAAAAAAAGCTGCCAAAAAAAGCCTTTTCATCCACAAAGGAGAGTTAAATAACCATTTTGGAATCTCAAACTCTTTTTCAACTTTATTTCCTACAACAACACCCAACGCCTTTAATAAAAATCCTAAAGCAGATGAACTGCTGTGTGCAGAATGTTTCATTGCTTCAAATTCAATTAAGTCATAAGATGTTTGAATAGAATGTTTTCTATGCCTACTGAATAAGGATAAACCAAAACCTAATTTCTCAAAGTCTTTTTTTATTAATTTTAAGTCTTCTTCTTTTCCATAAAATGAAATATTTGTTGCTGTTGGATTTTTTTTAAGAAAACCTAAATTTCCATTTCCTTGAATAAATCCCATTATTTTTATCAGATAAGGCATATTTGGATTGTTCATTTTTAATGGAAGTAAATTTTTCTCTTTTAAAAATTTGGTTATTTGATAAAATCCTTTTTTGCTTCCTGGATAAATTTTTTTTAAATCTGTTTCAGAAACTAAGATTTCCTCTGAAGGATTCTCGAACTTAATTCCTTCAAAGGAATTTATTGCCACCAAATCATCTATGTATATTTTTTCAGACTCAAACATCCCAATTGGCGTCAAAACAGGGTGTTCTGCTGTAACAACAATTTCTTTTCCTGTTTCAGTTTTTAACTTATAAACTTTGTTTTTTGGTTTTGTTTTAATAAATCTAACGATTTTAGTGCTTTCCAGTTTCTTTCCAACATCCAAGCATTTAATGCTTTGTTGTTGCCAGTCTTCATCAAATTCAGATATTTCTTTAAAGTAACCAAATTCATGCAAAATTTTTGTGTTCCCTGAAAGGCAATTTATGTCAAAACCAATTCCGCCAGGAGAAATTATTCCTTCCTTTCGATCAAAAGCTGCCACTCCCCCAATTGGAAATCCATATCCCCAATGCCCATCTGGCATGCAAAAAGCATACTCTTGAATTCCTGAAAGAGTTGCAACATTTGTTATTTGATTGAATACACCTTCATCCAATTCATTGAATAGTTTTGGAGAAGAATAAATTCTTGCAGGTACTTGCATTCCTTTTTTTTCAGTAACAGGAATTTCATAAATGAAATCAGAAA
>CAYJVY010000002.1:24206-138503 GCA_964373795.1 uncultured archaeon | reverse complement strand
CCGCATTTATTTTTGATACTTTGTCAGCATTCGGTTCAGTGCTTGAATAAGCGGTTTTCGCCAATCATCTTCGAGCTGTGACTTGATTAATTTTACAGTTTTTTTATCTGAAGTTTTTAACCTGCATTTTTGAAGTTGCTTACACTTGCCCAAAATTTCAAAATCGGCATCAGTAGAAAGGACAAATTTTTTTCTCTCCAAGGAACTCGACTTAATTTGTGTACTGATTTTTCTTCTTCTTTCCTTCAACAGTTTTTGGTACTCTTTGTCTCTTTTCAGCGCCATCCTGAGTCTTTCCCCATAATAACCTCTTTGTATGTAAAAATTCTCAATTTCCATCAAAGATTGCTTCTTCATATTCTATCCACATTGATTGTAGAATGTTTGGGTGACCACGCTTTCCATTTTTGTGGTCACCTGTCTTCTTTTGTTATGAGCCATTTCCACAACGGCATGAATTTTATTTTTGCTTTTTCTCCGAACCATTCTGCCGATTCTTCAGCTTCATAATCGTTTGTAAGAACCAAAAGGTTGTTGCATTTTAGTTCCTGTTTGGCTTTTATTAGTGCGCGAATCTCTCTTTTTTTTGTTTCGGAATCGGAAACATCGTAGCAGACCTGAATTAATTGGATTATTTTTGTGCCTCCTTTTATGACGAAATCTACTTCCTCGTGCTGCGGGTTTTTCCAATAATAAAAGTCGAGTTTTCCGTCGATTTCTGCTTTTTTTAGCTCAATGGCGGCTAGGTTTTCAAACAGTCTTCCCCAGTCCGGACTTGCTTTGAATGCCTTGGCGAAAATGAAGCCATTGTCAAAACAGTATATTTTTTTGTTGGAGCGTTCATGTTCTTTTACTTTGAAGGAAAAACGCGGGACTCCAAAAAAAACATATGCCTCTTCCAAGTATGAGACATATTGCTGGAGTGTGATGACGCTTGTCTGTTGAACCGAATTTTTCAGTGAAGTATACGAGAATTCCTTTGCTATGTTTGCAAACAGTATTCGCGCGGCTTCTTGCAGGGTCTTAATGCGCCTTATTTTATATCGTGAAACAATGTCCTTGTAAACCACTGCATCAAAAAGGCGGGCAATGTAATCCGCAAAATCCATTTTTTTAACTACCGGCTCTGGAAAGCCTCCATATTGTGCATAGGTCAGCAATTTTTCTTTTTTTTCAGTGGTTGTTAGTTCTCGTTTTTCCAATCCCAGAACTTCTCGGAACGAAAACGGAAAAACGTGTGCCAGCGTATGCCGCCCTGTCAAATGAGTTGCAAGTTCTTTGCTTAATAGGTTTGAGTTGCTGCCTGTCAAAAACAAGTTTCTGCCCTGTCGCTGCAACCGGTTTGCCAGCAGCTCCCAACGGGGAAAATTTTGAATTTCATCCAATAATAAATAGCGCGGCGAGCCATATAATTCATCCACTGCCACCAGAATCTCGTTAAAATTCTCGACCTTGGCCAACTGTTCATCGTCCAAATTCACGTAACCAAACGGTCCCAATTTTT
The DNA here is from genome assembly GCA_964373795.1 of uncultured archaeon. GTDB lineage: Archaea > Iainarchaeota > Iainarchaeia > Iainarchaeales > DATDZZ01 > CAYJVY01. The sequence continues at coordinate 136,999 of CAYJVY010000002.1, read as the reverse complement.
GTAACTGGTGAATTACAAAAAAAGACTTTCCGGCACGACGCGGGCCAATCACTACTTTAATCAAATCACTATTCAAATTCCGGAACTGCGCTTCGCGTTCAACGTAGGGTTCTGCTAACCGTTTTTCTAATTCAAGTTTTTGCAATGCCAAATCATCCCGCAACATAGATAATCATACTAAACAAAAGTATATAAAAATGTTTAGTTTAATGTTTTTATTGGATGCTTTTAGTCAAAATCAGGCAATAGTGACAGAACATCACTTGTTTTTGGCTATTAAACACGATTTTTATGAGCGCTTTTTGCTGCAAATGCCTGTTTCATACGCCTCGCCAAAAGGGTAAGAAAAACTGTAACAAAACCGGTGGAAATCTGTTACGTTTCAGCGTAACATTTGATGCCAGCCTTCGCAAGCATTTTGCCTATTTGTCCTTCGACTCTTTATAAAGAACAATTTGTGAATGTAAAGAAAAATTTGTGGAATTTGTGTTTGTTTTCCGGCTTTGTTCCGTGCCGTTTCCAGCTTCGTTGATGACCGCCGGAGCAACGGTTAAAATATGAACTATTTATTTTCCATTTACAATGCGGGGAACAGGGAGTTTTTGAAACCGTTGCTAACGCCCATCAAATTTGTGGTAATGCTCTAAGTTTAACACCTGCTGAACTTTTTGGTCAAGCTTTTTGCTTGCAAAAAGGTTGTGATGACTTAACTCAACTCTGAGAAATCCGCATTTATTTTATTTTTTGCGGTTTGTGTTCTCTTTATTTTTATCCAGCTTATTTTTCCATCGATTAGTAGGTGAGTGCAATAACCGCTAAAACCAAAGATCATGAAGAAAAACGCTTTAAGAAATGAGAAATAAAGTATGCTTCCAAGAATCATTAAGAAAACGCTGAACTCCAGAAGAGCCCTCACGTTGTGAAATGGCTTGTCCTTTCCCAGGCCCCAACCTTTCTGCCTTCTTGATAAAATATAATAAATTACCAGCGGAGCCAAGAAGAGGGCAATCCTCTTTTTTGCCGTTCCAACTTCATTATTCTTGTTGTTGGTGAATTGAAAAAATGTATCAAGATCCGGCAGAAAATTGGCATAAAGAAAAATAATAATTCCCATTAATAGCGAGCCCAGGACGTGTTCTCCGAGCAGGAAGCCTAAAATCACGTAAAAAATGGCCAGCGGCAGCATAATTCTCTTAAACCCCCACCCCAAGAAACCGGAATGTTCTGCGAGTTCATCAATAACAAGTTTTGCATTGATGAAACCAGGCAATGCGTTTTTCAAAGCAGGCTTCTTTAATGCATTCTTTACCAAACGTTCGACCATTAGAAAGATAGATTCAGAAATCATTTAAAAAGTTCTGCTTCGTTTTGAATTTTTTTTAATTTTTGTTTCAATGAATTTTTCACTTGACGTGCTTCAACAATATATTTACCTCTAGTATTTGGAAATCTATGCCCAAGTTCTTTCAATTTTTTTGCCAATTTTTTTTCAGGCAAAGTTAGAAACTGTTTTCCTAACTCTTTTTGAATTTTCATGCTTTTTTCAGCATTAAAGTTTGCAGCTAGAATGCAGAAACAGAGTTCTTGAAAAATTTCTTCAATGTTTTTTTCTTGAAACTCTTCAAATTCTTTAATTCTGGAGTGAATTACTTGTTTTTGCGAACCATTCTTTAATTCATTAATTGAATTCAATAATTGCTTCATTAAATTCTTTGAGTAAAAAATTGTTTAAAATTCTTTGTTTTTTCAATCGAAGGATTTTTATTTTTAAAAGACGCATTACTTTAATGCATTTAAGGTTTTTCCTTGTATTTGCATTTCTTTGTTTGATTTTTTCTATTCCTGTTTTTGCTCAATCAAATGAAGATTTGCAATCAAATTTTTCTGAACTAATTTCTGTGGCTGAAAGATATGAATCAGGGGAATTAACTTTTTTACAGTTAAGGGTTTTAATGAATTCTTTTAGAGAAAAACTTTATGCGAATTTTTATTCCCAGCAAAAAGTTGTAGTAGAAGAACCTCCTTCAAATGAAAAACTTTTTTCATTATTTGATGAAGCAGAAAAAGCTTTTTTGAAGAGGGATTTAAAAAAACTTGACTTAATATTGAATGAAATTGAAGCAGAGTTCAAAGCTGAAAACAATGAAGAAGCATTAAAGCTTTTAACTCAAATTCGTGAAGCTTTGGCTAAAGAGGATTTAAAGAGAGTTGCAGTATTAGGGGAAAAACTTGATTCATTGTTTAGAGAAGAGTCAAGGCGAGATGAATTTAATTTTCGTGGTTGGAGCGCAGAAGAAGTTCAAAAAGTTTTTGGACAGCCAACTGGTTCTGAGGAATGGGTTTGGGTTGAAAATCTTCAAAAATCTGTTCGCGTGAAAAATCCTTTGCCTAGATGGGAGAAAACAATTTTTGAAGGCAAAAAAATTCGAATTATGTTTAATGCTTTTCCTCACATGGCTGAATACAAGGATTCGCTTCAAGCATTTTACTGGATTGACTTTCAAATGCAGTTTAAAACAGCTGAAGAAGAGATTAATGCAAAACAATTACTGCAAGACATTAATAATTCGCTTTACTCTTATCTTTCTTCAAAACGCGAAGAAGACTTGCAATCCTTAGCTTCAAAGACAGCTAATTATCAAAGAGTTTTAAATGATTTTTTGTGGAAAAATAAGGATTCTTGTGAAAAATTAATGACAAGCTTTTTTGAAAAATCTTCTGGAGTAGAAGAACAACTTGAATGGAGAGGAGTTTTGTTTGAATCAGATGAAGGAGTAATTTATTGGGTTTTAAATGAAAATCTTTCACAGCAATGGCATGGATTTAATACTTACTTGGATTTTAGGTTTTCAAAGCCAATGGAATTTGAATTTCCTTTTGAAAGAGAAAATTTGGAGGACTTAAGCGATGAAGAACTATTAAAACGCATGCGAAATATATTGCACGACATAAAATCTAATGCTGCAAGACATGTTGAAGGCGGAAGCCTTGGAGTTAAAAGAATTGAATTAGAAAACATTGTTAATGCTTTAACCGAACGCGTTAACAGAGAAGACTTGCAGTCAAGTTTAACTGTAACAGATTTAACTGCTCGATTTGAACAACTTTTTAATGAATTCACTTCTGATTTTAAGAAGGAAAAAATTTCGCAAACAAATTATAGACGTGAATTATTTAAGAATGAAATTCAAAGAACTAATTCTTATTGTCAATCCAAAGAAGAATTTTGTGGACAAGAAAATTCTTGTAAAAATGCTGAATGTATTTCAGCTTTAGGTGGAAATGAAAAAAATTCTTTTTGTAAAGATGAATTAGATAACGATGACGACGGATTTAGAGATTGTGAGGATCCTGATTGTGTTGATTTTAAGGACTGTGGAAGGCTTTGTGAAAAAACTTGTGGAGGAGAAAATGGTTGTTGGAATTGCTCTGGAACTCAATGTAAAACTGAATGCGATGCTTGTTCGCAATGCAATGAAGCAAATCCAAATAATCCTCAAGCATGTGAAAGCGTTTGCAGTACTTGTAATAATTGCAATGAATCAAAATGTTCAAGTGTTTGTGATCCTTGTTATGACTGTCAAGATGAATTTTATGGAGGTGGTTGCAGAAAATCCTGCAAGCAATGGAATTCTTGTTTAAATCAGGTTTTAAATAATAATTTAGACAATCAATGTAACTCCCTTTACCCTGAATGCGTGAAATGCAATTACGATAAAGGAAACTGGAAATGTGACTCTCCTCGCATAGTTGATCCTCAAACGTTTAACTGTGAATGTCCTCAAATAAATTGCCTTGAAGGACAATACTTGGATGGAGAATCTTGTCAATGCAAGGGAGAAATTCAACCTTCTCAGCCAACTAAACCAATTCAACCTCCTCTCCCTGGAGAATCAATGGATAAAAACAAACCAGTTCCAGTTAAGGATGAAAATGCTTTAAGAGATGCAAATCTTTTAGTAGATTCAAAATTAAATGGAGTTGCATCTTTTTTGCCTATTACTTCTTTTATAACCGCTCTTGATAGTTTAGTTAGTGAACCCTTGCCTCCTTCTTGTGAAAACATTAAGTGTAATGCAAATCAATTATGTAATTCAGAAAGAGGTTGGTGTCAATGTCAGCAAGGATGGTTTGATGTTGATGGGGATTGGTTGAATGGCTGTGAATCGCGTGAACAAAAATCTTGTGAAACAGATTCAGATTGTGCTTCTCCTAGATGTTCTGAGGATAAAAGGAATACTGTTTCTTTTCGTTGCGTGAAATCAGATTCTTGGCCAGAAACAATTTCGCAATTTGAAATGGGTGGGAACTGTGGAAAGAAAACTTCTGGAGAATTTCATGGAGGAATTTGGTTTAATGGATGGGGACAAGAATTTGAAAAATTTAATGAATTCAGACAACAATCAGATTTACAGTTAAATAATTCTTGGTGTGAAAAAGAATTAAAAGATGCAGTTCAGGAAAGAATTGAATTACAGAATTCATTGAATAATGATTTTAGTTCATGGTTTTTTTCAGAGTTGGTTGAAAAAAATCCAAACCAATTTCGTTTTCACGGAGAATCAATTAGATTTGTTTATGAAAGCTTTTTGCAAAACACTGATAAAATTGCTAGAAACTTAAATTGCTTGGGAAAAACTGAATGGCCTTCAGAAGCACAACTTTTAAGCTTTGAATTTGAATCATCTAATGGAAAAGTTCGATTTTTTGAAAAATTTTCTGAAACAACTTTTTTCAGTGAAGGCAAAAACAAAAAATTAAATGTTTTAAGTCCTTACATGAAAACATGGTTTTTTCCTTCAAAGGAAGAATTTAAGAAAATGATTGCAGAAGAATTCAAACGAGAAATTAAAGGTCCTACTCCTGAAGACATAGAGTTAATGAGGCAAGTTCCAGAAGTTGTTGGTTTAGTGAATAGAATTAGTGACAGGTTTGGTGGACAGGCAAGAATTGCAATTAAAATAGCGGATAAAGAAGAACTTGTATCCGGAATGCTTTTCACAGTTGATAAAGAAAAATTAATTCAAGTAAAAGCAATTGATGAAACAACTTCTCTAGATAATTTAAGTGTAACAGTTTTAGTTGAATTTGATTATTTTTACAACCTCTTGTCCACAATAATTAAAGAAGTTGAAGGAGAACAAGAAATAAAACCTTACTGGGAAGAAGAAGGTTTTAGACCTCCAAGCTTTAATGATGTGAGTATTCCAATTAAAATGTTTACTCAAATTATTTTAGGAATTTTCACTGGACAAGTAAAAGTTGAACCATTAACTCAAGTTCCAAACATAATTTTATCCCTTCAAGACATTATGAGTTTAATGAAATTAGGTGGCACGGAATAAAATCAAACACTTGGCTTTGGAATTGTTTTATATATTTTTTTCTGTATATTTTTTGAATGCCTGAAGAAGTTTCTCAACCAGTTTCTCAACCAAAAAAATCTTTTCTTGAAAACGTTTTTAGTCCGGAAAGAATTCAAGTATATAAATGCATGGCTTTTTTTAGTTTTCTTGCAATTCTTTTCGGCGCAATAGAAATTGCATATCAATATTTTTTCTTAATCACCCCTTCAAATTTGGATGCATCTATTTTGAGGGGAGCTGCCTTAACTGGAGTAACCTTGATTGGAATAGCTTTATTGCTTGGCCCTGTTGCAAAGCTTTTTCCTCAATTTAATTTTGTTCAACATAGAAGAATGTTTGGAATTTGGGGATTTATTTTTATTTTTCTTCACGTTAATACAGTAATTCGAACCTATTTTGGTGGAAACTTTTTAGCTCCTTATCAAGATTTGAATCCATTTCAAAATCCAATTATTTGGGGTGCAATTGCAATGTTTATTTTCTTTTTAATGTTTTTAACTTCAAATGACTTTATGCAATTCAAAGTTTTAGGTTTTAAGAATTGGCAATTGCTTCACAGATTAGTTTATTTCGCATTTATTTTTTCGGTTTTACATTTTGGAATAATTAATCCTTCACTTCTTTTTAATTTAGCTGGAGGATTAGTGCTTTTAATTACTTTATTAGTTTTCTTGTTTGAATTAATTGCTTTCTTTAAAACTATTCAAAAAAAACAATTCAAGTCACTTGGAACAGTTGTTGGAGTAATAATTATTTTGTTTGCATTAGTTTTGTTTTACTTTAGTTTTCCTACAATAACAACTAATTGGAGTAATGCATTAAAATCCGGAAAAGCAAAAGATTCTCCCTCTAATTTGGGTTCTGATTCAAAGGTTTTAAGCAAAGAAGAATTTCAAAAAATGATTGATTCAAAGCCAAAAGATTTGCCAATGGAAACAGCTGTTGAAGAAATGAAAAAATTAATGAAGGAAGGAGTTGTAAGTCCTTTTACTTCCACTGAAACAGTCAAAGAAGATTCTTCTTTTAAAGCTGTAACAGTTAAATCAGGCCAATTTGAAAATATTAATTACATGACTTCAGGAAAAGCTTCACTGCAAAAAGAAGGAGAAAAATATTCAATTGTTTTTGAAGAAGATTTTTCCACTCCAAATGGCCCTGATTTAGTAGTGTATTTAACAAAGAATTCCGAGAAAACAACTAGAGAAGACATTAAAGTTGGAATTGAATTAGGAAAATTGAAAAGCATTAAAGGAAAACAAGTTTATGAGCTTCCTGCTGAAACAAATATTTCTGAATTTAATTCTGTTTCAATTCACTGCAAAGCATTTAATGTTCCTTGGAGTTTTGCTCGTTTTTCAACTCCTTAATTCACTATTTTTATTTCTCCAGTTTCTCCATTTAACTCAACTTTTTGTCCTTCTTTTAATTTTTCAAAATTTTTAACTTGAACAATGCAAGGCATTTTTTGTTCTCTTGCAACAATTGCTGCATGAGCTAATTGTCCGCCGCCTTCGCTAATAATTCCTTTAATTTTTCCATACAATGTAACTAGTTCAGAGTTTAAGGTGCTTGAAACAATTATTTTTTCATTTACGTCTTTGTTAAAGTCTTTGAAAGAATTTATGCAAACAATTTTGCCTTGAACAATTAAAGGACTTCCAACACTTTCTCCCATAATTTCTTGTGATTTATTTAAATTTGTTAAAATCCATTCTTTAAAATAAATAATTTCTTTTGATAAATTACTTTTAATTGTTAAATCATAATTTGTTTTTCTTTCAATAGCAATTTTTTTAAGTTCTTCAAAATTGTTTTTCAATTCATTTAATTCACTAGTTGTTAAGAAGAACACTAAATCCTTTAAACCACTTTCATTTCCTATTTGAAGATAAGCTTTTCTTTGAATGTCTAAATATCTTGCAGCCAAAAATTTACAATTTTCTCTCCACTTAATTGCAGGGTTTTGAGGAGTTGTTTGAATTCCATATTCAATTATATTGTAAGGATTTTCGGAAAGCCTTGGAAGGGAAATATCGTAAGGCGATGTAGAATAAAACCCATATTGTTGAGTTTTTTCACTCAATTTTTTTGAGTCTTCTTTCAAGATTTTTTCAAGTTCTTCTAATTCACATTCTTTCCATGCTTTTGAATTTTTTAATTTAATTTTTAAATGCAATGCAAAAGAAGAATAAAATGAATACTCCATTGCCTTTAATGAATTGTTTAATGCTTCTGAAGCAATTAAAACCGGGTTTGAAAATTTTTTTGCTTTATTTTCATTCCAGTAATTTTTTGATTTAATTGAAAACTCGATGAATTCATCCAATTTTTCATTAATTTTTAATATTGAAGTTAAATTTGAAAAAAATTGTTTAATTAATTCAATTGGAGTTAGAAGTAAAAATATTAAATTAATTAAATTAAATCTTATTTCTTCCTTTATTTTATTATTTTTTAAAATTATTTTTTTCTCTAACCCAATGAAATTAAAAAATTTTTTTTCAACATTTTTGCAAAAGAAAACTTTATTTCCAACAAAATTTAAATATTTTGAATTAGATGGCGGAATCCCAAACCCAAGATTTGAATAAACGGTCCAAAAAGGGCCCTTTGAAGAAAATATTTCTTCAAGAAATTCCTTGCTTGAGGTTTTTGCAATTGGAATTAAGTCAGAGTTTTCGTTTTGTTTTAAAACAATTGCTTCACTACTAAAAATGTTATTTTCTTGTAAAATGTTTTGCAAATCCTTTTCAAAAAGCTTTAATTCATTCAATTTAATTCACTTTAATATCTTTACTGCAGTAAAACCAGTGTTGCTCAAAGTTATTTCAGCTTCTCCGCTACAAGAACCACTTTCTTTTACTTGTGCAATTCCATTCAATAAACTTATTTCGCTTCTTTTAATTTCAACTGGACAAAACGTTTTTTCAGTTAAATTTGATTTTGAAAAACATTCAAATTTTGGATTGATTGAGAAAACTTGATTCGCAATTTCAACTTTGCATTTTTCTGAATTCATAGGTTGAATCCACAAACTTTGTCCAATGTCTTGCGTTGGTTCTTCAATTTTTTTAATGGCTGATTCAGTCGGGGGTTTTGAAACTGATTTTTCAGTGATTGATTCAAATGCATCTGTTAATGGAGAAATTGGTTGAGACAATACTTGAATAATTTGTGTTTCCTTAATTGGTTCTTTTGTCGTAAGAAGCTTTGTTTCTAAAGCTAAAAATATTGACGCACTTGAAGTAATAAAAATAAAAATTATAAAAAATAAAACTGATTGAATAATTTGAATTCGAGCTTTTGAATCACTTAAAATAATTTTTTTTGAATCCACTAAAAGAAATAAACCAAATGCAATCACGCTTGAAAGAATTCCAATTGCAATAGAGCTTTCTAAATCAAGTGGTTTAATGAATATTAAAACAATTGCAAGTGAAAAAACGTAAATAATTGAATTTTTTACTCCTGAAAAAATGAATGAAAGAATTTCTGAAAGCTTTTTTCCAGCATAAGTTTTTGATGTAAATCCATTTATTGCAGTCCAGGCAGTTAAAGAAATTAATATATTTGCGATAAAGGCTGTAATTGAAAGAGTTACTATGTAAACAGTTGGAGCAACAATTGCAATTGCAAAGGTGTGTTGAATTAAAATTATTAAAAATAATAAAATCAATAAGTAATTCCGTTTACTCATTTTTTCACCTAACCTCTTTTATTAATTCATTAAATAATTTATCTGCGTCGTTTTCTCCATTTCCACATGTTTGAACCAAATTATATTTGTCACCTTTTAATGCCTCAACATATCCATAATTAAATCCTTTTTCTACGCAACCATTAAATGAGTCTTTTTCTGAAAAAAATTTTTCCGTTAAAAGAGTTTCAAATTTTTTTACTTTTGTTCCATCAATTGAATAAATTTTTGCTGCTAAAAGCTCTCCATTTTTCTCTCCAAAGTCTTCAAGTAAAGCTGTTCCGTCTCCAAACAGATGTAAATCTTTGTAAGGTAAAGTTTTTCTTAAAAATACTATCTTAAACAATAATTTTTCTTTTGCTTCTGCAGATTTAATTAATTCTTGAGTTTTGGTTTCCAATTCTTTTACTTCTTTTACCGATTTTTCAATAGAATTAGAATAAACTTTGGTTTGAATTCCATTGTGATAGAATACATGATATACTTGACAGTTATCACATCCTTCTTCAAAAGAATTTGGAATATTGTTTTTCACAAAATCCATTACTTCTTGAACTTTATCTTGAGGGGCTGTTCCAATAAATGTTTTTCCAGCTTTTAAGTTTGTTGATTTATTTAGTTTTTCAAAAACCAATCCATTTGAAAAAACAATGTATTCAGATGAACATTCGTTGTTTGAACAAAGAGGATCTTCTTTAACTAATTCATAATATGAAATGCTTTCAATTGGAGGTTGAATGCATCCTAATAAAATGAGATTTATTCCAAAGAAAATTATGCCTAAACTCATGTAAAAATTCATTTGATATATTTAATTAATTACTGTTATTTTAATATTTGCATTTAATTAGTTAAAATCCTAATGCCATGTGATTACATGAATTTAATTCAATCCTTTTTTTCATTGCAAGCAAATGAATGGAAAATGTATTTAGTGCATGTTCTTCGTTTGGCTCACTTGTTTGGAGCAATATTAATTCCATTTTATTTAGAAATTGGAAAAATTAATTTTTTTCAAATAATGTTTTTACAAGCAATTTTTTTTGCATGCGTTTTATTATTAGAGGTTCCAACAGGCATAATTGCAGACAAAATTGGTAGAAAGCATTCAATAATGTTAGGGTTTTTGACCTCTTCTTTGGCGGCATTTATTTATGGGTCTTCTGCAAATTATTTTGTTTTCATTTTAGCTGAAATTTTTTTTGCAATAGGTTTTTCATTCATCAGTGGAGCGGATGCTGCTTTAATTTTTGATTCCTTGAAAGAATTAGGACAAGAAAAAAAATCTAAAAAAGTTTTAACAACTTATACTGCTGTTGGAGGAATTGGAATTGTTTTATTTGCTCCAATTGGGTCAATTATTGCTGCAAATTATGGTTTAAGTTTGCCTTTACTTTTGAATTCAATTATTTTCTTTTTAGGCGCAGTTCTTGCTTTCACTTTAGTTGAACCGAAAAGAATTTTTTTGCATGAAAATTATTTTCATTCATTCAAGTTTGCCTTGAAATATTTAAGGGAAAATAAAATTCTTTGGATCGTTGCATTAGATGCTGGATTGTTTATGGGGTTAAGTCATTTGCTTTTCTGGTTTTACCCTGTTTTATTGCAGAAAGGAGCACTTGAATTAATTTTTTGGGGTTTTATTGCAGCTGGAATGAATTTACTTGCCTTTATTTCAACTTTTTTTCTTTCCAGAATTGAAAATTTTTTCACTAAAAAAAATTTGTTAACCTTTTTTGCATTAATTGTTGGAATAGGTTATTTACTTGCAGGGTTAACTAATTCAATTATACTTTTAGTATTCCTAATTTTTGTAATCAAGATTGCTAGAGATTTAAGAATTGGTTTAATGACTCATTATGCAAATCAATTTATTTCAAGTGAAAGAAGAGCTACAATTAACTCTGTTATTGCAATGATTAGATCTCTAACTCTTGTAATTATTTATCCTTTAATTGGATTTGGATTGGATTTCAATCAAGATTTAACTTTGCTTTTTACAGGCGTAATTGTTGTCATAATTTTTTTAGCTTCAAGAGTTGAAGAAAGAATGCTATTAAATTAAACAAAAATTATTTTTCACAAATTATTTTTAGTTGGTTTCTTTTTTCGTTAATTGTTGTATGCATGGCTTTTTAATGCTTTTTTCAGTGATTTAATTATTCTTTGTTCTAAGGTGATTAATTGAAGCCTTTAGATGGATTAAAAGTTTTAGACTTAAGCAGAATTCTTGCTGGGCCGTATTGTTCCATGTGGTTGGCGGACATGGGTGCAGAAGTAATTAAGGTTGAACGCCCAGAAACAGGAGATGATTCAAGAGCTTTTGGCCCGCCATTCATTGAAGGAGAATCAACTTATTTCATGAGCGTAAACCGCAACAAGAAAAGTATTTCATTGAATTTCAAACACGAAAAATCTTTAGAGATTTTAAAAAAATTAATTAAAAAATCTGATGTATTAATTGAAAACTTTCGTCCAGGTTACATGGAAAGCATTGGCTTAAGTTTTGAAGAAGTTCACAAATTAAATTCAAAAATAATTTATGCTTCAATTTCTGGGTTTGGACATACAGGGCCTTTATCTGAAAACCCTGGATATGATTTAGCAATTCAAGGAATGAGTGGTTTAATGGATTTAACTGGAGATCCGCAAGGCCCGCCATTTAAAATGGGTACTTCTATTGCAGATATTCTTGCAGGAATTTATGCCTTTCAAGGAATTTTATTAGCTTTGATTGCTCGCCAGAAAACAAAAAAAGGGCAAAAAATTGATGTAAGTTTATTGGATGGACAAGTATCCTTGTTAACCTATCAAGCAGGAAAATTTTTTGCTACAGGAGAAACTCCTAAAAGAAAAGGCAATCAACATCCAAGCATTTGTCCTTATGAAACATTTCAAACAAAAGACGGATACTTAAATCTTGCAATTGGTAACGACAAATTATGGCAGCTTTTCTGCGAGTTAACTGGCCTAGAAAAAGAAAAAAATGATTCAAGATTTGCATCAAATGAATCAAGAGTGAAAAACAGAAATGAATTGTTTCCCCTAATTCAAAATATTTTAATTAAAAAAACCGTTGAAGAATGGGGAAAACTTTTAGATGAAAAAGGAATTCCTTTTGGCCCAATTCTTTCAGTTGACAAGGTTTTAACTCATCCTCAAATTCTTGCAAGAGAAATGGTTCAAGAATTAACTCATTCAAAAGGCTTTAAATTAAAGGTTACAGGAATTCCAATAAAGTTTTCAGAAACCCCTGGAGCAATTGAAATGCCTCCACCAATTTTAGGGCAACACACTGAAGAAATTTTAACTTCTCTGGGGTTTAATGAAAACGAAATTAAAAAATTAAAAGAAGAAAAAGTTGTTTAAAAGCTTTTTAGAAAAAAGCTTGCAAAAAAAAGGCTTGCAAAAAAGGCTTGCAAAAAAGGCTTGCAAAAAAAGTTGCAAACTTTTTCTTAAAAAGTTTTATTGAGGTATTGAAATGGCTGAAAAAGAATTAATTGAAAAATTTCATTTAAAACGAGGCTTACTTGAATTCAAGCTTTTAAGTAAAGACGATGAAGAAAACTTGCGCAAGGCAACAAATCTTGAAAACGAGCAATGGGGAGAAATCTTATTAACTAATGTAAACAAGTTTCGCGAAAGAGCAGCAAATGGATATGTAATTGCTGCATTCAAGCAAGGCGAATTAGTTGGAACTATTTCTACTTTAAGAGTTAAAAATTCTCATTTTGAAAAAATTGGTAAACAAGAAACCTGGGTTGAAACATGGAATGGGGTAACAGGAAACGGGACATTTAATTCAAACGATCAAGTAGGAAAAGTTTTATGCTGTGTAGCAGTAACAGCTAAATCCGAGAAAAGATTGGAAGAAATTCCTAAAGAAGACTGGCTTTCAAAATTTAATGGAAAAATAACTAAAAAAAATTTATTGCTTGCTTTACAGCAAAAAAACTTTAATGCAAAACCTGAAATGAATGAATTTGTTTTCAAACTTGCAAACTCTTTAATTGATGATTACTTGAAAACAAATCTAGACTATGTTATTCGTTTTCACCGCAAACCCAAAGCAGGATTAGAAAAAGGTGCAGAGGTTTGGATTAAAGTTCCAAATGGTCAGCCAAGTGATTTAGATTCAATTGGCTTTAACGTAATTCTTCGCTATCCTCAAATATCTTCTAGAGAAGTAAAACAAGTTTCAAGTGAAGAACCTTCAATTGGAGAAGGCTTAGTAGAAGCAGCTTATGAGTTAGGAAAAATGTTGGACACTGTTTCAATTATTGCACCTTATTCCAGGCCAGCTCAACTTCGCGCAACTCTTGCTAAAGCATTGCAAAACGAAGGAAAAGAAGATGAAGCAGGAAAAACAGATGAAGAAAAAGTTTTTTGGAAAAAAGTTAATGCAAAAGTAAGTGAATTGCTCGGCGAAAAACTAGTTGAAGTAAAACAAGTTGAGAAACCTAAAACTAAAAAAGAAAAAAAGTCTAAGGTAAAAAACAATGAATTTACTTGAAAAAAAATGCATTCCATGTGAAAGAGGAGTTCATCCTTTAACTCAAATGCAGGAAAAAAGGTTTTTGCATGAAACTCCTGAATGGAATTTAAATGCCAATAAGCTCCTTGTTCGCGAATTTAAATTTAAAAACTTTAAAGAAAACATTTTTTTTTGTAAACAAGGTTGCAAAGCTTGCAGAAAAAAAAGGTCATAATCCAGATATTCAAATTTCTTGGAACAAATTAAAACTCACATTATTTACTCATGCAATTAAAGGCTTAAGTGAAAACGATTTCATTCTAGCAGCAAAATAAATAAATTAATGAAATCATAAACTTATTTGCTTTAAGAATTATTAATTCTTTACTGTGAATTTTTAGTTAAGCGAAAAGTAGTTTTAAGTAAAACATTGGAGAAACAAAGGCTTTTTTTGCGTTTTCATTTGCCAGCATTCCTGAAAGAGTTTCTTTGATTTCTTTTGATTTAGCTGCTTTTCCTATTACAAGGTTTAGTAATGGTTTGATTCTTCCAATTTTTTGAAGCAAGTAACTGGTTTTTAATTCTGGGCCAATCTCTGCCCACAAAATTTCAGAGTATTGTTTAAAGAATTCTTCACTGAAATCGTTTTTAATGAAGGCTTTTTCAATTACTTCTGCGCCAATTTTTGCTGAAAGCATTGCATTTCCAATTCCTTCTCCTGAAAAAGGATCAATTAATGAAGCTGCATCTCCAACTAAAATAAATCCGTTTCCATAACATTTTCTTTTAGTTGAACCCAATGGAAGAGTCCATCCTTTTACATTGTTTCCGCCTTGAACATTTAAATCATGTTGTTCTAGTGGAGTACTCCATTTTTCTACTTCTCCTAATAGTTTTGCGTTTTTAAATCTGTCAATAAATAAAGGGTTTTCTTGAATTGCTTTAAACATTGATTTCTCTAAATTAGTGCTTCGTTCTTTCACGTCTTTAGTAATCATTCCAACTCCTACATTTGCTAAACCTTTTTCTAATGGAAAAATCCAAAAATATCCTGGCATTACATCTTCAATGAAATGAATTTCAATATTGTCTTTCATGTCAGCTATTCCATTGTAATAAGCGCGAATTGCAATTACTTGATGCAATGGATCAATTTTATTTAATCCAAGTTTTGTTGCAATAATTGAAGTTGCTCCGTCTGCTCCTATAACCATTTTTGCTTTGAATTCAAAAAGCTTTTTTGAAATCAAATTCATTCCTTTAACTCCTTTCACAAAGCCTTTTTCTTGAATTAAATCTGTAACCATAAATTGTTCTTTAACTGTAACATTTTCTTGTTTTTTAGCGTTTTCAAACAACATATTATCGTATACATATCTTCTGCAAACAAATCCTGTTCCCTTTCTTTGCCCTTTAGCTGTATCAAATGTAATGTCAACTACTGCTCCGCTTGGAGAAGAAAAAGTTACTCCATGAATTTCTGCATGAGGTTTTTCATAAATTTGTTCTTGAATTCCCAATGCTCTTAACAGTGAAGTGCTTTTCCCAGAAATAGCATCTCCACAAGTCTTGTCTCTTGGAAACTTGGCTTTTTCAAGCAATAAAACCTTGAAACCTTTTTTTGATAAAAATGCTGCAGAACTCGAGCCCCCAGGCCCTCCGCCTACAATTATTACATCAAATTCTTGACTCATATTTTTTCCCAAAAAGAAAATTATTTATATGAAAGAGAAAGAAAAACTATTTAAAGATTATTATGTCTGCATGCCAAAACTAGATTTGTTGATTATCGTGAGATTTTGATTCAATCATTCCAGAATTTGTAATGAAAACAAATTCAGCGTTTTGCTTTAATTCAAATAAATTTGTTGCCCCGCAATAACTTATTCCTGATCTAAGTCCTCCAACTAATTGTTTTAAGATGTCTTTAACGCTTCCTCTGTAGGGAACTATTGCTTCAACGCCTTCCGGAACAACTTCACTTAAATTTGAGTCTCTTCCACTAACTTTTTCGTTTTGTCTTCTATCAATTGAAGCAGTAAAAGAAGCCATTCCCCTGCAAATCTTGTATTTAGCGTTGTTTCTTACAATTGGAATTCCAGGGCTTTCATCTGTTCCAGCAAACAATCCTCCAATCATTACAGTTGAAGCCCCTAATGCAAGAGCCTTTGTAATGTCTCCTGAAGCCTTTATTCCCCCATCAGCTATTACTGGAATATCGTATTTTGAAGCGCCTTTAACCACGTTTTTAATTGCAGTTAATTGTGGCATTCCACAACCTGTTACAATTCTTGTAGTGCAAGTACTTCCAGGGCCAACACCGCATTTCACTGCATCTACTCCTGCTTCAATTAATTCTTTTGCTCCTTCTTCTGTTGCAATGTTTCCAGCAATTAATTCTACATCTCCTAATTTGTCTCTAATTTCTCTAATAGCTTTTAAAGCTAAAACAGAGTGTCCGTGAGCAATATCCACTACTAATGCATCTACTCCTACATGCAATAATTTTTCTGCGCGTTCTAAAAAATCGTGTTTTACTCCAATTGCTGCTGCAACCCTTAATTTTCCTTTCTTGTCAGTTGAACTCCAAGGAAAAGAAGTTTTCTTAAAAATGTCTTTAGCAGTAATTAATCCTTTAATTATTCCTTCTTCATCCACTAAAGGAAGTTTTTCAATTTTATGTTTTTGCAGAATTTTTTTTGCTTCATCAATAGTTGTTCCTACTGGCGCAGTAATTAATTCATTTTCTTTAGTCATTACCTCTGTTACAGGCTTTGAATAATCGTCTTCAAACATTACATCTCTATGAGTTAAAATTCCGACAAGCTTTTCTCTAGGATTTAAAACAAGTAAACTTGAAACACTATTTTTCTCCATGACTTTAAATGCGTCCTTCAATAAAGCAGTTTGACTAATAGTTATTGGATCTTCAATTAAATAACTTTCAGCTCTTTTAACTTTTAATACTTCTTCAACTTGTTGTTCAATGCTCATAAATCTATGAATAAATCCTATTCCGCCTTCTTGAGCCATTGCAATAGCCATTTGACTCTCGCAAACAGTATCCATGTTTGCTGCAATTATTGGCATTGTTAAAGAAATATTTTTTGAAAGCCTTGAACTAATATCAGTGTCTTTCCGTGAAAACACTACGGATTTTTTTGGAACAAGCAATACGTCATCAAAAGTTAAAGCCAAATTAAGTTGCTGTTCAAGTTTTTCAAGAATAGAAATAGATTCAATTTTTTTTTCTTTTGTTAGTGCTTCCAATTCTCCCATTAACTCCCTTGAATATAAAGCTCAAACTTGTTTATATTTTTTACGCTGCAAAAAGTTTTTGTGAATGAAAAAATGCTTCCAGGAAAAGATTTTGTTCTATATGAAATTTAGTCATGAATTTTTTTTAAGAGAATGTTTAAATATTAGAAGTGAGGAGTTATTTTATGAAGAAGGATTTGCTGAAGACAATTGTTGTTGACAAGAAAGTAAGATTTGGAAAACCTGTAATTAAAGGAACCAGGGTAACCGTTGACGAGGTTTTAGGTGCCTTGGCTAGTGGTATGAACTTTCAAGAGGTTGAAAAAGAATACGGCATAAAAAAAGAAGGCATACTAGCCGTACTCAAATATGCTACTGAAATAGTTTCCGAGGAACTTGTTGGAACGTTGAAGGTTAAAGGATGAAATTCTTTCTTGATGCAAACATTCCCTATTCAGTTCTTGAACTATTTAGAGAACTCAAATTAGAAGCAGGGCATGCAAGAGATATTGGGCTAGGCAGAGCAGAAGACAAAGAAATTATACGTCATGCAATTAAGACAAAAAGCATTCTTGTTACAAAAGACTTGGAATTTGGAAATCCTGTGCTATTTCCTCCAAAATCTCATTACGGCATTATTGTTTTGCGTCTTCCTCATGACTTCAAAGCTAACTCTGTCACACAAGTGTTAAAAGATTTTATTACAATAGTTGGTTTAGAGAATTTATCAAACTCTTTATCGATTGTCAAATTAGGTAGTTACAGGGTAAGAAAATTTGAATAATTATCAGTTAAATAATCATTTGAATTATTATTTAAAGAGGTTTTTAATGCATAGAAGAGCAGGAAAAGATTTTATTGGAGTATCGGTAGGAGCAGTTTTATTCAATGAAAAAGGTGAAGTGTTTCTCTCAAAACGCGGAGAAAAAGCAAAAAATGAAAAAGGAAAATGGGAGTTTCCAGGTGGAGCAGTTCACTTCAATGAATCGCTTGAAGAAGCATGTAAAAGGGAATTCAGAGAAGAATATGGAATTGAAATTTCTTTGGAAAAAGTTTTGCATGTTGCAAATCACATTATTTCAGAAGAAAAACAGCATTGGGTTGCAACAACTTTTCTTGCAAAACTAAAAAGCGGGCAACCAAAAATTTTAGAACCATTAAAGTGTTCTGAAATTGGTTGGTTTAAATTAAATGCTTTACCGCAACCTCTTTCAATAGTAACTGAACTAGATTTAAATACGTTTAAGAAAAAATTTTCTTGAAAACTTATTTTTTTTGTTAAAATTTAAAATTTTAACAAAAAGTTTTTAAACAAAAACATATCTAATATATTTATTAAACAAATTTTTTCAAAAATTTGTAAAAGGAGAAAGATGTATTTCATGAATGGAAGAACTATAACTAAAACTAAAAACAGGTCTACTTATGCAGTAGAATTTATTTCTAATGATTTGGAGCCACCTTGTGGGTATGGCCCACATTTAACAATTGATGGCTATAATTGTGATAAAAAAAAATTAGTTGATTTTGAATTGATTCACAAATTTTTAACTGATTTGCCTGCACAAATTGGAATGACTAAACTAATTCCTCCATATGTAATCAAATATAATTGGGGGAAAATTCCAAATGAATGGGGAATTACTGGAATAGTGATAATTGCTGAAAGCCATATATCTGTTCACACCTATCCTGAACAAGGAATTATTTTCCTTGACGTTTTTTCCTGCAAAGAATTTGACGTCAATAAAACAATTCAAATAATTGGAAACACTTTTAACATAAAAGAAAAACAAGTGAGTATTGTAAAGAGAGGATTAAAGTTTCCTCGCACAAAAAATGCTTCAATTTTGACTAATTAAATTAAAGTGAAGTATTTTTGGTTTCCTTAATTTTTTATTCTTTTTCTTTTCTTTTTTATTTATCTGTGATCTAAATGGAATTAATTTTTGTTACAACGAATAACGCAAAGTTTGAAGAAGTGCAACACATTCTTGGCAGACATGGAATTTCAGTTGTTCAAGAAAAACTTTCACTAATTGAACCTGATTTTGATTCTTTAGAAGAAATAGCTAATTACAAAGCCTTGCACGCATTTCAACAACTAAAAAAACCTTTAGTTGTAGATGATACTGGATGGTTTTTTAATGCTTTCAAGAATTTTCCTGGCGTAAGACCTAAATGGGTTTTTGGTTGTTTAGGTTATGAAGGAATTCTTAAATTACTTGAAGGCAAAAAAAGGGATGCATATGCAAAAGCAGTTTGTTGTTATACCGAGAATGGAAAAAAATTTCATTCTTTTGCAGGCGAGTTACATGGAATGATTTCAGAAAAAGTTTTATCCATGGAAAAGTTTTCAAAATTTTATCCCTACAATAACCTCTTTATTCCTGGTGGCATGAACAAGCCTTTAGTGGATATTTCATTAAAAGAACAATCTGAAATCAGTCACAGACAAAAAGCATTCGACAAATTAGCTGATTTCTTGCTTGCCAAGCACAAATAATTTTTGTTTCAGAGGAAATTTACTTTCAAAAGCAACTTAAATAAAAACATGTTTACTTTGGCATGACATTTGATTTAGTAAAATTACATTCGAATAATGAAGAATTTTTTAATAAATTTTTTGAAATTCCCAGGGTAAAAAATCCGATATAATTATAGTTCCAAAAATTGTTAGAAACTCTTCACTTGCAATAAAAAAAGCTTTTTTAAAAGGAGTTTTTGACTCTGATGGCGGAAAAAGAAGTGAAGGTCTTGGTTTGACAACAGCATCTGTTTTGTTTAGAGATCAAGTGTCAGGTTTGCTTGAGGATTGTGGTATAAAGGTTAAAAAAGATGAGTGGATAAATAAAATATATACTAGATGTTATTACGGTTTTAGTTTTAATATAAAATACAATGGTGTTGGTTTTCTTTTGCAGGAGTACCGAATTGGATAACGGGGCAGCTTTAGGAGCTGTTGGCTTAGTGCCTTAGCAGGTTCGATTCCTGTCTCCTGCATTTGTAGAAAAAGGTTTTCAAAACTTATTTTTTATCTTTTTTAATTAATGCACTGAAAAAGAATTTTTTCCTTTCTTTTTCTTTAGTTGCATCTGAAAAAACAGGTTCTTTATCCGCTGCCCATTTTCCTTTTTTTACAGGCACTTCTTCTTCGCTTTTTTCATTAGTGTACAAGTCTTCTCCATATAAATCATTTGACTTTTTTTGGAAAAGATTTTTGGAAAAATCATTTATTCTTTCTTGATTAATTATTGCAAATAATAATACTACTACGACAATTAATGCTAGAACTGGAATAAATAATCCATTAACTGGAAATGATTCGCTTGTTACTTGGGCTGTTGGAGGTGTTTGAGAGCCAGGATTAATTACTTTGTTTACTGCTGAAATAACTTTTTCCACAGGGTTTTGATTGTTTTCTTTTAATGAATTAACTTCTTTTTTTAAATTTTCGTTTTCTTTTTTTACATTGCTTAATTCGCTTGTTAAATAATTTAATTGGTTTTGAATAGATGAAACTTTTTTTGCTTCTTTTTCTATTTCGCTTGTTTTCAATTCAACATCTTTTAAAAGACTTTCAACTCCTGAAATTTTTTTACTAGTTGAATCAACTCTTGTTCCAAGTTCGTCTTTTGTTTTATTAACTGATTCACTTAAATTATCTAACTTGTTTTGAGTTTCATTTTCAAAAGTTGAATTAATTGGCTTGAATGCAATAATTTCTTTTTCTACAAAATTTAATTCTTTTTCATCTTTCAAGGAAACAGATTTTAATTTATGTCTTCCTTCAGCTAATCCTAAATAACTTACATATAATGTTAGCCCCCCATTTGAGGAAGGATCTTGGTCAACTAAAAAAGCTTTTTCAACAAACGATCCATTAAATGGATTTAATTGAACAACTGCATTTGAATAAGCTGAAACAATATGTTTTCCATCTAAGAAAACTTTTGTTTCTTCAAATGAATCTGTTTGATCTAATTTAATTGAAAAATTCCAATTAGCTTGCGTTGAAACCTCTTTTGGAGCATTGATTTCATTTGCTGAAACAATTGAACTTAAAAGCAATGCAAACAAAATTAAATGCAGTAATTTCATGGTTTCCCTGTAATTAAATGTGTAACGCTTCTTTAAATATTTTTTGCTTTGCTTTTTTCAGTTGAATGAAGTATTTAATTCTTTTCTTCTCTAAATTATTGAATCAAGACTTAAGTGAATTGAATGAATAAAACTGAAAAATTAATTTTGTTATTGATTTTTTTTATTTCACTTATTTTACGCTTTCTTCCTATTTTAATGTTTCAAATGCCTTTGTATTATGATTCAAATTATCATATTAAACTTGCACAAAACATTACTGTAACAGGTTTTATTCCTGAATTTGATCCAGATAATCCTTTAATTCCTTATACTTATCCTCCTTTCTATCATTCAATTATTGCTTCAATGAGTGTTTTTACAGGTTTTTCTTCTTGGCTTTTGGCATTATTTTTCTTGCCTTTTTTAAGTTCCTTAAATGCTGTTACTTTTTTTCTCTTGTTTAGAAGATTTGTTGGAGTACTTGAATCACTAGTTGGAGCTCTGTTAATTACTTTTTTGCCTACAATTATTTCTGCTGCTTCTCAAAGCCCTGAAGTTTTTGTTTTCTTTGTTTTTCCATTAATCTTAGTTTTAGCTTTAAAAGATAAATGGAGAATTGCTTCTCTTTTGCTTTCCTTGAATTTGTTTTGGAATTACTTGGCTTTTATAATGTTTTCCTTGCCTTTTTTAATTGCGTTTTTTAAAGAAAAAAAGTTTTGGAAAACCTTCATTCCCTTTTTTGCAGTTCTATTACTTGTATGGCTTTTTGTATTTAATGGAGTTAAATTAAATGCAGTTGGAACAATTTCTGGAGCAGACTTTGTTGCAATTAATTTTTCTAATTACTTGCCTGTAATGGCTTTTCAAATCATTGTTTTCGTTTTGCCTCTAATAATTTTATCTTTATTTGATTTGCGCACTAGAACTCAAATTTATTGGTTTATTTTTTCATTGATTTCTTTTTTTGCTTCAATTGCTTTTTTTTTAAGTGGATTGCTTAGACCTTGGGAGCAACCAAAATTTTTAAGTGTAGGAATAGTTTCATTGCTTGTATTGTTTAAAAAAAATGAATTGTTTAACAAGTTCTGGGTTTTTTTTGGATTAATTGTTTTTTTTGGATTGTTTTTATTTTTCTCTGTAATAAATGTTGATTTTACTTCTAGTTTTGCAAAAATCACTTTAAACGATTTAAGAGCAATTAACTGGCTTGAATCTCAAAACGTTCAAGGAATGATTTTAGCTGAACCAGCATTTAATGAAGGCTTAGGACTTTACTCTAATCTAGGAAATAAAACTCTAACTGGATTGCCTTTAGAGGCTTTCACTGACAAGTTTTCAGTGCAAGGATTACAGTTTTTGCAAAAAAAAGATTTAAATTCAAGCGATTACATGTTTTTAAAAGACTCTAATGCACAATTTTTAATTTTAAACTTTGAAGACGATGCTTTTAGATCTCCAAACTATAAATTTGTTCCTGCATTCAACAAAGTTTACAGTTTGAATTATTATGCTAATTGTTTTTTTGGAGTAATAGGTTATGGCGGAATTTTATGTGGAGATGTTGAAACAAGGGTTTTAGAAACTCATTCAACTAATGTCCAAAAATACAGTGAATGAAAGTAATATTCTTTTTCATGCTTGAATTTTACTTCAACCTTTTTTTCTCCAGGTGAAGTTATTTTTAATTTTAAAGGAATCTTTTTCATTTCTTTTTTCTTGATTTTTTCTTTTCCTTTCAAAATAATGTTTGCATTAATTAAGCCTGTTTCTCTTACTATTAATGTATTTACATCATTTGCTAGCTCTCCTTCTACTACAAAGAATTCAAAGTTTAAGTCTTGAATTTGATTGTTTGTTAAAAACATGTTAATAGTAAATTCTTCTCCTGCTTTTACTTTTTCAGGCAAGGAATTTCTTTCAAGAAATGCTTCAGTGAATTCATTTGGAACTCTTTGCCCAATTAATTGTAAAACACTTAATACAAGCAATACAATAAATGCAAACGCAACTAAGTAAAGCAATTTTTTTTCTTTATCCATTTTTTTCGCTCAACACTTTTATTAAGGATTAGTTAATGAAAAGATTTTTATAAAGAAAAGATACAATATAATGGGGTTAAAGGGGGTTGTATTTTGGAGGAAAAGAAAAAAGAACAAATAGTTTTAACTCATTCATTAACTGATTTAGAAAAAAAATTATATAAAACTAATTCTTTATTGCATGATTTAAATGAGTTAAGTAATTCATTAAAAGACATTCAAGAAAAAACTTCTTTATTAGAAGAATTAACTGAATCACATCCAACTCTTTCAAACACTTTTAAAAAAGAAATTTCTAACTCATCCATTATTTCAAATTTTAAAGTGCTTGAATCAAATTTAAGTAACTTAAAGAAAACAATTAAAAGATTTGAAGAACCAAGTTTTAGAGCTGACTTGTTTTTAGATTCTTTTAGAACTGAAGCAACTTATGTATTTCAAAAAGAAGAAAATGCTTTAGATTTTTTAATTGCAGTTTTAAAAGACCAAAAAACCAAAGAAGTTTTTTTCGGCCCAAAAATGATTGGAGTATTAGACTTAAAAGAAACAGCTGAAAAAACTGGAACAGAAAAAATTTCTCCCAGTTATTTAAAGGTTTCAACTTCAAAGCTTTCAAAAGTATTACACTATGTTTTAAGAACTGCAAAACCTCAAGAATTTGTAATTGATTCCCCTCATACAAGAATTGAATTCAAAAACTTGAAAGAATTATCAATTAAGTCTTCTCCTGATTTAATTAAAAAAACTGATCGCTTAGGAAAACTATTAGATGCAAAACTAAAAGAATTCTAACTTCGCCGAGCACGTGGCGAGCGTGCGCCGTTCAGCCGCGCAAGGTTCAGCCCTTGAAGCGCCGTTCAGCCGGCGAGGCTGAGTGTTCGTATGGGCATTGCGCTTGCCGCGCGAGACGGCAGCTGAAGGGTCACGTGACCCCTCGTGCTCGACGCACGAGACGTCGCAGCCGGCGAAGCTGAGTCAAAAGCAGGCAAGACTGGAAGCAATCTAAAGATGATATGTCATGCTACTTGTGTGAGATGGTTCAGTTGACAATGTTTTTATTAATTTTTAACTGTTTAAAGGGATTTAATGAAGATTTTTTTATGCAGGCATGGACAAGCATTAGATGACTTAAATAACACTTTTGGTGGATGGGCGGACGATGAATTAACTTCTGCAGGAGTAAATGAATCAAAAATTTTGGCTAAAAAATTAAGTGAAAAAGGAATTCAAAAAATTTTTTCTTCTTCTTTGAAAAGAGCAAAACAAACAGCTGAAATAATTGGAAACGAATTAAAGCTGGCTTCAGAGTTTAGAGATGATTTAAGGGAAATGAATAAATATGGGTTTTTAACTGGCATGAATAAGGATTGGGCTAAAAAACATTATCCAGATATAGTTGAAAAAATCAAGGAATGGAATT
Source organism: uncultured archaeon (assembly GCA_964373795.1). GTDB lineage: Archaea > Iainarchaeota > Iainarchaeia > Iainarchaeales > DATDZZ01 > CAYJVY01. The sequence continues at coordinate 112,662 of CAYJVY010000002.1, read as the reverse complement.
ACTCAGTTGAAGGAGGAGAATCAATTGAATCTTTTACTCAAAGGCTTTCAAAATTTATTGATTTATTGAATTCCCTTGAATTTGAAAGCGTTTGCATTGTTACTCATACTGGGCCTATATGGTTTGTCACGGAAATGATTTTAGAAAAAAGAATTAATTTAGGAAACGCAGATTTTATTGAACTTGAAATTTAATTTTTTTATTGAGAAAAAAATTTCAAAATCATGGAGCCGATGAAGGCCTTATGTTTTTGATTATTCTAGCACCTATAAGAAGTGGGTTAACAAATTCGTCTCCGCCAATTACTGGACCAAATGCCCCTCCAGGGCCTGTGCTGACTTCGTGAAAGCCTTCAACATTAACTGGCTTATGTGTTATATCCAAGTGCCTTCGATTGTGTGAATAAACCCCTATATAACCTTTATATTTTCCATTTGTTATTTCAACAACTAGTTGACGATTTTCTAGTAATCTGTTGTCAAAATTGCCTTGCAAAGGAATCGGATCAAACTCAAATTGATTTGTGTGTATTATTTTTTGTGCCCTTAAGTTGTTTGCAATAGCAAACATGTCTTTCAACATATCGTAAATTACTCTTGGAGGGACATGTTTTGGAGGTTTCCCAATGTTTGTTACATGGATTGCATCCTGCATTTCAGGAGAAGTTCTTGCATTAGGAATAACAAGTCTCTGATGTTCAGGAAGTTTGAGATGAAAATTATCTGGTCCCTCGGCATAATGAGTAATGTGAAGATTATTTTCCTCTTTAAGATAAACCCCTAATCTGCCTTTGTTAGCGCCTTCCATTTCAACTTTTACTATTAATCTGTCTCTATCTAATAGTCGATCTTTATTTCCCTTAAGTCTTCTACCAATTACTACTTGAGAATTGTGAATTTTTTCGTGTTGTCTCATTCTAGCAGGCATAACACCACTAAATAACTATTCTTAAAAATATAAACTTTACTTGTCATAAATGTCATGTTGTCTAGTTTTTTTTTGAATTTATCTTAATTTTTTTCTTATTTTAGGAAATTGTTTTCTAAACTTTTTTTGTTTTCTCATTCTCTCTAATCTTTTCCATACTTCTTCTTTAGTGTGATGAGAGGCTTTTTGAATCCTGCGAATTGTTTGTCGAACAATTTCTTCAAGTAAAGGAATTTTATGAGCTTGATTAGTTCGTTCTAAAAAAGTTTTAATTACTTCAGTTGCAACTCTAAACTGTAAAAGCCTTTTATCTCTTAATGCTTGAATTGATTGTTCTGAAGGCCATTCGTGTTCAAAAAGCCTTTTAGCTGGCACTGCTCCAACTTTTTTTCTAGCATGAAAAGCTGAAAGCATTAAAGCAATTTCAAAAGCCCATACATTTATTTCTTCTTCTTTTCCTTGTAAAACTGTTTGCATTGCTTGCTTTACTTTACTCCATTCACTTGATTTAAGTGAAAGCAATCCAGTATATGTTTGAAAAAGTTTTCCTTCTTTTTCTGCTTGTCTTAGTGCAGGCATTAATCTTAAATCTCGTGGATGAAAAGCGGGATTTGCCAAGGTTACAAGCCTTGAAACAGTTACTTCATTCAAGTATTGAGGTTCTGGAAAGCTTTTAGCAAATCTAGAATCTTTATAATGCCAGCAACTATTAACAAATTCATATCTTCCGTTTAAAACAGGTTTTACAGTTGAATAAATTCCTTGAGCTTCAAAAACAAAATCATCTGGCAGCATTGTAATTACATCTGATTTGTTTACAGCAAAATCAAATCCTGCAATCATTTGATTTCCAATTCTTCCATTTTCAATAACTAAGAAATTCACTTCCTCTCCTAAGCCTTGAATTGCTTTAATTCTTTCCCCGGATAACTTTTTATTGGATGAAACTATAAACAATGGTTTAACTCCTTTACTTTTCAATGCTTTTCCTGCATTTCTAATTGCATCAGTTATTTGAGGAAATTCTCCAGTAGTTGGAACAACTACTGCTACTACTGGAATTTTTTTAGCCATAAAAAAATTAGTGTTTTTATATTATTAATTTTTTTGTTTTTTTCAATAGTTATGGTCAAAAACAATTTTTTCTAAATATAGTTCTTGTAATTGTTTGTTGTAAGAGAATATTATTCTTAGTTTTCCAATCCTTATTCTAGAGCTTCCTTTTAACTCGTATTGAAGATGTTTATAGCGTTCAGGATCTATGCTTATTTCTTGAATTTTTTTCTTAATCTGTTCTTGAAAGAATTTATCTAGCTTTTTAAAGTCTTTTGAAAACTCTTTAGTTGGAAGAATTTTATAAGTCATTCCAATCATCGAATTGTCTTTTTTTTATTTGCTGCTTTGATTTATTGTAAGATTTCATAAAATCTTTATTAGACATTAATTCAATTGATTCAACTATTGCATTAAATTCTTCTTTTACCTTAACTAAGTCTTGTATTGCTTGTTTGTTTACTGAAACAGTTTCCATTTTAATTCACCTAACAAATTATGCTTGAAGTCATTTTTATACATATCGAATTAAAATTCTGGCTAGTATAATAAGAGTTACTCTTTAAATACTGAAGCTGTTTTTCCTCCATCCCATGTAAGCCTTGGCCTGATTCTAATCATCCAAATTCTTTCAGTGTTGTCATCTAAAATTAATGCATAACCTTTTTCTTTAGGCATTTCTTCATAGTATTTGTCAAAGTTTTGATGTAAATAGCTTGGCCTTAACTGTGAAACTGCTTGAATATCTGGTTGAGCAGTCATTCTATGAGAAATAAATAAATCGCATTGAGAAATTGCATCTGGATGTAATTTGTTTGGAATCTGGGTTGCTAAAAGCAAGCTTAATCCTGGTTGACGGCCTACTCTAACCCATTCAAGCAACACTTTTAATGCAAGGCTTTCCCTATCTTTTGGCATGAACATATGCGCTTCATCTATTAACATCCAAACAATAGGCATTTCACTAATTCTTTGCTTGCCTTTAATTAAATTAATTTCTTCTTCTTTTCTATACAACATTCTTTCTTCGAATAATTTTTTTCCAAGCATTGCAACTACAATGTCTCTGGTTCCTTCAGTTCCAATTGATTGACTATACGATGAAACATCAATTATTGAAAGCATTCCAGGAGTAGCAATTTCTTTAATTGGAGTACCATATTTTTCAAACAACCCCCAAGAATCAGCTACTTTAAACCTGTTAGCTAAAGCTTTTTTAGTTAAATCCTGTGACTCTGAATCAGCTTTAATTTCTTTAACTATTTCTTCAAACCCGTATCCAGTTTTTTTTTCTTCTTGCAGTTTTTCAATTACTCTTGTAATTAACACTGCTTCTGGGTCACTCCAAGTTAATTGAAATAAAGCCATCCATTCAGTTACATTTAATTCAGAAATATTCAAACTAAATGCTCCGTCAACTGGCAAGCCTTTTTCTTTATAAAATGAAAGCTTTCCTTTTGGAACTAATACTCGAACATTTTTCATTCCTTGAGGCTCTAACCTCCACTCAGGATCAGCTAATAATTTTTTTTCTTCCTCGTTCGGTTATTTTAAAGTCCAAAAAATTCCCCCAGTATCAATTGTTATAACAGAAATTCTTTGCCTAATCTCTGCAGGCTGTAAACAAAATTCCTCCATTACAACTGACATTGAATAAGAATTGTGAACAATTATATTATTTGCAACAAAGTTATGGAATTCCGGAACAACAATATCATATACATTAAATTTTCCTTCAAGTTCTTTTATTTCAATTACTTCATCCCAAAAAATATCTGATTCAGCTAGTTCAACTATTTTTTCTTGATGATCTGCTTTAGCTATTTGCAATAATTTTTGCCTTGAAGGAGAATAATAAATGCTTTCCCTTAAACTCTTTGGAATTGCATAGCCAATTTTTTTACCAATTTCAGTCCAACTTTTTGGCCTGTAAGTTTTCCATATCTCTCTTGGAATTGTGTCAATGTTTGTATTTCTTTTAATGTTTTCTATTTTTTTTAAGGCTTCATTTTGTTTAATTTCTTTTTTTCCATAGAATCCAATTTCTTTAATGAAGGTTTCAACATTTTTTCCTTTTAACTCTAATTCAAAGCTTTTAAACTCTTTTCCATTTAACTTACTTTTTTTATTTCTTAAAACTCCAACCATTTCAAATCTTAAAAGCAGGCTTTGCAATTGCCTTGCAAGCATTTCAGAAGCAGAAGAAACACTAATTCTGTAAGTTTTTGTATTTGAATCAAAATAAATTGTTCCATCACAGCTAAAATATCTATTCAAAAATAGTGCTAATCCTTTTTTAGTTAATTTGAATATTTCTTTTGGAATAAATTTTTTTTCTGATTTCTTGTTATAGAGTTCAAATGCTTCAAGCCATTCAGTAACGCTTTTTTTATTAAATTTACTTCCTTTTGCAAACCTTCCATCACTTCTTACTACGTAATCAATTTTTCTTTTAATGGATTTTTGTACAACAGTAAAACAGTCTTTGCCGTGTTTTTTTACAACAAGGTTTTCATCAAATTTTTTAATACATTCTTTAAATTCTTGAATAATTTTCTCATCTTGATTTGAAAACAATACTTTTTTATTTCCTAAATGTCCCTCTGCAATTAAGTATGCAAGCAGCACTACTTTAAACTCTTCCAGGACTTCATTTCCAATAAAATTAATTTTTCTAGGAGTTGCAATTCTACTGCCGACATTTAACTCCTCTGTTTGAATCCATCCATCAATAGTAAAAATAGGGTGTTCAGGAGTTAACTTTATTTCTTTTCCAGTTCGCAGCTTTATTTGCAATAATTTATTCACTTCTCGTTTGTAAAATTCTGTTTTATACGTATGAATTAATTTTAGTTTATCATTTAAAGCAATTATTTTATTATTATTTTTTTCAAGTTCTTTGATTGGAATTTCTTCTCCGTTGTCAAGAGTTATTAAAGTGTCTTCGTGAAGACATTTTCCCCCTCCTCTCTTGCCGCAAATTAAAACTAAATGGGGTTTGGAAATATCAACTAAAACTTTTCTTCCAAGAGTTGGATTATCTCCAGCTGATAGAACTGTTTTCCCTAAATAAGCAGTTCCTTTTTCTCCATATTTTTTCAAATCTTTAGCAGTTCTTCCAATAACTGAAGATTCTTCTTTAAGTGAAATAGGCATGAAAATAATACAGTTTAACAATTAATAAAAGTTTTCATTCAAAAAATTAGTTTAAATTTGTTTGCAATTAAACTCAAAAAAAGATAATGTGTGATAAAGAAACCTTTAAATATTGTTAGTCACCTATTAGTCATTAGCTAGTAGGTGTTTTTTTGGGTACTTTGACTACTGTTGTAAATGATGAGTTCATTGAAGCGATTGATAAAATGATTAAGAATTCAAAGCTTTATTCTTCACGAAGCGAGTTTTTGAAGGATGCAATCAGGGAGAAATTGTTGCAGGTAGAACTTGTAACTGATGAAAAACAAAGGTCAAGATTTTTGACAAGAAAATTTGCTCTAGGCGCATTAGAAAATGGCTGGGACGGAAATCTTATAAGTCGTGAAGAAAAGCAGAAAGCGTTTTTGAAATTTGCAAAGAAAAAGGGATTCAAGGTTTGAAATATTTTGGTTCAATTATTTGAATAAATTTTGCTGCTTTTTCAAAATCCTTCAAATTAAATGTCACAATACAATCACACTTTATTCTAATTGCTATTGCTATATGTTTTGAGTCGGGTGAATGAACGCCTATTTTCTCAAATTTTTTTGCATTTTCTATGTCATCTTGTAACATTTTAACTTCTTCAAAAATAATTCCTTTTTCTTTAATGAACTCTATGACACTTTGTTTGTTGTAAGATATTACATCTTCTAATTCAATGAAAAACAAATCCGACAAAACAATTACAATTTTATTGTCTCTTGCGTAATTAAGAAACTCTTCTGCTTCACCAGATAGTAATCTTAAATTTCTGCCAATCTCTTCTCGCAACACAGAAATAAGCACATTCGAATCCAAGTAAATTTTCATTTAAACTAAAGCATTTTCGCAAAGAAAAGATTTTTATTGCTTCACAAGTTTTCGACAATTGTATAACTTGGCATTTTTAAATGGATGATTTTTTTCCAAAATTTTTTGCGGAAGGGTTTTTGTCGTGTTCTTAAATTGCTTTGCCTTTTTTTAGTTTTTGAATCCAGGTTTCAACTAGTTTTTCTAATATGTCTTCCTTGCCTCGAAAACAATGATCGCCGCCTTTAAATGCAATTCCATCAGACAGAGCATTCACTGTAACTGAATTGATTTTTTCAATCATTTCTTTTGCTGGTTCAGCTAAAAATTGTTCTTCAGACGAAAGCAAGCTAAGAATTGGTTGACTAATTTTCTTCAAAAATTTTAAAGGCTTAGTGTAATTAAAAATATCTCCTTCAATTGAATTCTTTTTGTACAAGTTGTAAAATCTTTGTGCTGACCAATATTCACTTGAATACTTTAAAGGCATTATTTCCTTTCCTCTGCCTGTTTTTACAAGTTTTTTTGCAAGCTCGAAAGCTGGTTTAAATTTTTTCCCTAAAATCTTTACATCAAATGTAATGTCATCCACTGGGGAAAGAAATACAATTGCTTTTACTGCATTGTTTTTTACTTTAAATAAATAGTATATAATTTTTTGACAACCAGTTGAATGCCCTGATAAAACAAATTCTTTAAATCCTTCTTTTTTTAATCGATTAATTGCTCCGTCAATGTCGTAAACACATTCTTTGAATTTCTCTAAAGAAGTGCCGATCATAACAAAATCTGTTTCTTTTTTCTTGATTTTTCTGAAAACATTTATGTGTCCCATTCCACGGTTATTGAATGCAAAAAAAGAAATATTATTTTTTAACGCAATTTTTTTAATTGAATCAACGTATTTTTCATCTAAAGAAAAATCATTCATTGCATGAACATGAATCCAAGCAGTTTTTGTTGGCTTTTTTGCTCTAAAAAGAAATCCCTCTAAATCCAAGCCATCTTTAGTAAAAAAATTCAGCCATTCAACTGTGAAATGATAAAAAGTTTTTTTCATTAACTTTATTTGCAGTTAAATGTTTAAATTTGTTTGCAATTAAACTCAAAAAAGGATTAATAAATGATTTTCTTATTATTGTATACATATGGTAACTGAATTTAAAAAAGATAAATATCAAAGCACAAGAGGAATTTCAAGATTATTTAATTTATTTTGCAGAATTTGTGGTGAACAAATTCTTACTTACCAAAAAGATGGCCCTGGAAATTTAAGACGACTTTACTTTGATAGAATTTTTTTCCCCAAGAAGCTGACTAATCTTGAAACTATGCCATTGAATGAAATTCAAATACTAAGATGTCCAAAATGCAAAGAAGATTTAGCAACGCCATATATTTACAAGAAAGAGAATCGAAAGGCATTCAAAGTATATCAAGATGCGCTAATTAAAAAAATAAGAAAATTGAAAGAAGATTGAAATTCTTGGAGTTTGCAATTCCTTCAAATAATCTTTTTATTTTGGTTGGTAGTTTTGGTTGTTATGCCTCATGTTCATGAAAAAATTGATTTCACTGTAGAGGTTTTTGTTGTTTATAAAAACAAGGTTCTTTTACGTAAACACGACAAATACAAGCTTTGGTTAAGTGTTGGAGGACATGTAGAACTTGATGAAGATCCAAATCAAGCAGCTTTAAGAGAAGTGAAAGAAGAAGTTGGATTAAATGTTACGCTTTACAAAGACAAAAATTTTCAGTTTTTTCAAAGCAAAGGCTATAAAGAATTAATTCCTCCACAATTTCTTAATCGGAACAGAATTAACGAGTCACATGAACATGTTACTTTAACTTATTTTGCAAAATCTGGTACAGACAAACTTGAATTATCTGAACAAGAAATTAGTGATGAATGTAAATGGTTCTCGCTTGAAGAATTAGATAACTCTAAATACGGCGTTGCTGAACAAATAAAAGTTTATGCAAAAACTGCTTTACAGAAATTAGGAAAAAAATTAATTGGAAAGAATTGAATTTTGTTTTGGCAAAATTATTTGTGGATCATTTTTCTTTTGTTAAATTAATTAGTTCTTGAAGTTTTTCTGGAATCTTTTTTTGAACTTCAATTCCTTTACTTAATTGTTGATACATTAGATATTGATTGTAACTAATTACCTTCAAATAATTTGGGCCTTTAGATTTTTTTAATGAAATTTTTGAAACAAATTCTGGTTTGGCTCCTTTTGGTTTAAGTTTTAAAGCTCTAATATCATTGTAAAATCTTTCAATATCTTGTTTTTTGCCCCAAACCTCTACTTCAACAATGTTTCCAAGAGATGAATTCCAAGCCTTTCCATCCAAATTATACTCTAAAAAAATTAATGTAAGGAATGGTCTAAAACCAATTTGTTGAACTTTTTCTCTAATGATTGAAAAATATCCGTAAAACATGTTATTATTTATGTCTTTAAAATTTAAAATAGTTTCACTGACCTCGACAATTGCAAAGTAAAAAATGAGGAAAATAGAAGAAAAAGCGTTTAATTTTTTGAATTTCTTAAACGCTTTTCTTTCACCCGATTTCTTTGTTTGAGGCAAAGGTTTTGTGCTTTTTTCGTCAACCTTTTTCTAAAAGGTTGTTTGGAAGTTAAGGACTAAAATCTTGAATTGATAAGGCAAACCATGAACCCAAAAGGGGGTTTGAGAGGGTTATTGAACCTTTGAAGGATTCATGGCTTGTCGTGGGAGTTGATATTGAAACGCATTAAGTTACTGGTAAGAATAAAACTTTTTTTCCTGATTGAATTTTTTTTAAGTATCCTTGCTTGTAAAGCATGTTAAGTCTTTGGGAAGCAGCATTTCTTCCCTTATAACTTAATGCTTTTTGAACTTCTTCAGCAGAAGTTAAACCTTTATCTTGAACTAAATTTAAGATTTGTTGATCTTGTTCTGGAAGAACATTAATGTCTTCTTCAGTTGTTAGCTGGTGAGCCTCGCCAACAGAAGTGCCTTTAGTTTTTAATTCAAGCATTATTGAATCATATTTTTTATTTAATTCTTCAAGTAATTGATTTGTTTTCCTTCTTTCTTCAGCTAATTTGAATAAAAGAATTGAAACAAAAACAGGGTTTTCACTTAACTCCATTATTTCTTGAACATCAAAAGTAAATTCATTGAATTTATCGTTAATGTTTTCCATTAACTTTTTTTCTTCCCTTGAAAAACCTTTATTAATAAAGTCATGATCAGTCATAGTATATCATGATACAATCATGATATATAAATACTTTTCGTTTAAAAAAGACATACAAGTTCATCTTGCAAGAATTAGGATTTCAAACTATGCGTGTTTTTGAAAAAGAAAATAAAAAAGAAATAGAAAAATAATTTTTCGCTAAATTGAATAGCTGTTATTACTTTCTTAGCAGGATTTCAATTGCTGAAACCTTTATTGCTTGCCCGTCTTCTGTTTGAACTTCTTCTGTTGAAATTCCAATGCTTCCTACTTGCAAGTCTTTTGCAAACTTGTTTCGCACTATTTCTGCTACGTCTACTGCTCTGCTGATTGCTTTTCCTCTAGCTTTAATGAATACCTCGCTAGATCCTTGATTTAGTTGAGTTACTATTGCTAATACATAACTCATTGTTCCTTTTTTTCCTACGTATATAGTGTTGTCTTCTGACATTTTGAATCACTCCTGTTTTTGATTATTGTTTAAATAACTATTAAAAAAAAGATTTATAAAACAAGTTTTTTAATAAAAAAAAGAAAAAATAAGGATTTAAGGCTTTTTTTGCACTTTGCAAAGTTTTTTGCATTTTTTTTGCAACTTTTTTTTCTAAATTTTTTGCTAGTTTGTTTTTTTGCTAATATGTTTTTTTTGCTAATATGTTTTTTTGCAAGCTTTTTTTCTAAAAAAGCTTTTTACTTTAAATACCTTAAAGTGTTTTCAAATATTCCTGGAGATTTTCCTAAATCATAGTTGAAGTATAATACTTTTCCTAATCCAATTGATATTGGGGATTTTGCTTCAACTATTGCAGTGAATCTTTTTTTGTCTGGAAAGGTTTCAAAGTATGCAAGTTCTTGTGCTCCTCCTTCTACTCCTACATCAAATAATTCTAATGCATAATATTGTTCTGGAGCTGCTGGAGCAATTTCAATTCCTTGCATTACTCTGTGATTTCTTTTTGCTGCAATAATTTTTCCTCTTGCTACTCCAATTGATTTCAAGCATCTTGGTTGATTATCTGCTCCTGGTTCACAGCTAACTGGAACAAATTTTGCTCCAAAGCTTGCTTCCCAGCCAATTACATCAAATGCTCCTCTTCTCTGAGTTCCAGAGTTTTGAACAATTAATAGTTTTCCGCCTTTTTTAACCCATTCATTTAATGCTTCTGCTACCTCGAATGGAATTGTTTTATCGTTTTCAGTTGATTGATCAAATAAAACCATGTTATATTGAGCTAAAACTTCTTTAGGGTTTCGATCTAATTCGCCTGCTGTCCGCATGTCATATCTTACTAGTTTTCTGTTTTGATTTAATAAATTTAAAGTTAAAGGAGTTGATTTTCCAATTATAAGCATTTCTCTTGGCTCGTCTCCTTGACCGCCAGCAATTGCAACTATTGGACCAATTAAAGGCATTTCAGGAGTTAAAATATTTAGTCTTGAAAGTAAAAAGAATCCAATAATGATAATTAAAATTAGTGGAATAAATCCTTCAAAGTTTTTCAATAACTTTGTTTTAAGATCTTCTCCTCCGTAGTTCCCGTAATCATATCCTCCGCCACTAGGCAATGGTTCAGTTCCAGCATCTCCGCCTTCAGGGTAAGCCATTTATTCTTCACCTTCCATTTTTTGTTTGACTTATATTAATTTAATTCACTCTTTTATTTATAATAGTTTTGTTGTAGTAAAGTTCGTTCACCTATTTAAATCTTACGTGATTTTTTACCTAAAACTTGTTTTGTAAATGTTTTGAATTAATGAAGGATACTTGTTTTCGTTTTCAAGGGCTTGTTCTAATGGAAAAGCATAATACATTATGTTTTCTGTAAGCGTTCCAGATGTTACAATTAATGGAACAATTCTTTTAGTTTCATCTTCTTTTATTGGAATTGGTTTTCCTGCATCCAAGCTTAAAATAATGTTTGTTCCAACTCCTTTCACTTCTTCTACTACAGTAAAATCTCCATAGTAATCCAAGTCTGAACGTAAAGCAAAAACCAGTGGATGACTTGAATCAGTTGCAACTAGTTTTCCGGATTTTGAATTAGGAGTAATGCAGTTAGTTAACTTGCAATAATTTCCTATATAATGAACTGAAATAAAGTTTTCTAAATTCAATATTTTTCCTTCCTTGTTTTTTCTAGCCCATGCCCCAATTTTTTCATGTGGCTTGCCTTTTCCAAATGCTTCGTCTTCATATAAATATAAATCGTCTTTAATGTCTTGAGCAGTTAAAGCAGTTCCACTATCTGCTGTCCAAATTAATCTTTTTCCTCCTGCGTTTGCATAGCTTAGCAAGTCTTCTAATTTTTTTGTTGACAAGGTTTTAGCGCGTTCAACTATTACTAAATTGTATTCTTTTAAATTATTTTCACTAATGAAATTGAAATGCTTTGCATCAACTCTTTTTCCTAATACTTCTCTGTCTTCAAAAACTTGTTGTAATTTTAATGGATCCCCTAATCCATCATCTCCGTAAACAATTAATATTTTTGGCTCGCCTACAACCATTTCATACAAATCACACCAAGTAGGAATAACACTGCATCTAATTATTCCAGTCCAAGTAAGCACTCCAAGTAGTACAAGCAGTAAAGCAATTAATACTGCTACATGTGAAAGCATTCCTAAAGCGTTTTTCATTTTTCCTAAATCCATTTAATTCACTTAAAATGATTCAAAATAATATATTTATAATCCTTAACCAATATAAAATTGTTAACTCTTATAAAATAATGCAGGCAGAGGTGAAAAAGTGAAATTAGTTAAATCAGGGCCAACAGTTGGAGGGCCAAGTTCTAGTATTGGAATAATGCAAATATTTGAATCAGATTCTGGGATAAAGATTTCCCCTAAATTTGTTGTAGGAGCATCAATTGTTGTTTCTCTTGGATTAGTATTTTTAAAATTTTTAAAAGTCTTAGGATAAAAATTCTTTTTATTCTTGTTTGATTTAATATGAAGAAAACCTTTGAAGATGCAAAGAAAAGCATTTTTAAAAAAAGCTCGAAATTTGAAGGAACCTCAATTAAAGGATATGACTTTGATCAAGGCTTGGAATTCAAAAAATTTTTGAATTCATTTAAAGACGCAGGTTTTCAGGCCTCTAATTTAGGAAAAGCAGTTGAAATAATTAAAAAAATGCGTAAAGAAAAAGTAACAATTTTTTTAGGTTTCACTTCAAATCAAGTTTCTTCCGGCAACCGCGAAATAATTCGTTACTTAGTTCAAAACAAATTAGTTGACTGCCTTGTAACAACTACTGGAGGCATTGAAGAAGACTTCATTAAAACCAAATTCGCTTTCCTTCAAGGAGATTTCAGAGCAGATGGAGTAAAGCTTAGAGAAAAAGGAGTGAACAGAATTGGAAACATTTTTGTTCCAAATGATAGGTATGTTTGGTTTGAAGAATTCTTTCAACCAATTTTAAAACAATTTCTTGAACGCCAACGTAAAGAGAAAAAAATTTTTTCTCCTTCAGAAATAATTAATGAAATGAGTAACCAAATTAATAATGAAGAATCAATTTATTTTTGGGCTCAAAAGAATGGAATTCCTGTTTTTTGCCCTGCATTCATGGATGGAGCAATTGGAGACAATGTTTATTTCTTTAATTACAATATTTCTCAAGAATTGAAAATAGATCAAGCAATGGATCATCATAAATTAGTTGAAATGGTTTTAGATGCAAATGAAACAGGGTTATTAATTCTTGGTTCTGGAGTAGTAAAACACACTCTTTGCAATGCAAACATGTATCGTGAAGGAGCAAAATATGCTGTTTACTTGAATACTGCTTCTGAATTTGATGGCTCTGATTCTGGAGCTGAACCAGAAGAAGCAAAGAGTTGGGGCAAGATTTCCGCAGGCGCAGAAACAGTGAAAGTTGTAGGTGATACAACTATTTTGTTTCCTTTATTAGTTGCTGGCGCTTTTGTTGACTGATCAATTACTGCTCACGAATTCTTAGACGAAAGGAAAACATCTCTGCAAATATTTTATTTCCACTAATTATTGCTACAGTATTGCTTGACTAATAATTTATCTTTTTTTTTGATTCATTTACAGTCTAATTAATATTGTTGTTTGATTAAATATTATTGATTTGTAGATGGTTGTAAAAGAGTTTGAGGCGAAATTATGTGTGAAATAGACGTTGAACAGCTTGAAAAAATGAAAGAAAAATATCTAAAAGGAGAGGGATTTCTTACTCATATATTTATTTGTAATAATTGTTGTCATAGAGATGAAATAGCTGTTTGGAAAAACAAAACCCCTAAGTGCCTTTACTGTGGATCTGAAAACATGGTTCTTACAGTTGCACATGGGTTAAGCCATGAAGAACACAAACCTGTTCCAAAAAAAGATGTTCCAGAGAAATTAACAATTTATGTTGACAATTATAATGTTGGATTATATAAGTATGCAGCCTATTCAAGTGAAACAAGAATGGCTGCAGTAGGGTCTTCAAAAGAAGATGCAGCTAAAAAGTTGAAGAAAGCAATTCAAAAACAATACCCTCATGTAAAAGAGTTTAAGGTGGAGGGTAAGTGAAATGGTTATGAAAAAAATTTCAAAATTTGATGAATTGCCAGAAGAAGCAAAAGAATATTTTAATGACTTAAGTAAAAATTTCGACAAGCATGTAGAAAGATATAGAAAAGAAAAAGAAAGAGAATTAAAAGAAGGCAAGAGAGAAAAAATTTTGGAAGAGCTCGATCAATTAGATTTTTATTTAGAAGGTGCACAGGGAATCTGCAGGTGTGGAGATCCAAAATGCCAACACACCTGTTACCATCCATTATGTAAAAAATCTTTTGCAATTCCAGCCTCTACAATAGAGATAGAGTTTTGCAATGCAAAAATTGAAGTTTTGAAAAAGGTTTTAGGAAAATAGTGTGTGTGAATTCTGAAAATTTTCTATTAAAGGCTTTTGAAATATTTTTTTTCGCCTTCAAGTTCAGCATGTAATTGTTCTGAGTTTTTGTGAATTGTACACTGGCATGAATCACTTTCCAAGTTTTTACATTTTTTTAGTTCTAGAACTGCTTTTATTGCTTTACTTTTGTTTATTTCATATATATAAATGTCTTCACTAGAGGGAGGCCAATGTGCCTCATACCTAATTAAATAGTATTTGTTACATTTTTTGCATAAAAAAATTGTGTGAGTTACATTACCTCCACAACCACAACTCATCATTGTTTCAATCCTAACAAGATCCATGCGCTGTTTGGAGTTTATTTCCAATAAACCCTTTTCAGCATTCTTGCAAGCTTCACAATATTGTTCTGCCATTTTATTCAATAAAGTTATTTCAGAAAAGAATTTAAGTTGAATTAATTTGTTTTCTAAGATCAATCCAATAATTAAAATATTTTTTGCAGCTTATTTAAATGGATTTGAATGAAAAAAGCATCAAACAATGCCTGTCCGAAATGTGGGACTGAACTAAATTTTTCAATTGAAGTTGATAATCCAAGAGAAGACGTGCAATTAGCTCCAACACATGAAAAATTTGTTTTGAAGTGCAATAACTGTGGATTCACTAGAACTGAAAAACAATTAATTGAATACATTGAACAAACTTGTTGCCTTGAATGCAAATCAGAAAAAAATATTGAAAAAATTGAAGACTTGAGTAAAGTTGGTTATCATTATATTTGCAAAAAATGCAATAAAGAATTTAATCCATGGTAGATTTTTTTTTGGAGTGCTTTAAATGTATAAATCAAGAGTTTGCCCGAAATGTGAAAGTTGGGAAGTAGAAGAAATGCCTTCAATCAAGCCAACTGAAACAGAATTTGCTTGCAAGAAATGTGGTTATAGATTTAAATCAGAAATTAGCAGGCAATTTAAATAATTTCTAATTTTTAACTGAAAGTGTTTTTTCTAATCATTTCTTTTAATGTTTTGTTTTCTATTTTTATAATTCTGTCTGCAATTTTTTTGATAAAATACCTGTCATGTGAGACAGCCAAAATTGCGCCATTATAATTAAGGAAAGCTTCTTCAATTATTTCTCTTGCATCAATATCTAAATGATTTGTTGGTTCATCTAAAAGCAAAAAATTTGGTTTATGCAATAAAACTTTCAATAAATTTAGTCTGGATTTTTCTCCCATGCTTAAAGATGAAACTTTTTTTTCCACTTCTTCGTCTTTTCTGAATCCAATCATTGAAAGATTTGCTCTGGTTGTTGGCAAGTCTTGGCATTCATTGTTGATTTCATCATAAACTGTGTTTTCATAATTTAATTCTTTTAAGTCTTGATCTGCATATCCTATTTGTGTTTCGTGTGCAAAAATTATTTCGCCTGAAAGAGGTGCAATCCGGCCTTCAATTGCTTTAAGCAGAGTTGTTTTTCCTGATCCGTTTTCGCCTACAATTACAATTCTGTTACCTAAACCAATTGTTAAATTAATTTTTTCAAGAATTGGTTTAGTATATCCTATAGTTAATTCTTTTAAAGTTAAAACTATTGGAGACTTTATTTCTTTGGAACTAAAATGCACTTTGAAGTCTGATTTATCCATGTCTGGTTTGTCAATTTTTTCTCTTTTTTCCAAAAGCCTTTCCCTGTATTGTCCTTGTTTTACTTTTGCAGGGCTTTTTCCAATTCGAGCAATTTTATCTCTTTGAATTCTTAAATAATTTTCTTCGTTTTCGAATGAACGTAATTGTGCTTCGAATAACATTTTTCTTTGCTTGACATAAGCAGAATAATTTCCTGGGAATTTTATTATGTGGCCGTTTTCAATTTTTAAAATAGTGTCAGCAACTTTGTCCAACAAAAATCTGTCATGTGTTATAATTAATATAGTTCCTTTAAATCTTGAAATATATTCTTCTAAAATGCCAAGTCTTTCAAAATCCAAATGGTTTGTTGGTTCATCCAATAAAAGTATGTCGCATTTAGAGCAAAAAATTTTTGCCAAAGAAAGAATTGCTTTTTGTCCAGTGCTTAACTCTGATACTTTTTTCCTGGCAAAAGAATTATCAATTCTTAAAGTCTTTAAAACTTCTTGGACTTTGTTTGAGTATTTGTATTCTGTTTCTTCTTGTAGTCTTGCTTGCAGTTCAGAATATCTTTCAGTAATTTTTGTTATTTTTTCCAAGTTTTCATTGATTTTTGGATCAACCATTTGTTTTTCAATGCTTTTTAGTTCTTCTTCAATTGCTTTTGAATCAAAGCCTTTGTTTAATTCTTCTAAAACAGTCAAATTAATGTCAACATCAATATGTTGTGCAAAATAAGCAATTCTGCCTTGACAAGTTATTGTGCCATTATAATCAATGTTTCCCATAATTGTTTTCAACAAAGTTGTTTTTCCAACTCCGTTTCTGCCAATTATTCCAACCTTTGCACCATCCTTGATTCCAAAACTTTCGTCAATGAAAATTTCTTGTTTTCCAATGCTTAAACTTAATCCTTTAACAATTAAATCCATAAAATTTCACAAATTACTTTTTTCTACAAATTTAAAACACGAAACAATTAAAAGCTTTTAAAAAAAGCTTGCAAAATTAAGAGGAAAAAGTCTAATAAAAAGCAAGCAATTTTTGTTTGCAGAAAATAGTTTTATTTGATTTCAAATGAATTAAATTCTTGAGTTGCTTTTTGCCATTTTTCTTCAACTGATTCAATTCTTCCAAATAAAGGACCTTTTTTGATTTTTTCAAGAAATTGTTTTAATTTTTTTTCTTCTCCTTCTACAATTAATTCAACTCTTTCATCAAACAAGTTTTTTACCCATCCATTTAATTCTAGTTCGCTTGCTGTGCGGAAAACAAAGAATCTAAATCCAACTCCTTGAACTATTCCTGAAATAATGCAGTGAAGTCTTTTCATTGTTGTCCTCCTCTAAGCATTGACATAAATTGAAATATTTCATTTAATCCAAATAAAATTAACATAATTCCTGCAAATAATGCAATTGATTCAAGTTGTCCAAAAGAAGTTCCAAATAAAGTGTATTGCCCCGTTGGAGCAATAAATAAAACTATTGCCAATCCAATTACAATTGCAATAATTCCTTTAACAAAACCAGATTTTTTTGATTGTTCTCTGACTTGAATAGCTATTTCTTCAACATCTTCTTCACTGAATTTTTGAGGCTCATTCATTACAACAATGTCTTCTAATTTTTTTTCAGGCATTCAAAATCCTTTTAAGTGCATAAATTTAAGCTTTTATTTCAATAAAGAATTCTCTTTCAAGTAGTTTTTCTTTTATTCCTTCTTTTAAAGAAATTTTTGTATTAGTGTCTTGCTCTATTTCTTTTCCAAATTTTTTTAAGAAATCAGAATCCGAGCAAGAAATGTTTAATTGAACTATTTGAGTTGGATTTAAGTTTAATTTTTTTCTAGTGTCTTGAATTTTTCTTGTTAGTTCGCGGAGCTCCCATTCTTGTTTTAATTCTTCATCTGCATCTATTCTTAGATATAGAGTGAATCCTTCTAATTGTTTTTGCACTAATTCGCCTTTTGGTTGAGAACTTGAAATTAGAACTTTTTTTACATTACTCATTCTTGCAAGTAGTTCTTGAGTTGAAGGCAAAAAAGATTTAATTTTTGAAGGCTCTATTTGAATAATTAATTCTTTTAAAACCCATTTTAGTTTTAATTTTTTTTCTTCTCGCATGCTTGCAGTTAATTGAATTATTTCTTTCACTAACTCCATTTCTTTTTCCAATTCATTGTTCAGCAATTTTTTTTCAATTTCTGGAAATGAATGTAAATGAATTGAATCAATTTTTTTATTTTGTTTTGATGCATGTAAATACATGTATTCACTTAAATGAGGGGTAATTGGAGCTAAAACGCATAGCAATGAGTAAAGCACTTGATTTAATGTTTTTTGCAGTGATTTGCTTTTTTTTTCTTCAACTGAATCCACTCTGTCGCGAATCATTTTAATGAATGTTCTGGATAAATCTTCTACTACAAATTTGTCTATAGAGTAAGCTATTTTTGCATAATTGTATTCTTCAAATCCCTCTGCGCATTCTTTAATTAATGAATTTAGTTTGCTTAAAATCCATTTATCTTCTACTTCGAGTTTTTTTAAATCAATTTTTTCATTAAAGTCAATGTCTAAGTAAAGGTTTACATAATTGTATGTATTCCATAAAATGTTGAAGAATCTGTTTATTTCTTTGAAGGCTTCCCAATCAAATTCAATGTCTTCTCCTTTACTGTTTGAAGTGAAAAAATACCTTAAATAGTCTCTGTTAAATTTTTGAATTACTTCAGTTGGTTGAACAATGTTTCCAAGAGATTTGCTCATTTTTGTTTTTCCCATTCCTAAAACCATTCCATGAACCATTACATTTTGGAAAGGACTTTTATCAAAGCAAATAGTGGATAAAATCATTTGAGCATTCCACCATCCTCTGAATTGATCTGTTCCTTCAATATTTAATTGAGCTGGCCAAAACTCTTTGAATAATTTTTCGTTTTCAGGAAAATCTAGTGCGCCCCAAGAACTTGACCCAGCATCAAACCATACATCTAATACTTCTGGAACTCTATGCATTTGTTTTCCGCATTTGCATGGAATTAATATTTCATCTATTTCAGGCTTATGCATTTCTTGAATTTTTTTTAATCCACTTTCTTTTAATAGTTCTTGAATTGATCCAATTACTTTTTTTTCTTTACATGAACTGCAAACCCATATTGGAAGAGGAGTTCCCCAATACCTTGCCCTTGAAACAGGCCAATCGGAAAGAGATTCCAACCAGTTTTGAAATCTTGCCTGCATTGAGTTTGGACTCCATTTAACTTTTTTATTTAATTCAATCATTTTTTCTTGAATGTCTGTTATTTTGAAAAACCATTGAGGATGACTTAATGTAAGCAAAGGAGTTTTGCATCTCCAGCAAACAGGATAGTCATGTGTAAATGGATGCTTGAATACAAGAATTTTTTCTGCTTCTAAATCTGAAATTATTTCTTCGTCTACAATGCGGGCTTTTTTTCCTGAATATTTTCCTCCTCTTTCATCAAAGAAGCCATTCATTTTAACCATGCATATAACTGGCAAGCCTTCTTTTACTCCTACTTCGCGATCTTCTTTTCCATATCCTGGGGCGCAGTGAACTAATCCAGTTCCATCTATTACGTTCACGTAACGCGCGCTTAAAACAACTCTATAACCTTTTTCTAGTTTTCCTAGCTTTAAATTTTTTAGTAAAGGGTTTTCGTATTTAAGGCCTTCTAATTCTTTTCCTTTAACTGTTTTTTCAATTGAATAACCAGCCTCAATTGCTTTCATTAATTCTTGAGTTTTTTCTTTTGCAATAACCCATTTTTCTCCGTTACTCATTTTCACGAAATCATATTCATAGTCTGGGTGAACCATTACTCCAGTGTTTCCAGGCAAAGTCCAAGGAGTAGTAGTCCAAATAATTAGAAAAGTTTTTTCTTGGCCTTGCATTGGAAATTTAACGTAAACAGATGTATCTGTTTGTTTTTGGTATTCAATTTCATTGAATGCAACAGCTGTTTCACATCTAGTGCAAGTCCAAACAGAGTAATCTCCTAAGTATAGTAAGCCTTTTTCGTGAGCTTTTTTGAATGCAAACCATATTGCTTGAATGTATTCATTTGAAAGAGTTAGATATGGATTGCTCCAATCCATCCACACTCCTAAGTCATTGAATTCTGAATTCATTGTGTCAATGAATTGAGTTGCAAATTGCTTGCATTCTGAAACAAATTTTTTTACTCCAAATTTTTCAATGTCTTGCTTGCTTTTAAATTCATGTTTTTTTTCAATTTGATGCTCTATTGGCACTCCGTGAGTATCATATCCAGGCCTGTCGTATACATGAAAGCCTTTCATTCTCCAATACCTTATTGCAAGGTCTTTCAAAATTTTATTCAAGGCCGTGCCCATATGAATATGACCTGTTGCATAGGGCGGACCGTCCATGAAATAAAATTTCTTTTTATGCTTTGCATTTTTTTGTCTAACTTTTTCAGCAATTTTTTCTTTTTCCCAGAATTTTCTTATCTCTTCTTCTTTTTGCAAAGAATAGGGTTCAAGGTTGTGTTTCATTTCAATTCCCTTTAAATTAAAATTCTCATGCAATAGATTTTTATTAATTGATTTAATGCTTTACTGCTAAACATTTTTAAATAAGGTTTTACTTAGTATTTCTGATTTAAATGTCTGTAGAATCTTTGCCTTTAACTACTATTGGAATAGTTATTATTATTGCAATTGCTTTAAGCATTGTTGTTCGAAAAATTAATTTAAATCCAGTTTTAGGATTTATTTTTGCTGGATTTCTTTTAGGCCCCTTTTTATTGAATTTTTTGCGTCCATCTGATCCATTAGTTATTGGTTTTGGAGAAATGGGTTTATTTATTTTATTATTTTATTTAGGTTTAGAGCTTTCCTTGAAGGATTTCTTAGAAGCGGGTTCGGCTACTCTTGGATTAGCAATAATTGACATGATTGGTTTAACCGGAATTGGTTTTCTAATAATGTATTTGTTTGGATACTCGGCTTTGTTTTCAATAGTAATTGGATTCATGTTGTTTTCCACTAGTACTGCAATTGTTGCAAAATTTGCAATTGATAAAGGGCTTTTAAAAGATCCTCCAGCTCAATTAGCTGTTGCAATTCTTATTCTGCAAGACTTTTTAGGAATCTTGTTACTTGTATTCATTACTAGTCTTTCTTCTACAACAACCAATCCTTTAAGCCTTGGTTTAGCTGCCTTGGTTTTTGCTGTTTCAACTTTTTTTGTAGTTTACACTTTATCTAAAAAAGTAGAGCAATGGCTTTTAGAAAAAGGTTTTGGTCATACAGAGATTACTTTGTATGCAATTGGAATTGGATTAGTTGTTGCAACTCTTGGATCTTTTTTAGGATTGTCTTCTGCTTTAGGAGCTTATTTTGCTGGGTTTGCTTTAAATGCAACTCAATCTGGTGAAAAAATTAAAAGAGACATTGTTTTTTTACGAGACTTCTTTTTAGTGTTTTTCTTTGTTGCTTTTGGTACATCCATTTTTTTCGATAAATCTTTAAACAAAGTTGTTTTACCTGAAATTCAAACACTTGCTTTTTTTGCATTTCTAACTGTATTATTGATTTTAGGAATTATTTTAGTGAATGGAATAGTTTTTGCAATTTTTGGTCCGTTATTTGGTTTGTCAAGAAAAGACTCTTCTGTTACAGCAATTCTTTTAACTCCTTTAGGGGAATTTGTTGTAATAATTGCTTCTTCTGCTGCTCCAGTTTTAGCTGGATTAGAAAGCGGTTTAATTTCTTCTCTTGGATTTCTATTAATTGCTTTAAGTGTAATAATTTTTCAACCATTATATAATTTTATTGACTTGCATAGAAAACTTGTAAGCTTTTTGCCGGAAATTTTTCCGTTAAGAGTTAAAACCAATTTAGAAAAACACACTCCTTTTACAATTGCGCAATTAAAATTAATTGCCTTAAATTCGTTCATTGTTTTATGCCTTGCATGGGTTACTTTTTTATTGTACAAAGATTTACCTAAATTTGGAGTGCCAATTCTTTACAGTAGAGGCGTTACTGCAATACTTTTATTTCTAATTTTTGCATTAATTCCTTTTTACAGAATATTCAAATCATTAAAGTCTTTAACAACTTTTGAATTCCATGAATTAAAAAAATCTTTCAAAAAACATTAAATCTTTATTGAATGTTATATCCCTTATAAAGTACTTCTCTTCCTTTCACGAAAACCTGAAACTCAATTCTCTTAGGCAAAATTCTTATAACTAGTTGAGGGCCATAAGTAAAACAATTATTAATGTCTCTTTCTCCTGCTCTGCCTCCTTTTGGATGAGAATGAAATGCCAATAACACTTGTTTAGGAGAATAACTGAAAAGAGAATTATCTAAATAATATTCGTGCATGGCTCCTAAAGAAAAATAGTATTGCTCTAAATCTTTTGAAATTGTTGAAAACAATAAATTTCTTGCCCTCAAAATTTCTTGAGTTAAGGAAACAAGTTCTTGAGTTAGCCTTTGTCTTTCACTAGAGTTTCCTGGAAGCCTGCCAATTTCTTTTTCTAAAACTTTTTTTTTATCATTTAATTCACTTAAATAATTTAAGCCGTCCTCTCTGTTTTCATAAATTTCAGGTCTATCAGAGTAAGCCTTTTGAAGTCGTTGTTTTAATCCATTAATGTTAGTGAAATTTCCTTGCTCTATTTCCTTGAAACCTGCTTTTATTTGCATTTCAGTTTTATCGTGAACTAATTGAAAATTAAAAGCATTTCTTTCAGTATCATAAATTAATACTCCTCCCATTTCTGAATTTGTGTTACTAAAGCCTTCATATAATTTTTTATGTTCTGCTTCCAATGCTTCGGCAATTTTTTCCATGTGCTGCATTGCTCTTTCATTTATTAATGGAACTCTTCCCATTATAGTAAAACCTGTTTCAAGTTCTCTTAAAGTATCTTCAAGTGCTTTAATTTCTTGTAATGCTTTTTCTTTTCCTGTTTTCAAAGCAGCAGCTCTTTTTCTTGCTTCACTTAAAGCAGCTCTAGCATCTATAATTCTTCTATGAAAATCAAACTTTAATGCTAAAGCTTTTCGCACTTGTTCTTCTGAAGGCTTGTCAAAAACATTTTCCAATATTCTTACTCTATCAATTAATTCTTTTGCTTCACTTGAAGCTTTTGAAATTGCTGCAACAGCTCTTTCATGCAATACGTTTCCCCGAATTTTTACTCCTGCAACAGCTCCTAAAGCTAGCGCGCCAATTACTGCTCCCTTAACAAGCATTCTTTTTTTTCTAGGCTTAATTCTTGGCTTCAATTTAAATCCCTAAAATTCAATTTTTTTTCACAAATTCTTTTTGCCAACCTTTTCTTTCCCAAGGCTTTCTTTTTTAAAGAAAGGCTTATGGGCGTAGGCGGATTTGAACCGCCGACGCACGGTGTATAAGACCGTTGCTCTACCAGGCTGAGCTATACACCCTTTAGATATTTAAGGAAAAATAAACTAGTTAAATATTTGTTTTGTGAAAAGAATTAGAATTTATGTAATGCTTTTTCTTGCTAGTAATCAAAACCCTTCTTGACCTAAGTTTTTTAGGATGTGCTTTATTTCTGCAATTGTTTTTTGCTGGTCTTTTTTCTCTGGCATTCGAACAAATTTGATCAGCAAATCTTTAAGTTCTTCCACTGATAAAAATTTTACTTTAAACATGTCAGTAATAAAATTAAACCTAAATTTGTTATACTTTAATTCTTTGACAACTATTTTTCCAACAACTCCAACTTCTTTGCCTTTTTTAGGGTTTTCCTCTAACGTTAGCAATAAAGAAAGAATTTCAATTGATTCTTTTTTGAAAACCTTGTTGATTTGTTTTTCTAAGTCATTAGTGATTATTACTTTTGCCACTGTTTTTTCGCCCTCTTCAAAGCATCACTAACAGTACTAGTATTAGATTCGTTCATTAAAAGCTCTTGTAATTGTCTTTCTTTTACACTCTCAAGAAGTCTTTTAATAACTGCATCATAACTCTCGCCTTTAAAACCAAACTCATTCAATGAATTCCTAACTTGAGTAGAAACAGCAATAGTTGTAGTCGCCATTTCAACACCCCCTATAAAATATGTAAATTCTATAATTATTATAATAATTATAACATATAAAACTTTCTTTCACAAACGTTAATCAACTTTTACGTTAGAGCTAACTAGAAATCCTTATTAATACTAAAAATTCATATATTTATTAATTAGTTAATGGATTTTATAGTGATTTTTTAATGTTAAGAAGGTCTTCGAGTATGAGGAAAGCAAATATTTCTCACTTATATGCAGATGCTAAACGTGTTCAAGAATTAATGGAACGCAGAAAAAAAGTTGAAGAATTAAAGAAAAGAATTTTAAATCAGAGAAAAAAATTGCAAGCAAAAAAGTCTTTAAAGACAAGTGTTAGACTTCAATTAAATCGCTTGCAGCAAAAACATGAACAAGCAAAAAGAGTTCTTGAAAAAGTTGAATCTCAAATTCAAAAAGCTAGAACAGGCAAGCCTCCTTTAAAGCCTGAAAAACAAAAAGCAAGGGCTTTAAAGCTTGGAACAACTGGAGCAGAAGCAAGAGCAATTCCTCTTCCAAAAAATCTTCGATGGACAGAGGGAACTAATCGTTTAAGGGTTTTTGCTGCTGCTGGAGAACCTCCTAAAAAATCTGAACCTTTAGGGCATGGAGAAGTGCCTGAAAGACGAGAACCAGAAAGAGAAGTCCCTGGAGAAGGAAAACGTCCTGAACCCTTGTTTAAACCCGCAAAGGTTACAAAACATGTATTTAAGGACATGGGGGAAGTAAGGGTTGAAGCTCCTGAAGTGCATAGAGAGCAGCCTGCAGTTGAAGGAAGCCTTGCTTTAAAATCTCCTAGTTTAAGGGATGAAATTGTTTCTCCTAAAAAAATTGTAAAACCTTTACCTAGATTTATTGCAAGCGAATTGGCAGAGTTTAATAGAAAAGCTGAAGAATTAAAGGAGAAAAGAAAAAAGCGAGAAGAGTTTCAGCCTGAAAAAATTGATTTAGATGTTTTAAGAGAAGAAAAAGTGTTAAAAGCTGAATTAGATTTACTGAATTCTCAAGACAAGGTTGAAAGGCTTTCTTTAAATCTTTTAAAAATTGAAATTAAATTACAGAAAGCCTTGGCTGCAAAATGGTGGGCTTTTGGAAAGCTTAGAACAATGTTTTGGAGATGGCGTTTGAAAAGAGCTGGCTTGAAGAAAAAGAAAATCGAAAAAGTAGTTTCTCATTTAAGTAAAGTTTTTGAATTAACTAAAAAGTTTTTTAAAGACAAATTTGGTTTAAAGAGAAAAGAAGTTGAAAGAGAAATTTCTTTAACTGAAAGAGATTTTAAAGCAATTTCTTTAGAGGTTGAAAAAAGAAAGGATTCTTTTATTCAACAATTTGTTCAACAAGTAAAGGAATTGCGGGAAAGATTTTCTTCTACTTCTCTAGGCGAAAGAGTTTTCATTGGGGAAAAGGTTTTCAATGCATTGGAGAGAAAGGCTTCTTCTCTTAGGTCTACTGGAGAAATAATTGAATTCAATTCAAAGCTAAGCGTGTTACAACAATTATTTAATGAAAATGATTTTGGAAATGGTTTAAGGGTTTTAGGAGAAGCAATTGGAAAGCCATTCAATGAATTGCAAAAAGATTTTGAATTTGAAAGGCCTTCTGTAGAACCTTCAAAGCCTGTGAGAAGAGAAGCAGTGGAAGCTCCTGTAAGAGAAGCTCCTGTTGGAGAAGAAGCAGTTGCTGGAAAAAAAGTTCCTCCTATTGAATGGGCTGCAGAAGAAGAGGAAGCAGTAGATGCTGCTAGAAGACGAGCAGAAGCTGCAGCTGAGGAAAGAGAAGAAGAAGAGGAGGCAAGAAGAAAAGGAATTCCTAAAGGCGTGGCTCCGGCAAGGGAAAGAGTTTTTGAGGTTCCAGAAAAAGCTAATCTTGCAATAATTAAAGTTGATTTAGCCGGTTATACTGCTTTGTCTGAAAGATTTGGAGAAGAACATGTAGAGCAATTGGATACTATTAAGAATAAATTTCAGGAAATGGTTTTAGGTCATGTGGATAAAAATCATGGAGTGTTTTATTTAGGGGAAGGAGATGCTGTTTATGCTTTATTTGATTCAATGACTGATGCATTGAAAACATTGTATTCAGTTCAAGGAGCTTTACCTGAATTCAGTAAATCTCTGCGAAGAGAAAACAGAGTAATTAGTGAAAGATTAACCGATGATTTAAGTGTTTCAAGTGGAATTAATGCAATTCAAGTAGATGAAGCAACCTTGAAAAAAATTGATTCACTTGACGCAATTTCAACTCATTTAGGGCCTCAAATTCAGGATACAATTAAATTGCAGAGTGCTGCAAGAGCAGGGCAAATATTAGTTAATGCAAGGTTTTCAAATGAATTTGAGGGAGCAAAATTTAGAGAAATAACTTTACGAGATCCAAAGGGTGGAGGAGACAAGCATTATTTTTTGATTGAAGCAACTGACAAGCCAATCGGAGAATTTGTTGAAAAAGGAAAAACTGGTGGAACTGTTAGAATGAAATTAGCTCATGCAGCTTTTGGAATTACTAGACAAGAATTAAAGCATGCAACAATGTTGTTTACTTCAATAAAAAATTTTGATTCACAAGTTCAAGGTTTGCCTGCAGCTAGAAGAGAGGCTTTAAGGCAAGAGTGTTTTCGTAAAATGGAGGAATTAACTTCAGAGCGTGGAGGAACTTTTGTTAAAAAAATGGGGGCTACTGGAGCCTTTATTACTTTTGGAGCTGATAGAGTAACTGAAAGAGATATTTATTTTGCAACTCAATTGTCTTTGGAAATGGATAAAGCAATTAATGCAATTGGAAAAAGATTTGGAGAAACAGTTAACCTGCGTTTAGGTTCTGGAATCAATTTTGGAAGAGTTGGAATTACTTGGTTTGGAAATAAACCTGATTTAGGCGGAGACAGAGTAAATGTTGCTGCTCGTTTCATGCAAGGCGCAGGAGAAGGAGAAATTCTTATTTCTGATAGAGTTAGAAGATCAATTAAAGGAGGAGAATTTGAAGTTGAAGCATTAGGGCAAAGAAAATATAAAGGAGTTTCAGCGCCAATCAATATTTTTACTGTTAAAAGAGAAGTTCTCAGAAACAAGTTAGATATTTTGTTTGGAGAAAAAGCAACAGAATTTGTTGGAAGAAGCGAAGAATTAAGTGAAGTAGAAAAACATGTTTTAGAACACTTAATTAATGCAAAAACTGCTCAACCTGTTTCAGGAAAGAACAGGTTTTTCAATGTAGTGGGAGATGCTGGACTAGGAAAATCTAGAATTAGATTTGAAGCAATTAAAAGGCTTCGCGAACAAGGTTTTGATGCAATTACTTCAAGCATTCCAATTTATGGAAAAGACAAGAATACAGCTATTTTGCATGGATGGTTAAGAGATATTTTTAAATTAACTGGTAGAGAATCAAGAGAAGAAGCTATTGCAGAGGTTTCAAGACAAGTAAAAGAACTTTTAACTGAACCAATTTCTCCTGAATATTCGGATGAAAAATTAGTTGACTTGAGAACTAAAATAGTTTTAGATGAACTAGGATTTGAATTAGAAGAAGTAAAAGACATTGATCCAAAAGCCAGAGTAGAATTAATTCAATCAACTTTGATTGATTTAGTTAAAGCAAGGTCTTTGAAAACTCCATTGGTTTTGGGTTTAGAGGACTTGCATTATGCAAAAGATGAAGCAGTTAAAGACAGAGATGTAATGGATAAAAGAATTGAAAACTTTTTATCCAAAATAGTTGATGAATTGCAAGGCTTTAATGTGATTTTTTGGGCAGATCAAAGACCTGGAATTACTCATAGATTTTTAGATGAAGGAAACAGATTAGATTTAAGTAATTTAGATGAAGCAACTTCACTAGATTTATCTAAAAAGTTTTTAGGAGTAATAGAAATTCCTGAAAAAGTAGTGCCGCATATTTCTAAAGCAAAAGGAGTTCCTTATTTCATTGAACAAATGCTTGGATTTTTAAGAGATACAAAAATAATTCAAGTAGAAGGAAAAGAGTGTAAGGTTAATTTAGTAAAACTAAAAGAAATGGAGGAAAAAATTCCCGGAACAATTCAAGCAACAATTTCTCAAAGAATTGATGGACTTCTTGCAACTGCTAAAAAAACTATTCAAACTGCAAGTGCATTAGGAAGAGAGTTTGATGCAAATGTTTTGAAAGAACTTTTAGATGAAAGTGAAAGAACTTATTTGGATAGAAACCTTGTATTCCTTGAAGAACTAGGATTAATTAAACAATTGCCTTCTCAAAACGGTGAAAGGCCTTTCATTTTTGCTCATGACTTAACTCAAGAAGTTGCTTATTCAATGATGTATGAAGGTGAAAAAAGAACTCCATTGCATGAAAAAGCTTTACAAGTATTTGAAAACAAAGTAATGAGTGTAGAACCAGGCCTTGAACAAGACAAGGTTTATGCAGAAGTTATTGGAGACTTGCTTCATCATGCAAGGTTTTCAGGCAATCCAGAACAATTAGTGCATTATTTAATTGAAGCAGGAATTATTGCTAAAGAAGGTTGGAAAAATAATTTAGCAATGGATTACCTTAATGAAGCTTTAAGCTTGCTTCCAGAAACAGATGAAAGACAAATAGGAGTTAGAGCTTATATGTATGAAATACTTGAAGCTCAAGGAAAATACGATGAAGGAATACAGTTATTGCATGAAGCTTGGATTAGATTAGGTGGAACAGTTAAAGAATTATATGCAGAAGAAAAATAAATTAATATTCTCTTCTTCTGCCTAAATCAAATTCTTTTTCAGAAATATTGTTTGACTCGTTTACTTCACTTAAATTATCTGCTTCAGTGAATTTTCCAAATCTCCCAATATTTAATCTAATTGATTTTTTGAATAAAGAAGTGTAAGCGTTTTCAACTTTATAGCTTTTTCCAACTTCTACTTGTTCAATTGTTTCATCCCATAAAGTTAGTAACACGCTTCCAGTTGCATCTCCAATTAATGCTTCTGTTACTTGATGAGAAGAATTATCTAGTTTTGAAGTCACTTCTCTTACTTCGTTTTTGCTTAAAACTTTTCCAACTACTTCTACTTTTTTTTGAAAAGGTCTTAGTTTTGCTATTTCTTGCAAGTTATTTCCCCCTAATATATTAATTATTAAATTATTTTAATTCAAAAACATTAAAAAAGAATCATTTGTTCAAAAACATTTAAAAAATAAAAAAGAAAAGGGTTTAAACCCTTTTTTGAATTTTAGTAGTCTTCGCCTGGTGGCATGCCTGGAGGCATTCCTGGCATTCCGCCTCTAGCTCCTGGCTTGCTTTGTCCTGCAATGATATCATCAATTCTTAAAATCATTTCAGCTACTTCAGTTCCACTAATAATTGCTTGAGTTTTAACTGATAAAGGCTCTAAAACATTTAATTCTTCCATGTCAGCTAATTCTCCTTTGTATACATTGATTCCAATGTTTTTACCTTTTCCAGCTGAATGTCTTGATCTCAAGTTAACTAATGTGTCTAATGGATCCATTCCAGCTGTTTCAGCTAAAGTTCTAGGAACTACTTCCAAAGTATCTGCAAACTCGTTTATTGCTAGTTGTTCTTTTCCGCCAATTGTTTTAGCGAATTCTCTTAATTGATTTGCAACTTCTACTTCAATTGCTCCTCCACCGAAAACAACTTTTCCGTCTTTGATTGCAGTTGAAACAGATCCTATTGCGTCTTCAATTGCTCTTTGAGCTTCATCTATTACGTGTTCAGATCCTCCTCTAATAATCAAAGTAACAGCTTTATTGTTTTTAGTGTCTTCAACGAAAACCATGTTTTCATCGCCAACTTTTTTTTCCTCAATTTTTTTAGCATGCCCTAAATCAGTTGAAGTTAATCCATTAATTCTTGCAACGATTTGTGCACCAGTTGCTTTTGCTAGTTTATCCATGTCAGATTTTTTAACTCTTCTAACTGCGGCAATATTTTCTTTTGCTAAAAAATGTTGAGCTAAATCGTCTATTCCTTTTTGGCAAAACACTATGTTTGCTCCTGATTCTTTTATTTTTGAAACCATTTTTCTTAAAGTGTTTTCCTCTGCATCCAAAAATGCTTGTAATTGTTCAGGAGAATTAATTTCAACTTTAGTGTCTGTTTCAGGACTCTTAATTTCTAAAGCTGCATCAATTAAAGCAATTTTTGCATTAGTTAATTTCTTAGGCATTTGACTATGCACTATTTCTTTGTCTACAACTATTCCATTAATTAATATACTATCAGCTAAAGATTCTCCTGTCTTTTTCTCTAATTTAATTAAGTCTTTGTCTACAACTATTTTTCCTTCTTTTTCTTCAGCAATAGTAGTAATTGCTTTTACAACTAATTGACTTAACTCTGAAGCGGATTCAGCGCTTTTTCCTGTCATTGAAGTTAAAGCAATTTTTCCAAGAATTTTACTATCTTGAATGTCGATCTTTGAAGCTGTATTGTTTAAAATTTCTCTAGCTTTTTTTGCAGCAATTCTATAACCATTAATTAAAACTGTTGGATGAATTTCGTCATCAATTAATTTTTCAGCTTTTTGAAGTAGTGTTCCAGCAATTATTACTGCAGTAGTAGTTCCATCTCCTACTTCGCTTTCCTGAGTTTTAGCTACTTCCACCATCATTTTCCCTATTGGATGATCAATACTCATTTGATCCAAAATTGTAGCTCCATCGTTAGAAATAGTAATATCTCCTAATTCGTCTACAATCATTTTATCCATTCCTTTAGGTCCTAAAGTTGATTTAACTGCATTTGCAACTGCTTTTGCAATTAAAATATTTATTCTTTGAGCTTCTCTGCCCTTAGTTCTCTTACTTCCCTCAGTAAGAAAAACAACTTGTTGATTTGCATTATCTGCTTGAGCCATTTAATTAATTCCTCCTTAAAAGTTTATTTAATGGCTGCAAAACTGTAGTTGACACTAAGCCAAAAACAATTCTGCACTAAAAAATAGATTTTATTTAATAAAATCATTTATATTAAATTTGATGGATATAAAGGTTTAAAAAGCTTGCTTGTACCTTGATGGATGTGAATGTTACGCCGAGCAGCCGGCGAGGCTGTGCACCGCCTAAAGCAGAGCTTGCCCTTGTCAGGCGAAACAGCCTGCGTCAACCGCGCGAACGGTTCAACCACGAATTAATGAATTTGGGAATTAAAAGAGTTTTGCATTACTAATTTGTTATGAATGTTTTTGAAGAAAAAATGAAGAGATTCTTGAAGGAAAACAATATCGTTGCAGAGCATTTAAGTTTTCAGGAGTCTTGTCATTCAGTTGAAGAAGCTGCAAGAGTTGTAAATGCTTTGCCTGAAGACTTTGTGAAAAATGTTTGCATGATTGATTCTCACGAAAACTTAGTTGTTGCAATTGTTAGAGGAAATGAAAGAGCTAGTGCAACAAAGGTTGGAAAAGTTTTGAATAATGAAATGCCTAGGCTTGCAACTCCAAAAGAAATTTTGGATAAAACCGGGTTTCCTTGTGGAGGAACTCCTTCTTTTGGTTTTCAAGCAAGGTTTTTAATTGATTCAAAGGTTTTAGAAAAAGAATTTGTTTTCACTGGAGGGGGGTCAGAGAATTCACTTATAAAGATTTCTTCAAAAGAATTACTTAAAGCAAGTAAAGGAGAAATAGTTAATATTAGAAAAAAATAATTTAAGGCAATTTAATGAATTCAAAAAAACATTCAATTTTTACTGGAGATAAAGCAATACTTAGTCGAAAGAACTCAATTTTGGGTTGTTGGAAAACTTATTATTGGCAGCCAATGCAAAAGTTTTTTGAACAATAATTTTTTTTAATGCAATTCTTATGTCTTCTCAGGAAAATCTTGAAAAGTTTTTAGAAAAAAATTCGCTGCAATTAATTGATAAAATTTCTAAAGGGTTTTCAAGCGAAATATACTTAGTTTGCAATGCAGAAGGAAAAAAGTTTGCATTAAAGATTGAAAGAGATAAG
Source organism: uncultured archaeon (assembly GCA_964373795.1). Taxonomy (GTDB): domain Archaea; phylum Iainarchaeota; class Iainarchaeia; order Iainarchaeales; family DATDZZ01; genus CAYJVY01. The sequence goes on along the minus strand of CAYJVY010000002.1, from coordinate 80,922 downwards.
TCTCGTAGAATTAATATGGTTGAAAAAGAAGTTGCAAATCTTCAACTTGCAAACAAGCACGGCATTGGCCCTAAATTAATTTCATTTGATTCTGAATTGAAAACAATTTTATTGGAATTCATTGAAGGCACTAGTTTTTCTAATTGGCTTAACAGAATTCCGTCAAAACAGGTTTTGCAAAAAGCAATTGATTCCTTGTATGAACAAGCAAAAAAATTGGATGAAATTGGTTTAGATCACGGGCAACTCGCAGGCCGTGGAAGCAATATTTTAATTCGCAAAGAAAACTTCCTGCCAGTAATAATTGATTTTGAAAAAGCCTCTCAAAGTAGGAAATGCCATAACAAAACTTCCTTAGATGCATTTTTATTCAGAAATCCTACTTCGGATATAGTGAAAAAAGTAAAACAAATTTTAGGCACCATGAAATAAACTTACACAAGTGAAATACTAATTTTATTGTATTTGGATTTGTATTCACCTTGCCTGCAGTTTTTGGTTAATTCAACAAACAAGTCAAAAAGAAGTGAGATTTTTTAAATGTGTCGAGTAGCCTGCAAGGCTGAAACAAGCAGTTGGCGGGGCTGTTTTTGCAAGCTTTTTTTGAAAAAGCTTTTAAATAGTTTTTTGCCTAATTATTTTTTTAGAGGTGGTTTTATAACTGAAATAACTAAAGTAAAAGATTTGCAAGTGAATAAAAATTTTGATTCCCTTGACTTGGAAGTAGTTTCAAAAGGAGAAATAAGGCAATATGCAAATGATCGTGGAAGTGGAAAGGTTTGCAATTTAGCTGCAAAAGATGCTACTGGAGAAATAAAGGTTACTTTGTGGAACGAGCAATGCGAACAAGTAGAAGAAGGAAACAAATTTGTAATCAAAAATGGTTGGTGCAGTGAATACAGAGGAGAAAAACAGGTTGCAGCAGGAAAAAAAGGAACTTTGGAAGTAAAACAGTGAGTTTCAATTGTTAAATTTACTTTATGAATTTCCTGTCTACTTCACTGATTAATACATCACATGCAGCTTTAATGCTTTCTAATTGTTTAATTAATCTAACTTTTTCATGCTCAATGTCTTGAAGGTTTTCATATGGTTCAATTGCTTGTCTAAGCATTGCTCCGTCAACATAACTATAAGGAAAGTCATCTAATTTTTTTGCAATTCTTTCAACCATTTTTCCAAGCCAAATATTCATTTCACTTTTAACTTGTCCTTTAATTTGTTTTCCTTTACTTAAATGTTTTCTAAGCATGTTAACAATTGTAGCTCTAGGAAAAGGAAGCTTTGATTCATCTACTTCTTCTCCTTCATCAAATTCTTCATCGTTTAAATTCTCAGTTTTTGCTGTGTTTTCAGTTTTTTCTTCCTCATTCATTTTAGTAACTCCCCCACTATCTAATTCAATAAAATTTAATTAATGAAATGCTTTTAAAGCATTCCCGCTTGCAAAATTCTTTGAAAAACAATTGGATTTGCTTAAATATATTTCGCTTCAAATAAATATATTTGTGAAAGGCTAATGACTAATTTTTCTCAACTAGTTTACGGCTTTGATAAAAAAATTCATTCAAAAGAATACTTAGAAAAAATTGATGAATTAGAAAAAATTCGTTCAAGGTTATCTAAAACCAGTTCTTTAATTACTAGACTTGGAGTTAAATCAAATTCAATTGATTTTTCTAAATTACAAGAAAAAGAAGCAAAGCTTTGGGTGCAGCTTTACTCTATTCCAAAACCAATTAAATTAGAAAAATTAATTAACACTAGTTCTTTGGAAAAGAATTTGGAGAGCCTGCAAAAACTTGGCAAAAAATCAAAATATTTTTCTTTACTTAAATCAAGTATTCAATCTTCTTTAGAATTTGCCTTGAATTCAGTGTTGGACAAATTAATGAAGTCAAAATTTGCATTACAAGACCTTGAAACAAGACTGCATGAATTAAATTCAAAAAAAGCTTCACTGAATGCAATTGAATCAAATCAAATCCATGAATTATTTGCCTTAAAAGAGCAAGTTTTGGAAACTATTTCGTTTTTTGAAAAAGAATCAGAAATTACTAAAAACTATAAAGAATTAGTTTTTCAAGAAATTGAAAAAATCCAATAACTCAAATTTTTTTCAATATTGAATCAATTTTCTTATAAAGATCTTCTTTAGAACCACTATTTTCTATTTTTAATTTTGCTAACTTGAAAACTTTTTGCATTCCCCATGTTTTTGAATCAAATTCATCTCTTTGAAAAAATATTTCTCTATTTGCAGGAGTTTTTTCATCTCGTCTGTCAAATCTTTTCTCTGCTTCTGCTTCAATTAAAATAAGCATTAATTTTGGAAACTTTTTTTTCAATAACTTGACTTCTTTAGTGTCTCTAAATCCAGTAATCACTACTCCTTTTAATGAACTAAAATTTTCTTTTGCAATTCTTTCAATTAATTTTTCAGCAATAACTCCTAATCCAAATTCTTGCCTTAATTTTCCAGCTAGTTGAGAGCCATTTTGTTTTGTTATTTCTAAATTTCTTTTTTCTAGTTCAGGGATTATTGTATCACGGAAAAAATCGAAATGCTTGAACGAATATTTTTCCACTAAATAATTTGCAACAGTGTCTTTTCCACTTCTGGCTAATCCAGTTAAACCAATGACTTTCATTAACGCATTTTTCTTGCGAAACAAATTAAAATTGCTCTTCAGTATTTTTTGTTGTGAGATGAATGCATATAGTATTTGATTGGGATGGAACTATTGTTAAAAAATTTATTGCAGAAGAGGCAGCTGTGAGAAGAAATAAATCTTTTGGATTGAATTTTTCTAGAGAATGGGTTGTAGAACAACAAAAAAGCCATATTATTTTTCAATCAATTAGAGATGAAATAAAAAAACGTTGTGGAATAACTGATTCAAAAAAGCAAACCAGAATTTTGACAACCTTTTTTTTGTTTCACTATTTAAGTATTGTAAATGAATTAAAGGAAAAAGCTTTTCAGGAAAACATGTTAGAAGTGTTAAAGCAAATCAAGAAAGAAAATCCGGAAATAAAGTTTTCGATTTTCACTTTTTTAATTCAAGACTTAATTGATGAATGCTTAAATGTTTTAGAAATAAAAAATTTATTTGATCATGTTTATGGAAATTCTTCTGAATTAGTTTTTTCTAAAAAAGATTTAGCTGTAAAAGCGTTAAAGGATTGTAAAGAAATTCATTTGGTTGTTGGCGATCGACTAGAAGATATTGCTGCAGGAAAACAAGTTAAAGCAACCACTGTTGCAACTGCTTGGGGGCAACACAATCATGAGGAATTAGATGCTGATTTTGTAATTCATTCCCCTGGAGAACTAATTAAAATAATTGATGCATTAAAGAAATAATTTTCCCATCAGCTCGCCCATCTTTCATCAAATCAACATTTCAGGGTCATCGTCAATTTCATCATTTGGGTAAAAACTTTAGAAGCAAAAACTATTTAATTTTGTTTTATTCAATTAAAAGCAGTGAAGCCATTAAAGCTATTCCAATTAAAAAAGCAATTAATTGAAGAAATGATTTTAAAAGATTTGTTTCTTTATGCAGTTCAGGAATTAAAGTTGATCCCGCAATGTAAATAAATCCTCCTGCAGTGAATGGAAGGAAAAACATTGTAATGTTTTCCAAGTAAGTTGAAGCAATTAATGCAACTATTGCTCCAAGAAAAGCAGCTAATGCAGATAAAAAATTAAACATTAAAGCTTTTTTTTTTGAAAACCCGCCAGCTAATAAAACTCCAAAATCGCCCATTTCTTGAGGAACTTCGTGCAATATTACTGCAATTGAAGTAGTGATTCCCTGAATTGGGCTAACTAAAAAACTTCCCGCAATTACTAATCCATCAACAAAGTTGTGAATTGCGTCTCCAACTAGATTCATATAACTAAATGGATGAATTTTTTCATTTTTAGATTCTGTTGAGTGAATGTAATGTTGAAAATGAATTGAATGTTTATGTTGAAAATGGATTAATTTTTCTATTAAAAAAAATAAAACTATTCCAAGCAATATATATAATGAAATGTTTACTTCAAATCCAAAGTCTTTAAATGTTTCAGGCAATAAATGAATAAACACATCGCCAAATAATGCTCCGGCTGAAAAAGCAACAAATAATGGAAGAATTTTTTCAAGCCATTTTTCTTTAATGCTTAAAGTAATTGCTCCAATAAAGGAAATCAAACTTACAATTAAAATGCTTCCAAAAAGCAATAAATAGTTTACAGGCATTCAAATCAAAGATATCTTGAACCAACCAGTTTATTAACTTTTTTATAGAAAGTTAATAATATTGTTTTACTGTTTTTAACTGTTTTATTAAAGTGATCGGATGCCTATTGTAAGCTTGTCCTTGGATAAAGAAACTTTGAATGAATTAGATAAAATTCAAAACTTTTTTGGCTTTAAAGGAAGAAGCCAAACTGTTAAAGCTGCAATTAGAGAACTTTTAACTTCTAACAAAAGTCTTTCAGTTCTTTCGGGCGAAATTTCTGCGGTAATTATTGTAATTCACAGTGAGTTAATTGAAAACAAACTTACCGAACTTAAACATTTATTTGATGAAATTATTTTGTCTCAATTACATAACAAATTAGACGAAAATGATTGTATTGATATTTTCATGTTGAAAGGTTCGTCAAAACAAATAAAAAAAATGTATTCGGAATTTCAGCAAATAAAGAAAATTTCTTATTTGAAGCTTTTTATTGCTTGACTTAAAAATTAGTTTGAGAAAAGGGTTTGCAGTGCTTCAAATCTTTTTCTTGCAAGTTCTTTGAATTCTTTAAAAAAGATTTTTTTATTAAAGTCTCTGTCAATTTTTTTCAAAACCCATGGCTTGAAAGTTTCCATTTTTTCTGCTGGTTCAATCCATTTAAAGAAAATTAAGTCTAAATAAAAATCAGTCATGAAATGAGCTAAAGCATCAGCTGAAGCTAAAACTTTTTCTTCAACTGTTTCAGGCATTTCTTCATTACAGCTGTGTGTTAAAATAATTTCTTTTACTGTTTGAATTTCTTTTTCTGAATAATTATTTTCCTGCATTAATTCTTTTGCTTTGACAAGGCTTTCATTCATTAATTGTGGCTCGTCAAATACTCCCCAACATCTGGCAATGTCATGAAATAAGGCTCCTAAAATGCATAGCTCTGAATTAGCTTTATTTTTTTCAGCAATTTGTTTAGCATAATTGGCTACAATTAATACATGGCTTTTGTAAAGCCATTTAGCTACTCCTTCATTGCTTTCTTCATGCAATTTTTTTACTTCTAATTGAATTTTTTCCAATCTATTCATTTTTTTTTCCTTGAATTAATGGATTCTTTTTCTGAAATATATTTGTATGCAGAGTAAACAGCTGAAACTGCTTCTCCTACTCCTACAATTGCTTGTTTAAATCTTGTATCAACAATGTCTCCTGCTGCTAAAACTCCTGGAACACTTGTTTCAGAATTTCGATTAATAATTATTTCTTCTTTTTCATTTAATTTTACGCCAAGCTGTTTTGCTAATTCGTTTCTAGGAATATGTCCAATAGCAATGAAAACTCCTTCTAATTCTATTTCATTTTTTCCATTGAATGGCTTGTCTAATTTAATTTTTTTTAACATTTTGTCTCCAACAAACTCTGTTACATTTGAATTCATAATTAACTCAATATTTTTAGTTTCTGCAACTCTTTGTCCATTAATTGGCTCAGGATGGATTTGATTTCCTCTATAAATAATGTAAACTTTTTTTGCATATCTTGATAACACTAACGCCTCTTTTGCAGCTGAATCACTTCCCCCAATTACTGCAACTGTTTTTCCTTTAAATAATGCTCCGTCACATAAGGCACAGAACTGAATTCCTCTTTGCTTGAATTCTTTATACCCTGGAACTTCTAATTCTTTTACATTTGTTCCAGTTGCAAGAATTACTGATTTAGCTTGAAATTCTTTTTCACTTGCTTTTAGTAAAAAATATCCATCTTTTTTTTTCTGAATTTCTTCTACTTTTTCATCTTCAAAGGTAATAAATTTTTTATAATCCATTGCATGGTTTTTAAGTTTTTCAATTAACTCTAAACCAGTTAACTTGTTAAACCCAGGATAGTTTTCAACTACGTCTGTCCAAACAATTAATCCTCCTGGAATATCTGAAAAAATAATTGTTTTTAAATCAAGTCTCCCAGAATACATTGCAGCAGCTAACCCAACACACCCTCCACCTACAATTGCAACATCAAAAAATTCTTTAGCCATTTTTTTTCTCCTTAATTTGTTGTAATTTTAGTTGAAAAAGAATTTAATTATTTGTTTTAATAATTCAATAACTAATTATGAATAAAGAAATTAAAGCAGGAAAATTTGTTTTGCCTTTAAATCGCACATTAATTATGGGAGTATTAAATGTTACTCCTAATTCTTTTTCTGATGGCGGAAAATTTTTTTCAAAACAAAAAGCAATTGTTCATGCAAGGCAAATGGTTTTAGACGGAGCAGACATAATTGATGTTGGAGGGCAATCAACTAGGCCTTTTGCAGAACAAATTACGATTCAAGAAGAACTAAATAGAGTAATTCCAGTTATTCGTGAACTGTCAAAAGAATTAACTGTGCCAATTTCAATTGATTCTTTTCAACCAAGAGTAATTGAACAAGCTCTTTTAAACGGAGCAACAATTATTAATGATGTAACTGGCTTGCGAAATAAAAAAATTCTTATGCTTGCAAAAAAGTTTCAAGTTCCAGTGATAATAATGCATATGAAAGGCTCTCCTAAAACAATGCAGAAAAATCCTCGCTATAGAAATGTTGTAAAAGAAGTTTTCAATTTTTTGAAAAAACAAGTTTCACTTGCAAGAAAACATGACGTAAAACAGGCAATAATTGATCCTGGAATTGGCTTTGGAAAAACTGTGCAACATAACTTGCTTTTGCTTAAGCATCTAAAAGAATTTAAAAAACTTGATTGTCCTATTTTGATTGGCACTTCTCGCAAATCTTTTATTGGATTAATTACTGGAGCACCAGTTAATGAACGCTTGGAAGGAACTATTGCTTCAAATGTATTAGCTGTATTAAATGGAGCAAATATTGTTCGTGTGCACGACGTAAAAGAATTAAAAAAATCAATGCAAATAGTTGATGAAGTGATGAAAGCATGAAAACAACAATTTTTTTAGAAAAGGCAAAATTTCAAGGTTTCCTAGGAGTGAATCCTAAAGAGAAAAAGAGAACGCAAGAAATTTTAATTGATTTAAGATTAGAGTTTGATTCGTGCAAAGCAATTTCTTCTGAAAAGCTTGAAGACACAATAAGTTATTCAGATGTATATAATTTGATTGAAAAAATTGTTTCTTCTAAAAAGTTTTCATTAATTGAATCTCTTGGAAATGAAATTTTGCTAAAACTTTTTCAAGAATTCTCTTTAGCAAAAAAAGTAGGATTAAGAATTTCAAAACCTGAAGTGTTGAATGGAAGAGTTAAAGCAGTTGGGGTGGAGTTTTATAAAGAAAAATAAAGTTTTCATTGCTTTAGGGTCAAATCTTGGAAACAAAAAACAAAATCTGGAAAAAGCAATTAAACTAATTTCAGAAAAATGTAAAGTTGTTTCAACATCTTCTTTTATTGAATCAAAGCCAATGTATTTTGAAAAACAGCCAAATTTTTTGAATGCAGTAATCCAAGTCGAAACAAGTCTTGGTGCAAAAGAGTTGCTTTTTTTTTTGCAAGGCCTGGAAAAAAAGATTGGAAGAAAAAAGAGATTTAAATACGGGCCAAGAGAAATTGATTTAGACATTCTTTTTTTCAACAATGAAGCAATTAATAGTGGTTCGCTTGTGGTACCTCATCCTAAAATGAATCAAAGAGAATTTGTTTTACAACCTTTGAACGAAATTGCTCCAAATTTTATTCATCCGATTTTAAAAAAAAGCATTAAAACTTTGCTGAGTAAATTAATAAAAAATTAGTTAATTAGTTATTGTGAATATTTTTATTAGTTGTTCTTCGACTTCTTTAATTTTATTTTGCTTTAAAGGACCTATTTTGTATTGAATTATTGATTTGTCTGCAGTGAAAATTTTATTTGAATCTTATAAGTAAGATTAGTAAGGAACTGTATAAAAATCTTTTTCATAAGTAAATTTTGGATAACGATTTTAAAATAGTTTTTCAGAATTCGACAATTGCCAAAGTCTTACTTTATAAAGAGTGATTATTTTCTCTGTATTGTTGGTCCAAGAACATTAATTAATTCATGAACTAAAAAATCAATTTCTTGTGGCGCTAATTGTTTTCTTTTTTCTGCTTCAAAAAATGGGTCTGGGGTTTGAAGCCTAGCCATTTTTCTTTTTCTCCATTCCCATGATTCTTTTCCTGTGACAATTCCTCTTAAAGTATAAATTCTTTTCTTTAATTCTTTATCTCCTGGTAGTAATCCGTCTAGCAAGCCATGTTTTATTCCTGCTCCAAGTGTAATTATTATTCCTGAACTTGCAACCTTGTCAAGTAAAGGGTTTGCTTCTTCGCTGTAAACCCAATTTTTTGCTTTATGAGCACTAATTTCTTCTTCTGAAATTCCTTGTTGTCTTAAATAATCTGCTGCGCCTTTTTCTGCTGGACTATCAATTTTAGCAGATAAACCCATTGATTCTACTTTTACATTTAATCCTAGTTGCCGTAATTTTTGTTGCATTAATTTTGCTGCTGCAAAACTTCTTCCAGTATTTCCTATGCAAACAAATACGATGTTGTCAATTTTTTTTGGAATTCCTAGTCTTCTTCTCCAAGCATATGAAGGAATTCTTCCAATTAAGTCAGTCCTTGCAAAAAATTCCCTAATCTTTCTCTCTCTTGGCTCAACATATTTTTCTGGATTTCTAGGTAAAACAATTCTATAACTTCTTCCATGTCCAGGGGTTTGCCCTTTTTTTAATGGTTTTGATTTAAACATTTGTTTTCAAACTAATTGTGCATCCATTTAATTTAAATTTATGTTATCTAATTATTAGTTTGATTTGAATGAAGCAAGAATATGAATTAATGTGGGAAGAAGGACTTTTTCCATTAATTTGGATTGACTTAATTGAGTTCGCGCCATCAAAATCCGAGATAAGTAGTGTATTTATTTTTCGAAATGGAATAACCACAACTTTTTATAGTAAGAAATCTCTTCAAAAAGCTTATGAAAACGGTTTGAAAATTTATTCAAATAAAAATCGTTATAAAACTCTTTTTAAAAAAATAAACAAGTTTTTTGACTTTGCATTAAATTTTTTTGAAAAAAATATGGTGAAAGAAAAAATTGGAAAACTTGACAACAAAAAATTGCATGTATTTTTTAACAAGTCTTTTAAGGTCTACAAAAAAATGCTGAGTTTTTATGCTTTAACAGAGCCTTGGATGTCAGAATTAATTGAAGAAAAAATAGTTCAAGGATTAAAAGAAAAAGGCTTGAAAACTCATTTAACTGCATTGTTAAAAGATTCGTCTAAAGTAAAACAACTTCATTTAAGTAAAAAAACTTGTGAGTTAATTGAATCATTAAATGTTCTTGGAAAATTTCATTTTAAATTAAGAATGAAATTGGAAAAGTCGATTTCAAGTGGGTATGTTTTATTAAAAGAAATAGCTAAACGCTTTAACAAGTCAATTAATCAAGTCGAGTCATGCACGATTAAAGAAATAGATAATTTGATTCTTAGAAACCATTTTTCTATTGAAGTGAATAAAAGGTTGAATTATTTTGTTGCAGTGCAAACAATTAATGGAAAAAAAGTTTTAACACGAGAAAAAGCAAAACAATTTGAAGAAGATTTTTTTCCCAAAATTGATTTCAAAAAAATTAGTGAAGTTAAAGGAAAAATTGCTAATCTTGGAAAAGCAATTGGAAGAGTTAGGAAAATTTTTTTTGGACAAAAAGATTGTATAGAAAAAATGAATGAAATGATGGAAGGCGAAATACTTGTTTCAACTGAAACAACGCCTTCTTTAATGCCTGCAATTAAAAAAGCTGCTGCAATTGTTACCGAAGTTGGAGGAATAACAAGTCATGCATCAATTGTTTCAAGAGAGTTAGGAAAGCCTTGCATTGTTGGAGCAAAATTTGCAACTAAAATTTTTAAGGACGGAGAAAAAATTGAAGTAGATGCTACTCTTGGAGTAGCTAGAAGATTAAAATAATTTTAGGCACCAGGTTATTTAATTCCACGAGGTAAAATTTTAACTGTTTTTAGGCACCAGGAATTCGAATTTTCTTTCACTCCGTTTAAGAAACTGAGGATTAGCTTTAAATAACACTTTGATGTTATTCTATCAATTATTTTTATCTTTTGTGGGAGTGATTGAAATGGCTGAGTTTGTTGTTAGATCTAAAGTAGCTGATTTAGTTAAATCCAAAGGAATGCACATGGCTGGAGATGCAGTAGATGGATTAGATAAAGTTGTAAAAGAATTAGTGGAAAAAGCTTGCGAGAGATGCAATGGATCTAAAAGAAAAACAGTTCAAGGATTTGATTTCTAAAGATTTTGAAGTGCTTTCACTTGCAGAAAGGTTTGGTTTGAAAAGAAAATTTCGCAGCAAGCTTAAGGAGTAATTCTTTTAATTTCGTAATAGTTTACATCGTTTTCTGAGTCAACTATTGCTTGTAAAAAAGTTGTTTTCAAATTGCCGCTTAAGCGAAGCATTCTACTGAATTCAGTCCAAGAGCAAGTGTTTTCCTGTCCTTTTACTTGTATAACCCATTGAGTGTGTTCTTCTCCTGGTTTTGCTCCGCGAGGATATACTCTGAAATCAAATCCGAATTTTAAACCAGTTTTAGTTACAAATCCTCTGTCCCTTAAATCCTTGAATACAGTGTATTTGTTTAAAAAATTTTTTTCTTTCCCTATTTCGAATAAATCTTTTAATGAAAGGTTTTTTCCTTTTTCATCTTGTACTTCAAATTTTCCTTTTTCCATTAAATAAATTACTTCAAACAAGCTTAACACTAAATAATTGTCTTTTTTTTCTCCAAATCCGCGTTGAATTAATTGGCTTTTTTCAGTGTTATCAAAAACTAATACTTTTTCTCCACTTAAAATATTTTCCTTCATTTTCTCACTTCATTTAATGTAAAGAAACTAATAAATTCTTTGTTGTATTAATTCTTTAAGTTTTCTGCCTAAAAATGTGTGATTAAATGCCTGACTTTGTTGTAACTCCTTGGAAGGTTGAAGGATTAGTTGATTACGATAAACTAATCAAGGAATTTGGTACAACTCATTTAACTCCAGAGCTTGTATGGCAAATCGAGAAACTGGCTGGAAAAAGCCATCATTTTTTGCGGAGAAAAATTTTTTTTTCTCACAGAGAATTAGATGTTTTATTGAAAGAGTTTTCTGAAGGAAAAGAATTTGCTTTATACACTGGCAGAGGGCCTTCAGGGCATACTCATTTAGGGCATTTAATTCCTTGGATGTTCACTAAATACTTGCAAGAAGCATTTAAAGTTGACTTGTATTTTCAAATAACTGATGATGAAAAATTTTTATACAATCAAGATTTGTCTTTAGAGCAAACAAATTCCATGGCTCATGAAAACGCTTTGGATTTAATTGCTTTAGGTTTTAATCCAAAAAAAACGCACATTATTATTGACACTGAATATTCTAAAACCTTGTATAAACTTGCAATTCAGGTTGCAAAAAAGGTTACTGCTTCAACTGCTAAAGCTGTTTTTGGTTTTTCAAATGAAACAAATATTGGAATGTATTTTTGGCCTTCAATGCAAGCAGCTCCATGTTTTTTGCCAAGCGAATTAAAAGGAAAAAAAATTCGCACTTTAATTCCTTCTGCAATAGATCAAGACCCTTATTGGAGAATTGTTAGAGACATTGCTCCAAAACTTGGTTACCCTAAAACTGCTGCAATGCATTGCATTTTTTTGCCTTCCTTGCTTGGCTTTGAAGGAAAAATGTCTTCAAGTGAAGGAGGAAAAGGAACAATTTTTACAACTGATTCAATTGATGAAATGAAAAATAAAATCAATAAATATGCTTTTTCTGGAGGACAACCAACTCTTGCAGAGCATCGAAGACTAGGCGGGAATCCAGACATTGATATGAGTTTTCAATGGCTTCGATTCTTTGAAGAAAACGATAAAAAACTTGAATCAATTTATCACGAATATAAGTCTGGGAAAATGCTTTCAGGAGAATTAAAGTCAATTTTAATTAACAAGCTTTCATCTTTTTTGAAAACTCATCAAAAAAATCGAGAGCTTGCAAGAAAAAAGCTTCACAAGTTTTTATTAAAAGAGTGAAATGCATTTTAATGCAACGCGTAAGAAATCAATTCTTTTTTACTCATTTTAAACCCTTTTTTCAACTATATTAATAAAATTATGAATTAATAAATTTTTCTTAACAAGATATTTGTTATCAGAAGATATGTTGTACACTAAAAAAACATTTGTTTACGATGCTCAACCACAGGAAGCAGACATTGCATTAATTGGAATTCCTTTTGATTCAACTGAACTTGGAAGACCAGTAAGATATGGCCCGCTATTTGTAAGAGAAGCAATAAAGAATTTGATTGGCTGGGATCAAGAACTAAAAATAAATATATTTGAAAAATACAAATTCTTTGATTTAGGAAATATTGAAGTTGTTCCAGGAAACTGGAAACTAACCGAAGACAGAATTCAAGACACAATTGATTGGCTGTTTAATGAAAACAAAAAAATTTTTCCAGTATGCATTGGAGGAGAGCATTTAATTACTTTAGGTATACTGAGTTCTTTGAAAAAATTTTTTAAAGAAAAAATAACAGTTATAGATTTTGATGCGCATTTTGATTTAAAAGATGACTGGCTTGGAGAAAAATTTTCACACATTTCTTGGGCTAAACAACTAATAAAGGATAAAAAATTTGAATTAATCCAAGTAGGTTGTAGAGCTGGAGACAAAGAAGAATTTGAGCAAGCAATAAAAAAAAGCATTAAAAAAACTGAAAACCCTGTTTATTTAACTTTTGACTTGGATGTCTTTGATCCATTTCATGCTTCTGAAGTTGGAACTCCAGAGCCTTTTGGTTTAACTCCAATTAAGGTTTTTGAGTTACTAAAAAAAGCTTGTAAAAACAAATTAATTGGTTTAGATATAGTTGAATGTGCTTCAGATAAATTGCATTCAAATACTGCAATGCTTTCAGCACAAGTTTTCAAAAAAGTTTTAGGTTGGAGAGCAAAAAATGAAAGAATTAAATAAAGTAGTAGAAGACATTAAAGTAAGCAAAAGCCTGACATTAGAAGAAATTGTTGAAGAGTATTATAAGAGTGGTGGCTTTGTTGCAAAAAAAATTGGAGTAGGCTCGAAAATTTTAAAACAAATGCTTGCAGAAAAGAATTCAAATAATTTTTTGTCTTTTCCTGCATGCATTATTGCCACTGGTTGCAGGGGAATTATTAAAGACTTAATTAAAAACAAGTTATTCAACATAATTATTACTACTTGTGGAACACTTGACCATGATTTTGCAAGAATTTATAAAAACTATTATCATGGCGAATTTGAAGCAGATGACAGAAAACTCTTCAAACAAGGAATTAATAGGCTTGGAAATGTTTTTGTGCCAAACGAAAGCTATGGCGAAGCAATTGAAAAAAACATTCAACCAATTTTAACAGACATCTATACTTCAGGCAAGAAAGAATTATCCACATTTGAACTTGTTTGGGAAATAGGTAAAAGAGTGAAAAATGAAAACTCTATACTTTATTGGTGTTACAAAAATCAAATTCCAATGATCGTTCCAGGCATAACAGACGGAGCATTTGGAACACAATTATTAATGTTCATGGAAGAACACAAAGACTTCAAAATAGATGTATTCAAAGATGAAAAATTTCTTTCAGATATTATGTTTGCTGATAAAAAATCTGGAGCATTAATGATTGGAGGAGGAATAAGCAAGCATCACACAATTTGGTGGAATCAATTCAAAGGTGGATTAGATTTTGCAGTTTATATTACTACTGCTCCTGAATGGGATGGAAGCTTGTCAGGAGCAAGAGTACAAGAAGGAATTTCTTGGGGCAAAGTAAAAGAAGACGCAAAATTTGTAACAATTGAAGGAGATGCAACAGTTATTCTGCCATTACTAATTGGTCCTTTGCTGTGAAGTAAAAAAGTTATATCAAAAATGATTTCAACGTATTTGGTTTCAAATTACATGAACTGTAATTTTTTCTTTTTTTAATTTTTTTCTTAAATCTTTTTCTAATTCTTTAAACCAAGATTCTTGAGAGCGAATTAAAACAATTCTTTCCACTCCTCGAATTATTGCAGTGTTAATTATTTTTTCTTTTGTTTCTCCCCAAACAGTTAAATCAATTGCTGTTTTTCTTTTCAGGCCAATTAAGGTTTTAACTTCTTCTAATAATTTTGTTCCATCTCTTAATTCTGATGCATTAAATCCATATCCTGGATTAAAACTGTCAACTATTAGTAAAATTATTGCTTCTTTAACTTTTTTTGTTGCTTCTTCAATGAATGCAGCATTGTTTTCATGCCTTGAAATTAAGGGCAATAAAATTCTAGTCATTTTGTTTTCACTTTAATCCACGTATTTAAATAAATTTTTTTGTTTTTCAATTAATTCTCCTTCTTCTTTTAAAAACTCGCAAGTCATTTTAATTAATTCAGGATTTAATTGAAGTTTTTGAATTAAGTTTTCCAGTTTTGATTCTTTTTTTTCTTTTAATTCTTTCAAAACTTTTTCTTTCACTGAATTATATAACTGAGTTTTAATTAAATAGTAAGTTCCTTCAAATGATTTAATTCCTTTTAATTCTCTTTCTTCAAATTCTGTTCGCAAGTCATGACTTAATTGTCTAATTCTTTCCCCGTTTTTTGAAGCAATAAATCCGTGTTTTTCTAAGGAATAGTTTTCCATATCTTCTTCTGCTTCTAATTTTGGCATTTCGAATTCTTTTACTGAACTTGTTTTTGGCGGAAAACTCTCAGTTTTTTCTATTGGTTTTCCTTTAACTTCTTCAAGTGTTTTATAAATTGGTTTTTTGTATTTTTCTGATAACTTGAATTTAATGATTTTTCCTTCTTCAACCATTTCCTTAAATCTTTTCAAAGCATCTTTATCAAGAGTTTTTTCAAACACTCCTTCAACTCTGTTCTTGAAAGGAGTTTCATGCACTAAAGAAATTATTTGCTCATCCATTGAAGGCTCTACTGCAGTTAACACATACAAGTTTTCTTTTGCTTTATTCACTTCATATTTTGCATCCAGTTTTAATCCTAGTTTTCTAACTTCTTCTTCTGAAAACATTAATGCAATTCCTTTTCCAGACTCAATTGCTTTAACCATTTTTTCAACCTTTTTTTCAGTAAAAAAATTGCATAAAAGAAGTTAATAATCTTTGTCTTCTTTCGACAATTTACGATGACAATTTATTGATATAAAAACTAATATAAAAGAAAAAAAATCAAAGAGAAGTAATTTTTTCACGTTAATTTGTTTCATTTAAAAGCTTTCTTGCAAACCTTTAAATATCCAAAAACTTATAAATTAATTATAATTTTATCAATAAATTTGTATTCTATGGAGGAGAGAATGAATGAGACGTCCAATGGAACGATATAAAAAGTTGACTGCGGCTGCAGCTGAAGCTGGAAAAGCTAGAGCTGCTGCTGAATTAAGAAGAGCAGCACCTCAATTAGAGAAAAGATCTTTAAAAACTGAGGAAAGAGTTGGAAAATTAGAGGGTGAAAGGCTTGCTAAAGTGGAGGAAAAAATAGCTAGATTAAGAGCTAGACAAGCAGGTGTTCAAGCTGGCAGGTTTAGTTGGTTTTTCCCTAAGTGGAGAATGAATAGACTTGAGAAAAAAATTAGAAAATGGGAAACAAGAAGAGAGGCTTTAGCAGCCCAAATAGTTCATCTTAAAGATGCACTTGCAAGTGTTAACAAATTTTATGTTGGTAAATACGGTAATGCTGCAATGAAGCAACAAAGAGTTGAAGAAGTATCTGCTAGGGATCTTAAAGAAGTAACTTCAGTACTTGAAAACGCGCTTCCAGAGCATTCTAAAAATATTAATACAACTGCTAGCGCCTTACTTCGAGACCGCCAGTTTACAGTTCAGCAAGTTCTTGAAGGTGGAGCTATGGTAAAAAAGGCACTTAATCCAGCAGCATTTGCTGAATTAGGAGCTAAATTTGATGCACTTTCGAAAGCAAAGGATGTACCAGGTTTTCTTGACTTACACACACAATTTGATGCTTTGCGTACGGAGTTAAAGAAAACTCGTCCAGATCTTCTATCTGTTCGATCACAGATGGCAGCAATGGGTGTAATAGAAGATGCATTGGTTACAGTACCTTAAATACATTAACCCTCTCCTCCTTTCTTTTTCTTTTTTTTTATTTGATAATTTCATGTAAAGAGTAGGTTAAAATTATTTTTTTGTTTTTTCTATTAAAACCCAAATTAATTTCTAAAAACGAATTTATTTCAATATATCTAAATATTTGTTTGCACATATTACAAATAGTTTATTTAATGGTTAATATTACTTAGTCTGTTTCTAAAGACCTGTATGAAAAAATGAAGATTCACCCTGAATTTAAGTGGAGTGAAGTTGCTAGGAGTGCTATTGAAAAGCAAATTAGTGATGCAGAGCTATTAAAAGATTTAAAGGCAATAGCTTTAGCAGAAAAAGAGCATAGAGAAGGAAAAACAATTAACCATGAAAAAGTATTAAAGGAACTAGGTTTGAAATGAGTTTTGAAATATTTTACTCTGTTAAAGCTTTAAAGGAGTTAAAGAAAATTGATAAATCTTTAAAGATTCAATTAATTAAAAAGATTGAAGAGCTAAAACAAACCCTTGAACTTGGAAAACCTTTAAGCAATGTTTTCAAGAATTTTAGAAGCCTGCATATAGAAAAATTTAGAGTTATTTATTCAATTAAAACAAATTCTAATGAAGTAATTATTGCAACTGTAAAGCATAGAAAAAACGTGTATGAAACTGAATTTTAAGTCTTTAAATGAAAAACAAACGCTAAAAGGTTAGGTTTTTATATAAGTATTCTAATCAAATTATATACACTGTATTAATGCTTGAAAGTTTAAAGCTTTAAAGAGTTGAATTAATGGATTCGCGGTTTAAAAATTTAGGAATTTTATTGGCTGTGATTGTTGTACTTGTTTTAGGGTATTTTTTTGTATTACCTTTAATGGTTAAAAAAACTGTTTCATTTGATGAAGGGCTTTCTGAATTGAATTCTTTGCTTCAAAAAAATGGATTAAATTTTTCTCCTCTTGCAGCTGATGTGAAAGGAAAAGATTTAACTGCTTTAAAAAATGAATTAAATTCTTTTAAGAATTCTTTAAATCTTTCCAGCGCTGAAGGAAAGGCTTTAAGTTTAACAACTGAAGTAGTTTTATTAAAACTTGAAGTAGCAGAACAATCAAATGCAGTTAAAGAAAATACTGCTAAATTTGATGTAACAGAGTTTTCAACTGATGAACAGGTTTGCTCTAAGCTTTCATTTTTAGAAAAAGCAGTTCAAGCAGAAGAAAAACTTGTTTTCGCGCAAAAAAGTTTTGAAGCAAAATTAAATGAATTAAAGTCTTCTAATCCTCAAGAATTTTCCAAGCTAAATGTATCTGAATCAACTTTAAGTATTGCTAACCTTGAATCAAAAAACTCTGAATCAAAAAAACAAGTTGAGTCATTTAAAACTGAATGCAAAAACTTGAAGGTGTAAATTAAATGAATTTTTCAAAAATATTTCTTGCATTAATTTTCTTGCTTTTTTTGAGTCAAACAGTTATCAGTGCAAAAATGGATAGGCTTGACCCTATAACAATTAATTCAGGAGATACTTGGACCACTGGCAATTTAGACATGTTTGATTGCCCTGATAAACTTAATATTAATTTATTAGTTGGCCTACTAGAAACAGATTTTACTTTGGCGGAAAGAGATATTGATGACGATGATGCTGAGTACCAATGTATTGATTTTTTTTATAATGGCCAAAAAATTTTGAAGATAGTGCCTGATACAACTTTGAGTGATTATTATTTTACTACTTATGCTTGGAATGGAGTTTATTGGTATAAACTTCATGAAAAAGTTAAAGTTGATTCTGAAGAAAAATATCGAAGGATTTTGGAAGGATCTGGTGTTTCATCTATTGCACAAGAATTATCTTTAGATGTAGCTGCAGGCTATGAAACTGCTACTGGAATAATTGGTCTTGGAGAAACAGATATTAGGGTTACAAAAATCATGGCAAATCCTGCAAAATTAGAAGAA
Organism: uncultured archaeon; assembly: GCA_964373795.1. GTDB lineage: Archaea > Iainarchaeota > Iainarchaeia > Iainarchaeales > DATDZZ01 > CAYJVY01. Next base: position 62,587 of record CAYJVY010000002.1, on the reverse strand, counting down.
TTAATTAGAAATGCCGAATCCAAACCTGGATTAGTTCATGATCCTTCTGCCGCCCATCCTGTTAATAGCTTTAAATTAGAAGTATTGTCTTTTGACTCAGCTGTTGCTCCAGGCTCGTCTGAATTTAAGTTTTCGGCTGAAAACATAATAAATTTGGCAAGTCACAATGCATTTATTATAGGTTTAAAAGATTTAACTGAATTAAGTAATAAACAAATTCTTGATACTTCAAAATATGCAACTTTTACAAAGTATGGTTTTAGTGTTCCCCCAATTTCTTCGACTTGTTCAATTCAAATTACTAAAAAAGGCTCCGACGATAACTTAATTGGTGTTTTAGGTTTAGATTTTAGTGGAAGCCTTGATTTTCAATCACTTTTGAATAATTGTGATTTCACTAAACCACAGACTTTAAGTGCAAAGGCACTTGCTGAATGGAAGAAATCTCCAGGAGAATATACTTTAACTATTTCAATTGACAGAGTTGCAGGAAGAGCTTTAAATGTAGTTACTGATTTTAAAGTAGTTGTTTCAAATCTTGCCGGAGCTGCAGGTGATCAAAGAGACGCTCTTGCAGGAAATGCAGCGGATGTTGAGGCAAGAGGAGGAAGTTTAAATCCTCCACTTAAAGAAAATCCTACTGCTAAAATTATTGTTGTTGGAATTGGGGAGGTAGAAGATGGTCAAGGAAAAATATTTGGCGTGGGAAAAGGCCAGCCTTTAACTTTTAATGTTGAAGTAAAGCAAAGCCTGCAAGGAACTAGGGTTGATAGATTTGATTGGGAATTTTATTCAATTAATGCAGATAATTCTGAAACCCCTATTGCATTGCCTGCAAGTTTAACAAGTAAATCTCCTTCTGCTAGGAGTTCATTTGATTATAATGTTCCATTTGAGTTTAGTGGAGTTGGAATTAAGATTAAATTAAAGGTTTCAGACGATGCTGCTAGGACTTCTAATTATTCTACTGTTGTTTTAAGTGTTTCTCCTGAATTAACTGAAAGAGTTGAAGGTCCTGCAGCTGTTCATACTTCAAAACCAGGAGCAACTGATTCAGAGTTTTTCAAAGTTCAATTAAAAGCAACAGTTGAAGGAGAAGAATTTCCTGCAGATGTATTAAATGAAAGCGAAGTTGCATTCAAAAAAAGTCCTCCATTTAGTTTAGTTATTTCTTTCCTGCAAAGCAAGCATCCCACAGGACATTCTATTAGATTTAATTTAGGAAAAGATGCAAGTGGAAGTATTCCTTTAACTAATATTATTAGTACTGCTGCTGTTGTTTCATTGCCTGAAAAAGGAGGAGTTAATTTAACTCCTGTTAACTCTGCTATTTGGAGTATAGAATCTTCAAATCCCTCTAGTGAAAATAAGTGTATTAGTACGCCTCTAAGTGATGGAACAGATACCTTGGTTAGATGTGAAATTCCTGTTTCTCAGTTGAATGGAATCAATGTGGGAGATATAACTACTGCAACTGAATTTGAAATATGGTTGTTTAGTTATAATGCTGTTTCAAACTTAATTAACCCAAATAGTGAATTAAGGTTTACAGTGAAATTGAATCACGATACTTCTAAAACAATTTCTTTCACTGATGAAATTCGCCCTAGAGGAAAAGGCTTGCTAGTAATTGATCCAAATTTATTGGATTTAGTTATAGCTAGTTCTGCTCAAGTACCTGTAACTGTTAAAACAGATTATTCTGAGCTTAAAACAAAATCTAATTTAAAGGTTTTCAAATTAAGTGTTCCACCTCAGTTAAAGGGTAGAACAAGTTATTTAGATTATAGAGTAGATTCTCAAGATCAAATTAGAAATGATAGAAAAGCTTTCCTTGTTGCTCAAGGCGAGCCAGCAATGGAAATTCCTTTAGAACAATTAATTGGCAGTGAAACAGATCCAAATAATCCTAATCTAGTAAAATTTAGTGTTCCAACTAGTTATCCTACTGGATTTACAGGGCCTGCATTTGAATTGCAAGACATTGAAAGAAACGATGAAAGCAATCCAAAGTATGCAAGAGAAGGGCCTTTCTATTACGTTGCGGTTTTGAGATTCCCTGACTTGCAGCCAATGCATTTAATTTTTTCATTTGAAAAAGGAGAAAAAATTTATCAGCCTTAAAAAAGAGTGATTTGAATGAATTTAAAATTTGTTTTTTTGAGTTTGGTTTTAGGAATTTTATTACTTGACTTAGTGTTTGCTCCTCCAGTTACTGGAAGTGGAACAGCAATTGTTTCAGGTGGAACCACTCCTGGAACTCCTGGATCAACAGGAGTAAGCGGAGCACCAACTTCTAGTGGGCCTAAAACAGTTATTTTAGGACATTCTACTTTAGTTGCTCCTGGAGCACCTATTGCTACTGCAAAAACTGTGGGGGGAGTTGGATCTGGATTAGTTGTTTCAAAACTGCCTTGTGAAAATGTTTTAGTTTGTTGGAGTAAAATGTTGAAAAAGTTTTCAAATGAATTGAATTCAAGAATAAGTCCTTCAAGTTAAATTAAAAAATCGTTGAATGATTGTGATGAGTGATGTAACTAAACTTGGAATTGCAGTTTTAGTAGTAATTTTATTAGCTGTTTCTTATTTTTTTGTTTTACCTTTATTGCAAAAACCGGTTTCAGGTGAAGGCAAAGCAGTTGAAAAACTTGCTTCTTTATTTAGTGATTCTGGCACTGATTTGAATGGATTTAATATTGCTTTAAGTTCTTTTGCATTTGAGTTTGAGGAAAACACTTTAGTTAAACTTGAATCAAGTTTGAATGAATTGGAAAAAAATAAAGAAATTAAATCTGATGAAAGACTTGAATCTTTAGTGAAAAACTATAAAGAATTAATTGAGTTGGAAAAAAAACAATCTGTTTTATCTGAGAAAATAGCTATTCTTGTAAACAAAAAATTGATTGATGCTTGTCAAGATTTGAATGAAACAAATAAAATGGAAGAAGAGGCTCTTCAAATTGTTTTAACTGCGGATGAATTGAATGAAAAACTTGGAAAGGTTTTTATTAATGAAAAAATTCAAAAGCCTTTAATTAATGTTGATTCTCTTGCAACTGAAACAGCTAATTTTTCTTATGCTTTTAACAGAGTTTTTGATTCTTGTTTAATGGTTTCAAAAGAAGTAGATCCTTTACTGGAGTTGGAAAAAAATGCATAAATTTTTTGCATTATTTGTTGTTTTACTGTTTTTAACTCCAAGTATTTTTGCTGGAGTTGCAAAGGATGAAATAAGTATTCAAGGAAAGACTTTTTCTAAATGGAAAACAATTGATTTAGAAAACGAGCAAGCAATTCAAGTTCAAGACTCTGGATTAGTTTCAATGGACACAGGTGAATCAATTCTTGAAACCCCTGCTCTTGTTGCAGGAGGTTTAACTGCAGTAGATGAATCTGCTGCTTGGAGAAAAATTATTCGAAATGACTCTGAATGGCAGGAAGCTTTAGCTGGAACTGATTTAGAAAACAATCCAGAAGTAATTGCTTTAATTGCAGCAGAATATGAAAGAACAAATGTGTTAGATGATCTTGCATATATTGAAGAAGTTGGTTCAACAATTGATGGAATTGAAGAATCTTTAGAAGAGACAACTATTAATGCTTCAGGTAAAAATTTTTCTAATGAATTTAATTCAATAAATTTTTCAGAAAAAGATTTTACTGTTGCTCGTTTTTTCCAGCATTCTTTTGGAGATAAACTTGAAGCTCTTTTTACACGAAACGGAGAATTAATTCGAGAATATGGAACAAGCCATCCATTAGGTGCAAGAGCTTATGCACTTAATCAAGATATTTTGAATTCTCCTGGGGGATTTAATAGAGGTGCAGCAGAACCAATTAGTAGGCCTAGATGGAAACAAATTTCTTTAAAGCATTTTCCAAGAAAAGCTACTTCTGCAGCAAGAACTGGGCCAAGTATTATTATTCCTGCCAAATCCTCTGGAACTCCTGCTATTGCAACGCCTAGGCCTGATATAGATGTGCCTCCAGGGGCAGTTAGAAAAAAGCCTTTTATTGAGTTTCCTCAAAAAAAGCCATCAATTCAATTTCCTAAAGGCAGTGATGTTACTGTTGAAAGATTTGTTCCAAGAAGTGCTGTTACAAGGCCTACTATTGAATTTCCACCTGAAGGCGTGTCAAGAGGGACTGGCACTGGTGTTCCTATTCCAAAACCTGGTGGCGTCAGAGAGATAATTGTTCCTAGATTTGTTGAAAGAGTTGAGGAGGCAACAACTTCAAGATTAATTGAAGTTGGAGATAAAATGGATGATTTAGCTCATTCATTGAATTCTCAAAAAGTTAATGTTTCTGTTGGAAAAGTAAAAGGCTTAATTATATTAAATGGAGCTAGTGTTAGTACTCCTGTTGTGGATTCAGTGCCTGAAGCAGTTTCAGCTGTTAAAAAAGCTCCTAGTAAGTGGAGAATAACTAATAAAAGAAAAGAATCTTTAATTAATTCTTGGAATGCGACTAGTAAGTTTTCTTCTAAACCAGTTGGATCTGTTTTTGTTGGAAAATCAGCTGTTGCTGTTAATCAAGCAGCTGTAAGTTTTTCAAAAGCTTTTTATGGAGTGCCAGAGGTAGCTGAATTAACTAATTTGGAAATGACTAGATTAAATAATTTGGGAAGATATAAATTCACTAAATTATTGGGAGATTCTGTTGGGTCAACTGATGTTATGAAATATAGAAGAGCAGCTGCTTTATTGCTTGGACATTCAGATAAATTCATTAAAGAAGAAGCAAAGCTTTTATTGCAAGCAATTGCTGATGCAGAAAGAGCCGGAGCTCCTGGATTGGCTGGAGCAAGAACTTACTTTATTACTAGGGGATTTATTACTGCAGAAGAATCTCTTGAAAGTGCTGTAATGCTTTCCAGGTTTTCTGGAAATGTTGCTCAGGCAACTCAAAGAATGGAAGTACTTGCAACTGTTTTACAAGAAGCAGGATTTGAAGCAAGGCTTGGACAAGTTCAAGGATTATATGTTAGAGCAGGACAACATGTATTAGATATTCCTGTTGCAGGAGTTCCTTTAGCTGAAGGGCAAGGAACTTTACTTCTTTCCTCAGTTGATGATGTTACAAGAGAAGGAGTGAGCCTTGGAAAAGCATTAGAGCATGCAACTCCTTCAGTGCAAGCAGTTGCAGATGTAGGAAAATTAGTTCCAGAAATAAAATTAGATAGATTGAATAGGCTTAGAAATATATTCGATTTTTATCAGAGAAACAAAACCTCTCCTGCACTATTAAAAGGTTTATCTAGTGCAGTTCAAGAAGCAAGAGTTGCAGGAGTTACTTCTTTAGAAGTTATAACACTTGGAGATGATGTTGGATTATATTATAAAACTGAGTCTGGAACAAGGCTTTTAGTTCAAAATGTTGCTCAACTAGATGACATTATTAAAGCTGAAACTGGTTTGGCTAATGTTGCTGCTCAAGCAGCTGCTAGAGCAAAAACTGTTGCTGAAGTTACTGGAAAAACAGCTGCTGCTGCAAAAGCAGTTAACTCAACTGAAGCAGTAGCTGCTGTAGCTGGATCAGGAAGGGTTGTTGAAACAGCTCAAGAAGCGGCTGTAGTTGCTAGGGCTTCAAGGGTTGGAAAAGCAGTTAAAGTAGTTAAATGGGCTGCAAAACCTATTGGATGGACTGCGGCAGGAGTTGGAGCGGTTGGAGCAGGAATTGCAGCGGTTCCAGGAGTTAAAGCAGTTACTCCTGTTTTAAGGGTTGCAGGAAAAGGTTTAGCTGCTGCAGGAGTTGTTGCAACAGTTGCTGCTTTGCCTGACAGAGCTTATTCTTTATATAAATGTAATACAGCAGAATTTCAGTCAAGTAATTCTGAATTATCTGAATTGGATTTATATGTAAATAAAAGTGGAACTGATTGGCTGACATTAGTTTCAGATCCAAAAAATTTGCTTTACTCTATTGATCCAAATGCAAGTAAAAACATTAATTTAGTGCAAAGCTGTATTGAAGAAGGCCAGTTATATCTTTCATATCTTGAAAGCGCGGGATATGGAGTATTTAATTTAAAGAATGCAGTTGATGTATTTGATTTAGCTTCACTTGGAATTGGAGGATATTATTGGATTAAAGGCGACCCAGGACCTTTAATTGAGTCTTGTCAAATAACTTTTTATTCAACTGATAAAAAAAATGCAGCAGATTTTATTGATAAACCTTTTTCTTGTGGAGAAGGCTTAAGTAATCCAGTTAATTTAGTTAGAGGCTTTCCTGCAGCAGATTATTTTGGAGTAGTAAAAGTAAAATTTAATCCAGCAATAGCTGATGCATTGCAAGACTTTGGTTATTGGGAGAAAAATTCGTCAAAAATTGATGTTAGAGGATTACAAAATCTTGGTTTTTGTCCAACTGCATTTAATTATAGAACTAATCCTCAATATGAATGCTTTAGAGGAGATGGATTGATTAAATCTTTTGCTTTCACTGTTTCAGGGCCAATTGCTGTTCAACCAGGGCAACCCGGACAACCAAGTGGAGGGCAACCTGGTCAGCCTGCAAGTGGAACAGGAAAAGTGTTGGCAAAGGGTTGTTATACTTATAATAGAACTGTTTTAGATAAAGATTTAGAGAGTTTAAAGGCTAGAGGCGAAAAAGAAATTCCTTTTAATTCAATGAGAGAGTTTACTGAATTAATTCAAGGAGTATATGATTATAAGGATAAAATTGATGTAGCAATTAATACTCAAGGAGTTCAACCTTTAAAGGATGTAAAATATTTCCCTTTAGGAAATGAACTTGTATTCAGTGAATTAGAGGAAGGAAAGGATTACATTGTTGCTTTAAAGAAATCAAATGAAGATGGTTCAATAGATAAATGGTATTTGCTTATTAATAATCCTTCAAAAGAAGAGCTTTCTTCTTGCCCTGCTTAAATTTGTCCCAAAAAGAAAACACGTCATATAAAATGATTGTTTTTTATATGATGTGGCCTTTTTTATTTGAATTCGTTTAATTTTTTTTGTTTTTCTTCAGTTATTTTTTCTTCTAATTCTTCAATTAATTGCTTTATTTCAATTTCTTTTGAAACAATTTCTTCTAATTCTTTTTCACTTTCTTTTTCTTCACGAGCTTCAATGTTTTCAGTTTTTTTTTCTTCTGAAGAATCTTTTTCAACTTCTTTTTCAGAAGTTTCTTCAATTTCTTCTTTGACTTCTTTGCTTTCTTGTTTTAAAGACTGAGTTGAAAAAGCTGGAGATAAAACAAATTCATCTAACAAGTTTCCAAGAATTCTTTGCATGAATTCAATTACTTGTTCTTTTTTCCATAAAGCATACAATAGAATTGCAATTAGTATTCCTAAAACAATTGGCCAAGAAGGTTCAACTAATCCAATTAAAGCAATATTGCTTCCCTCAAATGCCTTCACAATGTCTTCAGTGCTTGAAATACCTGCTTTTAATCCTTTTACTTTAATGAATACAATTCTATTAGTTTCTCCGTTTAAATTAATTGTAAAACCGTTTTCTCCTTCTTTGAATGGCTTGACTTTGAATTCAATTGATTTCAATTGGTTTCCTGCAAGTTCAATTTTTTGTGATTCAAATTCCATTTCAGGAGTTCCATTTAAGGAAAGCGTTTGATCAAATGCTGAAAGATTTTTAATTACAAGTTTTCCTTTAACTGTTTCACCTATTTTGGCTTCTGTTGAATTTAATTCCACGCTTGTTTGAAGGTTGTAAAAAGGTTTTACTATTACATTAATTGTTCCAAGTAAGTGTTCTTTATATGAAGCCAAGTCAACTAGTAAAACTTTTACTTCATGGCTTCCTTCTTTTGCAATAGGATTTGACACGAGTTTAATACTTGCAGTTCCTTTTGAAAGGTTTTCAAATTCATTGCTTGATGCAATTCCTTCAACCTCTTTTGAAGAGTTCACAATTTTCACTCTAAAATTACTTAAAGAACCTGCGTTTTCAAAATCAATTTTAACCTCTTTTGAATCGTTTCTTTTCAACAATACGTTGTTTTCACTGAATTTAATATTTTCAATTCTTGGTTCAATTGTTTTTCCAGGAGAAGTGAAATAATTTTTCTCTCCTTTTTCAACTACTTTTACTTTAATTGTTTCAGAATCCAAAACATTATTTGTTTCAAGGTTTAAAACACTTAATTTCAATTCATATTCGCCTGAGGGAACATCCCTTTCTACTTTTACTCTTCCAGGAAAGGAATAAGACGTAGAAAGCATGCTTTCATGTCCTTTAAATCCAAAGTCAAGCTTAACTTTATCAAATTCTTTCACTTGAGTTAATGTTTTCACGCCTTTATTAGAGTTTACAAAATAGTTAAGCATTAAATCGCGTTCAGAGCCTTGTTGTAATTCAAACTGTGAAGGAGAAATAGTTAAATCTACTGCTCCAAAAGCGCCGTGAGCAAAGTAACTAAATAATACTAAAATAAATCCTGTAATTAATGCAATAAGTTTTAATTTCATTTTCAAACCTTTAAAACCACTTTAGTAACTAATTCACTTAACTTAGTTAAACAATTAGTGTTTTTGTTCTTTTTAAACCTTTCTTTTGAGGTGCTTTGGCAAACGGCGAAAAAATTAAATAGATAAAAGGCGCTTAAGGGGTTGAATTTTAAACGCCTTTGAATATAAACTTTTTTTTGTTTAATTCGCTTTGAGCTTCTTCTACTGCTTCTGCAACTTCTTCTTTTTTACTTAAATTTATTTTGCTTAAAATAATTAGTATTATTAAAATCAATATTACTAATCCAATTCCTACTACTGGTGCAAGTGAAGCAAATCCAGTCAATATTCCATCTGTTTGTCCTTTTTCTTTTGGTGAAGCTGTAGTAGTATTAGTTGTTTGAGTTGCAGTTACTGTTTTAACAGTGTCTTTTACATTTAATTTTATGCTTTGCTTTGAAGAATAATTTTCTCCTTCAACCATTAAATTAATTGAAGTATTCAAATCTTGTTCAGTTTTAAGTGCTTTAATTTTTGTTTTCAGTGTAAGTGTTTCTCCTGCTTTAATTTCACTTATTTTCACTTCCTCTAATTCCGCTTCTTTTGGTAAATTTTTTCCAACTAATTTAAGGTTTTTAATACTTGAATTAGTTGAATTTAAAACTGTTACTTGAATTTCTTTTTCCTCTTCTTCATTTAACTCTATTAATGAAGGGAATGCTTCAAATTTTACTTTATCTTTTCCAATTACATGAACTCTGAATATTTGTTCAAGTGTTTTATTAGCTGTTTTAATTTTTAAATTTAATTTTCTCCATCCAGCCTCTGCATTTGAAGCAGCATTAACGCTTACTTTCACTGAAACTGCTTTGTTTGGTTCTAATTCTAATTTGTTTTTATCTAGTTTTACTTCTAATCCATTCCAATTTCCATCCATTAATTCCACTGTTAACTCTGCAGTTGTTTTTTCAGTGAATGAATTCATTAACTCTATTGAAGCTCTTTCACTTTCTTCAGTGTTTACTTCAATTCTTTCAGGGAAACTTAATTGAAGCAATGAATCCAGTTTTATTTTTACTTCAAACTCATATTTAGTGTTATCAAATTCATTGAATGCAAATACCTCTACTCTTACTTTACTTCCAAGTGTTTCCTCTCGTGTTTCAACTCTTAATTTCACTTTTTTTGTTTCCCATTTATCTAGTGAAACTTGTTTTTCAGAAAATTCAGTTATTAAAGCGCTATCTGAAACTAGTTTTACTGTTTGTTTTCTATTGCTTTTATTTGTTACCTCTAATTCAATTGTTTTGCTTGATTTTTGAGGCATTTCATAGCTTTTTTCTGAAGTGAATTCATAAATTGATTCACGCATTTTTTTTAATTCAACACTTAAATCTTTTTTGAATAACTTTGATTCTTCTTCAACAACTACTTCTAAAGAATATTTTTTTTCTTCTAATTCTTCTAATGGTTGAATAAATAATTTTACGTCCTTGAAGTTGTTTGCGTCTACTTTTATTTCGCTTTCTTCAAAGAAAGGCATTAAATAGCTTGAAAAAACTTTTAACTTTAAATTTTTTGCATAATTTGTTTTATTCCATAGCCTTAACTTCATTAAATCTCTTGGCTTATTAGAGTTTACAACTGAGTTTAATTGTTCTACTTCTAATTCTTTATTGCTGTCAACTAAAATTGTTATAACTTCTTTTGCAACAGAGTTGTTTGCATTTGAAACTAATTCTAATTTGTATTCTCCTTTATTCAAATCCTTGTCTAAAACAATTAATGCAGTTGACTCTGTTTCTTCAAATTGATTTAAGCAAACTTCTTTCAATAAAATGCTTCCATTAACTTGTTTTGATTTGCTTTCAACTGAAAGCTTGCTGCAAACTTTTTCTAATGCATTATTTTTCAAAGTAAAAGGAACACTAAATGAACTTCCTTTTTCTGTAAATACTTTTAAAACACTTGAATGAATTGACATTGTTCCACTAATTGATTGAGTTTGAGTTACAGGAGTTTGAGGTGAAGGCTGAGTTGGTTGTGAAGGCGTAGTTGAAGGGCTTTTAACATTCACTGTGAATTGCCATTCTTTTTCAGCTTTGTTTTGAGCATTGTCTTCAACTAATAATTTTACTTTAACTAATTGTCCTAAAGAAAATATTTCTCCTGCATTAAATTCAAGCTTGTTTTTATCTGCATCGAAACGTAATTCAAAATTTGTTAAATTATAAGTTTTTCCTTCAACAGTTAATCTAATTGAGTCTTTGTTTACTCCAAATCCTTTATCCATTAATACTGCTGAAATCACTGCGTTTGTTTTCTCGTAACCCGCGCCATTTGAAGGAGTTAATCCACTTATTTCTGGGGCAACTGCATCTACTTTTAACACATTATTAGTGAAAACCAATTGTCTGTTTCCATCAGTGTTTTGAACCTCAATTCCTAAAAAGTAATATCCGTTTACATCTCCTACTTGCCATTCAAAGCTGCAAGCGTTTACAGTTTGATTATTTGCATCTCCGTCAACGCATTTTTCTTTTTCCAAGTCAAGGTTCGAAACAAGTGTTTTAATGAATCCGTTTTCCTTGTTTTTATCGTCATCTAAAAAAATTGCTGCAACTAAGTTTTTGTCTTTTGAATCGCTTACATTAAAGTCAATTAAATATTTTTGAAGGTTAACTGTTTCTCCTCCAACAGGTTTAACTAATTTAACTGTTGGTTCTGCAAAAACAATTCCTGTAATTGTTAACACTATTAAAGAAATTAATATTGCTTGCAAAAACTTTTTCATTAAACTCATTTTTTCACCTGAATTCTTTTAACAAACCTTGAAATAAACATTATCAATAAAACTGCTGCAACAACCAATAATACTGCATCTATAATTAATTCAATTAAAACTAAATTTGTTTGAACATTTGTTTGAACAAATGAAGCCAATCCAACAAGCTGACTTTCTTCTTCAACTTTTTCAGTTTTTTCTTCTTTTTTTTCACTTGTTTGTGTCTCAGTTTTTTCTTGTTCAACCAGCTTTAATGCAGTTTTTTGAAATACTAGTTTTACTTGTTTTTTTACTTCTTCTTCTCCTAATTTAATCTTTAATAATCCAATATATTCTGTATTGTTTTGATTTTCATCTGCAGTTAACTTAATTTTTATAGTTCTTGTTTCTTTAGCATTTAAATCTAAAGGCAAGTGTTCAAATTTTTCTTCTGCTGGAGAAAGGAATTCTATTTTAACTCTTTTTGCTTGATTTGAATCGTTTGAAATTTTTACAGTTAATTCTGCATTAAATCCATTAAAGTCTACTTTGTCTGAAGATTCTAACACTAAAGCAAAAGCGTTTGAAAAAATAAATACAAATATTAAAAGAAAAATTAACCCTCTATTCATAAACCCCTTCTCTGTTCATTTTTTCACTATAATTCGTGTACTTATGATGTATTTGCGCAATTCAATATTTATAAGGCTTTTGGTTGGCAGAATTAGTTTATTTTTTTAACATTAAATGCAATAAATCTGATTTTGAGATTATTCCAATTATTTTTCCCTTTTTTGCAATTAAAACTGTTTCATTGTAATTCAGTAAATCCACTAATAGCTTGAATGGAGTTTCTTCTCTAATTGTAGGCATGGCTTCTTGCATTATTTCTTTTACTTCTGTTTTGTTTACATTTAAATTTTTTGAGCTCTCTCCAATTCTGTTTAAAATAGTTTTTTCTGAAACAGTTCCAAGTGAAACATCGTTTTCAATTACAGGTAGCTGGGAAACGGAATTTTTTTCCATTAATTGAATTGCTTTTTTAATTGTTTCATTTGACTTAATTGAAACTATTTTTTTATTCATTAAATTTTTTGCTGTTAAAGTTGATTGTTCGTGCATTGCTTCTAAAGTATCGAAAATTCTTTTTGCTTTATCGTATGTTGGAGTTAATTTTCCTGATTCAGTTTTAGCTATAAGTGATTGTGATACTCCTGATTGAAATGCTAATTCGCTTTGAGTTAAACTAAATTGTTTTCTTTTAAATTTAATTTCATTTAAATTTGGCAGCATGATACACTAATAATTGGTTGTGTTTTTATTCTTATGGGAATATTTTTCCGAGGGCAGTGAATTAGTACATCTGCTGAACGATTGAAAAAATTTTATTCTTTTTGGAATAATTGTGTCATAAAATTATTAATTTAAAAGCTTTCTTTATTGTTTTATATTTGAGTTTTATTAAATCGTTTGGAGGAGTTTGTTAATGAAAAAAGGAAGATATTTTTTCACTTCTGAGAGTGTTACTGAAGGACATCCTGATAAAGTTTGTGATCAAGTAAGCGATGCTGTTCTTGACGCAATTTATAAAGACGACCCTAATGCTAGAGTTGCTGTTGAAACTGTTACTAAGACTGGTTTTATTATGACTGTTGGAGAAGTGACAACTAAAACTTATGTTGATATTCAAAAAATTGTTAGGCAAACTTTGAAAGACATTGGTTACGATAACCCTGATTATGGAATTGATTGGGAGTCTTGTGGAGTGCTTTCCTCTATTTCCGAGCAATCTTCTGATATTGCTCAAGGAGTGAATGAGACTGCTGCTCACGAACAAGGAGCTGGAGATCAGGGAATGATGTTTGGTTATGCAACTAATGAAACCCCTGAGTTCATGCCTTTGCCAATAATTTTAGCTCACAAGTTAGCAAAAAAACTTGCAGATGTTAGAAAATCAAAGGAATTACCTTTTTTAAGGCCCGACGGAAAAACACAGGTAACAGTTGAATACGATTCTGGCGAGCCTGTTCGAGTTGATACAGTTGTAATTGCTGCTCAACACAATCCTGAAGTTGATGACAATTTTTTGAGGAAAGAAATTATTGAAAAAGTAATTAAACCTGTTTGTGGGAAATGGCTTGACAATCAAACAAAATTTCATATTAATGCTACTGGAAGATTTGTTTTAGGTGGCCCTGCAGCTGATTCTGGTTTGACTGGAAGAAAAATAATTGTTGACACTTATGGTGGGCATGGAGCTCATGGAGGCGGTTGCTTTTGTATTGCTGGGAATGCTTTGATTAATACTGAAAAAGGAATGTTAAGAATTGATGAATGCAATATTGGAGAAAAAGGATTGCTTGTAAAGACTGATGTTCATCCAATGCCTGCTGGTGAGTGGTATGATAATGGTTTAAAGCCAACTGAAATAATGTTGACTGAAGATGGTTATAATGTTGAAGCCACATTAAATCACAAGTTTAGAATTATTGATGGAAAAGGGGATTATGTTTGGAAGAGTTTAGGGGAATTACAAGTAGGTGACTGGGTTGCTGTTCAAATAAAGAATAGGTTATTTGGAATTGATGAAATTCCAAAATTTAATTACAAATATTTGGAAGGCACTGCAGAGGGTAGGAAAAAGAAGTATGTTTTTCCAACAAAATTAACAAAAGATTATGCTTATTTGTTGGGTTTGCTTATTGGTGATGGCTTATGCACTAATACTGGCGACATTAGAGTTTGTGTTTGTGAAGAGGAAATGAAGCAAATTGTGCAAGGCTTGTTTGAAAAACTTGTTGGAGATAAAGGAAAAATTTATAGTCACTGGGCGTATTTGGGTGGAGTCGAGCTCAGAGCTTATCTAAAAAATTTGGGTCTTGGATATGAAAAATCTTTTGAAAAAATTGTTCCTTCATCTATATTTACTGCATCAAGGGAAAATTGTGCTGCTTTTTTGAGAGGTTTATTTGACACTGATGGCTCTGTTCGTATGGATGGCCGCAATAAAAACACAAAGCGTATTCATTTTGCAACTACTAGCAGTAAATTAGCTGAACAAGTCCAATTGTTGTTGCTTAATTTTGGCATAATTTCAAAAATTTATAAAGTTTCAGTTGAAAAAAGTCTTAAAGGATTTATTAAAGGAAGAAAAATAAATTCAGTTCACCCAAGATATGATGTTGTAATAAAGGGCAGTCATAGCATTAAACTTTTTTTGGAGCATATAGGGTTTGATCTAAAAAGAAAGCAAAAAATTTTGGAATCATTTGTTCCGGAAAAAAGGGATTTAAGAATTATTCCAAATCAAAGACAAAGAATAATTAGATTGTTTAAACAACTTCCACTAGCTGAACAACGCAAAGATGTTTGCAAAATTGGGCGTTTTACAAGAAGTTCTAAAGGCAAGGCAACAAAAGAGCTTACATATGAAAAATTGGAAGAGTTTATTGAGACATATGAAGTGCTTTTGAAAAATAATTCTGACTTTATTGAATTACAAAGGCTTTTCTATATGGGGCATTATTATTCCCAACTCAAAAGAAGGATTCCTTCTTTTGCTCAAACTTATGATTTAAACATTCCTTTTGCTCATACATTTACAGCAAATGGCTTTGTTTGTCATAACTCAGGTAAGGATCCAAGCAAGGTTGACAGATCTGGAGCATACATAGCTCGTTATATTGCTAAAAATATTGTTGCAGCGGGTTTAGCTGATAAATGTGAAGTTCAATTAGCTTATGTCATTGGAGTAGCTGATCCTGTTTCTGTTTTAGTTCATTCCTTTGGAACTAATAAAATTTCTGAAGAAAAAATTTCAGAACTTGTTCGAAAACATTTTCCTTTAAAGCCTGGCTTGATTATTCAGCATTTGAATTTGCGTAGGCCAATTTATAAAAAAACTGCAGTCTATGGACACTTTGGTAGAAACGATCCAGATTTTACTTGGGAGAAAACAGATAAAGCTGAAGTATTGAAAAAAGAAGCAGGGCAATTAACTGTTACTGCTCGCACAGGAAAAGAAGTTTCACTGGATGGTTAACCCTGTAATTTGGCGTGAAATAGGTGCGCTATATGCCCTATTTTTTTTCCTTTTTTGTGTAGCTTGTATGCCTCACTTGCAGAAATTCTAAATTTCTTTACGGAGTTTTTGAGTTTTTTTTCTTCCACGCTGTTTTCTGAAATAAATATCAAAGTTTTTTCATATGGATAAAAATCAAATTTCACTCTGTACTCTTTCTCGGCTTCAGCGTAGCCTTTAAGCATTTCTTCTGCCTCTGTCTGCATTTTGAAAGCAGTTGTGATTTCATCAATTCTGTAACCTGTTTCTTTAAACAATTCTTCAAAGACAGAAAAAGGCATTCTTGCCCCAATATTGAGTAATATTGTTCCATTGTTGGCTAAAGAGTTTTTTGCATCCTGGAGAAAAAGATATTGATGTGCTAATAGGAATTTCTCAAATTTTTTTGGTACGTTTTTTTGTGAAACAAAAAAAGAAGAAGTTTTAATTCCTTCAAAAATTTTTTCCTTGTTTCCTTTGAATGGAATGTTTGGAAGGTTAGCGTAAATCAAGTCAGCTTTAATTTTTTTTCTCTTCAATGGTTCGCACAAATTTCCCTTCAATACTAAGAATTTTTCTGGCTTATTTTCTCCTAAATTGTTTAAGAAATTTATTTTCACTAAAGGCAAAACATTTTCATGTAAATCAGTTAAAATTATTTCTTTTGGCTTGAAGATTTCGTTTGCTCCAATGCCATCAATTCCCAAACTCGTGCCAATAGAAGCAAATGTTTTTATTTTTTCTTTTGATTTTGCAAGTTTTTCAAATCCGCGAAAAGCAATTGAAATCCAATTATTTTTAACTGTTGGTTGGATATCATATGTGTGTTCGTTTTGGAAAACCTTTATTTTTCTATTAATTCTTGTTTCGCTGAAGAGATGCGAAACATCTACTTCATTTGAATTTGAAAAATTAGTCCTTTGTTTCTGGTTTGACAGCATTAAAACTTAATGGCTGCCACGATTAATGATTTTTCCACCTCACATAGAAGGTGAATTTTCAATATCTCATATATGTGGAAATTTTCCTTATATCAAGATTTATATACTAACTCAAACTCGTAAATATTATGACAACTTTTATTGTGTTTGATGTTGGAAATGTTGTTGTTATTGCGAACCAAAAAATAACATATGGAATACTTGAAGAGTATGGTGTTCCAAAAGACAGGGCTGCGGAATTTTTTGATATTAAAGAATACAATGATTTTAGTCGTGGAAAAATCACTGGTAAAGAATTCTATAATGCATTAATTCAAAAATTTGGCGTCAAATTATCTTACAAACAAATTGTTCATGCCCATAATGAACACATATTTGGAATAGACTCTGAGGTGGTGAAAATATTGTCAAAGTTGCCCAAAGAGAAATTAGCATTTCTTACAGATACAAATGAGTGGCAAACAGAACGCGAAAAGGAGTTAATTGATTTAAAATCCTATTCGAATCTTGTTTTTAGGTCTCATGAAATCCATATGCTTAAAACTGATAAAAATTGTTTTCCATATGTAATTAGTCAACTATGTGTTGAACCAAATGAAATTCTTTTAATAGATGATAGCATTGAAAAAGTAGAAATGGCAAAACAGCACGGCATTCAGACATTGCAATTCAAAGACGCTGGACGATTATCTGATTATTTGAAAGATAACCGTCTTTTGTAAACGAATTCCTTAATTGCGCATAATTTATATACTTGTTAAATGCTTAGTTATTATATTCAAGGATTGATTTTTTCAAATATCGACGCAAGCATTTGATTACAAAAAAATTTGCGTTATTTGCATTGCAAGAAACAGTTGCTGAAATGCGTCAAAATCCTCCTCGTTTGACATCTGCGGAATCAATTAATGAAGTTTCGAGAATTTTGCACAGTTCTGTTAATCCTGCTGCAAAAGGCTCTTCTGCAAGAAAGCTTTTTGCAACTATTTCCAAGCTTGTTGAAAGAACAGCAGAAAAACTTTCAATTACCGATAGAGACATACAAGCAGTTATGGTTCTTCGAGCAGTTTTATCTTCAAAATTTGGTTCGGAAGTTTCAAGATTAACATTTGCTGCGTAATTAGAATTCTTCCGGGTTTTGGATTTTTTCTGCTAGAACAGGCATTAATTTGTTTTCTGCTTTTCTTAAATGTTCTCTGAAGGTTGCCACGCGTACGTTTGCTGCTTTTGCTAGTTTTTGTAAATCTGTTTTTCTTGGAAAAGAATAATAGTTATGCATGTACGCTAATTCTAGTGCTTTTTTTTGTGCATTTGAAAGTGAAGGCAAAATATTTGGAAAATAAACATCGCGTAATTTTTTGTTTGAAATTTTAAGCATTTCAGTTGAATCCATGTGGCTTGTTAAATTGTCGTGAAATTTTTTAATTATTGTTTTATCCCATGCAGCTACTTCCCAGTATTCATGGTTGTCAGGAGAATTTAGTGGAGGGTTTACAAGCATTAATCCGTCTTTGAAAAAAAGCTGTGCATATCTTTCGCCTTCATCTAATTTGAATTCGTATAAGAATACATCGTTTTCAGGCATTTCAAATCTTGTTAAATGCTTGTCTTTTCTCAAGTCATAAATGTAGTCTAATTTGTTTTCTTCTTTGCCAAAAACCTTGCAAATTTGTGAAACAAATGTTCTTCCCTTTTTTTGACATGTATTAGAAGGATAGGAAAAAGCTGTTACATTAAATTTTTTTGCTCTTGAAACAATTGGGCAATCAGCATGATTTAACTTAAATTTTGCAATCCACATAAAGATATTGCTCTTAACTGAGTATAAAAAGCTTTCCAAGGTTTTCCTGTGCAAGAAATTGTTTAAGCGCTTTCAAGTTCTTCTAAAATTTTTTGTTTGAGTTCTTCATAGCTTTGAGGTGAAACAAGCACTTTTTCGTTTATGAAAAAAGTTGGAGTGCCATAAATTCCGGCATTAATTGCTTCTTGTTTTTGTCTTTCAACATTGGCTGAAAATTTTTTTGATTCAATGCATTCAGTGAACTGTTGTTTGTTTAATTTAAGGCTTTCAACTACGTTGTTTAATTCTTGTTTTAGATTTATTTCAATTGGTTTTTCAGAGCATTGCTCGCCTACAATGAATAATGCGTCGTGTACTTCCCAAAATCTTCCTTGTTCTCTGCCGCATTCAGCTGCTTCAGCTAATTCAAAGCTGTAAGCATGTGAAGGCAAGGGAAAGTAATGAAATGAAAAATTTATTTGCCCATTAAAGTCTGCTAACATTTTTTTTACATATGGCGCTGCTTTTCTAGTGAAAGGGCATGCAAAACAGCCTGCTTCTATTACTTCTATTTTAGCGTTTTTGAATGAAATTCGGTTTTCATAATTTGGTTGAATTGGTTTAATGTTTTCTTCATTGTTTTGCCAAAAAAATAATTCGTTGTATGTTTCTGGTTTGAATACGCAAAAACTATTTGTTTGTCCAGAGCAATTGCCGAAAGCAATTAAGTTGTATAAACTGTAAACAGTGAATCCAAGGCTTGCAAGTAATAGTATGGTGAAAATAAGTGAAATTGTTTTAAAGTTTTGAAACAAAATTTTTCCAAGTTTTGGATGAATTCTTGTAAAAGAAATGCTTAGCCTTGTTTTTAGTTTGTTGTCAAAACCAGTAGTACAAGGCCTTAGAGTAACAGTGTTTAAAACGCATGCAAATGCTTCTCTTGCTAGTTCTCTGTATTTTATTGAAAATATTCCTAAAAAAGCGAAAACAATGAACGCAATAATGCAAACAACCATTGAAAAAATTTGATTAATTAAACTTTTAAATTAATCGTATTTTCATGCAAGCATTGAAACAATTTCTTTTAATGTTTCAACAAATAAATCTATTTCTTTTTCTGTTGTGTAAAAATAAAAGCTTGCTCTAGCCAATCCTTTTGGATTTAAGCTTTCAACTAATGGTTGAGCGCAATGCATTCCCGATCTTATTGCAATATTGTTTGCTTCATCTAATGCGAGAGCTAAATCATGTGCTTCAATTTTTTCATGTTGGAATAAAATTATTCCGCCTTGTTTTTTTGAATCGCGTGGACAAAATGTTTTGATTCCTTTGATTTCAGTAATTCTTTCCAAAGCGTACTTGGTTATTTGTTTTTCGTGTTTGCGAACGTTTTCCAATCCAATTTTTTTCAAGTAATCAATTGCTTCTCCAAAAGCTATTCCTCCTGCAATGTTTGGAGTGCCTGCTTCAAACTTGTATGGCAATGCATTCCAAGAACTAGACTTCCAGTGAACTTCTGTAATCATGTCTCCGCCGTAAAGAAATGGAGGCATTTCTTCAAGTAATTTTTTTCTTCCATATAAGACTCCTATTCCTGTTGGGCCAAGCATTTTATGTCCAGAGAAAACAAGAAAATCAGAATTAATTTCTTTAACATTTACTGGCATGTGCGGAACTGATTGAGAGCCATCAATTATTACTATGCTTCCATTTTTTTTTGCTTTAGCAGTAATTTCTTTTACTGGGTTTATTGCTGCAACAGTATTGGATGCATGTGTTATTGAAACAATTTTTGTTTTCTCGTTTAATTTTTTTTCAAAGTCTTGCATGTTTAAAGTATAGTCTTCATTTAATTCAATTGTTTTCAATTTAATTCCTATTTTTTTTTCCAAAAATTGCCAGGGAACAATGTTTGAATGGTGCTCCATTTTGGATATTAGTATTTCGTCTCCTTTTTTAAAAAAGTTTTTTGTTTGAAGGGAATACATTAACAAGTTTAAACTTTCAGTTGCATTTCTAGTGAAAACAATTTCTTGAGAGCCTTTTGCATTAATTAGTTTTGCTGTTTTTGCATGAGATTCTTCGTACAGAATTGAGGCTTCTTCACTCATTCTATGTAAGCCTCGGTGAATGTTTGCAGTGCATTCTTTATAGTAATAATTTAGTTTTTCTATTACTTGAATTGGCTTTAGGGATGTTGCTGCATTATCTAAATAAATTATTGGTTTGCCATTAACTTTTTTTTGAATTATTGGAAAATCTTCTCTAATTTTTTCAGTGTTAAATCCAAGAAAACCCATAATAGTAAGTTTAACCAATCTATATTTAAATTTTAAACACTTTCTTTAATTTATTATTCAACTGCCTTTTCAGTGCTTAAAGGTTTTTTTTATGAAAATTGATTTTCACACTCATTCAAAGTATTCTCCTGATGCTTTAACCAAGCCAAAGACAATGATTAAAGCAGCTAAAAAATTAGGTATTGGATTTGTAATAACTGATCATAATAATATTAAGGCTTGGAGTGAGTTGAACAAGCTTGCAAAAAAACACGAAGTAACTTTTATTCAGGGACAAGAGCTTTACACTTTTCATCAAGGAAAATTCGCTGGAGAATTTTTGTGTTCTTTTTTAACAGATCAAATAAAATCAAAAGAATATTTAGACATATTGGATGAAGTGAAAACTCAAGACGGAATTGTAGGCGTGTCTCATCCATTTGATGTTTTTAGAAAAAATTTTAAGTACTTGGAAAAGGAATGGAAGAAATTAGATGTGATTGAAGTATTTAATTCTCGTTGTTACTTGGCAAGATTTAATTCTCAAGCAAAGGATTTTGCTGAAAAACATTCAATGAATAGAATTGCTGGGTCTGATGCTCATACTCCTTGGGAAATTGGAAGAGCTTATACTGAAATTGGCGCTTCGGATTTAGAGGAATTTCGAAAAAAATTATTAAAAAACAAGGCAAAAATTCACGGAGTTAGATCTGATTATTCAGTTCATTTATGGACTCAATTAGTTAAATTAAAAATTGCAAAAGAAAGATGATTGAAATGTTGTCTAAATTTATTTCTGATGAGGGGAGAAAAAAACCTGCAATGTTTTTTGCAAAATTTTTCAGTTTTTTACCTCCAAATTTTGTGACTTTGAGTGCAATAATTTTTGCAATTCTTGCAGCTTTTTTTATTTTTCAAAAAAACTTTTTTTATACATTAATTTTTGTAATTGTTTCTTTTGCAATTGATGCAATTGATGGTTCTGTTGCAAAAATTCAAAAGAGAGTAACAAATTTTGGGAATTATTTGGATGCAATGGTTGACAAGTTTGTTGAAGTAATTCTTTTCATTGGTTTTTCTTTTTTGTATCCTTTGGAAAGCATTCTTGCTTTGTCTGGAAGTCTTCTTTTGTCTTATGCAAAGCCAAGGGTTGCATTAGTGATTGAAACTGATAACAGGCATTGGCCTGCAATTGGTGAAAGAGCAGATAGAGCTGTGTTGCTTGTATTTGGTTTAATTGTTTATCAATTTGTTCAAAAAATTTCAGGATTTGATGTTTTGCAAGTAGTTTTATTATTAATTGCAGTAGTTACTTGGATTGGCGCAATTCAGCGAATTTTTTACGCTAAACAATTAATTGCAGAAGCTGAAAAAACTGGAAAAGTTCTTTCTTATTTAAAGAAAAAATAATTTCAGAACTTATTTTAGTATTGCAATTAAATATGGAAAAGCAATTATTGTTCCAATTGTTGATCCTAAATTAGCCATTACTGTTACAAGTAAAATTCTTGTAACCCTATTTGAACTAAAGTCTTTGAATGAATTTATTTGGTAAAGTTCTTCAAAGTCTTTTACTTTAGGCATTGACATCTTGGCTTCAACTATTGCAGCAAACCATCCGGACGCTACTGCTGGGTGAAGAGTGGTAAAAGGTGCTACAATAAATGCAGTAATAGCTGAAAAAATATGTCCTCTTGCAATTATTACTCCAAGAGCTGATAATCCTCCAGTAATTAAAAACCACCAAAAAAATAGCTTTAAACTTAAAGTAATTCCTTTAGTGAAAAAAGCGTATCCAATTAATGCAATAAAAATTATTGGAACAGTGTATGCAATATATTTTAGCATGTTTTTCTTTTTAGGAATTATTTCTAATTCATTTAAATTAATTTTTTTCCCTAAATAATTTTTTATTCCTTGTAAATGGCCTGCGCCCACTACTGCCACAATTTTTTTTGCTTGAATTTGGTTAATTTTTTCAGCAATGAATTTATCTCGTTCATCTACTAATACTTGTTTAATTGTTGGAGCGGTTTCACTTAATTCTTGCATTAATTTAGTCATTACGTCTTGGTTTTTTAGTTCTTCAATTTTTTCTGGAGTTAATTCTTCTGCTTGGTTTGAAAAAAATCCAAAAAATATTGAGGAAAATAGTTTTATTTTTTCAAAAAAAGGCATTAATTTGAATGCTCTTTTCAAAGTAATTTTTACATCTCTATCTAATAAGTATATTTTAATTCCTTTTTCTTCAGCTAAATCTGTTGCTGTAAGCATTTCGCTTCCAGGTTTAACCCCTAATTGAACTCCAATTCTTCTTTGCAGATTTGAAAGCAGTAAATTAATTAAAAACAAGTATGCTTTTCCTGTTTTAATTATTTCAGAAATATTTGTTTCCCTGTATTGTTCTCCGCTTTTTAGTTGATGAAATCTTTGGACATCTAGTTCTACTCCAATTGCTTCAGGGTTTTCTTCTTCAATTGTTTTCTTCACTAATTCAATGCTTTTTTCTGAAATATGCGCTGTTCCAACTAGAATTATTTCTTTTCCTGGCAGTTTAATTCTTTCTAATACCATTTAATAAAATTATTATAATTCGTTTTTTAAATCCACTTATTCTCTCCAAATAAGTTCATAATCTCTTACAATAATGTTTGGCTTTATTCCAGTTATTTCAAGGAATTGTTTTCCTCTATTTTTTTCTAACTCTTTTTCTGTTTTATTTAAATGCGGAGTTGACTCTATGTGGATGAAAGTAAATCTTTCCTTTCCTAGTTCTTGAACTAATTCTTTTACTGCTTGAATTAAATCAAAGTTTTTAACGTCAATTAAATTGTTTTTAATTTCAATTAGCATGAAATCTGGTTGGCGAATTCTTTCAATTTCAATTAATTGTTTTTTTATTTCTTCAATTTTTCCTTTTGTTGAAGAGTTTTCTTTATGTTTGTGAAAATATTTTTTTGCAATTGTTTTTCGCCATTCGTTTACGTTTAAGTCATGTTCCAGTATAATTGGCCTGTTGTTAATTAGTTCTTTTTCTTCTTCAAATCCTTTAAGGTTTTCAGCTAGTTTGACTATTATTATTAGTTCATTTTTTTTGAATAAAACTTCTTTTAATTGACTTGATTTTAAAGTGTTTTCGTTTGACTTTAAATCTGTTCCGCCTGTAACTATAATGAATTTTGTTTCCTTCATTTAAACCTTGAATTAATTTATTATACTTTTTTTATTGCGCTTTCAACTAATCCATAAAATAATGGATTTGGTTTTAATGGCCTTGAAGTAAATTCTGGATGGAATTGGATTCCGACAAAGAAATCGTTTGAGTTTAATTCAAATATTTGCATTATTGGAACTTTTGGAGCTTTTCCACTGAACTCAATTCCTTTTTCTTCAAACATTTGGATATATTTTGGATTGCATTCAAATCTGTGTCTAAATCTTTCTTTTGTTTTTATTGCTTTGTATAGTTTTGCTGCTTTTGTTCCAGGTTTTATTTCTACTTCTCTTTCCCCTAAACGCATGTTTCCGCCTAATCCTTCAATTTTTTTTTGTTCAGGTAAAATATCTATTACTGGTTCTGAAGTGTTTGGATCTATTTCAGTTGAATTTGCATTTTTTAAATTGCATTTGTTTCTAGCAAACTCTATTAACGCCATTTGAAATCCATAACATATTCCTAAGAAAGGCAAGTTTTTTTCTCTTGCAAATTTAATGCATTCAATTTTTCCTTTCGTGCCTCGAGCTCCAAATCCTCCTGGAACAATTAATCCTTGCAAGTTTTTCAATTCTTCTTCTGTTTTTTTCTTTTCATCTTCTATTTCAGTTGATTCAATGAATTTTACTTTAACCTTTGTATCTAAATGAGTTCCTGCATGCTCTAATGCTTTTAAAATACTTGCATAAGAGTCGTTTAGCCCTGTGTATTTTCCTGCAATTCCTATTGTTACTTCTTTTTTTGGATGTTTGTTTTTTTCAGTGAAAGTATTCCATTCAATTAATTTCTTTTTTTTCTCTGAAGGATTTACTTTTTTTTTTAATCCAAGTAATTGAATTACTTTTTCATCTACTTTTGCTTGATCTAATACTAATGGTACTTCAAAAACTGTTTCAGTGTTATGCAATCCAATAACGTTTTCAACTGGAACATTTGAGTAAACACTGATTTTTTCTTTAATTTTTTGTTCCACTGGATTAACTGCTCTGCAAACAACAATGTCTGGTTGAATTCCTAAAGACATTAACTTGTTTAATCCTAATTGGGCGGGTTTGGATTTTTGTTCTCCTAAATTTGGAGGCTGAACAATGTAAACTAGGTTAATAAAGCAAACATTTTCTCTTCCTTCTTCATACATGAATTGTCTTACTGCTTCAATTAAGTAACTATTTTCAATGTCTCCAACTGTTCCACCTATTTCAAGTAATACTATGTCTGCATTTGTTTGCATTGCAAGATTTCTTAGCCTTGACTTTATTTCTCCTGTTACATGAGGAATGAATTGCACGTCGCGGCCAAGGTACTCGCCTTTTCTTTCTTTTTTTAATACAGATTCAAAAATCATTCCAGCAGTCATGTAATTAATTTTGTTTAAATTTTGATCTAGGAATCTTTCATAGCTTCCTAAATCCATGTCACATTCTAATCCATCTTCTAATACAAATACTTCTCCGTGTCTGTAAGGATTTAGTGTCCCTGCATCAATGTTTAAATATCCATCAAATTTTATTGGAGAAATTTTTAACCCCGAATCTTTTAATAGCATTGCAAGGGAAGAAGCAAAAATTCCTTTTCCAATTCCACTCATTACTGTTCCGGCTACAAAAATATATTTTGTTTTTCCCTTTTTGTATTCTTGAGGAATAGGAGTATAAAATTCAGATCCCTGCGAAGTTGCTTTTTCACTAATTAATTCTTCTCCCTTCATTAAAAATTAACTCCTCTTGAAAAGAAATCGATTTTATAATAACATTAAATAACTGAAAGACTTTTAAATTATTTAGTTGACACAGGACATTTTTCTTCACTGAATTGGCAAATAACGCAGCATTCTTTTTGTGCAAAAATTAATTGATTGCAAGAACTGCATTTGAAAAAACCCAAACATTTGTCTTTTGGAATTTCTAATTCATTTTTTGCATTGCATTTAGGGCATTCAATTAACGCTTTCTTCATTTTTTTCCTCCAATAAATTTTTTATTTTTCCAAAATAATATGCTTTGTCTTCCACTATCCAAACCTCAAAATCACTTAAATCTTGTTGTAGATAAGGAGATAAAAGTTTTTCCCTTAAAACATCAGTTCCAATAGTTATTGAAATCATTGAAGGCAAAACAATAATTTTTTTATCTAACCATTTTCCTTTTAAAAAACATTTAAATTTTTCAACTCGATTATTGTCTTTTAAAGAAATTGCGGGATGTTCATGCCCAATTAGTAAAAGCTTTGCTTTTTTTGATTTAGTGTTTTCAATTATTTTATCTCCATGCAACACAAATATTTCTCCTTTTCTTAATGTAATTCCTTTTTTTTCTATTTTAATTTTTTTAATATTTGCAATTGGTTTTAAAATTTTGTCATGATTTCCTCCAATTAAAACTAATTGCTTGCAATTTTCTTGTAAAAAATCAATCATTTTAATTAGTTCTTTCCATTCTTGTTGAGAGATTTTTCCAAATTCATGTTTAAAATCTCCAACAATAATTATTTTATTTAATTTTCCTGTTTCTCGGAAAACTTTTTTGAGTTTTAATTTAATGTCTTCAAAATTGAATTTTGGAATAAAAGTGCCTGACTCAATTAATGCTTCTTCAAACCCTAAATGCAAGTCAGCAATTATTAAAATTTTTTCTTTTTCAAGAAAAAGAGTTAAATCAATTAATTTCATTTTAGAAAAAATTTCTGAAACTTGTTCAAGCAACATTTTTTTCACCAATTTTTTTCATTACCTCTTCGTGCATTCTTTTAATGAATTCAAGTCTTCCTTCCATTTTCATTATATCTGCATATCCTTGTGCAAACAAGTTGAAGGCAAAAGGACTTGGAGATTGTGATTGGATTTCAATTACTTTAATTTTTCCGTTTTCAATTCCTTCAATTATTTCTTTTGAATGCGTTAAATCCATTGCATCTTCTAATATTTCTCGCTTAGTTTCTCTTAATATTGGAAAATTTTCTGAAACTCTTTTAACTGCATGCAACAATAAAAATGCGCTGGCTTGTTGTCTTCCAACGCTTTTGCTTTTACCTTTATACGATCGTAAAATCATTAAACTTCTAGTAGCACAATGTCTGAATCTTCTTTTCATTATTTCTGAATCCATTATAGCATTTTCAAGTAATTTTCTTAACTCGTTTGATTTAATGTATTTCAGTATTGAAGAAATGCTTACTTTATCATTTAAGGTTAAAATAAATCCATTATCATTTAATGTAATTTCAATATCTTTGTGAAGCATTTTTCCAATCACGTATGCAAAGGTTCTGCTTAATGCATCATTTGTTTTTCTTCCAAATAGCGTGTGAAAAATTATGTGTTTTAAGTTTGCTTCTTTATAGTGTTCAATTAAAATTTTTTTATGTGAAGGAATTTTCGCGTAATGAAACTGTTCTCTGAAATAACTATAGATTGCTTCAGCCGAGTTATTATCCAAGTAAAGGTATTTGTGAATGAATTCAATTATTTCTTTTCTTGTTTTATTGAATTCAAATTTTTCATTCATTAATTCTCGGAATTTTCCTATTTCAATTGCAGTGTCAAAACTTAATGGAAGCATTTCACTAAACCATGAAGGTACTGTTGGAGGCCGCTTATATGCGGCTGAAACTTGTATGGTCATTCCTCTTGAGTATTTGAATACATATGACTGGCCTCCTAAAACAAATACGTCCCCTTTTTTTAGTTTTTCGGCAAAAAATTCATCAATTGATCCAATTGTTTGAGTTTCAATTTTAACCTTAACTCTTGCTTCTTCTGGAATTGTTCCAATATTTGTCATGTAAATTAATCTAGCTGTTTTGCCTTTTTTTCCAAGCAATCCATTTTCTCTGTCCCACCAAATTTTTGCATAAACATGTCTTGATTCAAGTGAAACAAATTCTCCTGATAAATAAGATAAAATGTCTTCAAAATCTTCTTTACTTAAGTCTTTGAAGCAATAACTCTGTCTAATCAAGTTAAGTAATTCTTTTTCTTCTCTTCTTTGATCAATTAGCATTCCATAAATTTGTTGAGCTAGAACATCTAAACAGTTTTTTGGAATTTGAATTTTGTCAAGGTTTTTTTCAATTGCATCTTTAAGCATTACACTGCATTCAATTAAATCATCTCTGTCTAAAACAATTATTCTTCCTTTAACAGTGTCATGCAAGTTATGTCCTGATCTTCCAACTCTTTGCAGTAATCTTGCAACTCCTTTTGGCGAGCCAAGTAATACAACTAAATCAATAAATCCAATATCAATTCCTAATTCAAGTGAAGTGCTTGAAACAACAACTTTTAATTCTCCTTTTTTTAGTCTTTCTTCAGTCCTCAATCTTAATTCTCTGCTTAAAGAAGAATGATGTGCTTCAATGTTTGATCCATATTTTGTAGGAAATTTTTCTTTTAAATTATGCACTACTCTTTCAGTTGCAGAACGAGTATTAGTAAACACCAGAGTTGTAGTGTGATCTTGAATTAATTGATGCAATAATGAGTAAAGTTTTTTTTGAATTTCTTCTTGCGTTACATCAATAAAATTATTTAAAGGTGATAATACTTTTAAGTCAAGTTTTTTTAAAAATTGTACGTCAACTATTTTGCAATTTCTTTCATTTTTTCCTTGCAATCCAACTAAATATTTTGCTACTTCGTCTAAAGGGGAAACAGTTGCACTTAAACCAATTCTAGTTAGATTAGGCGAAACTTCTTGCAGTCTTTCCATTGAAATTGATAAATGCACTCCTCGTTTATTATTTGCCAGAGCATGGATTTCATCTATTACAAGCCATT
Organism: uncultured archaeon; assembly: GCA_964373795.1. Classification (GTDB taxonomy): domain Archaea; phylum Iainarchaeota; class Iainarchaeia; order Iainarchaeales; family DATDZZ01; genus CAYJVY01. The sequence goes on along the minus strand of CAYJVY010000002.1, from coordinate 34,338 downwards.
TAATGTCTTTCAAGTTTTCTTTAAATTTTGGTGAATTTAAAATAATTGCAAGTGATTCAGGAGTTGTAATTAAAATATGTGGAGGATTTGAAAGCATTTTACTTCTTTCAGAAGCAGTTGTATCGCCTGTTCTAACAGCAATTCTAATTCTAATTTCTTTGTTTATTTTTTTTGCAGCTTTTTTAATGTCTTCTAATGGTTCAAGCAAGTTTCTTTGAATATCGTTATTCAAGGCCTTCAAAGGAGATACGTAAACGCAATAAATTTTATCCTCCAGTTGATTTGAATCGTTTAATGAAAATAATTCGCTTAAAATTGCTGCAAAAGTTGAAAGTGTTTTTCCAGTTCCAGTTGGAGCAGAGATTAAAGTATTCTCTCTCCTGTGCACGTTTAAAATTGCAAATCTTTGAGGTTCAGTGAATTCCTTAAATTTCCATTTAAACCATGCGCTGAGTAAGGGATTTAATTCTCTAAAAATTTCTTGATCAGAATGTTTCTCGGTTTGAAATTCAATACTCACACAACCACCGTCTTCTACATAACTTGTGTTGGATTTTTGTTTCTTATATTAATGTTTATAGATTCTTTTTTAAAAGTTCGGAGAATTTTTTGCGTGAAAAATAAAAGGAAAAAGAATTAGTAGTATATTGGTGGATATTGTGGTGGGTTGATTAGCGGGTTGATGAATAGAGTTATTATGGTGATGAATAGACTTGTTAGTATTATTCCCCACATTATTGTGAATGTAAATGTTAGTATTCCGTCTGCTGGGCCTTGTTTTAATGCAAAGTATAATGGTGGAACGAATAATAGTATTGCTGTTAATGCTAGTCCTCCTAGTAGTAGTGTTAGTGGTATTAGTGGAAAAGCGTAGTAGCCAAATAATTGTGGAATGCTTTGTCCTAGTAAGTAATAGATTGTCCAATATCCTGTGATTATTAGTGCTGTTAATAGTCCTTGAATTGTTGTTTTTGAAATTAATTGGTTTTTTGTAACTGTTTGAATTGAAAGCTTGTTTACTTGAAGGAATTTTTTGAAAGTGAATGCAGCAAGGACTAAAAGTAATAACGTAATTATTGCAATAAAACTTAATTCCATTAAATTTAACAGTATTGGGGTTTTGCTGTAATTTCCTGTTACACTAAATGTTTCTAAATAATCTAAGTTTTGAGTTGTTTTAATTAATCCGTATGCGTATTCAATGTCGTCTGTATATTGTTTGTATACTTTGTCTGAAATGAATTCTTCTTTCATTGCCATGGCTCCTAAAGTAGCTCCACTTATAAAGTCTTTTTTATAATTTATAGTGCCTTCTGCAATTCCTTTTAAGTGTAGTTCTGGTTGAACGGTTACAGATACTCTTACATTTTCAACTAATGCTGCTTGCTTGTCTACAATGGTTTGAAAGTTGAATGAATATACTCCAATTAAATCTTTTTTTGCTTCGTTTGACACTTTGTAGAATAAAATTATTGTTGTTTTTTGATTTGGTTTAACTGTTTCAGGCAAAATTAATTTTAATTCAGTTGAATTGCTTTCTACATTTTTTTCATATGAAATTCTTGAAGGGCTTTCAAAAATGTTTTCTTGAATTATTTTATATATTACTGTTTCTCCTTTTATTTCAAACACTAATTCATTTAGATCTTTATCTGAAATGTTTTCAATTATTATTTTTGCTCTTACTATTGCATCTCCTTCTTCATCATAGCTTACTGCATAAAAATGATTGTTATGAATATATCCATCAGTTATTCTTATGTCACTTGTTTCCTTAGCGAAACTTGAATTGAGTGGAGTTAAACTTATTATAAGTAAAACTAAAATCATGATTTGCATTATTTTTTTTAGATTTTTTATCACTTTAAATCACCTATCAATTTTTGTTTTGTCATTAATAAATAGCTGTTGAAATTCTAAGGTTTTTACCTAACAATTTTTTTTCCGAAAATTAGTGTAAATTTTTTTAATTAATTAGTTGATTAGCGAAAAAATTTATTTTTGTAACACAAAACTTATATACTAGTTTTTCCGAATAGTATTGGGGGTTGTCGTGGAAGTGAATTTAAATCTACTTGAAAAAAGTTTTGCTATTTTAAAGGATGAAGACATTTCATGGAAGGATAAATGTAACGCAATTGAATCAATTAAAACTTCTTCTCAAAAAAAAGTTGCAGAGCAATTATTAATTGACTTGCTTTTAACGCATCAAAATGCTTTTGTAAGAGAGGAAGCGGCGTTGGCTTTAAGTCAGCTTAAAACAGTAAATTCTTTGAGAGCTTTAAGACAAGCAAAAGAAGATGGTTCTAATTTTGTTAGAAGAACTGTTGACAAGATTTTGCAAAACTTTTCATCCAAGCCTTAAATAATTATGTTTTACTATTAATTTTATTAAATGTAAGTGGATCCTTTTCTTAGTCTTTTAATTTAAATATTTTTTGCATCTTGTTACCTTAATGGATGGATTAAATAAAAAAAATTTAATTAAAAAAGTTATTATTTTTGGTTTAGAGGATATATTAGTTCCGGGCGTAATTGAAAAAACAGTTGATGAAGCAGAGGTTAAAAAAATTCTTGAAAACCTTAAAAAATTGGAAGACAAGTTTGATTTTTTTCACGTAGTTTTACTGACTGGTTTGCCTGAAAAATTTGCTTTGCAAAAAATTAAAGAAACTAGTTTGAATGCTTTTTTTAAGTCAGAGAATATCTATTTTGTTAACGAATTGTATATTAATTCAAAATCTGTTGAAGACAAAGAAATTTATTTAAAAAATATCTCACAAAATGAAAGATTTAAAGACGAGTTTTTTAAGCAAGGAAAGATTTTAGAATTAATGAAAAAATTTAATTGTCCTCTAAATGAAATGATTTTAATTGGACATGACTTAATGTTTGAAGGGTTTTTTTCAATGCGTTACAGTAGAATTGATGTTGCTTTTGTCAAGTCGGCTTTAAGTTTTTCAAATAAAAAATTAAATCATAAAATTAAAGACTTAATTTATGTAAACCTAACTTGGAATGACCTTAGAAAATTGTTGTTAGGGAAATTTTCCAAACCAGATTTAAAGGAATTAGAAAAATATGTGTTTAATGCATTGAAGGAAAAACTTTTTGAGTGGCAGACAATTTTGCAAGGACCTAAATAATGCATTTTGTTTATGTCCATAACTTCCAATAATTTAAAAAATATGCATTAAATTTTTCAGCTATTTCTGAGTTATTGATTATTGTAAGATTTTCATTATTAAATTTCAAGCCATTGTTAGTTAGATTAACTGATCCTGTAAAAACTTTTTTTTCATCAAATACGCAGAATTTGTTATGCATTAAATTGTTGTTTTTGTCTTTTATAATTGATATTTTGTTATTTTTTAGATTTTCATATATTGAATATTTAGTTATTTGTTCTGATTCAATAATTATTTTTATTTCTATATTTCTTTTTTTTGCTTCAATTAATTCATTCCCAATTTCATTATCTGTAAATGAGTATATCATGCAATTTATTGACTTTGTGCTTTCTTTAACTAATTTAATTATTTCTTGTTTGCAGTCTTCTTCAGGGCAAAAAAATATTTGAACATCTGTTTTTTCATACTTTACTTGAGGGTTGTTTTCAATATAATTTAGTATAAAACTAAACGTAATTCCAATTAAAATTAAAAATATTATTAATTTATTTGCTATTTTCATATCTTGTGTAATTAGCAATATCTTAATAATTTGTTTTAAAAATTAGCTTTTTGTCGATATTGATTATTAAACAATTTTTGTTTGTTTTGATTGTAATCCTTTAATTGTTGCTTTTGGATTTCCTATTTCAAAATCAAATTTATAGTATTCTAATCCATATCTCTCTAATAATTCCAATGCTGTTTTTCTTATTTCTGGGGCAACTAAAATCCCTCTTGTTTCTTTGTTTTTAATTTTTTGAACTTCTTTCATATATCTCTGCAGTTGTGTAACTGAATTATAGTCTGCTTTTCGTCTTTTTACTTCCACAACTACTAGTCTTCCTCTTGAATCTTCGGCTAAAATATCTATTACTCCTTTTCTTAGCCAAGATTCTTGTTTTAATGGCTTTAATCCTGGTTCAATAAAGTCAAGGTCATGCATTAACTGGTTTGATAACTCTTTTTCCGAACCAAATAATCTTATATCTTCTGTATCTTCCATGGGAATTGAAATAACATTTTCAATATTGTAAAACAGTATTTGAATTATTTCTTTTGGATTTTTTTTTGATGCATTTATTTCAATTCCATGTTTAACAATGTTTGAAGAAATAGTTGCATTCATCATGTAGTTTGTTGGCCTTAAATGTTTGTTTTGATGAATTGCGATTGATTTATCTCCTTTTATTAATATTAGTCTTTTTCCAGTTGGTAGCTTTGATGCAGCTCTGCCCCAATATTTAACAAAACAATTTCCTATAATTAGTAACATGTTTTTAGAGTTGATCGCATTTTCTATTTCGCTTTTTGTCGTATCAAAAGAAATCATTAAATATTAGAGCTTAAATCAGTTAAAAAATTTTTTGCTGATTGTTATAGTTCTATTAATTCTTTTGGAGCGTTTGAAAGTTTTTTTGGAGCTGAATTAGTCACTATAATGTCATCTTCAATTCGTATTCCTCCAAGGTTTTTGATATATATTCCTGGCTCAATAGCTAAAACAAAATTTTTTTTAAAAATCCATTCACTTTTTACTCCAATGCTTTGTGGAAAATCATGTACTTTTAATCCAATTCCATGTCCTAATGCATGAATCATCGGATAATTATGTTGTTTAAGGGTTTCTTCACATGCTTTGAATGCATTTAATGCTTTTTTCCCTTCACCAATTTTTTTTAAGGAATTCTCCATTGCTTTAATTCCGGTGGAGTACATTTCTTTAATTTTTTCAGGTGCTTTTCCTATGAAAAAAGTTCTTGAGATGTCTGATGTATAGTTTTTGTATTCTGCTCCAAAATCAATTAATAGTATCTCACCTTTTTTGATTTTTTTATTTGAAGATATGTGATGGGGAATTGCTGAATTTTTTCCAGAGGCAATGATTGTTTCAAAGCTATTTTTGCATTCATTTTTTGCTATAAATCCGTCCAAAATAAATTGAATCTCTTTTTCTTTCATTCCAATTTTTATTTTGGGAATTAATTCATCTAACGACTCTATTGAAACTTTTACTGCTTCTTTGATTTTTTTAATTTCATTGGGCGTTTTTACTTCTCTTATTTTTTCTAAATGGTTTGACATATCCCTTATTGAGTATTTTGTTATTTTTTTTAATGTATTGTATCCTTTGAGTGAGTATTTATCAAAATTAATTCCTATTTTCCCAATTAGTTCTTTTTTTAAGAGATTTTTAAAATCTTTTTCTTTGCTTATTTTTTTTATTTTGATTTTTTTGTTTTTTATTTCAGACTTGATTGCGCCAAAATCTAGTTGGTTTGCGTAAATAGTTTCTGAGTTTCGTTTTATGATTAAATAGTTTGTACCTGAAATACTTTTAGGTAACTCCGTGAAATAATTAAAGTTTTCGTCATTTATTTCACCGCTTTTTAATAAAATTGAATTTACTTTGCTTACTTTTAATATTTCCTCAAATTTATTCATTTAATCACTTAACAGAAATTAAAATTATACCTTGTTTAGTTTTTTAAGGAGTGGTAGTTTTGTTGATTCAGCTTCTACAATCTGATAGTATTTTGGTAAATCAATAAATCCCTCCTTTTTTTGTTTGGAAAAATAATATAAAGTTCCTTTTTGGTGTAAAAAATATTTTACTCCCTTACTATTAATGTATTAAAATCCCATTTTATTCAATATTATTTAGAATTAGGAATATTTAAAGATTTCATTGTACGTACATATTTAAATAGTTTGAAAAGAGATTTCTTATGGTTTTAAGTAAAGCAGTTTTAATTGATAGATTTGATAAATTTGTTAGTTCTCTTTCTAAAAAAGACCGAATTTTAATTTTGGCTCATGGCGATGGCGATGGACTTTGTAGTTCAATTATACTTGCTCATGCATTAGTTCAACTACGAGGAAGAAAACCTAATGAGATTTCTTTTCAAGGTTATAGTGCTAGAACAATTCCTAAAGATGTTTTTGATTTAGTTGTTAAGAAGAAAATTAATAAAGTAATTTCAGTTGACTGGGTTATTGATCAAGATAAAAAAGTATTTAATGAATTTGAAAAATTATTGGAAAACGTATTAATATTAGATCATCACAAAATTTATGCTGATTTAAATTCAAAAAAAACTTTAATGATTAAATCTCAATGGATTTCAAAATTAGATGGATCAAAATATCCTGCTGCAAAACTTACTTTTGATTTATTTAACTCTAAAACCGATTTGAGTAAATTTGACTGGTTTGCAGGAATTGGAATTATTGCAGATTCAAGTCAAATTGTTTGGAGTTTTTTTTTAAAAAAACTTCTTAAAAAATATGGTCTTCCCATTGACAAGTCTTTTAAAAAAAATGCCTTAGGAGATATGTCTAAAATGGTTGAAGCATTAATGGCTATTGATCCTTGGAAAATTTACTCTTATTTTAAAATTTTTTATTTAGCTAAAAACCCTCAAAAATTATTGAATAGTAGGTTAAAGCTATTTAAAGAAAAAATGGAAAAAGAAATTAATTATTGGCTTCAAAGATTTGAGGATGAAAAAGAATCTTATGATAATGGTGAATTGCTTTACTTTGAATTTAAATCAAAATATTCAATTAAATCCCCTCTTATTAACAAAATTAGTTGGGAGTTATATCCAAACAAAACTATTGTTTTAGTAGTTAATGATTCTGAAAAAGAATTTGTTTCATTTAGTGCAAGAAGGCAAGACTTTAAAGTAAAAGTTAATGATTTATTGGAGAAATCCATTGAAGGCTTAAAAAATGCCAATGCTGGTGGCCATATACCTGCGGCCGCAGGCACAATACGTAAAGAAGATTTATCAAAATTTAAGAATAACTTAATTGAAATTCATTCAAAAAATAAATAACTAATTTTTTTTCTTAATTAATGCTTTTAAAATATCGACTCTTTTTCCTTTCACTATTTCGTTTAATGGAATTTCATTTTTTAATATTGTTTTTTTTTCTTCAATTTGTTTTTTCAGTTCTTCAATAGAATTTATTTCAATCTTTTTTGATTCTGTTTTATTTTTTTCTTGCTTTAATAGTATATTTTTGTTTATTTCTTCAATTTGTTTCTCTAATTCATTCCATTTGGATTTAAATTCTTTGAGATTGATTTTGCCTTTGTTACGACTGGTTTCAAGCTTTAGTATTTCTTCATTTAAATTGTTTTTTAACTTTTTCAATTCGTTTAGGTTTAAATTTTTTAATTGTTTTTGTTTTGCTGTGTTTAAATAATTTAAAGCAAGAACGGTTATAACGAATATTGCCAGTATTATTCCAATAATTAGGTTAAAATTATTTTGATAAAGATTTTTTGTAATATTAATTTGCTTTGTAGTACTTGCAAAGTTGTATTTTTTTCCAAGAGTTATATTTATATCTTGGAATCCACTTGAAATATTTTTTGGAATTTCCGCTATAAAAACATTGTTTAATTTGATGAAATTTATAACATATTCTTTTTCGCTTATTTTTAAGTTTGCATCTATAGTGTTTTCATTTACTATTGTTTTATTATCTGGATACAATATTTTCACATTTATTTTATTTTCTTGTGTGTCGATTATTTCAATCTTGTAGTCATTTGATACAATTAAATTAAGTGCATTAGCACTGATTTTTTTTATTTCTTTGTCATTTACTGTTACTTTAATTTTAAGGGTTAATTCATCTCCTTCTTTTTGCACCATAGGGACTTCGTATTCATGTGAAAATACTTTATTATTTTCATTAAATGTAAATTCCCCGATTTTTAGCCCATCGTTATTAAGCAAATTTATATTTATTTTATTTGGATTTATTTCTAAATTTGAGTTTAATTTTAATTCAATTATTATTTTTTGGCCTGGAGCTACTTTGCTTAAATTTTTTGGCTTGTTAAAAAAAATTTCAAAGTTTTGGTCTAACCCTTCTATTTGAAACTCTTTTCTAAAACTAATTAAACTATTTTCAAATTCATCTTTTGCTTCAATTATTTCAAATAATATTTTTTCTTTTTCAATTAAATAATTAAGATTTTCTGCTTCATAAAATCCTTGTTTTTCTTTTAAATTAATTTCAATGTCTTCCAGTTTTGCTTTGATTTTAGCATTTTTTACGGCTTCTCCATTTAGGTAATACAATTCAACTCTTGCTAGTTGAATTTTTGAGTTCAAATATATGTCTGGCGGTAAAAAAGAAATAATGGCATTAATTTTTGCCTTTGAAAACTTAATTTTTTTTTCTGTTTCAATTATTTTATTTTCATTATCTATTTTTATTGAAGCTCTTATCATGAGTGTTTCAATGTCATTATATGATGGTTTTGTGTTTAATTTTGCTTCATAATTTGTTTTGTTCAAATCAATAGGCTTTAATTGAATCCATTTTAATTCATTTTGAAATTTTGCTTCAATAAAATTAATGTTATTTGAGTCAATTAGTTTTCCATTTGATTCAACTAACTTAATTTTTAGTGGTATCTGCATTGCTTTACTTATCTCTGTGTTTTGATCTGGAGAAATTATTTCAATTTTTGGCAAATCACTTGCAAAAGCAAATGTATTTAAAAGCAGTAAAATTAATATAAAAATTTTTTTAGACATTTAACTCAGTTAATACTTAAATATTAATTATATTTTTAGTGTAGCATTAGTTTTTGGTCTTCTCTATGTCCTCGATAAGGTTTTACTTTTTTTTCAAATAATAATTTTGTTGATTTTTCAATTAAATTTGAAATTTCATTATTTTTTTTTCTAAATGTTTTAAAGAATTCTTTTGATTCATCCTTGAATGCTTTAATATCTGCTCCTTTTACAGATGTTGCTTGTGCAATTGCATCTAAGAAATCACAGCCTTTAACTAATATTGCTTCAAGTGATTTTCTCTCTTCATATTCTTGCTGTAATTGAATTAAATCATCTTTAAATGAGTTTTTTTTAATTAGTGCATGAAATGCTTTGTCCTCTATTTCTTGAATTTTTCCTCCTGCAAAAATTTTTACTAATCTTCCAATGTCTCCAATTATGGCTTCTCCATAATCATGTATTAAACCCATTTTTATTACTTTACTTTCATCAATTTTGACTCCATTTTTTTTTAGTTCTAATGCCATGAGAAAAGACATTGATGCGACTGAAAATGAATGGGCTGCAACGGAATCTGCATCGTTTAATTTGAATCCATGCGTATAAAATCCTTGTCTTGGAAGTTCTTTAGTGTGTTGTAGAGTTAAAAAGAGTTCTAATAAATTTTTTAAGTTTTTATTTTTTATGCCAATTTTTTTTTTCAAGTAATTCACCAATTAAAAAAATTGATCCAGTAACACATATAATTTCTTTAGGGTTACAGTATTTTATTATATCTTTTAATGCATTTATTGGGTTTGTATTTACTTTAATATTTGCAATAAATTTGTGTGCAAACTCTTTTAATTTTAAGGGATTGAATGACCTTTCATTATTATATTTTGTTAAAATAAGTTTTTTGCATTTTGTTGAAATAAGTTTAATCATTTTTTTTGCATTTTTATCTGACGAAATAGCTACAACAAAGATAATTTTTTTATGGTAAAGTTTTCCTAAAGCTTTAATTAAAGTTTTAATTCCAGCAACATTGTGTGCACAATCCATAATGATTGTTGGATTTGCTCTAATTATGCTAAGTCGTCCTAGCCAGTTACTCTTTATTAATCCCTTCATTAAATGTTTTTCTGGGATTTTGTATCCTTTTAAATTTAATTCATCAATGCATGCAATTGCGTTTAAACAGTTGTTTATTTGGTGTTCCCCTATTAAAGGTATTTCAATTTTTCTAGTGTAATGGTCTTTTGTTACATTAAATATCTGTTTTTTTATAGACGAGTATAAAAACCTTGTTTTATATTTTTTATTTGTCATTATTACTTTGCAATTTAATTTTTTGCAAAGTTTTTTTAACTTTTTTAAAATTTTTTTTGAGTAATAGTTGTAATTACACTTGAATTTTTTTTAATTATTCCAAAT
>CAYJVY010000002.1:0-24196 GCA_964373795.1 uncultured archaeon | reverse complement strand
AAGATACTGGACATGGTCAAAATGTATATTTGTTATTATTTGAATAATTGAATTGCAAACATTTGTTGCATCTAGTCTTCCACCCAAACCAGTTTCAATTACTGCAAAGTCGACTTTTTTTTGATAGAAATAAATAAATGCCAATGTAGTTGTAAATTCAAAAAAACTTAAATTAATGTTACTTTTTTCAATTTTATTTTTTAATTCAATTGCAAGTTTATTTAATTCCTTATCTGAAATTGGTTTTTCATTTATCTGAATTCGCTCATTTAACTTAATAAGGTGTGGCGAAGTATATTTTCCAACTTTAAATTTTCCCTGTTTTAATATGCTTGCAATCATTGTCGTAGTTGAACCCTTTCCATTTGTTCCAGCAACATGAATGACTTTAATTTTTTTATGTGGATTGCCAAATAGCTTTAATGCTTTTTCAGTGGTTTTTAATTCAAATTTTTTTTTGTATTTTTCTAATGACTCTAAATAGCTTTGTGAACTGAACATATAAATCGACTAAGAATATTTATTTACAGTTTTTTTTAACCCACTTTTCATATTCTTTATTTGCCTTAACTTTTATTGAAATAATGCAGGGACATTTATATGAATGAAGTTGTTTTACTTGCTTTGTTATTTTTTTAATATTTTTTTCAACTGTTTTTGCCAAAATAATGCTTTCATTTAGGTTTTCGAGTTTTTTGTTCCAAAAGTACATTGAAATAATTTTTGGAATAATGTTGGCACAAGCAATTAACTTTTTTTCAAGTAGTTTTTTTGATATCTTTTTTGCTTCAATAAGGTTTTTGCAAGGAATATATATTAAATCCATAATTATTTTGTTAGATTTTTAAATTTTTTAATAGTTACTTCTTTTTTACTTCTAATGAAACTGTTTTAGTAAAAACAATGTTATTAATTTTAGCATTAATGTCTAATAAATATTTTCCTTCAGATATTTCGCTTCCATATTTTGGATTTGGTTGAATTCTAAAGTTTTCTTTTTTATATTCGCCAGCTCCAAGAGTTCCATAATTCATTGTTTCTGGAAAGACATGAAGTCTTTCACTGTCTCTAGGAAAAACTTTTACCTCAGTATTTTTTGCATCTGTTTCAGTTATATTTGTAAGAGTAATTGATAAAGTTGTAGAAAAGTCTTCGCCAATTAAAAGAGGATTTTTATCAAATCGCGCATCAATTGATTGTGGTTTTAATAAATTAATTAACATTAACACAAGTATTGCAAGAATAATTAATCCAAGCAGTATTATTAAAGGAGTTTTTAACTGCTTTATTCTGTCGGTAATTGAAACTGTTTGATATAAACTCATTTAAATCCAAACATATATCTTCTTTCTTATATTTATTTCTTTTTTTTCAATCTTGGTTCAATTAATTTATTTATATAGGGTGAATAATCTATAGTCATTTTTTACATCAAATAATCCCAGTCGTGCGCCCGCATCTAGCCAAGCATGTGAATAGCTGTATGAGGCCAATGATATTAGTAGTTCCCCTTTTTTTTCATAATATTCTGCGTCATTAAAATAGTTTTCACTCATTTCTTTGAAGTCTTTTGCAATTTCATATAAAGCAGAGTTTTTTGGAACACATATTTTGATTTTTTTTAATGCAGTTTTAGTTAAATCATTGTATCTTTTTACTTTAGTTTTTAGGTTCTCTTGCATTTAATCAACCTCCTCAAATCTTAAATCCATTTAATGCTTCTGATTCAATTTCATTTAATTTTCCACAAATAATTAATGCTTGTGGAAATTCATTTAACTTTAATTCTTTTAATTCTTGAAATGATCCGAAAACAATTTTTTCATTTTTACCTGCAATGCCATATAATCCAACTAGTTTTATTTTACTAATTAATTGGTTTTCCTTATTTTCAGTTTTTTCATCAATTATCTCAAGTAATTTCAGTGCCTCAATTATGCTCATAAAATAATTTGATTCTTTTTTAATGTCAAGTAAACAAAGTGTATGTAACCCTCTTTGAAAGTTTTCATTTAATTCTTGATAAAATGAAGTTGGCTGAAAGTTTTCTTCCCACCTAGGAATTGAAATTGTTTTTCCAAATTTATATTCTTGTAATCCTGTTCTCCCTAAAAAATTAAATATTGATATTCCTGGAATGTATTTTGTTTTAATTCCCATTTTTGTTGCGTCTAAAACTATTTGTGTGTGTGTAGTAGCTGAAAAAACATTTCCAAATACAAGGAAGGAGATATTATTGTTTTTTGCTGCAAATAAAATCTGATTAAATCTTTCTTCAACTTGAATTCTATTTAATGGGAAAATTTTTTTTTCAATTATTTCCTCTAATTCTTTTATTGATCCTTCGCTGTAAGCACTTGTATAATTCTCTAAATATATTACGTCACTTTCTTTTAAGCATTTTAAGGCTTCAATTGTTATGTGACTTGGTTTTAACCCTATTCCAATTAAGTTTAACATATAAACTAATTATTGCTTTGAGAAGAATTAAATATCTACTTACTGGTTTTTTGTGTCTAAAAAATATCCATAAACCTCGCTTAGCATAAAAATGCATGCTTGTCTTTCTTGAATTGCTTTTATTAATTTTTCTTGTTCTTCTGAAGTTTTTTCTTTTTTTAAAGTTAAATCCATAAACCAGTCTGGTAAACTTATTTCTGGAAAGTTTTTTTCTCTAAAACAAATAGTTCCACTCTTCAGTCCTCTTTTAAATAGTTTAGATTGTTTGTTAATACTTTTTTTACTTGCATTGGATTGTTTTTCTACTAAAGAAATAAATTCTTCAACAAGTGTTTCCCTGTCTTGTGGGCGAGGGAATTCAACTTTGTTTTGAAATATTTTAAGATATTGAGAAAAAATTTTCATACTTTAAATAGAAATTTTTACTATTTAAATATTACTAGTTTGCTTTCTTAATTGCTTTAAGAGCAAGTGCCGATTGCTAAAGTAAATAAATCTCTTAATCCTGGAGCTAAGCCGATTATTATTATAAACATTTTAATAAATCCAATTAAATTTTCATTCACTTCATATTGGTTTAAATAAGCCCCTATAAATCCAAACCCTGATTTGCCAATAAATGTTATTTGTGGCTTGGCTTTTTCTTGGGTTGATTTTGAGCTTTCTTTTTTTAAATAATCATCTAATGCCCATAAAAATATTGTTACAAATAAAACTTTGATTATTAAAAAACTTACTGGAGAAAATAGTTGAATAATTAAGTTGCTTACAACATGTTGTTCTCCACATTTGAAAAACTGTAATGCAATAAATGTTGCACTTCCATCTAATGTTTGAGCAATTAGAGCAATTTTATTTAAAGAAGACGAATAAACATCAATTCCTAAAACCGGTTTTAAAAACTTAAATAAGTAAATTACTAAAATGCTTGTTACAATTGCTGTGCCAATAACTCCTAAAAACCCAAAATTTTCTTTGAATAAACTTAAATCAAATAATATTATTGGTAAAGCAATTATTGATCCAATTAAAGCAAAAATTAAATGAAAGTCTTTGTTTAATTTTTTAGCCAAAAAAAAGGCAATCAAAAGTGAAAAAATAGTTATTGCTGCAACTAAAATCCATATTCCTGGAGTGTAAGTGTAAAAACAGTATTCCAATGGATTTACACATCTTTGCAAAATTTTTTGATCCTCTAAAACCCTTAAACCTATTCCAATAAGTATGAAGGGAATTAAACTTAAAATGAATTTTGAATTAAACTTTACTCCTTTCTTATTTAGAAAAGGGTATAAAAAACCAAAAGAAATAACTATTGCAATTATGGCAAATACTAATGTATTAACTAAATTGTACCCTGTGTTTGTCAAAATTGGTTGAATAAAATATTGGTTAATAATGTTTTCAATTATTTCTTTAACCATTGACTTAATTTTATTTAATAACATTTAAAAATAAATGCAATTCAAGATATTTTGATATGACTAATTCTTTTGCAGTTAAAATTGAAAAAAAATTAACTCAAAAAACCCTTGAATTACTCGATTCAATTAATTATAGAAATAAAAATTTAAAATTAAAACAAGTTGGAAATGTAATAATAATTCCTCTTCAAAAAAATATTGATTTCACTAATTTAAATGGCACATTAAACAAACTAAAAATAAAATTTGAGGTAACTAGCGAAAATTTTTTGCCCTTTAAAAAATCGAACATATCATTCAAAGAAAGGTTGAAAGACAAGTTAACAAAAAAAGAATTCTCTTCTTTAATCACTTCATTTAATATAATTGGAGATATTGCTGTAATTGAAATTCCAAAAATATTGGAAAAAAAAGAAAAAATTATTGCTAACGCTTTAATGCAATCAAATAACGCAATTAAAGTTGTATGTAAAAAATCAGGTATTACTTCTGGAAAATTTAGAGTTTACCCTGTTAAAGTACTTTTAGGAGAAAATAGAACTGTTTCAATTTACAAAGAAAGTGGTTGTAAATTTAAGGTTGATATTGCTAAAGTGTTTTTTTCTCCAAGACTAGCTACGGAAAGAATGCGTATTGCAAAACAAATAAAAGGAGGGGAAATAGTAGGAGTATTTTTTGCGGGCGTAGGGCCTTTTCCAATTGTTTTTGCATTAAATTCTAAAATGAAAAAAGCCTTTGCAATTGAATTAAACTCTGATGCATTTAAGTTACTTGAAGAAAACATTAAATTAAACTCTGTTCAAGAAAAAGTTGAAGCAATAATGGGAGATGTTAAAAGAATTGTTCCAAAAAAACTTAAGGAAAAGTGTGATAGAGTTGTAATGCCTTTGCCTAAAAATGCTGATTTATTTTTGAATGAAGCTATTGTTGCCTTGAAACCAAAAGGAGGAATAATTCATTTTGATTTATTTGTTGAAAAAGACAAGCCTTTTGAGAATGTTGAAAAATTAATTAAAAAAATAGTTTCAAAGCATACAAAAAAATTTAAAATACTGCGACAAAAAAAGATTAGAGATTTCTCGCCTTCAATCATACAGATAGGAATTGATTTTAAAGTTTATAAATAGTTGATTTTTGCCATTGCCCTTTCTCCTTCTTTTTAATTAAGAAATATTTATATTATTAGAATAGTTATATTATAGTGTATTATGTGTAATGTAAAAAAAATGTTGCTGGCAAAGTTTCTTGTTTTATTTTTTTTCTTAACATTTTTGG
The DNA here is from genome assembly GCA_964373795.1 of uncultured archaeon. GTDB lineage: Archaea > Iainarchaeota > Iainarchaeia > Iainarchaeales > DATDZZ01 > CAYJVY01. The sequence continues at coordinate 19,037 of CAYJVY010000002.1, read as the reverse complement.
ATAATTCTTTTGCTAGCGAACAGGAAGCCTTTGTAAGCCCTTTAACTCAACAAGAATATTTAATTGATAAAAATACCTATTCAGGAGAAATTATTTTAATTGATGAAAAAGGAAATGATTTTAATTCAGCTGAGGAAATTTTAAATGAAGAGTCAAAAAATTTGCCAAATGAATTGACTAATTTAAATTTAAAACTTGACAGTTATTTACTTGAAAAATTTAATACGAATCCTGATTCGACTGAAGTCATTCAAGTGATTCTTTTTTTAAGAGATCAAAATGTTAGTGTTATTTCAAAAGAAGTTCAAGAAAATTTTGAAAATCAATTGATTAGTAAAAAAAATGAAATTAAGGAAATAACAGATGAAATACTTCCTAAAACTGGAAATAATTTATTAATTTCTTCAGAGAAGCTTAATACTTTATCTGAAGCTGAGATGACTAAATTAAAAAAAGACCAGCAAGAACTTGATGAATTAAGAGATTCAATTAAAAAAGAAATAATTCAAAAATCTTTTGATATAAGACAGCAACAAAGTAATGGTGTTATTGATTTTGTTCAACAAAATGGTGGAACGATTTTACAACAAGAAAATTTATTGAATATATTAATAATCGAAATCCCATTAAATAAATTAGATGAATTATCTGAAACTGAATTAATTGCTTCAATTTCCACTAATGAAGAAATTTTTTCTGTTCCAAAAAATGTTGATTTAGGGTCTTCTCTTGGAAGGATTCAATATAATTTTCAAAAAGTTTTCGTTAATTTTTTAAGTTTGCAAATACCTCAGTTAACTAGCTTGTATAATTTGTTTAATCAAAAAAATTATTTATTGCTTCAAGAAAACCTTATGCCTTTTGAGGAAGTTAATCCCTTGCTTTCAACTTCTACTGATTCAATTAAATTGCGTACATGGATTGACGCTAATTTGCTTGGAGGAGAAGCAGATTTAGGAATTGTTGATACTGGAATTGATATAACTCATCCTGCTATTGAAAAAAATATTTCAGGAATTCTAAGGGTTTTTGATCAAAAAGAGTTTTCATCTGATACAACTGTTGATGACTTGCATTTTCATGGAACCCATGTAACTGGAATTTCTGCAGGAGTTGATAATGTTTATGGAGGAATTGCAAGAGGAGTTAAGCATTTAATTAATGCAAAATTTTTGAGTAAAACTGGGTCTGGAAGTTTTTCTGATTCAATGAGGGTATTAAGTTGGGCTGTAATTGAATTGCAAACTCCTGCAGATGTTTTAAATAATTCTTGGGGTTGCTCGCTTTGTAATGCAAATGGTGAATCAGGGTCAACTCGTTTTATGGATGCCTTAACAGATAATTTTAATGTTGTATTGGTTTTTGCTGCTGGAAATTCTGGTTCTGGATTGAAAACAATTGGTACTCCTGGAGATGCTTATAATGTAATCACTGTTGGATCCATGGATGACAGGGGAACAGTTAATAGAGCTGATGATATTGTTTCATATTTTAGTAGTAGAGGAACAACTGTTGATGGAAGAAAAAAACCAGACATTGTTGCACCTGGAAGTAATATTACTTCTGCTAACGCTTTTTGGGAACAAGGAAATTTATGGAAAAGTGCTAGTGGAACTTCAATGGCTGCTCCTCATGTTTCAGGAGCGGCAACAATTTTAACTGACATTGGTTTAAATCCAAATGAAGTTAAAGCATTATTAATTAATTCTGCAGAGGATTTTGGAACCAGGGGTTGGGATCCTCATTATGGTTGGGGTTATATTGATTTGAATAAAGCTTTTTTTGAAAAAAATTTTGTTTTTTCAAGTAAAGTGTTAAAAAATGAATTCAAGTTTTATAAAACAAATTTTAATTTAGGAGATAAAGCAACTCTTGTTTGGAATAGACACATTATTTATTCTGGATCACAGTTTCCATCTATTTATTATCCTTTAAATGATTTAGATTTATATTTATTTAATTTTTCAAATGGTCAGGAAATTTCTTCTTCTACTAGTAGATTAGATAATGTTGAACAAGTTGAATCAAATTCTTCAGGAGAATTTTTAATTAAAGTTAAAGCGTTTGATAAAAATTTTAGTCCGCCTGATGAAAATTTTGAAAAATTTTCTTTAGCGGCTTCTCAAGAGTTAATTCCTTTATTAGGGCCTGACTTGAATTTGGCTGTTGAAAGCAGCGAGGAAAAGAAAAACCAAATCCTAGTTAATGCAGTTCTTTCAAATAAAGGGGATCTTTTTGTTTCAAATGCAGTTGTTTCAATTAGTGTTCCACAAGGATTTGAATTAATTAATGGCGACAAAAATCAAGTGATCTCTTCAATCAACCCAAATGAATCTAAAACAATTCAATGGACTTTAAAAGGCTCAATTAAGAAATTGAATGAATTAAATGTTAAGTTTACTGCGAACTCTTTTGGGGAAACTCTTTCAGGAAGTCAAAAACTCAAGAGACTTCCGCCCACAAATGATAAAGAGCCTCCAAAAATTTCAATTAAGCCAATTAAAAAAGAATTCATTCAAGGAATTGAAAAAATAAGCATTGATGCGGACGATGAAGATTCTTGGATTGAATCAATTGATTTCTTTGTTGATGGCAAACTTGTTGGACAAATCGGGCAAGATAAATTTAATGTTGAAACAAATTTATATGAATTTGATTTTAATTCAACCCTTGTATCCGATTCAAATCATTCGTTTAAAGCAGTTGCATTTGATGCATTAAATAACTCTGCACAAGATTTAATGACTTTTAAATCAGATAATACTCCTCCGCAAACAACTGATAATGCTCCAAAACAATTTCAAGAAACCGCTTTAAACATTGACTTAATTCCTTTAGATAATTTTTCAGGAGTAAAAGAAACTTTTTACAATTTAAACAGGTATCCTGATAAAAATAGTTTCAAAAAAGGAACAAAAATACTCATTGAATCAGAGGGAACTCATTTACTTGAATATTATTCCACTGATAATGCTGGAAACATTGAAAAAGTAAAAGATGTAAATGTGGTTTACGATTTTTCTCCTCCTTATACAAGTGATAATATTCCTTTAGGGTTTGTAAATTCTGCTTTCACAGTTACTTTAAGTCCTCGAGATACTGCTACTGGAATTAAAGATCTTTACTATAAAATTGATGACGGAAATTGGGTTAAATTTGATAAATGGACTAGAACTTATTATTTTAAAAATGAAGGAATCTATAACTTCAGTTTTTACGCTGTTGATGGGGTAGGCCATAAAGAGCAACCAAAAACTAAACAAGTTAAACTTGATTGGACTAAACCAGTAACTACTTACAAGATTTCTCAAGACGTTAATGCTAAAACAGTTTGGCTGGACTTTAATGCAACAGATAATTTGTCTGGAGTGAAAGCCACTTATGCATTGGTTGAAGGAGTTAATGAAAACTTTGTTGACTTAAACAGAGTTGTTTTAAGTGGTGAAGGAAAAAAATCAATTAAATTTTATTCAATTGATCGCGCAGGAAATTCTGAGAAAGTTCAGGACTTAAATCTTTCATTTGACTTTAGTCCTCCAATAACTAATGACAACATTCCAAGTGAATTCATTAATTATGGTTTTAATGTTGTTTTAACTGCAACTGATTCTGGAACAGGAGTAAAAAATACTTTCTATAAATTAAACGATGCAAACTGGGTTGACGGAAATTCCTTTTCTGTATCCAGAGAAGGAATTCATTTAATTAAATATTATTCAGTTGACAATGAGGATAACACTGAATCAATTAAGTCAAAAGAATTAAAGCTTGACTTTAACGCGCCTATTACAACTGCATTAATTCCTTTAGCGCCTCAATTTTCTCCATATTTTGTTCAATTAAATGCACTAGATAATTTGTCTGGAATAAATAAAACTTATTACTTGATTGAAGGAGTTGATGAAAACTTTAAATCCGGATCAAGAGTTTTAATTAATGAAGATGGAAATCATTTAATTAAATTTTATTCAATTGATTTAGCAGGCAACACTGAATCAATTAAAACCGTTTACGCGTTTTTACAAATTATTCCCATAATTAAATCTTTTTCAATTGATAAAAGATTTGCAAAAATAGGTGAAACAATTAATTTACAAGTCGAAGTGGAATCAATTCATGGCATTACAAATGTTGATGCATTAATTAGTTTAGAAGAAGAAAAGAAAAAAGGAATTAAATCAATTCCATTAACTCTTAATGATCAAAATGTTTTTGCTGCAAGAATTTCTTCAAATGATTTGAAGAAAGGGCTTTACTTTATTGACATTATTGCTTCAACTAAAAAGGAAAGAAAAACTGAGTTAAAAAATGTTTTAAGTTTTGCAGTCATTCCTTCAAATAATTCTTCTAAAGATGAAAATATTTCTATTGAAAAAGGAAAAATTCATAAAATAATTAAATCAAGTTTAGGCATTGGATTTGATTTTTTTGCCAAAGAAAATTTATCAAATGGAGTTATAGATGCAACTATCTATGATTTTAACCCTCCAAAAACAAGTAAAGTAAAAGATGCAGTTAAAACTCCGAAGACAAAAAGTGCAGATAAATTTGTTTCGCTTTCATCTAATTTCAATACTCTTCAAAAACTTGAAAAAATTAGAGTAAAGGTTTACTTTAATGACTTAAATTTTAGTAGTGATTTCATTCCAGAAAACTTTTTAATCTTTAAATGGAATTCTGATTTAAATTATTGGATGCATCCATCCGAGTATTCAGTTGACGGCAATAGCTTTGGAGTTGACTTAAATGAAGAATTTGCATTTGTTGACGTGAATTCTTTTAGTGACTTCGGATTAGTGATTCAAGACTTGAATGCTCCAAAAATTATTTCAATTGGGCCGAACAACGATCAAACCTCTTTAACTGTAACCTTAACTGCTTCAACAAATGAAAATGCTTTTTGCAGGCATTCTTTGACTTCAACTGATTATAATTCTATGATAAAACAATTTGAAAATGGTGAGGGAACAAAAAATCATTTGACTAATATACTGGCAGTTGAAGGCATTAACACTTTTTATGTAAGCTGTGAAGATGGATTTGGAAATTCAATGACTGATTCAAATGCAATTCAATTCCAAGTAAAGCTTTCAACTCAGCCTCCAACTCAAGGAGGATCTCCTCCTTCAGGAGGAGGTATTGTTAGTGGAGGTGTGACAACTGGGGGCGTTAGTGGTGGAACAACAGAAATCTCGGATAAAAATAAAGGACTCAATGTTGAACCAGTGATTCAAACAGTTTTAGAGCAAAAATCCAAACAAGAATTTAATGAAATTAATTCAAAGGAATTGCTGGCAAATGTTTTGAATCTCCCTGAAACAGAATTAAATTCAAAATTAAATGAAATAAAAGAATTTAACAAACTTGTTTCAATTGACAAATCAATTAACGTTACAAAAAAAACTGTTGACAAAAATATATCTTTTTCATCGGTTTTAACTATTACAGTAAAAAATAATTCAAATAAATTGATTGAAAGACTTGAATTAATTGAAGAAATTCCTAAAACAATTGCATTAAATGCAAATGAGGTTTCAAGTAAAACAAGGTTTGAAATCGTTAAAGCGGATCCAATAATTAAATTTGTATTAACAAATGTTGATGTAAATAAATCTGTTGACATTAATTATTCTGTTGCAAAAAATATTTCTTTAGAGCAATTTAATTCACTTCCCAGCACAATGTTATTGAATTTAAAAGAAAAACAAGAGGCAATTAAAGATTTGTGTGAAAATGTTTCTTGTTCTTCGGAAAATTCTTGCCTTACAAGTTTTTGTAATCCTAAAACAGGTTTATGTGAATTTGAAAAAATTGCTGATAATACTTCTTGTGGAGAAAACTTATTATGTATTGATGGAAAATGTTTAAAGCCGTTAAAAGAACCAATAAAAAAAGGAGGGTTGGATGAAACACAAGTTGTTTACTTTATTGCAATAGTATTGCTTGTTTTAATGGTTACATGGTTTTTATTTTCTTCAAAAAAAGTTCTTGAATTAAAAACTAAAAAACCCAAGAATTAATAAAACAAAGTTTTTTAAATTTGGAAAGAGTAATATTGTTGTAAATTTGGAGGGATTTAATGGATAAAACTTGTGATTATTGTGGAAAAAGTTTAAGCAAAAAATCTATAACTAAAGGAAGTAAGCAATACTGTTCTACGGACTGTGTTAAAAAATCTGGTAAAGAAAAAAGTGATTCATCGAAAAAAGATGTATGTGAGTTTTGTTAGAATTGTTTTCCTGTTGTGCAAATCTTTGTAAAATAATTATCTAAAATAAATTTGAACAAATAACTTCGTTTTTTGACGAAACCTTTTTATATTACCTAGTATATAAATTATATTGTTTTCTGAAAAAGAGGAGTTAACTTGATCGTTGTTTTTTTAGGTCCGCCAGGAGCAGGAAAAGGAACTATTGCTCAAAAAATTTTGGAAAAATATAGTTTTCCACAGCTTTCTTCAGGAGATATTTTAAGAGAAGTAGCTAATTCTGGTACTCCTAAAGGGCAAGAAATATCTAAATTATTAAAAGCAGGAAAACTTGTTGACGATGAATTTGTTAGTGAATTAATTGCTGAAGAATTAAAAAAAGAAAAATATTCCAAAGGATTTACTTTAGATGGTTATCCAAGAAATGTTAGACAAATTTATTTGCTTGAAAGAATTCTTGTAAGAATGGAAAAACAAATTAATGTTGTATTTTATTTAAAGGTTGACGATGAATTAATTGTTAAAAGAATTACTTCTAGAAAAGTTTGCTCTAAATGCAATACAATTTATGGATTGAACTTTCCTCCAAAAAATGATGGAGTTTGCGATAAAGATGGATCTCTTTTATTTCAAAGAACAGATGACAAAGAAGAAATTATTAGAAGCAGATTAGAAACCTATAAAGAACAAACAAAACCTTTACTAACTTATTATGAGAAAAAAGGTTTGGTTAAAGAAATTGATGCTTCAAAAGAAATGGAATCAATAATGAATCAAATAAGTGAAGTAATTGATTCAATGACTAAAAAAATAGTAACAGCTTAACTGTTTTTTGATTCTTTTTTGTTTTAAGAAACTAATTTATTTCTTTTGTTTTTCTTATTCTTCATATGATTGAAACAGTTATTGCTGGATCTATTGGATTAGATGACATTAAAACTCAATCAAATGAAGTAAAAAATATTTTAGGAGGATCAGGAGTTTATGCTTCTCTTGCTGCAAGCTTGTTTTGCAAACCTGGTTTAATCGGCTCGTACGGAGAAGATTTTCCAAAAAAATATTTAGAACTACTTTACCTTAAAGGAATTAATTTAACTGGATTGCAAAGAGTTTCAGGGCCAAACATGCATTGGATTGGAGAATACGAAAAAGACATGAATAATAGGAAAACAATTTCAATTGAATTAAATTCTTTGAAAAAGTTTAAACCAATTGTTCCAGATGAATTCAAGCAAGCAAAATTTGTTTTGCTTGGAAATCTTGATCCAGAACATCAGTTAAAGCTTTTAGAGCAATTTGAGTCTCCAAAATTTGTTTTAGCTGATACAATGGATTATTATATTGAAACTGCAAGAGAAAAAGTTTTAGAAATGATTAACTCTGTTAATGTTTGTTTAATGAATAACTCTGAAGCAAAAATGTTATTCAATGACTCTAACTTGATTTCAGCTGGAAAAAAATTATTAACCAATGAAAATTCTTTAGCCATTATTAAAAAAGGCGAGCATGGATCAATTCTTTTTTCAAAAAAATCATTATTCATTGCTCCTGCATATCCTTTAGAAAAAGTTGTTGATCCAACTGGTGCAGGAGATTCTTTTGCTGGCGCAATAATTGGATTTTTATCTACTCAAAAAAACGTGAATGAAAAAAATTTAAGGCAAGCAATAATTCATGGAAGCGCAGTAGCTTCTTTAGTTTGTGAAGGATTTTCATTAAATGTATTAAACACTATTTCTTTAAATGAAATTAAGAAAAGAGTTAAAGCTTTAAAAGATTTGACTAGTTTTTAGCTTTTTTAGAATTGTTTTCGGTTTCAGAATGAGAAACATGTTCTTGAAAGCTTTTTCTTTCAGGAACTTTAATAAAAAGAGTTAAAATTTTTAAAATCAAGGCAACTAATGCAATGAATAAAAATAATACTCCAAATGGCCTGACATCAAATCCTTTACCAGGCTTTATCTCTAAAATTATGAAGTGAAGAATTGCTAGAAATAAAGCAATATACCCAGTTGTTTGAAGAGTTTTCCAGTTTTTGTAACCCATTACTTTAACTGCTTTTTCAGTGGAAGTAATGCTCATTAAAAAGAAAATAAAAAGAGAAATAACTGCTGAAATAAATCCCACTATTTTTGGATTTGCAAAAAGCATTTTATTCAAATCAAGTTCATAAATCACTATTACTGAATAAAGCGCATGTAAAAAAGCAAATACAAATCCGCTTAATCCAATAAATTTTCTAGTGAAAAGAAATTGTGAAAAAATTTTTGGAAAAATTTTTGATAGAGGGCCTAAAATAAATGTAATTGCAATTAATCCAATTGCAGCTAAAGCTGCAACTTTGTTTAATTCCTTTAACGAATTTGCAACATCTTTAAACAATACTACACTTACAAGTTTTTCTGGAACAAGTGTTTTGGTTTGTTTATCGTAAGCAGTGTAAAAAACCAGTAATGAAATAAAAATTACTACGACAATTGCTAGTGGTAAAAATTTATTCATTGTTTAATTCTCCATAGATTATTAAATTTTAAGTTCCTTCTTGCCAGCTTTCTAAATATTTTTTTTGCTCAAGAGTTAATTCATCTATTTTTACTCCTAATGCTTTGAGTTTTAATGCTGCGATTTGTTCATCAATTTCTTTTGAAACAACATAAACCTTGTTTTCAAGTTTTGAATGATTTTTTGCAATGAATTCCGCGCTTAATGCTTGATTTGCAAAACTCATATCCATTACTGCTGCTGGATGCCCTTCTGCTGCAGCTAAATTAATTAGTCTTCCTTCTCCTAACAAGAAAATTTTTTTCCCGTCTTTTAATTCAAATTCTTCCACAAATTCTTTTACTTGTTTTCGTGAATTACTTAAAGCCTCTAATTCTTTAATATTTATTTCAACATTAAAATGCCCTGAATTACATGTAATGCATCCATTTTTCATTGCCTTGAAATGCTCTGTTCTTAAAACATCTTTGTTTCCTGTTACAGTGCAAATAAAATCTGCTTCTTTAACTGCTTCAAGCATTGGCATTACTCTAAATCCATCCATTCTAGCCTCTAAAGCCCTTAAAGGTTTAACCTCTGTTACAATTACGTTTGCTCCTAATCCTTTTGCCCTCATTGCTAATCCTTTTCCACACCAGCCATATCCTGCTACAACAAAATTTGTTCCAGCAAGCAATCTATTAGTTGCTCTAACAATTCCATCTACAGTGCTTTGTCCAGTTCCATACCTGTTATCAAACAAATGTTTAGTGTCTGCCTCGTTTACTGCAATAATTGGATACTTTAATGCCTTGTCTTTCTCCATTGCTTTAAATCTAATTACCCCAGTAGTTGTTTCTTCAGTGCCTGCAAAAATTTCCTTCAAGCACTCAGTTCTCTTTGAATGAATCTCGCTTACAAGATCTGCTCCGTCATCCATTGTAATTTGAGGTTTTGCATCAAGCACTTGATTTAAATGCTTGTAATAAGTTTTATTATCTTCTCCTGTAATTGCAAAAACAGGAATTTTATGAAATTTCACTAAAGCAGCTGCTACATTGTCTTGCGTTGACAAAGGATTTGAAGCACACAAAAAAGGCGCTGCTCCTCCAGCTTTTAAGGTAAGCATTAAATTAGCTGTTTCAGTTGTTACATGCAAGCAACAACCAATTCTAATTCCCTTCAAAGGCTTTTCCTTTTCAAATCTCTCCTTAATCAGTCTTAAAACAGGCATGTCTTTTTCAGCCCATTCAATTCTCTGCAATCCTTTATCAGCTAAACCTAAATCTTTTACATCAAAATTCATTTCCCAACCTCTGCATTCAATACTCTCCTAAAAAAATTACAAACAAACAATTAAAATACTTTTCAAAGCGCGTTCATCCAGCGAAGCTGAAGGCCGACGTCAGCCCTCGCGCTCGGCGAGCGAACGATTACCTTGCAGGTTGTTTTGTTTCAGAGTCTTTTCCTAATTCTGGTTCTTTAACGTTTTCAGGTGTAATGATTTTTTCTGGTTGTTTTGGCAGCTCAGGCAGTAAAACAGTTGTTCCTTCAAGGTTTTTATCCTTTGACTCTATTTTTGTTTTACTTTCATTAGTAGAATTTGTTGAAGTATTTTTTGAATCAGTTTCAGTGTTTTTATCTTGAGTGTTATCATTTAATATGTTATTTTTTTCTTGCTTGTCTTTTGGAGTTAAAAAAACAAAGTATGCAATTAACAAAATTACAATTAATGCAATTATTGCAATTGCAATTTTATTTAAATCCCATTCTGATTTCATTCAATCACTTAAATTATTCAACTATTTATGTAAAAGAGTTCATTAATACTTGTAATCGTTAGTTTTAAATATATTAAATATATAATGATATAAATTAATTGCATTTGGATTTATATAGAAATTTTAATGAACTCTGGGGAAGGTTAATGAATTTTAAAATTCTTTTAATTGCATTTTTTTCACTGCTTTTAATTTCACTTGCTTCAGCTGCAGCAAATAAACAATACGTTGTATGCGATGATGCAAGCGTAGTGAACAATGTTTTTATTTGCACTATTAATAATACTGCTGGAATTTTTTTAGACTCCACTAGTTTTGATAATCATTGGCAGCAAGTAAAAGCAAGAGCTGATTTTCCTCAGCTAACTGAAGTGAAATGGGTTTTAAATAACGTTGACTTAGATGTTCGAGGAGATTTTAAGCGAAGCGATTCAAGTATTTTAATTCCTTGGAATGTTGAAACAACTAATTCCAGAATTTATTGCTCAATTGGAGTAACTCAAAGTCAATGCGATTTCTTGTTACCCGGGACTTTAACTTTGCGAGGCGCTCGTTCAGATCCTGGAAGTTCTTTTGGACCATATGGTTCTCTTCATAGATTTGAAAAAATTGTAATAGATAAAGATTTAATTATGCGAGACTCTGCTGCAATCGATTACTTGAAATGGCTTGGCATTGGATCTCCTGAAATAATTGTTAAAGGCAATTTAGATATGGAGAAATCAAAAATTCATTTCTATCAATCAGGGCCAATAACTGTTCAAGGAAATGCATCAATTACTGGAGTTCAAGACTCTTATCGTGACAACAGATTTTCAATTGATGGAGCATATATATTAAATGTGAGTGGAAATGCTACTTTGACTAATGCTGTTTTTGGAAACATGAATTACAGTAAAATTGTGAATGCTTCTCCAAAAGAAGGAATTCATGTAAATGGAGTTTTAACTTCTACTGGTTCAACTATTGGATTTGTTTCAGGAGGAGAAGGGGTATTTCAAGTTGGCTCAGCAAATATTTCTTCATCAAATTTTGATCGGACTTTTAAGGACTTTAATGTTGTAGGGGATTTGACTTTGAATTCAGGTCTTTTCACTAATGTTTCTTCTTCTGGGCCTGTGTTAATTGGAGGAAATTTTTCAGCGACTTCAAGTAATGTTTTAGGATTAACAACTAATCTTGATGTTTCAGGAAATCTTTCCTTTAATTCTTCTGGATTGTCTTTTACTACTCCAAAACCAGTGTTTGTTAGAGGAGCAACTGGACTTTCTTTACTTAATATTTCAACCATTAATTCTCCTGAAACAGTTAATGTACTTGCAGGAGCATTGTTAATTGGAGAGGCTTCACCTTCTTATCAGCCTGCATATCAGCCTTCTAGTGGAATTTTAAACATTAAAGGAGGGCCAGTAATAGTTGAAAAAGATATTAAAGTATTCAATGCATTGCTTAGCGGTGATGCTTCATCAGGAATTGATTTCATTAAATCCAAGTCAGGTGAAATTGTTTTTGATAACTCTAATGCTGGAACATTTAATTCTCCAATGATTTTAAATCTAGGAGGCAATGCAACAGAGAATTTTGAGATTACTGCAACTGCTCCTGGAAAAGGAATTTCTTTCAAAGGTCAAGGGCCTTCAAATAATTGGTTAATCACTTCCCTCAAGCCTTTAAGACTTGCAACTAATGGAGAACTAAAATTTGAAGGAGGAAAATTTGGAGATAAAGGATTTTACGAGCTTTCAATGCCTGATTTTGATAAAACTACTGCAGGAAATCAAGCAGCAAAGCCTTCAAACATTACTCTAAATAGTGCTGTCTTAAGAGGAGTTAGAAAACTTTCAACTTCAGGAAATTTAATCGTGAATTCTTCAATGATTTATGACATGCATTTTGAAACCATTCCTGATTCAGAATTCATTGTTTTAGGAAAAACTAGTTTAGTTGATTCAACTTTAAAGTTTTCAAACCCTATTGCAATAAAAGTTGAAGGAACAGATGGATTAAATGTTACTGGAGTATTTTTAGGAGAAGAAGATAATGGAGCAATTAATGGAGCGGGAGACATTAATGTTTCAATTGGATCTTTAACTGTTAAAGACTCTAAAAGAGGATTGCGAAACTTGAAAGGAGCAATTACTGTTGCTCAAAATATTACTGTATCTAATTCTAGAATTGATGGGGACAATTCAACTGGAATTACAGGCATTACTGCTTTAAATGGAAACATTTCAGTTCACAATGCTAGTCCTCCTGCTTTTTGGAATGACTCTGAAAATCTTGGACAAGTAAGAACAGTTAAAGGAGCAATTACTGCTTCAAATGGTTCAATTGCTTTCACTGGAAACAATTTAGCAACTGTGTTTTTTGGAGATGCAAGCTTAATTCCAAGCATTACAGCTAAATCAATTGTTTTCACTAACCTTGCAACAAGCGAAATAACTTCTCCTGAAGCAACATTTAAAATTGAATCCACTGCAGGAGATATTTCTTTAAACAAAATAAGTTTTACTGGCGTAAATGGAAGAATTGATGAATTAAAATCTTCTAACAATATTTATTTAAGTGATTCAACTATTCAGTTCATGAATAATGCTTCAACTAATTTCACTGACTTAAATGGAGTTATTTCATTAGATAATTCAACTATTCAAAATTTTGGTCCAGCTGAATTAAAATTTAAAAAACTTGAATTAAAAAACGAATCCTCAATTAATCCAAATGTAAGCGATTCAGGGAATGAAATTAAAAACATTTCAGGGGAAGTGCTTGAATTAACTAATAGCTGGATTTCAAGAATTAATGGAAGAATTAATTTAAAGGATCATCTTTATTTAAAAAATTCCCAACTAGTTTTAATTGGAGCAACAAATACTCAAAGACAAATAATTATTAATCGAGGTTTGCCTAAAACATCTAATCCAAATAATGCAATTCAATCAATTTACATTGAAGGAACAAAAAACGCAAATAACTTGAATAGATCTATTTCAAGTTTAAACGATACTCCTTCAATTTATATAAGCAATGACGACCCTCAATATCCTTCAATAATTAAATCAGCTTACTTTGATGCAAAAGCAACTAATTCTCAGCCAATAGAGATTTGGAGTTGTAAATTTGATGCAAGAGATGGCCTTCAAGTTGAAGGAAAATCAATTACTTTACATACTCAAAGCCAAGTAAGTGGAGTAACAGAAGCATTTCAAGGAGCAATAGATCAAGGTGCAGTTCCAATAGTTGACCAACACCCTGACTGCCCCTATGGAGGAGGGATTCCATTAACAGCTTCTTCTCTGAATACAGTTATTCCATTAAATGGATTTATAGTTGACAAAACAGTCACTCCAAATAAGCCATTAGATAATGGTTCTTTTGATGCAGAAGTAATTGATTTAGATTCAAGTAAAGGAGAAGAAGGATGTAAAACAACTGGAAAAGAAATCAATAATGGACAAATAAATTATGCAATTGGAGGCCCTGGAACAGGCGAGACATGCAAACTAGTTCCCGGAGCAAGCCATAAAATAAAAGTCTCAATAAAAAAAGGCTCCATAACTGAATCAATTCAAATCCAATTTACCTCTTAAGGTGAATTAAATTAAACCAATTAGATTAATTTTAATTTTAATAGTTTTAATACTAATTTCTTTTAATGCATTTTTTATTTTCAATTCCTTCAACAATTCTCAAGACAATGTTGATTCAAATATACTTGAATCAAGTAAATTTGAAAACACGACTGCATCTTCAAATGAAATTAATTCTCAAACAAAGCAAATGTCTTCAACTAATCTTCAAAAAACTGAGTTCACTTTTACTGACGAAGTAAAGCAAAAACTTGAATTAATTGCACTTCAAAGCCAAGACTTAAAAAAACTTGACTTCAATTCATCAGTTAAAAAAGAATTTAAATTCATTTCAAAAACTGAAGTGAGAAATTCAAACGATTCCCTAATTAAAAATCTCCCAGAAAAAGATTTTATTCAAATAAATTTTTTCACTGAAAAAGGAAACTACACTGCATTAATTGATTTAAATCAAGAAAAACTGATAGGTTTTTATAGAATAACTCCTATAGTAATTAAGTAATTAAAGTGAAACAAAATGAAGGAATTCAATTATTTAATTGTCTTGTTTGCCTTGCTTTTTTTCATTCAATCAGTCTTTTCCCAATTAACTTATACTTTAGATCCAATTGGTTCTGGAAATAATTTTATTGGATATATTTGTGCTGATACTGGGGGAAAAGAAAAACTTGACTCAAATAATTTCAAGATAGAGTTGTCTGTAGGCGGATGCTTAAATCCATTAGTTATTTGCTTAGATAAATTCCCTGAAGTTTGCGGGTTTTTAAAAATAGTTGATGTATGGGGTTTAACAAAAATTACTGCAACTCCTAATATTGCTTTTCTTCCAAATTCTTCGGGATTGCCTTCAAGTGTAAGCTTGCAAACAACTATAAATAATTTTTCAAGCAAAAATATTTCAAGTCAAAAAATAGTTTTCTATTTAATTGATTCTGCAACTAAAACCGAAGTTCAAGGTTCAAGGCAAACAAAATTTATAAGCGTTGCAGCAAATACTTCCATTCAAGAAACTCAAACATATTCAATTGCTTCTCCTGTTTTTTCAGAAGGGAAAAGCTATCAAGCAATAGCTGAATTACAAAATTTATCCGATTCAAATTCGCTTGACAATTTATTCAATAATGTTGCTTCAACTAGTTTTACTATTGCAAGAGAAAAAAAGCCAATAACTGTTCCGGAAAATAATTTAATACTGATTTCATTAATTGCTTTAACAGTTATTTTAATAATTTACTTCAAAAAATAATTAGTTTTTGTTTACATTTGTTTGACTGTTTTTTTTAGTAAAAGACAAAATAAGTATATTATTTTTTATTTTTCTCCTTATTTGTCTGTTTAACATTTTATTGAAGAGAAACTCTTTATAAAAATTTAAGGAATTGATTTTAACAAAAAACTTGTTTCTATAAACTCCGTAATCGATTTTTTTATCATTAATTCCTGCTAAATCAATTGTTACCTCCACATTGGTTTTTTGCTCTACAACATTAATTAGTGGATTTGGTTCTTCTTTAACTCTTTCAAAATCAATTCTTTTAATATTTGATTTTTTGCCATCAACTATTTTAATTGTAAACCCCAAAGTTATTGGTTGATTTAACTCTTCTTCTGATTCAAGTATTTCGCATAATATTTCTTCGAATAATCCTTCTAATTGATCTAAATCGAATTCAAACTCAATTACATTATTTTTTTTAGTCATTAAATTATTTACACTGCAAATATTTAAAATAATTTTTGTTGGAATTTGTTGTCTAAAATTCGTTTATTTGTTTCCCAATTGTTTCTCACAAATTCGGGCAATTTATTGTTTTCCTCTAAATATTTTTCAATAAATGAAATTGTTTTTGGATCGCTTGAATATCCTGATCCAATGTCTCCAAATTTTTCTGCAATTTTTTTGATTTCTTTATCTCTTTCAACTTTTGCAATAATTGATGCCGCACTTACAATTGGATAATTAAAGTCTGCTTTGTGTTCGGCAATAATGTGAGTTGAAAAAGAAATGTATTTTTTAATTCTGTTTGCAAATTCTTCTGCAATTGGATCGGGCGAGTCAACAAAAATTGTTGAAGGTTTTTCTTTTAATTCGTTTAACAGTTGCCCGATTTTCATTGCCTCAATTTCGTTTAACGATTTCCAAGTCATTAATTCATCTAATTCCTTTGGATGAATTTTGATAAAAGAATATGCCTGAGCAACTGATTGAATTTGGGGATAAAAATTTTCTCTTTGGCTTTCAGTTAAAAGCTTTGAATCCTTTAATCCTAAACTAATTAATTTTTCTTCTTGAGTTTTTTTAATTAAGACAACTGAAATACATAAAGGGCCCATACAAGGGCCTCTGCCTGCTTCATCAATTCCTGCAATAAGCATATTGATTTTTACTCAATGCATTAATTTAAATGTATCTGGAATTTGAAATGCAAATATTTAAAAGTGTTATTTTTCTTATTTACTTTAATTGGTGATTTAAATGATGGCTGGAAATATTAAAAATTATAGACGAGGAAGATCTACTTCTACTAGTAATCAAGTAATAGTTGACTTAAATGACATTGATAATAGAAAAAAAGCTTCAACTCTTGTGGGAAGAAAAGCTGTTTGGACTACTTCTTCTGGAAAAAGATTGGTTGGAAAAGTAATGTCTGCTCATGGCAATAAAGGAGCTGTAAGAGTTAGATTTGAAAAAGGAGTTCCAACAATTGCATTAGGTGAAAGAATTTTAATTCAATAATTTTTTTACTAGGCTGTTTTTACTATAATGTTTTTTACTATAATGTTTTACTAAAATTTGTTTTTACTAAATTTTTTGGAAAAAAATTTATTTAAAGTTGTCCATTAAAAATCTGTTTGCCTTGTCAAATTCTTTATCACATTTTTGGCAAACATCTAATGCTTGCAAACAAATAGCCTTTCTTTCCTTTGCTTGTTTAATTGCTGTTCCTGAAGCATCTTCTTTTCTTAAAGCATTGAATTTGTTATTAAATTGATTTGCTAGTTGTTTCAAGCATTCTTGGACTTGTTCTCTTTCTTTTTCAGAATGCCCTGGTTTAAAATTTTTATAAGTAGTGCAAAGAGTGCAACTTCTTTTTAATTCTTTAAAAGGATTTTCTTTAGTCATTGCAATAATAATGGAGAGGAAAAATAAAAACCTTTTGTTTGTTAGAAAAAGCTTTCCCCTGGATTCGTTTGCTTTTCGCCTACCGAAGAAATTGTTTGCTCTAATATTACTATTTTGCCCCAGTAAAGCCATTTGCCTTTAATGTTGTGAACTAAAAAACATCTAGTTGGAGAAAGATGGTAAAGCCTTGCGCCTGGCTTGTCATAAAATTCAAATACTCTTCCTTCGAATTCCTTTGCAGTTAAAGGCTTTTTTCTATGTTTATTTAAATTTAATTCTTTGAAAGGAAATCCTTGTTCAGAAGTAATTTGCAAAGTATCATTTAATTCAATAAAGCTTCCCATAAATAGAAAATAAATAGAAATGATTTAAATGTTCTTCTAAAAAAATAAAAAAAGAAAAGGGTTTAAACCCTTTAAGCAGATACTTCGATTTTCAATCTTTTCTTTAATTCTCTGTATCTGTTTCGAATTGTTACTTCTGTTACCCCTGCAACATTTGCAACTTCTTTTTGAGTTCTTCTTTCTCCTTTAAGCAATCCAGCAATGTAAACAGCTGCTGCTGCCACTCCTGTTGGACCTCTTCCAGAAATTAATCCATTAGAGATTGCTTGTTCAAGAATCTTTCTTCCTTCTTCCTGAACTTCTCCACTCAAATTTAATTCAGCTGCAAATCTAGGAATATAATGAATTGGATTAGTCAAAGGAACTCCTAACTTTAATTCTCTTACTAAGAATCTATAAGTTCTTCCAATTTCTTTTTTAGTTAAACCAGATGCTTCAGCCATTTCATTTAAAGTTCTTGGAACATTATAAGTTCTACAAACAGTATACAAAACAGCAGATACAACTGCTTCAATTAATCTTCCTCTAATTAATCCTTTTTTAACTGTTTTTCTGTAAAGCAATGCTGCTGCTTCAATTAGTTCTTCAGGAATATTTAAGTAAGAAGCAATTCTCCTCAACTCAGTTAAAGCAATTGATAAATTTCTTTGCATTGAACTAGAAATGCTTGCTCTTTTATGCCATTTAATTAATCTATACATTTGAGCTCTAGACTTGCTTGATAGTTTGTTTCCCCTTAAATCTGTTCCTCTTCTGTCAATCATTGTTACAAGCCCTTTATTTAATTTCACGTACTTCATTGGGCTTCCAGTTCTAGATCTTTCATCAAATTGATCTGAATCAAATGAACGCCATTCCTTTCCAGAGTCAACCATTTCATCACTAATAACTTCTCCACAGTTATTACAAATAACTTCTCCTTTTTCATTGTCATGGGTTAATCTATTACTTCCACATGCAGGACAACTCATACAGTTTCACCACCTTTAAACAACATTTATTTGCTAGGCTCTACACAATAAGATTTAAGATACACATTTACTAGTAGAAAAAAAGTCCATTAGTAATCTATATAAATACCTGCCAATGAAGTATTTAAAGCTTTAGTTTTAGAAAAACAAACAAATACTCTTAAAACCCTCAAATTCTTACTCAAAACGCCAAAAAACCCTATTTTAAGACGATCGCCGAAATAACTCCTGATTGTCCTGGTCTGCTTGTAACCCTTACTTTTTGATTTTCGCCTTTAGCGTTTTTAACTTCAATTACAGCTCCCTTTGTTATAATATTTCTTCTAGCAAATTCTTTATTTGCTGGATTATCTTTTACAGTAACTATTTCAAATTTTTCCATTTTATTTGCTTTTGAATCCACTATTACATTTGCATATCTTGCTTTTAATAAAGCTGTTTTTTCATTTCTACCTTGCTTTCCTCTTGTCTTTACTTTTTCTCTTTCCTCTTCGTTTGGGGTAATATGCGTAGCTGCAAAATCTCCTCCTTTCCAGGC
>CAYJVY010000001.1:171340-188712 GCA_964373795.1 uncultured archaeon | reverse complement strand
AATTAAACAAACAATTAAGAAAAAACAAAAACCATCAAGCAAAAATTAATATTCTTTTAAGCACTAATTTTATAATGATTAGAGCAAGAAAAAAGCCAGCTAATACAAGAAATACTATTTGGAAGAAAAGAATTTCATACCTTGAAGCCTTGCTTCCATCAAAAGATAGAAAAGAATCAATTATTTTTTTGCCTTCAGGGCAAAGAGTTTCACTAGTTGAAGCAAGGGAAAGATTACTTGAAAGATTTTCTTGGCTTGGAGTAAAACCAGAAGAAATGCGTAGAAAACTAGAACAACAATTAAAAGAATTTGAAACCCTTAAACAAGTAGTTGAAGCATACAATCAATATATTGAATTAGGACAAACTCCTAATTTAACTCATATTGCAAAACGATTTGGAGTGGAGAAAACCTCTGTTCGTTTATGGCTTTTTCATGAAAGGCTTCCAAAAAATGTTTCACTTAAAAGAGCAGATTCATATGAAAGAATGAGAAAAAAAATTGAGTTCACTCCAGAAAAAGAAGCAGATTATGCATATATTATTGGAGCAATGTTTGGACAAGAAACTAGAAGAAGTCCTCAACAAAAAAAAGTTGTTGGTAACATGGGATTAAATCTTGCAGCAAAAGATAAAGGTTTTGGAAAAGAATTTAGAACAAGATTAGCAAATATTGCAGGAAAAGAAGTGAAATTTGTTGAAACAAAAGGACTTGAAACACATGCGTTTATTGCAAGAAATTTAACTCAAATTTTAAACAGAGAAACAGAGTATTTAACTAGAATTCCTGTAAAAATTCTTTCAACTCAAAAAAACAGAATTGATTTCTTGAAAGGATTATTTGATTCACATGGAGTAATACACTTTTCAGGGCCAAAAAAAACTACGTGTATAGAACTGCCTTCAACAAATCCAGAGTTAGTGAAACACGTATCACTTTATTTGAGTGAAGCAGGAGTTGAACATTCAATTGGAAAAGAAAGAAGTAGTGGAATTCCTAATATAGTTATTAGGATTTGGCCTAAAGGAATTCCAAGGTTTAGAGAAGCAATTGGTTTCAGAGAAAAAGCAAGACAACAAAAATTAGAGAAAATAAAAAACTAAATATCCAGGATTACAAATGCTTTCCATTTTTTTAAAGAAGTTTTCTCGACTTTAAAATTATGCATTGTAACTGCTTTCACGTCTTGTCCAAGAATTTGAGTTTTAGGGTTAACTAAATCTCCTTTTAAAATTGCTTTAACTATTGCTCCGCGTTTTGCTGGAAACCATTTAACTTTTATTTCCTTAAAAACCATTCCTTCAGTGTCCTTCAAGAAAACAATTTCTGATAAAAAATCAAATAAAAGTTTTTCAAAATTATCTGCTTGTAAGTTAACTGTGAAAGTTTTCTCAATTTTTGGTTTAACTGTTTTCAAGTCAACCATTACAGTGAAAACAGCTAAAGCACTAGATTCAAGTAATTCAATTAAATCCTTTCCAGTTGCTTTAAAAGCAATGTCTGCTAAAGCAACTTCCTCTAAAAACTTGAAAGGCATAGTAAAACAGGGAAGGAAAAAAATTTAATTACAATTGAGTTAGTCTTCTGCTTCAATTTGAGCTCCTTTGCGTAGAAAAACAATGTAAATTATTGCAATTAGTGAAAGAATAATTAATGCTCCTCCTATAATTTTAAATAAATCAATTCCAGGAGTTTTAGGTTTATCAGGAATTGGAGTAATTTTTGCAGAAGGAATTACAGTTGAATCAGGTTTAAATGGAACACTTGATTTATCGAAAACAATTTTTTCCTTACTTAAACTAGTAATGGTTTCAGGAATTTCTTCAACTACTGTAATTCTTCCTAATTGGAAGGCCTTTGTCGAAGCAAAGTTTCCTTTATCTGTATAAGCCTTTAATGAAACAGTGTATTGTCCTTCACTTAATTTTTTATTTAAAGAAATACTTGTTTGCTCGGATTTTCTTGGCTGAGAAAGATTTAAATCAATTGATTTGGAAGACAATGTTACTCCGTTTGAATCTGAAACAATTAAATCAATTGATCCATTAATTTTTTCTCCCGAAAGAGTTTCTTCATCTAAAATAATTATTATTTCTTGTGCATTAACATCTATTTTTGGAATAAACAATCTATAATTTTCAGTTATTTTTAAAGTGTTTTCAGAAGATCTTCCATTTATTTCTGGAGCATACATTAAAGAAGACTGAGTTGGCAGTACTTTAAATGTTCCTGGAACTTCTGCTCTAACTCTGTAAGAAAAACTATGTTGTCCTTTTCCAAGCCAAGAAAAAAAGAATACAACTTTTTCATCTCTTCTTTCAAACCTTTTATAATCCCAATAATAATAGTCATCTGATTTTTTTTCATCAACTAATTCTACTCCTGCTGGAAGAAAGTCTTCTAAAATCAAGTACTCATAATCTGCATTTAATTCAACTAAAAGGTTTACATCAAACTCTTGTCCTAAATCAATTTCTAAAGGCATTGAACGAGTAATTTTAATTCCATTTGATTCTGCTTCAATTAAATCCTTTAATTCAAAGAATTGCTGAGTAATTGCATAATATAATTTTCCTTGGCCTTGCTTTGAAACCTTAATTGAATTATTTTTTTGAAGAACTTTTGGAGAAAACTCAAACTTGTTTAAAACATTGCTTGAATTAATTTGATTAGAGGAAAGCAAATCATTGTTAAATGAAACTTGAAGAGAATAATTTGGCTTTAGTTCTTGAGTTAAAACTAAGTAATCAGTTAAAGCAAAAATAGCTGCAGCTGTATCTGAAGTGGAAACCCATCTTCCTCCTTTTTTGTTTCTAACTAAAAAATTAATTGTTTTAGGAATGTTTTCAGATAAAGGATTAATTGCAATTAATGCTTTTAATACATAGGCTGTTGCTTCAACATCGTTTGAAGAATAATGTTGTCTCCAGCCTTCCCCAGTCCAAGAACATTCAAGTGAAGTACAAGAACCATTCAAATCAAGTTCTTTCACTAAGTCTTGAGCTAATTGTTTTCTTTCAGCAGGCTTATTAGTTGCCTCTGGAGATTTTTCATTCCATAAAGCTAAAGCATAAACAGCTTTTCCATAAGAGGAAAGCTCTTCTTTTTTAATTCCTTCAAATCTATTAATTCCTTGCAGTGAAAGAGCATAAGACATGAATGCCTTAATGTTTTGATTTGTTTCTTCTGCAAACAATTGCTCTAATTTATTTACTCCTCTCTGCAAAACGCTTTTATCAACATTAAAACCTGATTGTTCTGCAAGACTCAAACCATATACAACATATGCAGTCATGTAATTATTTGTTTGATCATCTTTCCACCAACCCCAACCGCCATCTCCATGCTGAAAGTCATACAATCTTTGCAATCCCTTACTTACTTGGTCAGGCAAATCTTTTTGCAACTCAGGTTTGGATAAATTTAATTTCTTTAAAGCTTGATCAACTATTAAGTTTGGCAAAAACTTTGACATTGTTTGCTCTACACATCCATAAGGATAACCAGTTAAATAATCTAAAGAATCAAGCATTGAAGCAGCAATAGATGGATTTAAGGAAATCAAAACTGAATCAGCTCCTGCAATTGTTTTTTCAGGGAATAAAATTTCTTGAACTAATTCATTTCCTTTAAGTTCGCCTGAAAAATATTTTGTTTGCTTTACTCCATGAGGCAATACTGGAAGAGTTAACTCCATTGCATCTGATTCAATTAAGCCAAGAGATTTTAAAGCAAGCTTTGCAGAACAACACTTTGAAGCTTTTACAGTGAAATCAATTCTTTGAGAAGCATTTGAAGCAATTGAAACAAGTTTTTCATTAGATGAAAGGAATTCTAAATCATTTGAATCTAATTGAACTAAAAATTCTTGTTGTTCAGGCAAGAAATTGTGAACAATTCCTGAAATAATTAATTCATCTCCTTGCACTAAAAAGCGAGGAGTAATTAAACGAGCAATAACTTTTTTTCTTGAAACAATTTTATCAGTGTTTTGTCCTACCTGCATTTCAGTTCCAAGTGCTTTAACTGTTGCCCTCCAAGTAGTCAAATTATCAGGCAAGTCAACTTCAACTAATGCTTCTCCTTCAGCATTTGTTTTAACTGATGAATTCCAAAAAGCAGTGTCAGCAAAAATATTTCTAATTTCTGTAGCAGCAAACTCTCTTCTAACACTGTCAACACTTTTCTCCATTCTGGGAGCTGCAATACCCAATAAAGGCATTCCTGATTCAGTCATTATTTCACCTTCTATTCCTCTTGGATAATAAAATGCTTGAACAGAAGAACTAGTGTAAACAGAATTTCTTTCAGGAGAGTAAAAGAATTTAAAAATGTCTTCACTTGAATCTTCTTTCAATGAATAAATTGATTCATCAACTAATCCAAGTGAAAGCTCTCCTTTAACTGGTTTGCCTTCTTCATCAGTTAATTTAACTCTGAATTGAACTTTTTCTCTGGGGTTAAAAAAATCTTTTTGAGGAGTAATTTCTACATTCAAGTTTTTATTTGCAGGGGGAATTAAAATTCTTTTTACAGCTGAATACATTTTATTGTCTTTAACAATTGAAACATTTACAAATGCATTTAAAGTCATTTCAGGAGTTAACTGTAAATGCAATTGCTTTGAATTAGTTTCAGAATAAGTTGGCTTTAAATAAAATAATTTTTTTCCTTCAATTGAAACTAATGCAACAAACTCTTTTACAGGAGAATTAATTGTTAAAACAGCTACATCGTTTTGAGAATACGCATCTTTATCCAATGAAATCTCTAAAGAATCAAATTTATCAAAAAATCTTCCAGCTTCATAAACATAAACATTTAATTTATATTTCACTGGATTTCCTTTTTCATCTTTAGAGGTTAACTCAATTGAATAACTTCCTCCTTTAGAAACAGTGAAAGAATAATCTGCTACTCCTTCTTTTGATTCAACTGAGTCAAATTTAATTGATTCAATTGTGTAAACAGAGTAATTTGCATCCCATTCTCCTCTAGAAACATTTACATCAATTTTTGCATTAACTGGAGAATTATCGTTATCAATTGATTTAATTTTTACCTTAATTTCTTCTCCAACTGAATAAGAATATTTATTTGTTAAACCAAGTAATTTGAATAAAGCCGAATTAACTTTTACTTGAGTTGAAGCGCTTGCCTCTCTCCTAGATTCATCAAATGCTTTAACTGTTACAGTATAAGTAACATCTGTTTCCTCTAAAGAATTTGAATCAAAGGAAACAATTGCTTCTCCTTGTAAATCAGTTTTTAATTGCCCTGAAAAAACTGTTTGTCCTCTAAAATACCTTGGAGGCAAAATAAATTCTTCAGCATAAAAACATTTATAATAACCCCAACAAGGAGAAAAATAAGAAGAATCTTTTTGCACTTCAAAAACTAAATCTGCATTTGGAACAGGGCTTCCAAAAAAGTATTCAGTTAAAACCTTTAATTCAATTTTGTCTCCTTTAAGAAATTGCTTTTTACTAGGAGTTAAGGAAACCTTGTATTCGGGTTTTCGGTATTCTTGAACTTCAAATCCTTGAGAATAAAAAGCTTGATCGTTAATTAAAACATTTAAAGAATAATTTCCTAAAGAAGGCTCGTCACCTAAAACAAATTCTCCTGAAATAGCTCCAAATTCATTTGAAGTAAAAGACTGTTTGAAAACAGAATTTCCTTTTGAATCAGAAATTTCAACTTGAATTGAAGAATTAGAGTAAAAAGATTTCAATCCATTCAAGTTCTGCCATGCAATGGATTTAAAGAAAACTTTTTGGTTTGGCCTGTAAATAGGGCGATCAGTAAAAGAATAAACTTGGAATTTATCATAAGAACTAGCATAATAATAAGTTCGAGTAAAAGCATTATTTCCTTGCAAGGAAGCTAAAACGTTTTGAATTTCTTCTCCCTTATCAATTTCAAGCAAGCCAAGCTCGTTAGTTAAACCAATTGATTTCGCATCCTTAAATGCTTCTTTAAAAGAAAAAACTTCAGCTCCTTGTAAAGGTTTTCCTGAAACCAAGTCAAAAACATAAAAAGCAGTTTTAGAATCAGATTGCTTTGCTATAAATCCAAGGGATGAAACATTAACAAAATTATATTCTGCAAGCAAGCTATCAACTACTGGAATTCCTACTTCAAATGCTTTGAAATAATAATATCCAGAAGTTAATGGTTCAAGTACTTGTTTTTTACAATAATCTGTTCCTTGAATAAGCAAATCAAGTGAACGAATTTTTTCAGATTTTAATAAAAGTGCTTCAACCTCTAATTTATCTAAATATTTTTCTAAAGGAGCATCTAAAGGATTTAATTTAAATATTTCAAGCCTTGCAAGCTTTGCATTTCCGCAAAAAGATAAATCAATTGGTTTGCCAGGTAAAACAGAGGAATCAATTTGCAAATAAAAATAACTACTGTTAGAAATGCCATTAGCTGAAACAAATGAAGAAAAAAAAGAAAACAAGAAGAAAAGCATGACTAGTTTTGCAAACTTCATGCAATAAATAGGAATTAAAGTATTTAAATACCTTAAGGAATGATTAGGAAAAAACCTAATCACTTTTTCTTTAAAGATCTTTCTACAACAAAGCTTTTAACAGAAATATTTGAAGCTGTTTCTTTAAGCTGGGAAGGAAAAACAATTATTGAAACAAGTCCTCCTAAAGAACCAAGTAATGCTCCTAAAAAAATTCCAATCATTAAAGAAATTAATAATAAAAAAAAGTAAAATACTAATCCTAATAATGATAAAAAAGCTTGCATAAAAAATAACTGTAAACCCATTCCACCACTACTAAAAGATGAAAACGCTGAAATAATAAAAAAAAGCAAGAGACCTATGATAATTAATATAATGTCAAGAATAAAGGCTCCAACTGCATTAGTTATTCCTGCAATTCCTGCAAATAAAATTCTTTTCAATTGAGGAAAAGATTTCAAAAAATAAGAAGAAGCAAAGCCAACTAAAAAAGCAAAAAAGAATCTAATAAAAATAACTAAAAAAGTACTAATAATATAAAAAGCTATAAGAAAAAGACTTGAAGAACTATTGAAAGAAGTTGCTCCAAAAAAACTGAAAAATACAAATGAAATTAATACAGAGAAAAGAATTAAAAAAAATTCTAAAAGAATTCCTGCAATCAATCCAAGTAAAGCAGATTTAATGAAAGGATTTTCAATTTTCAGATTAAGTATAGGAAACATGGCAATTAATATTTATTTTAAAAACAGTTAAAAAGAATTCGTTTGATAAAAAAAGTAGAACTATTTTTCCTTGAATTTGATTTCTAATTGAACTTCTTCAGGAATTTCAACTCTCATTACTCTGCGAAGAGTTCTATCGTCTGCATCAATATCTAAAAGCCTTTTATGAATCCACATCTGCCATCTTTCATAGGATTCAGTTCCTCCTCCACAAGGAGATTTTCTTACTGGAACAACCATTTTCTTTGTAGGTAAAGCAATAATGCCTGAATGCTTTACTCCAGTTCTTTTAGCTACTTCAATTATTTGCTTGCAAATTTCATCCAATAAAAGATGGTCTGAAGAAGTTAATTTAATTCTGGCTTTTTGCATTAAAAATCACTTAAAATAAAAAAAATTAAAAAAGAATTATTTGTCTCTTGGAACAATTGACAAAATAATTCCTGCTGCAACTGTTTGACCCATGTCACGAATTGCAAACCTTCCTAATTGAGGAAATTTCTTATATTCTTCTGCACAAAGAGGTTGAGTTGGAACAATTTTAACAATTGCTGCATCCCCTGTTTTCAAAAACTTGGGGTTTTCTTCAACTGTTTGCCCAGTCTTTGGATCTAATTTTTTTTGAAGTTCAGTTAAAGTCATACTCATTTGAGCTGTATGTAAATGGAATACAGGAGTGTAACCAACTGGAATAGCTGTTGGATGATTTAATACAACTATTTGAGCAGTAAACTCTTTTACAACAGTTGGAACATCGTTTACATGTCCAAGTACGTCTCCTCTTTTAACATCTTTTTTCTCTAAACCGCGAACATTAAATCCAATGTTGTCTCCAGGTTTTGCTTCAGGCAATTGTTCATGATGAGCTTCAATTGATTTAATTTCTCCTTGCTTCATTGCAGGAGCAATCATTATTTTATCTCCAGGCTTTAATACTCCTGTTTCAACTCTTCCAACAGGAACAACTCCAACTCCTTTAATGCTGTAAACATCTTGAATTGGAAGCCTTAAAGGTTTATCCAAAGGAGGTTCTGGAGGAACTAATTGATCAAGTCTTTCAACTAAAGTCGTCCCAGTATACCAAGCCATGTTAGAAGATTTTTTTATTACATTATCTCCAATCCATGCACTTAAAGGAATATAAGCTACTTGAGTTGGCTTAAATCCAACTCCAGTTAATAATTTCTCCATTTGACCTTTAATGTCATTAAATTTTGCTTGCTCGTATTTAACTTCATCCATTTTATTAATTGCAACAGTTAATTGCTTTATTCCCATTACTTGACTTAAAAATGCATGTTCTTTTGTTTGAGGCATTATTCCTTCTTTAGCTGAAACAACTAATACAGCTGCATCAGCTTGACTTGTTCCAGTAATCATGTTTTTAACAAAGTCTTTATGTCCTGGAGCATCAATTATTGTAAATAAATTATTTTTTCCTTGAAATTTTTTATAAGAAACATCAATTGTTACTCCTCTTTCTCTTTCTTCTTTCAAGTTATCCATTACATAAGCAAAAACAAATGTTCCTTTTCCTCTTTCATCAGCTTCTTGTTTTAATTTTCTATACTCTTGTTCTGAAAGAGCTCCGCTATCGTATAAAACTCTTCCAACTAAAGTTGATTTTCCGTGATCAACATGTCCAATGAAAATTAAATTAATTCTTGGCTTTTCTGCCATGCTTTATTCACCTCACAGTTTACGCATTAAAAAAAACAGGATTTAAGAAGTTAAATAAATCCATTCAACAAGCTCTAAACTCTAAAAATATATATTATTTATACTAATATATTTAAAAGCTTTAACGTTTCAATAATCTTTAAATTATGAAAAACGTTTTTGTAATACTTGGAGCAATAGGAATAATTTTAAACATTTTATTAAGATTGTTCACTTTGTTTTTAAGCTTTGTTTTACTAATTAATGATTTTCTTAGACTAATTCCATTCCAATTTCTCGGAGTAATTTATGATGTTTTTTACAGGCCAGGACTAATGGACATTATCATGGATATTTCAGCAATTGTTTTATACATTTCAATTCTATTAATTGCTTTCGGATTATACAAAGAAAAATAAATCAATTATATTTAAAAATTTTAAAGCAAACCAAATTCTTTTAACATTTCTTCTGTTGAGTAAACCTTTATTCGATTTTGTTTTTTGAATCCCAAATCATTGCTCCAGATTACTGTGTCCTCTTTTAACGCACATGCAAGATAGAGCCAATCTAAGGGATCCTGTAAAAGCGATGCTGCTGCAGGCACAAAAGGAGTCAGCTCATTATCTTCCATAAAATGTGTTTGGGAAAAAATTTTCCCTGCAACATTTGTAAACTCCTCTTCACTTAACCTGCTTTTTTCGAATAGATATTGCCTGTGCTTTTTGAATTCTGTAAGAATAAAAGTTGGAGCATATAATTTAAAATCAAGATTAAACCAAATTCTTCGTGTAGAACCAGGCTTCAAGACAGCAGAAAAGAGAATATTTGCATCAACTGTGACTTTCATTAAGAAGCCTCTTCGCATGCAATGCTGTTTCTTTATTCACCTTTGAAATAAACTTTTCAAATTCTTTTTCGGTTATTTTGCTTTTGGAAGCAAGCCTTTCCGCTTCTTCAAAATCGCGGAGCTTCTGTTCAATTATAACACGCACTACATTAGACCAACTAATTTCTGGGTGCTTATCCATCATTTTTTTAGTTTCCTCAGTTATTGAAAGAGTAAGATTAGGCATAAATTATCACATAATACTTATGTGCAACCACATATTTAAAACTTGTGTTTTTGGAAAAGAAAAAAGCTAAGAGATTTAAATTCTGGAAAACACAACTATTTAATGCATGCAAGACAACCAAGGAAATTGCATTTGCCTAAAAGGCATACTGCAGCATTTGTAAGACAAGCTATTTCTAGTCAAAATAGAATAGTTGATTTGGGTTTTGCTAGCGGAGAATGGATAAAACATGCAGGGGAATTAAATCCAAGAGCAAGAATTCATGGAGTAGAACACCCTGATTTAAATAGGAGAGAAATTCCTGGAGCGCATTTATCTTACACTGGTTTTAAAGCTTGGCTTAAAGATCCAAGAAAATTTGGTTTCATAAATGCAGGAATATTTATTCATAATTACCTTGAAGAATTAGTAGAAGAAATAGAAAAAGAAATTCGTAGAAGTCTGAAAAAAAGGGACAAAGCAGTGCAACACTTGAGAAATACCGGGGCAACTGTGGGTGACTTTGAAAGAGCATTAATAAAAACTGCTGGAAGACAAGCAGAAGAACAGCTTGTAAAAGATCTGAGAAGAATGAGAGAAAGAAAGCTTTTGAAAAACGGAGTTCTAAGAGTAGTTGAATGGGGCTCATCAACAAAATCAACTATTGATTATTTAACAAAAGCAGGTTTTACTAAAATTTCTTGGAGAAGAATTCCAAAAACAGAATTTGTAAGTGCAACAGAAAAAGAATATCTAAATCCTGTTGGAGATTTTTGGGACAGAGGAAACCCAATAGAAATAATTGCAATATAGTGGAAAGAAATTAAATCAATGTTTTAAGCATTATCCTTGAATGGTTCAACCATAAAAACTATGAAAGAAAATTCAACTACTGATTTAAAAAAAATAAATAGATAACCAATTGCTGAAAGCAATTGGTTCATTGAATGTCGACCAAACCCATAATGTGTTTAATCCATGAAAAAGCTTGCAGATTTTGGTTCTGGATCCATTCCTTTTCTGGAACGAATTTCTCTCATTACAGGGGTTTGTAATTCTCTTGGAAGTAATTCATATCCTGCATATTCTGCTGTCCAAACAGCTCTTCCCTGAGTTGCTCCTCTCATATCAGCTGAAAACCCAATTAATTCTTTTACTGGAGCTTTTGCAATAAAAATAGTTGAATCTCCTTCTTGCCTCATTTCTTGAATTTGAGTTCTCCTAGAGCCAAGCTCTTTTGAAACAGCTCCCATGTAATCATCTGGAACAGTAATTGTAAGAGTTTGTTTTGGTTCGAATAAAACTGGATCGGCTGAAAGAAATGCAGCATAAATTGCTCTAGTAATTGCAGGCAATACTTGTGAAGGGCCTCTATGAATTGCGTCTTCATGTAGTGAAGCATCTTCTAAGTCAACTCTTAATCCAAAACATTTTTCTTTAGCTAAAGGCCCTTGATCTGTTGCATCTTGAAATCCTTGAATTACTAATTCTCTTACTTCGTGTAAGGCTTCAATTCCTCTAGTCATATCAAATAATGCACAGTTATTGTGAACTGCCCAAACTCTTTTAGCGTCTTCTTTTTCAAAACCCATTTCTTCAAATTTTGCAATCATTACCTTATCTTTGGGTTTAATTTTTTGATCTAAATGTGATTCAACTAATTTAAGTAAAACTTCTTTTGGAATTGGGGAAACATTTATTTTGAATTTATTATGTTTGTTTGGAGATTTTCCTTCAATTGTAGGAGACTCTTTGTTAACTGTTTCATGAAATAAAACAATTGGAGGAGAAACATTTAATGGAACATTATGGTGTTTTTCAATTCTGTATTGAATTACTTCTAAGTGAAGTTCTCCCATTCCTGAAAGTAAGTGTTCACCTGTTTCTTGATTAATTGTTGCTTTAACATTTGGATCTTCTTTTGTTACTTGCTTTATTACTTGAATTAATTTAGGCAAATCCTTTGTTTGCTTTGGTTCAACTGAAATAGTTATTACTGGCTCTACATTTGATAAAAATGATTCAAATTCATCCATTTGAATTGAGGAAAGAGTTTCACCTGCATAAACTTCTTTTAATCCAATTAAGGCAGCAATATTTCCTGCAGGAATTTCTTTTACTTCAACAAAATCTGTAACCATGAACAAGCAAACCTTTTGAACTATTACTTCTTTTTTTCCTCCAATCAAGTTAACCTTTAAACCTTTTTTAACTGTTCCAGAATAAACTCTTCCAGTTGCAATATCTCCTGCATGAGCGTCAACTGAAACATCTGTAACCATCATTGCAAAAGGTTCTTTAGAAGAAGCCGAAAGCATTGCTTTTCCTACCTCTGATTCCTTGTCTCCAGGCCAAATTCTTTTAATTCTATAACTCTGAGCCTCTAAAGGATTAGGTAAATGAGTTGCAACCATTTGCAATACAACTTCTTGCAAAGGACTTTTCTTGGATAACTCTTTTTGCCCGCCTTCTTTTTTACAAAACTCGTAAACTTGTTTGAATTTAATTCCACTTTTATTCATGAAAGGAACTGAAACAGCCCAGTTATTGTAAGCAGATCCAAATACAACTGATCCATTTCCAGGATTTACAAGCCATTTCTCTTTAAATTGTTCTGGAGCACTTTTACTAATTAATTCATTTACATGAGTAATTGTTTTCACAAATCTTTTCTGCATTTCTTCTTCACTTATTTGTAATTCATTTACAAGTCTGTCAACCTTGTTAATGAATAAAACTGGTTTAACGTGTTCCCTTAAAGCCTGTCTAATAACTGTTTCAGTTTGAGGCATTACTCCTTCAACTGCATCTACAACTAAAATTACTCCGTCAACTGCTCTCATTGCTCTAATAACTTCTCCAGTAAAATCAACATGTCCAGGAGTATCAATAATGTTAATCAAAAAATCATTGCCATGCAAATTGTAAACAATTGTAACATTTGCAGCATTAATTGTAATTCCTCTTTCTTGTTCTTGATCCTCTGAATCAGTTACAAGTTGTTTTCCAGCTAACTCTTGAGACATTAAACCAGCAGCAGCAATTAAATTATCTGTAAGTGTTGTCTTACCATGATCAATGTGTGCAACTATTCCAATGTTTCTAATTCTTTCCTGAGTATACATTAATTTTTCCGCTAATGCCGCTACTTCTTCCTTTTTACCCAAATATTTCACCTATGAATTTAAAAAAAAAATAGAGTTAATCGTGTTAATTAAACTCTTAAATAATGAAATCAGATTGCAAAAGATTTTAAAAGAATGCCTTGGAAAAGTTTAAGTCATTCACAAAATAACTATTTTCATTTCTTTTTTTGATTGAGGGATTATTTGGACTTGTTCGCCTTTTTTTAGTTTGTAATAGTCACTTAAATCCGATGGAAGAGTTATTGCAATACTCCCGCCAGTAGAAATTAATTTTCTATTAAACTTGAAATACTGCTTTGCTTGATTCAATGCTTTTCCAGTCATTTCTCCTGTTGCAAATTTTTCATTACAGTTTTTGCAAACATACACATAGTTATCTTTTAAAGATATTGCCCCCCTGAAAAGTTTCAAATTCTGTTTTGATAGAATAGCTTCTCCTCCACAAACAGGACACTTCATTTTTGTTTTGATAGCCATAATTCAACCTCTTTCTTATTTGACTCCCACAAAGTAATAATTATTATTTTTTTAGAGTCTTCTGCTTTTTGAATTGTAAGGAAAACTTTTCCAGCCAAACCAATTGTTTCAAATTTTTTTGTCTTATATTTTTCATCAAAACCTTTATTAATTCTCACCAATTGTTTTAAAGCAAGGTAATCAATATCTGCTTTTGAAAAACCATAAATTAATGCTCTTTCAATAAATCTCTGTTGTGCATGGCTTGTCCAAAAAATTTCCATTACAAAGTCACTACAAAACAATATTAATAAAAGATGTTAATAAATCTTTTCATGGAAAGACTACGCGGAATAAAGCATAAACCAAGATTACCTTGAACTTGCAGCAATTCTTTCAATTTCGTTTCTTCTTTTAACTGAAAAAGAATTTGCGTCTTCTTTTGAGGCAAGTAAAATTTCTTTTGCTAGTGCTTCAGATGCATCTGTTTTATTATTAAATGATTGAGAGAAAGCAGCTAAAGCAATGTTTTTAATTGATTCATCAACTCTTTTCATTGGAGAAATATCTACTGCTTGAGTATAAGCAATTCCTCCTCTTTGAATTCTTGTAACGTCTTCTCTTGGAGCAGAGTTTTCAATTGCTTGAACTAATACTTGTAAAGGATTTTGCTTTGCTTGTTTTTCAATTTTGTCAAACGCATTTTCAACTATTCTCATTGCTTGAAGTTTTTTTCCACAAGCCCCTCTTCCACGAATGTATTTTCCGCTCAACTTTCTTTTACCTTGCCCTGAACGCATTACTTTGTTTATTAATCTTTCAATTAATGAAAGGTTTTCTTTTCCAAATCTTTTCCTAGTAACCTTTCCAAAAGTGTGAGGAATTTTTTTGGAATCCAATCTAATATGATGAACTAAACTAATGTCATTAATTTTTACATCACTTGAAGTCCATTTTCCAAAAACCTTTGTTTCTTGTTTTTCAGTCATTAAATATTCCTCTTTTACCTCTTACTCTTTTCTTTTTTACCTGTTCTAAGCATTTCTAAAGCAATTCCGTTTACGTGAGTTACTCTGTATTTCACGCCCCATAAATCTCCTTTTGGCCCACCTTGCGCGCCTCCTAAACCTTCAACTAATACTTCGTCGTGTTCGTCAATGAATTTAATTGCTCCGTCGTATGGAGCTAAAGCAGTTAATTGTTTTCCGTTTTTAATTAATTGAACTCTAACACAGTTCCCAGTTAAAAAACCATTAGCAAAAAAATTATGGTTTGAGCTTTCAGTAGTTATATCCATTAACTCCTTTACTGGTTCTTCTTTTATTTCATTAATTGTTTCCCAAACTAAACCATCCTTAAGATTTTTAGAAGCATTTTTTCTCCAATCATTAAAGGACTCTGTTTCAACAGTTATGCCTAATTTATCAATATTTTTAACTCCTCTTGAAACCCAATAATTAATTAAACCTTTTTTAATAAACGTAAAACCTTTTACATGTAAAGCTTTTTCAATCTTTGAAATTGATAATCCTTCTCTTCTTAATTTCTTAAATTCTTCAAATGCTTTTTTATATTCACCAAATTTTTGTTTTCTAATTGTTAAATACTGAAATGCATGTCTAGCTAGAATTGCTCTTTCAGGAGAATATTTGTAACCTATTTTTCCAAATAAATTCAATAAATTAGTATGATTTGATTTAATGAAAAGTTGTGTTCTATAGGTTTTTGTCCCATCTTTTCTAATACAACAAAATTTCTTAATAGGTTCAGAAGCTTTAACGCCAAATTTTTTCAAAAGTATTTTTATATCATTTAAAAATTTAATTCCAGATCCAACTTTGTCTTCTGTTTTATTTACATTTAATGCAAGGTTTTGGAAAGTTTTATTTTTTAATCTTGGTTTTTCTAACTCACTTCCAAAATAAGCTGCCAAAAACTCTTCTTTAACCCATAAAGGAGCTTTTTTAATCCATTTAGGAACTGTGTACTCTGTTGAAGCCTTGTCTCCAACTGGAACTCCTAAAGCTTTAAACAAATAAAATAAAGAAATAGATGAAACACTTTTACTATAACTTGTTCCTTTAATTTTTCTTTTTCCATTAGATGTTTCAATTATGCGTTCTCTATACATTTTTTGCAAAGGAGAAACTTTAAACCCTAAATCTTGTAAATCTTTTTCAACTTCTTTTATTTCTTCTTGCTTCCCAGATATCACAATTTTTCCTGAAAATATAGTTCCGGCTTTTCCATAACTTAAACAACCATTGCCAAACAAGTGTCCTACAAGTCTTGCAAGTTTTGATGTTTTCAAATTATTTAATTTTAAAGAAAGCAATTCCTTGCTTTTTAACTCTTCAATAATTTTTTTAGTAGGGGAATTTTTAAAAAAAACTTTTCTTAAATCTTTTTCAGTTAAAACAGTTTTGTTTTCTAATTTTAATTCAATTGGATTTGAAGGAAATACAATTACTTTGTCTCCAATTTTTAGGTCTTTAACATCAATTTTTCCTCTTAAAGTAAACATTGGATGGTCACTTGAAGCAATTAATTCTCTTCCAGTTTCCATTGTTTTAATTTTATAAGATTTTTTAATTTCGTTTTCTTCTAGAGAAAAATGATCAACTAATTTTGATGGTTCAACAAAACCAGTATTCAAACTCATGGAAGAAACTGTTGCTTGATCCCAAACCCCTTTTAAATCTTTCATCGAGGTATAACATCCATCAAATAAAGTTACTTTTGTATCTGGTGAAACACATTTACGTATTCCGGAATTTGGCTGTCTAGCTTCAACTCCTCTTTTTTCTATTACAATTCCTCTTCCTTGAGGAGATCCTTCAAGTAAATCAAATTTAATGTTCCAGCCCTTCATTCGTCTCTTGAATACTTTTTCTTTCCATCTCCACTTTTTTCTCTTTTTTTCAAGCTGGGTTGCAGCAAATTCTCCTGTAGCCATAAAATCATCAAATTATTTTAATATTTTCTACTCCATAGATTTTTTTAAGTATTTCTTTAACTCTTTTAAACTTTTTCATGTTCCGAAAAATCTGTGACCTGTTCTCTGAATCAACTTTTACATTCAAGTATTTTTTTTCCTTTACTATTACTTCTTGAATGTCTTCAATTTTTACTTTAATAAAACTTTTTTTAATAAAAGATGTTGCATCAGAGGTTAAAGGAATTATTTCAATATTTTTTTTCAACTGGTTTCGAACTTTTTTAATTGTTTGGCCATTTCTTCCAATTGCTGCTCCAACATCTTCTTCTTTTACTAAAAAAACAATGTCATCTCCGTCAATGAAACAATTTTTTGCACTTACTTTTGCAATTGAATCCAATGCATTAATATAAAGAATTTCTTGATTTGTAAGTCTATCCATATTTTCACTTAGATTTTTTCTTTCCAGTTTCCGCTGTTATGACAACTTTTTTCTTTTCTTTCATTGAACTTAAAATCTTGCTTTTTCCAACATCTGTTACAATCATTGTGCTTACAACAAATGGTTTTCCGCAAACCCTTCCAAGTTCTAAAGCATTTCCTTCAAAGTCAAGAAAAGGAGTTCCAGAAACATTTGAAAAATGCATTAATCTTTCTTTTTCAAATGAAGGAATGTTTGAACTAAAAATTACTAGTTTAGCTGAATCCTTTAAAAGAATTTTTTCAACGCTTCTAGTTCCAAATAATACTTTTCCAGTATCAACACTTCTTCTAATCTCTTTAGATAAATCTGCATCCATAAAAATCTTTAAAACAATTTTAACATTTGTTTCTTTTGTTTCTTTTGCAAACTTTTTTTGCAATATTCTTTGCAACATTCTTTGCAATATTTCTTTGCAATATTTCTTT
>CAYJVY010000001.1:71536-171240 GCA_964373795.1 uncultured archaeon | reverse complement strand
TTCTTTGCAATATTTCTTTGCAATATTTCTTTTGCAAGCTTTTCTTTTGAAAAGAAAAGCTTTGAGCAAACTCAGAGCTTTTCTGAATTAGTAAAGCTCCTCACTTGTAATAAATTAATTCATTAGATTAATTTAAAAAGCTTTCACAAACTTGGATGAAATAGATTGCAGCCATAGTCTAGTGGTTAGGATAGTGGCTTCCCAAAAGCTTTTTAGGAAAAAGCTTGCAAAAAAAGATCTACAAAAAAAGATCTACAAAAAAAGATCTACAAAAAAGGTTTGGAGCAAGCCATTGACGCGGGTTCGAATCCCGCTAGCTGCAGTTTCTATTAAATAGATTAGTTAATTAATAGTATAAATACAACATAATACATTACTAGCCTAGCTGAAATATATGCTGACAAATAACAAATTAATTAAGAGGGCCAAGAAAGTGGCTAAATTACATAAAGCATCAAAAGATGTTAGAATTGGAGATGTCGGCTGTGCATTAATTACTGATAAAAACAACATCTATGTCGGCGTAAGCATTCATGCATGTTGTGGTATAGGATTTTGTGCTGAACATAGCGCTATTGCAAACATGGTCACTAATAAGGAATACAAGATTAAAAGAATTGTAGCTGTTACAAATGGTGGAACAATTGTACCTCCTTGCGGAAGATGCAGAGAAATAATATATCAAATCAATAATAATAATTTGGATACGGAAATAATTATTGAAAAAAATAGAGTGGTTAAGCTTAGGGATTTGCTTCCAGAAATTTGGCAGAAGAAATTTTATTAAAAATATCTTGCAAGGCAAGTGAAGATTACTTTAAGCCTAATTGTTCGTCCATAGGATAATTTGAAAAATAAGCTCGTACATTAAATTCAGAATCAACTAGTTCTAACATTTCAAAATCTTCGCGTTTTTTTATTAACTTGAATCCTTTTTGAAAAATATATTTTTTCTTGAAACCAGAATAATTTGAAACAGTGAAATCTGCATCACCTTTTTCTGGTCGTGAAACATCTGGAATCCGAATTTTTAATAATCGAAGAATTCCTGAAACAGTTTTTAACGGCTTGATTTGAAAAAGCAACCCAGTAGGCATTTCTTCTAAGACTTTACCAATTGTTTTTGAAACCTTAACTAAAGAGCCATACTCTTCTTTGTTTTGAGAAAAAATGCAAGCATAATTTACTTGTGCAAGAGTTTCATTAGTGTGCTTGTTTTTAAGAATGGAAGCTTGTTTAACAATTTCTTGAACCAAGATTTTCAAATCCTTTTTATTCATGTAAATCTTAAATGAAATGTAAAAAAAAAAGAAAGAGAGTTATTTTTTGTTTAAGTCTTTCATTAAGAGTTCAACTGTTCCTGTACCAATTTTAATTGGTTGGCCTGCAATAATGTTTTCAACTACTCCTTCAAGGCGTTCTTTTTCTCCTTTAAATGCTGCATCTAGTAAGTGTTTAGTTGTTTCTTCAAATGCTGCTCTAGCAAATGGCGAGGATTTTTCTCTAGTAATTCCTGTTCTAACAATTCCTTTAATGCTTCCATCGTAAGTCATTAAATCAGCTAAAAGAGTTAAATGACGAATGTCTACTCTAATACTGTTATCTTCAAGCACTTTATGTAATTCATTTATTATTGATGTTCTGCCTGCTTCAATTCCTAAAACTTTAGAGATTTCTTTTACATCGTTTGTAGTAGTTCTTTTGCCGTCAACTCCTGGAAGTTTTAAAACAGATTTTAAGTTTGATCCAGAGGTTTTAATTACTAGTTCTCCTTGGTTTTCAACTAAAATTGTTTTTTCTACTCCTCGTACTCCTTGAATTCTAATGTTTTGCAATTTAATTAATTGCTTTCTAACTTTTAACAAGGATTGTCTTTCAGTTGAAAAAAGAATTTCTTTTCCTCTTTTAGTTGTTTTAAGTTTTAAGGTTGAAAGAATTTTTTCAGATAACTCTTTTTCATTAACATTTCTTGCCTCTAATTCTTCTTCTAGTAAAATAATTTTTCCTTCCTTGTTTGAATAATCTTCATCAATTTTTATTACATCTGCAATTCTTACATCAATTAAAGATTTAGCTAGAACTTCAACTTGTTTTCTGTCTTTACGAAAATCTTCTTCTAAATAAATAGTCATTGTAGGATATTTTGCGCGACTTCTTCCATCAACTATTTCTTCCACTCTTTGAATTCCTGATCCAACTGAAACTTCTGCTGCTCCAGCAAAGTGTTTTGTTCTCAAAGTTAATTGAGTTCCTGGTTCTCCAAGAGACTGAGCAGCAATTATTCCAACTGCTTCCCCTGGTTCAACTAAAATGGATTTATATTTTACTCTTAAAATATCTAATGCTTCATTTGATTGCTCTAAAGTGAGCTCTTTTTTTTTAATCATTTCTTCTACTTGATCAATAATTATTTTAGGCAATCCATATTTATGTAAATAATCATCTGATAATAAAAGTGCAGGACGGTAAATTTCTTCTTTTTGAGTTTTTTTCTTTGAAGGTTTTACGTTTTTTTCTTCAAGTTCTTCTTCGTCTTCTTCGGAGTTTTCTTTAACTTCGTCTTCATCTAAATCTTCGTCTTTTTCTTTTTTTTCTTCAGCTATAAATTCTTCTTTAGGCATTAAAATCACTTCTTTTTTTTAGTAATAATTTCTTCTACTTCTTTTTTTACATCAATATTTTTTCCCTTAACAGTAAAGGTTGGAAATACTCCGTCGTCTCCATAATTGAATTGAATAATGTTTTTAGAGGCTCCTCTAACTGTTCCATCATGGGCAACAGCTAAATCTTTTAATGAATTAGCTAGTCTTCTGTATAAATATCCTGAAACCTTTGTTGAAACTCCTGTGTCTACTTCTCCTTGTCTTCCCCCCATTGAATGGTAAAAGTATTCTCTTCCATTCATTCCTTCCATGAAATTTGTTACAATAAACCCTCCTGCAAGTAATCCTACATCTCCTTTTTGGTTTACAGTAATAAGTCTTTGATTAAATCCTCTTTTTGGACGACCTTCTCTTACAGCTGCTTGACCCCAAAACCCTGAAATATTTGTTAAATTAGTTGGATTTCCTCTTGCCCCACTTAAAATCATTATAGTAGTATTAAATGGAGGTTTTTCTGATAAAACTTCTTGAACTTTTTCTTTCAATAATTGTTTTTCAACTTGGTTTTTAGTTCTAAAAGCTAATTGCATCATTTTAATTTCAAATGACTCATTTAAACTTCTTCCAGGAATGTGTTCAAGAGTTCCTTTTCTGAATTGATTAATTAGTTTTTCTGCTTCAAGAGATTCTTCTTCTAAAACCTTTTTCTTTAATTTGTTTACTGAATCACTTGAAGTGTATTCATCTAATCCAACTGTTACTCCTTTAAGTGTAACTAAATAAGATGAAAGCCTTGAAAGCTTGTCGTAAAAATTTCTAATTATTTCATGAGGATAATTTTTTGCAAGAGTGTCAACTATTAATCCAGATCCTTCTCCTAGAGAAGCTGAATCAATTACTCCTTCAAGTAATTCTCCATTTTTAATTGAAACAATTGCATCAAATTTTTTGCATTCTTCAAAGTCTTTACAAATTCCTGAATTAACTAAAAATCTTGCAGTTTTACTTCTGTATTCTAAATTCAAGTCTTTTGGAAGCAACATGCTGAAAATTTCTTTTCCAGTAATTTGTTTATTGGAAGAAGGTAATTCATTGAAGCCTAGTTCGTGAACTAATTTCATTGCTTCTGCTCTTGAAAAAAGTGTTTGCTTCATTGTAAGAATATAAATTCCGGTTACTCCGTCTTCATCTAAAATTATTACAGGGCCTCCGTGTCTTGCAGAAACTATGTTGTTTTCAACAAACATTAATTCTCTTGCCTCTGATTTTCCTTCCTCTGTTTGAGGGACATGTAAATTCATTTCATCTCCATCAAAGTCTGCGTTATAGGGCTTACAAACTGTGGGATTTAAACGCATTGTTTTTCCATTCATTATTTTGGCTTTATGAGCCATCATTGAAAGCCTGTGAAGAGAAGGTTGTCTGTTAAATAAAACAATGTCGTCATCAGTTAATTCTCTTTCAACTTTAAATCCAACTGATAATTCTTCAACTAATTCTTTTTTGAATTCGTCTACAACTTTTCTTCTAGAACCGTTTGGACGAATAACGTATTTCACTTTATCTGTATTCAAAATTAGTTCTTGAAGATCTTTTTTGTTTGCTTCAGTAACTGTTACTGGAACAGTTAAATCTTTTGCAATAATGTATGGAATTCCTACTTGATTAATTGAAATATATGGATCTGGAGTAATAGTTGAACGAGCAGCAAAGTTAACTCTTTTTCCAGTTAAATTATATCTAAATCTTCCTTTTTTTCCTTTAAGCCTTTGAACTAGAGTTCTTAAAGCCCTTCCACTTCTATGCTTTGCAGGAGGAACTCCAGCTGTATTGTTATCAAAATAAGTTGTTACATGGTATTGCAGTAAATCCCATAAATCTTCAATAATTAGTTGAGGAGCTCCGGCATCAATGTTGTCTTTTAAACGTAAATTAATTCTAATAATGTCAACTAATTTATGGGTTAAATCGTCTTCAGATTTAATTCCTGTTTCAAGAGTAATTGAAGGCCTAATAGTTATTGGGGGAACTTGAAGAGCTGTTAAAACAAACCATTCAGGGCGAATTTTTTCAGGATTATATCCAAACAATGTTAAATCCTCATTTGGAATTTTTTCAATCCATTCCCTTATTTGAGTTGGATAAATTCTTTCCTTGTTCATGAAAAAATTTGTTGGCTTGTCAAGTAAAACAACTCCTTTAATTGCATTACAGTAAGGACATTTTCTGATTTTTTTTGCTTTTCTTACAACTGATTTAACAAATGATTCATTAAAGGTTGGAGGCATTCTTTCTCTTAGTTTTTGAATTTGTTCTTCAGGCAAGGAAATTCTTCCACAAGCCTGGCAAGTTGAATGCATTAATTCTTCAACTTTTTTTCCAAACTCTGAATGAATTACTGGGCGAACTAATTCAAGGTTTCCAAAATGTCCAGGGCATTCCTTCATTTTTTGTCCACAAGTTTTACATCTAAGTCCTGGATTAATTACTCCTAAATGAGGATCCATTAAACCTAATTCCATTGGATATCCATCTTTGTCATAGGTTTCAGGATTTTTAATTTCTAATGCACTCATTTTACGAATATGATCAGGAGATAAAACTCCGAATTCGATTTCTTTAATTCTTTTCATCATCATTGCAATCAATCCTTTAAACCTTGTCATCAATTACAAGCCTTGGATAAATTCCTAAAGCTTTTAATTCATCCATTAATAATTTAAATCCAAAACTCATTTCCACTGGGTAAACCTTTGAAGACTTGCATACCTGGCAATATTTTTTTCTTCTAACTTGGTCATCTATTGCAATTAATCCACAGTTTTGGCAAACTAATTGAATGGATTTATCAGAGTCTTCAATAAATTTTTCTTGCAATAAAAGCGCGGCTCCATGACCTACTAATGTTTCTCCTTCCATTTCACCAAACCTTAATCCTCCTTCTTTTTCTTTTCCTTCAGTTGGCTGGCGAGTAAGAATTTGAACAGGGCCTCTAGAACGAGCTTGCAATTTGTGTGCAACCATGTGAAATAGTCTTCTATAAGCAACTACTCCAGTAAAAATTTGTCCTTCAATCATTTCTCCACTTAATCCATCGTAAAAAATTTCTTTTCCATCATCTCTAAAACCTGAGTCTTTTAACATTTTATATAAGTCTTCAATTGGAACTTCATTGAATGGAGTTCCATCAATTTGTTCTCCTTTTAATGAACTTGCTTTTCCTGCAAGCATTTCAAGTAAATGCCCTACAGTCATTCTGGATGGAATTGAATGAGGATTTAAAATCAAATCAGGCTTTACTCCGTCTTTAGTGAAAGGCATATCTGCTTCAGGAATTACTGCTCCTACAACTCCTTTTTGTCCATGCTTTGAAGAAAACTTGTCTCCAGGCTCTGGAATCATTTGGCTTCTAACTTTTATTTTCACTAACCTGTTTCCTCCTTCGGCTTCAGTTAAAAGTACTTTATCAACAAATCCTGGTTTGCCTTTTCTTACTCCAACACTTGATTCGCGTCTTTTTTCTTTAACTATTCCAAAATCACTTATTTCTTCCAAGAAACGAGGAGGAGAAGTTTTTCCAATAATCAAGCTTTTATCTGAAACAAAGGATTCAACTTCAACTAATCCATCTTCTCCTAATTGCTTGTAAGCTTCTTCTCCTAAAAAACCAATTGTTTCCTCTGAAGGAATTTCAAATTTATCTGCTTGCCCTCCAGGATAACGGTTTTCCAAGGATTCATAAGATCTATAATAAGAAGATCTAGCTAAACCTCTTTCAACTGCACCTTTATTTAATACAACTGCATCTAAAACATTGAATCCATAAAAAGGCATTATTGCTACAACAAAGTTTTGAACATCAGGGCGTTTCTCTAATTGAAGTAAATCAATTGAACGAGTTTTAACTAAAGCTTTTTGAGGGTAATGCAATAAAAATCCTTCAGTATCAGTTCTTAAAGCAAAATTAATTCCTGGAACTCCTAAAGCTTGTTTAAACATTTTAGCTCCATGCAATGCTTTTCCAGCCATGTTGTGTTTCATGTAAGGAATTAAAGAAGTAATAATTGAAAAAATTCCAATTGGATTAATTTCCAAATGAGTATGCTCTTTAGTTAATTCTTCTTCATTTAAAGCAATTAAAGCATTTTCTTCTTCTTCTGCATC
Organism: uncultured archaeon; assembly: GCA_964373795.1. GTDB lineage: Archaea > Iainarchaeota > Iainarchaeia > Iainarchaeales > DATDZZ01 > CAYJVY01. The sequence continues at coordinate 164,473 of CAYJVY010000001.1, read as the reverse complement.
CAAGTATTCAATTAATCCTTTTTCAATTAAATTCTGCCAAGAAAGCTTTCCATCTCTAACTAGTTTTAAATCATCTGAAGTTAACTTCAATTTACCGTTTTCAATAATTAGTAAAGGACGAATAACTCTTCCAGAATCAGTGTTAAGGTATACTTCACTAGTGTCTTCATGAAAAGCAATTCCAATATGAAAGTCAAGTTTTCCTTGCCTTCTTTTCTGAATTAAATCCTTTGCCAATTTTTTTGGATCTTTATGAAAACCAATTAATCTTCCATTAATGTAAACCTTTCCTTCCTTCAATTTTTCACCCTTCAATTATATTTTTCAGCAATTACTTCAACTATTTTCTTTTCATTATCTAAAATAAAAGTTTTATAAACAAGGCTATCAGTTCCTTTGTCTTCAACGCTTACTTCTTTCCATCCAGCATATTTTTTCTGGCATTCCTCAAAATCCTTTTTAACTTTTTCATTTGCTTCAGCTTTTGTTAGAATTCCAAGGCAATAAAAATCTGCTGCAGAAGAAACTTGATAAAAAAGATTTCCCTCTCCATATAAAGAAATTAATTTTTTTCCTTCCTCTGAAGATTTAACTGCTTCAATAAATGGTTCATTTATTGAATCAATAGGAGAAGAAAATTGACTCATAGAACTAAAATCATTTAAATACAAGCAACCAGAAAACGAAATTGAAAACAAAATTGGTAGTGAAAGGAATAACTTCATTTAAGTTTCACTCCCATTTCATTCAATAATTTTTCAACTGGTTCTTGACTTGACTCTGTTGTAACCTCTGCCAATAAACACAGATTTTTTACTAGCCCACAATTTCCTGTTAAAAAACCATTTGCAAAAAAATTGTGATAATCTTGCAAAGTTGTTACATCCATTACTTCGCTGCAATTTGTTTCTTGAATTGATTCAATTGTTTCCCAACACAAACCATTTTCGGAAATCGCATGACTTCTAATCCATTCATCAAATTTAGGGAAATCAATTTCTGAAACTCTTGGAGAAATTTCATCTCCTTGTTTAGATTTTTTAACCCAATTAAGTACATCATGTAATCGCAGGCCTTGTTTTAATTCACTTAAAATTTGTTGTTCATTAAAGCCTTTATTAGACAAATTAATTGTTGATTGTTGTAATAAAGTTCTTTTTTCAATTAAAGTTTTTTTAGTTAAAAGATATTCAAATGCAAGTCTTGCCAAACTATTTCTTTCTCTACAATAATTGAATCCAATTAATCCAAACAAATTAAGCAAAGAATCTATCTTGGAAGAAAATAACACTTTAATTTTTCTTGTTTCAATACCTGATTTTCTTTGAATACAGTCAACAATTTTTGTTTTAGAAATGTTCACATCAAATAATGAAAGAAGTTCCTTTAATTCTTCAGTGAATTTAATTCCACTTAAAACCAAGTCCTTTGATTTATTCAATGAAAACGTTGGCTGTAAAAATATTTTTTCATCTCTTTTATCTACTTGCGGTTTAGTCATTTCGCTTCCAAAATATGCAGATAAAAATTCTTTTACTACAATTTTTCTTTGATTTTTAATCCATGCAGGAATTGAATATTCTGTTAAAACTTTGTCCCCATTTGGCGCTCCCAAAGCTTTAAAGAAAACCCATAAAGGCTTTGAATAACAATGCATTAAAGTAGATGTTCCTTCAATTATTCTTCCATTAGTTAAAATAGATTTTCTTTTTAATTGAGAAATTTTTGAAGCATTAAAGCCAAGTTTTTTAACATCTAATGAAATGTCTTCAAGATCTCCTTTGTTTCCAGAAAAAACAATTGCATAATTGGATTTAAATTTTTTCATTGAAAGAGTTAAGCTTCCATCTCCAAATAAATGGCCTAAAATTTTTGAAGCAATTAAAATGTTTTCATTATCTGAATAAAACGGAATTAAGTTTTTTGATTTTAATTCATTTAAAATGTGTTCTTGATCAGATTTTTCTGGACATGCATTAATAATGTCTTGCTCTGATAAAATTAATTCTTTTACAGGTTTTTCAAATTTAAGTGCTTTAATTGGCAAAACAGCAACTCTTTCTCCTTCATGCAAATTGCTTAAATCTGTTTTTCCTTTCAATTCAGAGTAAAAAGGATGATCAATTGTAGCAATTAATTCTCTTCCAGTTTCCTTAGTTTTAATCTTGAAAACCTTTTTATTTGGAGTTAACTTAATGAATCTAGCAATACTGGATTTAACTTCACTTTTATCTTCTTTATTCCAATCAATTGAAGAAATTTTTTTGTTTCTCCAAATTTCTTCAAAATCTTTTATTTGAATTGCAGTATAATCATCTAAAAGCATTTCAGTTTCAGGAGAAACGCATTGAGGCCCATCAGGAGTTTCAATGCAATCAAGTCTACCCCAATGAGTTCCATGAACATCTCTTGCTTCATATAATTCTCGACTTTTATCTAAAGGAGATTTAACTTTTCTTAAATCAGTTAAAGGAGCAATGTAATTAACTCTGTCCATGAATTTGCTTACTCCTGTTGCTCTGCCAATCCAGTTTCCAGTAGACATTGCAAAACGAATTCTTTCAGTTACAGCTCCTGGGCGAACAACAGTTGAAATGTTTAGTTTTCTTCTACGAGTAATAGTTCTGTCAATTTGGAATTTCAAGTCCTTGATAAAATATTTGAATGCATATCTAAATAAGTGCTCCATTAATTTTCCACTTAATTCAACTCTTTTATTAGCATAATGATCTTTATCGTCTTCGCCTCTTAAACCATTAGCTTTTTCAATTGCTTTTTCAGCCATCATGCATAAAAAGTATGCTTTAGCTAATCTGTCTTCAGGGTTTTGCCCAATATGAGGCAATAAAAATGCGTCTACTACTTCTTGAGCTCTTTTCAATCTATAATCAATTACTTGTCCTGGAGCAACATATTTTCCAATTTTATCTAATGCTTCTTCTTCATCTTTAACGTCAAGATTTTCAAAATTAATTAATACATCGTTTCTAATTTCTTTTAAGTCACTAAAAGCATCAGTTATTTGATTAGTTGACTTCATTCCTAAAGCTTTTAATAAAACATATAAGTTTAATTTTTTTGGAGAAGCAGGAAAAGTAACATTTAATGTTCCGTCTGGAGAACGAATTACTCTTGTCCTTCCCTTAAATGCTCCTCGAGTTGAAATCACTTCAGAAATTGTTTTCTCTTGAGATGATTCAGCAATCATTACTCTATCTGAAGCCAAAACTTCTTGAGTCATTAAAGCTTTTTCAGATCCATTAATAATAAAGTATCCACCAAAATCTAATGGATCTTCACCCATTTCAACTAATTCTTCATCTGATTTTCCTTCAAGCCAACAACGATTTGATTTAAGCATTACTGGAAGATCCCCAATATAAGCTTTTTTTACGTCTTGTTCTACATCTCTTCTAAGCAAAGTCATTGTTAAAAAAATCGGGGAAGCATAAGTTCTGTTTCTTAAACGAGCCTCCATTGGAAAAAAGTTTGATCTAGGAGAACCATCTGCTTCAATTATTCTTGGCTTTAAAACCTCTATTTTTGATAACTCTATTCTTACTTCCTCCATTTTAGGAGAAACAAATTTATTTTCATCAACTATTTCATTTAATTTTAAATCCAAGAATTGATTAAAAGAATCAATTTCCATTTTAGAAATTTTTTTACTTCTATAATAAGCATCAATTAATTCCAAGTTATTCAATTCAATCTCTCCTTTAACCAACTAATCTAAAATAAATGCTTTCCCCAGCAGTATGACTAAAACGAGTAACTTTAATTAAATCTCCTTTATCTGCTTGCAATTCAGTTACAATTGGATCATCAACAGAAATTAAAGCAAGTTTTTCCAAAGTAATTCCATATTTTTCTAATACTTCTTGAACTTGAGTTCTTGGAACTACTTCGTGTTTCGGAACCAAAACATGTTCTAAAAGAGATTCTAGAGTCAAAATCATTCCCTCAAATTTCTTTTCAATTTCTTTTCCAATGCTTTTTTCAAAGCATTTTCCAAGGCATGTTTCTTTTCCAAGGTTTTCTTTTCCAAAGAAAAGCTTCTCCAGAGAGATCTCTACAAGTTAACTTAAGTTAATACACTAAAATATGGAAATTGTTTAACAACTCTTTTCACGCTCAGGAGAAAAATCGATTTATATATCTAAATATATAATTTATATTAAAGAAGTTAACAGAAAGAAATAAAAAGGAATTGTTCACAATTGGAAAAAGCTTTAAAGGTTAAGCCCTCATTTCACTGCCGGCTTGCTTGCTTCTCAAAATTAAATCCAGTTAATTTTTTTGCTTCTTTTGGATTGACTTGAATCCAGTTCTTGAAAACATTAAAAGAATAATATGAAAATTTTTCAAGAGCATCTTTTATTGGCATCCATTTTGCTTCAACTACATCATCCATGTTTGGAGAAAGCTTGCCGGAAATTGGTTTACATAAATAAACAAAGGTAACTCTTTGCATTCCAATTTTATCCAAGCCATCCAATATCCCAAGTAATTTAATTATTTCAATTTTTAAACCGCATTCTTCTATGCATTCCCGCAAAGCGGTTTCTTGAGTTGTTTCACCGTAAACAACTATTCCTCCAGGAGTAGTGAAATTTCCTTTATTTATTCCTCTGCCCCCTTTTAATACAAGCATTTTTCCTTTGCCGTCAACTACAACTGCTCTTCCAACAACCCAAGTAAAAGAAGTAAAATAAATTGCTTCTTTCACTATTTTAGAAGACTTATCTGAAAGCAAGGCATCTTTTTTAAACAACCATTCATCTGGATATTTTTCTAAAACTGGTTCACAGAAAAAAAACTTGGATTCATGCAAAGAAAACTCTCTTAAAATATTTATTTTAAAATTAAATTCTTTTTTACGTGAAGGAAAAATTAATTTATTATTTTTTTCAATTAAGAAAACTTTTCCATCACATTCAATAAAAAAAAATTCCGGCATTAAAAGTTTTCATTACAAAAACAATTTAAAATGTAAGTTGAAAAAATTAGATAAAACTAGTCAATTAATTTAACCAGTTTTACTGCTCCACCATTTTTAAGTAATTTTTTTGATTTCACTGTTTTAGATGTAATAAGAGAATTAATTATTGCGCGGGTTTTTCCAGCAGTCCATCCTTTATGATTTAATAAGAATATTGGTAGAACAATATTTTGTTGAAAATGAAAAAAGAAAATGAGTATAGTGGTGTTTTAGCAGATATAATAATGTCTTTGACAGATTACGCTATTGAAGCCAAAAAAGATGTTAAAACTGCTAAAAAGAAAGAAGACAAATTATTTCAAGAAGGAAGAGTGCTGGCTTATTATGAGGTTCTTTCAACAATCAAAAACAGATTAAAATCATATGACATACCTTTAAAAAAACTAGACTTCAAAATCAACCCAGATAAATTATTAAAAGAATAAATAATATTACAATTTGTCTCTTTAGTTCAATAAGCTTAAATATGTAATAAAATACTAATTTTGAAAATGATTTTGATAAATTTTTTAATGGTTGTTTCTGGGTTTTTGTTAATTGGATCTTTATTAATTACTCCTTTACTGGACAATTAGAAAATCCTAAAGAAGAAGTGGTTATTTTGGTTAAAGACTCTCTTACAAATGTACCTATCTCAGAAAATCGCAAAAAGTCAGCGGCGTTACTCTAACCTTATTGCATCAAGGTTTTGTAATGCAGTGGAATTGATTTTGAATTTAGCTGTAATGAATTTCGCGAATTCAATTGCTTTAGATTTTTCTCCGTGGTCAACTATTACTCTTTTAGGTTTAATTTTTAGAGTGCGAATATAATTAGTTAATTCTGATCTGTCACTGTGCCCTGAATTGTGAAGCATTATTCCACCAAAACCTCCAACAAAATTTTCTTTGCCTGGAACAACAAAGTCGTATTCAAATTCTCCTGAAGAAACTTCTTTTATTTCTGTAATCACGTCAACTAAAATGTCGTTTAAAGATAAGCATTTTAGTGTTGAAATTAATTCAAGAGTTTTTTTATTCAACTTTGATTCATTTAAGGCATTCAAAAACTGTCTCAAAACATGTAATCCAATATAGCTTCTTCCTTTTTTTTCAAGAGCGTTAATGTAAGCATTAGCTAATTTTCTTAGTTTTGGATTAGATATTGCAGTATACCAGCTCCTCAAATTAATTTCAATTAAAGGCAATGCAAACGGAGCAATGCCAATATTTCTTTGAATTTTTGTAAAGTCTTTTTCAGACAAATATATTTTGAAAATAATTGATTCTTTCAAGAAATTACCATTCAATTCCCTTGCTTTTTCTTTTATTGGACCTTTAATTCTTGGAACAATTCCGTGTTGTAAAAGAAGATAGGAAAGATCTGAAACAAGTTTCTTGCTAATGGATTTTGCAGCCAGATAACCTTTTCCTCCATTCTTGTATATATAACCATCGCCTTCAAAATATGCTTTCAAGAATTCTTTTTGAACTTCAATTGAAAAATTTAAAACAATTTTTGGAACTCTTTTGCTTGAACCTCTTTCACCACAACCAATTTGTTCCAAAAATTCAACCAACATTTTATTATGGATCCTTAGCTGTGTTTCGGTTTTGTGAGGCTTATGAATGGTTGGAGTTATTCCAAAACAAGTTTTACTGCAATCAATTGCATCTTCAATTAAGTTTTTTTCATGTGCTCCAAAGCTTAAAATTGCTCTATTGCCTTTTCCTTTTTCAATGTTTCCTTCAGAAATATAATATCCTAAAAACCTTGCAAGTTTTTTCATATCCTTGCATTCAGAAATTAAAAAGGATTTTTTGTTTCCACCTTTCATTGGTTCAAATTTGTTAAGCTCTTCGTTTAAAACATAATTTTTATTGTCAACAAATTCTTGGAATTGAATTGAATGAATTGAGTGAGATTCAGGCAATTTATTTGGAATTACAATGTGAGAGCCAGTAGTTAATTTGTTTGCAGGCAAGGCTTGAATTGCCTTATTTTTAAAGCAAAACAGGCTATGCCCTTTAGATACTTGGATTTCTTTTCCAGATTTTGTTTTAAAAAGCAAGTGATTGTCTTTACTTTTATGCTTCAATAAATGGCTTACAGCATGCCAAGAAATTTTTCCGTTGAAATCAAATGCAGGAACTTGAATTCTTTTTAACTCCACTAAACCTTCAGAGGTTTTTGGCAGAAATTCATCTGCTAGTTTTCCAATTTCAATTAATTCAAACAAATTATTTCTTTTAATCATTACATCTGTTTCATATGGAACTGAAAATCCTTCAATTGTTTCAACTCGCATATTGATTACTAATTCTTTTGTTTTACTGTTTTCAGCTGTAATTGGAAAGCTTTTAATTCCTGATTGAATTTTTCTTCCAGTTGATCCTTGTCCTTGAAATCCAACAAACACTATTGTATTGTTTGGATCTGAAGACATTTTAGTTAAGTAATCAAGTGAAGCTCCTCCTGTAAGCATTCCAGAAGAAGCAAGAATTACTGCTGAACCTTTTGCAAGAATTTCATCTCTTTGATCCCAAGTTGCTTCTTTAAATATTTCTGAAGTAAAAGGCGAATCGTTTTGAAGAATTCTTCTTTGAACTTTGCTTCTCAAGTATTCAGGATAAGCAGTGTGAACTGCTGAAGCTTCTTTAGTCATTCCATCAACGTAAACATTTATTCCATCTAGTTCTCCTCTTTTATAGCCTTCTTCTAATACAAGCATTATTTCTTGAGCTCTTCCAACAGCGAAAACTGGAATTAAAACATTTCCACCTGTTTGAATTGTTTCCTTAATTACTTGAATTAAGTTTTTTTCTGCATCCATTCTTTTAGGATGAAGATCCATTTTAGATCCATAAGTTGATTCAATTATTAGTGTTTCAATTCTTGGAAAATTTAAATCAAGATCATTAAATAAACGAGTAAAACCAAATTTAATGTCTCCAGAGTAAACTAAATTGTGTTGACCATTTCCTATATGCAAGTGAACTGAACTCGAGCCAAGAATATGAGAGGCATTGTGAAAAGTTAAACGCATGTCTGGAGCAATATCTGTTACTTCCCTGTATTCACGAGTAATGCAGTACTTAATCATTTCTTTAATGTCTTGTTCAGTGTAAGGAGGTTCTTTTCCTTCTTTAACTAATACATCAATATAATCAAATTGAAGTAAACACATTAAGTCTCTTGAAGGCTTTGTTAAATAAACCGGGCCTCTATAACCTAGTCTGAAAAGATATGGAAGCATTCCAGAATGATCTAAATGAGCATGAGAAATTATTACTGCATCTAATCTGTCAACTGAAAAATTTAAAGCATCTAAATAAGGATATGGTTCTGCGTTGTTTGCAACATTTACTCCACAATCAAGTAAAACCTTTGTATAAGGGGTTTCAACAAATACACAGCTTCTTCCAACTTCTCTGAAAGCACCTAAAGCATGTAATCTAATCCAATTCTTAGCGTTTTCGGATCGTTCAGCATAAATTTTTCTTGCAATGTCTTGCAAAATTTTTTTTCTTTCACTAGAATATTTATGTAAATGGTTTCGCAAGCCTTTCAAAATCTTTGAAGGAGAAGTAGGAGCTCTAATAATGTTTGGAGTCCAACCTGTTTCTAAAATAATTTGCTTGGATGTTTCTCCGCCTTTTCCAATTACTAGTCCTGGCTTAATTGCTTCAATTACTACTTCTGAAAAAGCTGGATTGAATGAAATGTCTCTAATGTCTGCGTCTTGTGGAACAATTTCTCTAATTGTTTTTTCTGCTTTGTTTTCTTCAGTTAAAAGACTTTTATCTGTTCTAATGTTAATTCTTTTCTTTAAATCAAATGCTGCTTTTGCTACTAGGTTTTGGTTTTCAAAAAACATTTTAGGGTTTTTAGTATAAATAGCTATTTCTGGGCCCTCTAAATCAACTGTAGTAACTAGTGCTTCTTTTGGAAGCGATTCCAAAATAGTGTCCTTTATTTGCTTTATATAATCCATTTAATCAACTCTCTTTAAAACTTTGGTTTAATTAAGCCTATCCAAAAAAAATTCAGAAAAATAAAAAATTTAATTAAAAAAAAATCTAGTTTGTTAAATATTTTTTTACTTCTTTTAAATTTAATTCTTTTACCCCGTCTTTGTTTATAATCATTAAATTAATTGCTACTCCGCCAGAATAATTGTCTCTTTTTTTAGCAGCTTCAATTGCTTTTACTACTACTTTAATTGCTTGTTCTTCGTTTAAATCATCTTTATAGTTGTCGTCTAAGACACTTAAAGCTAGTTCTGTTCCGCTTCCTGTAACTGCAAATTTTTTTCTTTCAAGTAATCCTCCGCTTGGATCAATGTCATATAATTGTGGTTTGCCAACAAATCCCCCAACAATTAATTGAACTAGGAAAGGATAATATCTATTAGAATTTAAAATATTTGAAAGGAATACTGTTGCTGCTTTTGGAGTGAGTCTTCCTTCTCTTTCAATTTCAAACAGTTTTGCATGGGATTTTAGAAAACGAACAATTGTTAAAGCATCTCCAACTGATCCAGCAATTGTTACTCCCATGTAATCAGTTATTTTGAAAACTTTTTTCACTTCTTCATCGTAATTTAAATGCCCCATTGAAGCCTTCATATCAGAGGAAAGAATTACTCCGTCTTTGAATACTAAGCCAACAGTTGTTGTCCCAGTTTCCATGGTTTTATTCATTTAATCATCTACAATTAGTCGGTGAACCAATTAATTTTAGGAACATAAATGTTTAAATAGCTTACTCAAATAATTCAAAATTAAAACTATTTTTTGTTTTTGTTTGATTTAAATGAATCTTCGTTGAATTCTTCAACGAATTTAACTTTTTTCACTTCAGGAACAAATTCAAGCAAGGTTTGCGCGAAAACATGTTTTAATTGCCCTATTTGAGGCGCGATTTTAGTGTCAAGGCTTGCTTCAAAACAATCTCCAATTAATTTACAATTCTCTTGTTTCATGAAAGGAAAATATTTTTCAAACAAGGCTTTAGATTTTTCTTCAGATGAATCAAGTTTTTTTTCAATTTTTAACTTGTATTGAACTGCTCTTCCAGCTAAATCAGGGTTAAAGTCAACTCTAACCCTTCCTCCTGAAATGCTTTGAATTTTTCCATACATGTTGTTAATGTCTACAACCATTCCAGTTGCAGGAGTTACATTTCTTTTTTTGAATTCATTTAAAGGAATTACTCTAACTAGTTCAGGGTTTCTTTCTCCAAAACCTTTTTCAGGAGAAATATCTAAAACTCTTTCTTCTCCTATCTTCATTTCTTGAAGTGCTTCTTCAAGGCCTTGAACTAATTCTCCTTTTCCAATTACAACTGGAATTGGTTTGAATATGCTTCCTTCTCTGAAAATCCCTTCTTTTTTAGCTGTTTCTTCACTAGTTGTATCAAAAACTTTTCCAGTTACAAGGTCTTTTCCTTCAAAGGAAATTAAAACCATTTCACCTTTTTCCACCATAAATTCACCATCTATAAAATTCAAAAATAGTTTTTAAAGAAATTATATATACATTAATTTAATAGAAGATTTAAAAATAAATGCAATAACAATTAAAATAAATTAAAATAGGTAATGAAACTAATTATTGTATTATTCTAAATGATTTAAATGGATTCAAAACAATTAATGAGTTTATTTATTGTTGCTTTGTTCTTGGCTTCAAGCATTGGAATTGGAATTCAATTAAGTTCAGGAAATAATCAAGACAATCAACAAGATCCAACAGATGTAAGAGGACAACCCCCTCAAAACCAGGATCAAAACTTGCCTTTAATTAATCAAAACAGAATAGAGGTATTCAGATCAGAAGAAGTAACTGGAAGAGTTCAAGAAATTAATCCAAACATTATTTTAACTGCTAGAACTGAAGAAGCAGAAAAACAATCAATTGATTCAGCAATACTGCAAGTAAAAGGAGTAGCAAATCTTTCATCTAATTACAGACAGCTTCCACAGCAAGGTTTAAGTGGAATAAATTTGTTGTACGTTGCACAAATTTCGTTAGATGAATCTCAAAGAACTAAAAGAGAAATAGTTGAAGAAATTCAAGAAAAAGCTTTAATGCTTTTTAATTTCGAGGTTTTAAGCAGTGCATTAATTGAAGTACCAAAAAAAGTTAAATTCATTTCAACTGAAGATGAATCAATTCAAAGAATTCATGAATTTGATTCAAATATTGTTCCAGGTTTTGTAAGACTGGAAACAGAAGAACAAGATGAAATAAATTTAGTTGAACAAGCTTCTTTTAATGGAGAACAATTACTGCAAATAATTGGAATTGAAGTAAACAATGTTACTCGAACTCCTGTTCAAGAGTCATTTCAGAAAACAATTAAGTTAAAAGAATTAAAGCCTAGAACTATTTTCACTTTTGAAAAAACATTGCCTACATTAGACGTGAATTCATTTAAAACAGGTTTAGAAAAATTAAGTGATGTTAACTCTGTTTTAATTGAAGCAAAAAAATTTAATCCAATAATTTCAATTGATTTAAATTCATTTGATTCAAATAAAATAAATGAATTAAGTAAAGCAATGGAAGAAGTGAAAGATGTAAATAAAGTTGAAGCAAATACTCTTCTAAACAAACCAGTAATACTTGTTGCGTTTAATTTAGATGCAAATTATGAAGAATTAAAGCAAAGCATTAAACAAAAATTTAGTGACTTAAATTTTTCAGAGTATGAATTGAATGAACCAAAACAATTAATTGGAGTTGATGCAAGCCTGAAAACAAAGAACGCAGTTGAATTCAAAAAACAAGTAATTGAGTTGTTGCCATTAAATGCTTCTTTAAAGGAATTCAAACAACAAGCTTTAACTGAACTTGATTCAAATCAAATTCAAGTTAACGACAAAAATTATTTCTTGAAACAAAAATCAAATGAAGTAAATGGATTTATTGAAGTAGGACACAAAGAATTAGAAGACTTAAATGCATTAATTGAATTTATTGCAGTAGTGAACGAAATAATTGTAATAGAATTCAGGGAAGAAAAATAAAATTATTTTAAATCGTTTATTGCTTGAGCAATATCTCCATTTGTTTTTTGCAAGGCTTTTTTTGCTTCTTCTAATGAAACATTTGCTTGTTCTGCAACTAATTTAATGTCATCTTCCGGGAAGCCTTTGGATTCTTCTTTTGCTTCTCCTATTACTTGAAATGTTTTAACGCCTTGCATTTCAATTAAAGTTATTTGAGGATTGTCTATTACTAAAAGCTTGTCGTCTAATTCGAATACTGCTTTTTTTGCTTTCAAGTCTTGAGATTTAATTCCTAATTGCTTCATTAAGGATTTCATTTGGGTTGGATTCATTCCACCTATTCCAGGAAACATTTATTCACCTCTAATAAAAATATAAATATCCATTAAATTTATTAATGAGTCAAGATATTAATAAGTTATGGCTGGAGAAATAATTTCTTCGTTTGATACTTTTCAAAAAACTTTTCCTTCAATTAAGGAAATAGATGAAAATAATCCCAGAATAACTGCATTAAAAAACTATTTCAAGTTAGGAGGAGTTGTTTCAGCTGTTTCTCAAAACGATGCATGGCCAAAAATTAGTTATCCAAGTCCTTTTAGGTTAATGCATCAAATAAATGAATTAAAAAAAAACCTTGAAATGTTTAGTAAAAAAAAATCTGAATGGGAAAACAAATTTAATTTAGCTAAAATTTATAATGTTAAAACTCATGCATTCAAGTTTTTTGACAAACTTTATTGGCAGCATTTAACAAAGTCTTTAACTGATGAAGATTATAGAAAAGATGTTGAATCAGTTAAATTACCTGTTCAAATGATTGCCGAACCAAAATACAGGCCAATGATTTCAATGTTTGTAAACGACTTGGATTACAGGAAACAATTAACTGAAACTGTTTTAACTTCAATTGTGTATAGAAAAGATAAAAGAGTTGCAAAATACGCTCAAGAATTAAGAAATTTTAGATTGGAAACCTCTAATAAGAATATTCAAACTCTTCAAAGCAAGGTAAATGAATTACAAGAACAACTCAAAAACCTGGAAATCATTTTAAAATGGGTTCGTGAAAAATAATTCATATCAATTAAAGAAATTAAACTCTATTTGTAGCTTTTTGGAGGTGGTTGAATGACTGCAGAAGCAACTGAATTAATTGAATTAATGGAGAACTTAATTGGCGATCATAGTGTTCCAAGAAATATTAGAAGAGCAGTTGAAGAAGCAAAAGAAAAAATTAAGAAAGAAATTAGTTCTACTACGATAAGTGCAGCTGTTTATTTATTGGATGACATAAGTAATGACATTAACATGCCTTCTCATACTAGAACAGATATTTGGACTATTATTTCAAGTTTAGAGGCATTAAAAGAAAAAGTAAAATAAGTAGTTGATTGCTTTGGAATCAGTAAATGTTTTAAAACAGGTTTCAAGTAAAGAAGTGATAGATTATGCAACTCAAAAAAATATTATTATTACTTTAGATGCAGTTCAAGTCTTGTTAGAAAAAGAAAATTTTAAACAAGTATTAGATGAATTAATTGAAAAAAACAATTATTTAATTGACACAAAAATAGTTCAAGACTATTTAATTAGAAAAGAAACCAAAATTGAGTTGCAAAAAGAAGTTGAAGTTTATTCAAATTTTTTTAAGCCAATTGCAAGAGAACTTAAACCAAATTACAGAATTTTGCAAGAATTTGATGTAACAGGGCAAAGCAATAGTGAAGGAATAATTGAAGACTTTGTTTCCTTGTTTAGAGATAAATTTGATTCATTAAAAAATGTTTTAAAGAAAAGAATTGGATTAAATCCGAAAACAACTTCTAGATTGAATAGAATCAGTAAAGGAAATGAAGTGGATTTAATTGCAATGGTTTCAAAGAAATGGGTTTCAAAAAATGGGCATGTATGCTTTAAAGTAGAGGATTTAGAAGGAGAGGCAATTGCATTAATTTTAAAAGATGACGCAAGTTTAATGAGGGAAGCAGAAAAAATTCTTTTAGATGATGTAATAGGAATTAAGGGAATTAAAGGCCAAGGAGACATGATAATAATAAAGCAAGTGTTTTATCCAGAGCTTCCAATGAAGCCAATAAAAACAGCTGAAAGAGATTTAAGTTTATGCACTATTTCAGATATTCATGTTGGCTCAAAACTTTTTCTTGAAAAAGAATTCATTAGATTCATTGAATGGTTGAATGGAAAAATTGGGGATAGAAAAGAACAAGAAAAAGTTGGAAAAATAAAATATTTAATTATTACAGGAGACTTAGTTGACGGAATAGGAGTCTATCCAGGGCAAAGCAAAGAACTAAGTATCCAAAACATTTACGGACAATACACTAGGTTTCAAGAATTAATTAAGCAAGTCCCTGAATACATTGAAGTATTTTTAATACCAGGACAACACGATGCAGTAAGAAGAGCTGAACCTCAACCAGCAATTGCAAAAGAGTTTCTACCAGAATTAAGTGAATTAAAGAATTTCCATTTAATTGGAAACCCTTCATGGATTGAATTAGAAGGATTAACTGTTTTAGCATATCATGGAGGAGCATTACACGACCTTTATTCTCAATTAAGTTATTTAAATCCAAACAAGCCTCAACTAGCAATAATGGATGCATTAAGAAGAGGAACTGTTGGAGGAACTTATGGTTTAAGGCAAACTTATGCTCCAGAAAAAAAAGATTTTCTAGTATTAAAAAGCGCTCCAGATATTTATATAGGTGGAGACATGCATCACAATGGATATGGAAATTACAGAGGAACACTAATAATTAATAATGGCACTTGGCAAAATAGAACTGACTTTCAAGTAAGCAAAGGACACACTCCTACTCCAGGAGTAGTTCCAGTGCTAGAACTAAAAACAATGAAAATAATTGAAAACTATTTCTTTAATGAAAAAATAGAGTAGGCTTTTATTTTCTTTCATTCAAATTTATTTACTAATTAATTGCCTTGAAAGAGTGTTTGATTCACACTCAAGTGATTCGCACTCAAGGGGCGTGACCTTGAATGATTGGAAAAATTAAATGGCCTTGCGATGCAAAAACAAAAAAATACTTTGAACTAATTTCTTCAAGAGTTGAAAAGCAATTTGAGTTAGCAAAAAAAGCTAGAGAAAAAGGATTTGACGTTTCAACTGAAGTTGAATCATTACCTGTAACTGATTTAGCTGAAAGAGCAGAAAAAATTTGTGGCCCACCAGGAATTGCTAAAAGATATAGAGAAGTATTAAATGAAAACAATGGAGACAGAATGCAGTCCTTGTTTCAAATCTTTAGAGAACTAATTGAACAAAAATGGATTCAAATTCCTGATTTGCAGAAAAGAATTGAATTAGCAATTAAATCAGGACTAGTGTTAATGACTGAAGGAGTAGTTGTATCTCCATTAGATGGATTGCCAAAAGTATTAATTTCAAAAAACCTGGATGGAACTAAATACATTGATGTATACTTTTCTGGACCAATTAGAGCAGCAGGAGGAAGTGCAACAGTTATTCCATTAATTTTAGCAGATTATGCTAGAAGCTTATTAGACATTGACAGATATAAACCAACAGAAGAAGAAGTTGAAAGATATGTAGAAGAAATAATGATTTATCAAACTGAAATCATTTCTCGACAATACAAGGTTCCGGAAGAAGAAATTAAAACAATTATTAGAGGATGCCCTATATGCATTAATGGAATTCCAACAGAAGAAAGAGAAGTTTCAGTTCATAGAAATATTGACAGAATTCCTTCAAACAGGATTAGAGGAGGAATGGCTTTAGTTGTATCAGAAGGAGTTGCATTAAAAGCAATGAAGATTTTGAGTTGGGCAAACCAGTTAAGCTTAGATTGGAAATGGTTGGAAAAAATAATTAAGGTTGAAAAAACAGCAGACAAAATAACTGAAATAACTCCAACAGATAAATACTTGGAAGGCTTGGCTGCAGGCAGGCCTTTACTAGCATATCCAAGTGCTTTTGGAGGGTTTAGATTAAGATATGGAAAAGCAAGAAATACTGGTTGCATGGCTAAAGCAATTAATCCAGCTTTAATGTATTTACTGGATGAATTCATTGCAGTTGGAACACATATTAGAATTGAACGCCCAGGAAAAGCAGCCCAATTATTTCCATGCGATTCAATTGATGGCCCAATAATTAAATTAAAAAATGGGGAAGTAATTCAAGTAAATTCAATTGAATTAGCAGAGAAACTTAAACCTCAATTAGAGCAAATCCTTTTCCTAGGAGATATTCTAGTTACTTTAGGGGATTTCAAAAAAACAGCTCATCCTTTAGTGCCAAGTGCATATGTTGAAGAATGGTGGATTCAAGACCTAAAAAAAGCAGTTACTTCAAATAATTTTAATGTTGAAATTGAAAAATTAATTGCAAATAATGGAAGAGAAAACGAATTGAATTTTGATTTTGCTTTCAAACTTTCGAAAGATTTTGGAATTCCGTTGCATCCAAAATTTATTTATTATTACAAGATTTTGTCTAAAAAAGATTTAATTGAATTAATTAATGAATTCAAAAACGCGGAAATCGAATCACTTGATGAAAGAATTATTCAAGTAAAAGTAAGTGAAAAAATCAAACCCTTATTAGAATTAATTGGATTAGAGCATAAAATAATTGACGGAAAAATAGTTATTGAAGAAAAACACGCAAAAAATGTTTTAACTTGTTTTGGGTTTTTTAATGAAAAAGTTTTGGAATTAGTTTCAGAAAACGTGTTAGAATCTTTAAGCAAAATTAGCGGAGTAAAAATAATGGATAAATGTGGAACATTTATTGGAGCAAGAATGGGGCGACCAGAAGCAGCTAAAGAAAGGCAAATGAAAGGCAATCCACATATATTGTTTCCAATTGCATTAAAAGGAGGGCCAACTAGAAGCATTAACAAAGCAATGAATGACATTGATAAAAAGTCTTTACAAGAAGGAGTAATAGAAGTAGAAATAGCTTTATTTAAATGCATGAAATGCGAAAAAATCTTGCCATACTATTATTGCAAGGAATGTGGAATTAGAACAATGAAGGTTAATTCTTGCAATGACTGTATGAGAATAGTTGAAGGAGAAAGATGTAAAGGATGCGGATCAATTAATTTAAGTGAATTTAATAAAAGAAAAATTGAATTAAAAAAAATGTTAGGCGAAGCAGTTGAAAATTTAGATGAAAGAATGCCTGACTTAATTAAAGGAGTCAAAGGATTATTTGCTGAATCAAAGATTCCAGAGCCATTGGAAAAAGGAATTCTAAGAGGAAAACACAATATTCATATTTATAGAGATGGGACAAGCAGGTTTGAGTTATTAAATGCTCCATTAAATTTTTTTAAACCAAAAGAAATTGGTTTAACAGTTGAAAAAGTAAAAGTATTAGGGTATACAGTTGATTTTGAAGGAAAAGAAATTACTTCAGAAGAACAATTAATTGAATTATTTCCTCAAGACGTAATTGTGAACGAAAAAGCCGGAATTTGGATGCTTAGAATGAGTAAATTCATTGACGAATTACTTGAAAAATTTTACAAAATAGAACCATACTATAAAGTTAATTCAAAAGAAGAATTAATTGGAGAACTAGTAATTGGATTAGCTCCTCATACTTCTGCTGGAATAGTTCAAAGAGTAATTGGATTCAGTAAAGCATTGCTAATGTGGTGCCATCCATATTCAGTAATGTGTAGAAGAAGAAATTTTGATGGAGATCAAGATTCAATAATGTTGTTAATGGATTCATTATTGAATTTTAGTCAAACATATTTAAGCCATAAAAGCGGGGGAAGAATGGATGCTCCATTAGTTTTTACTGTTGCATTAAATCCTCAAGAAATAGATGATGAAGTTTATTCAATGGAGACATGCAAAGAATATCCAATAGAATTATATGAAAAATCGTTAAACTATGAAACAAGTTTTTTGAATTTTATTTCAACAGTGCAAAAAAAACTAGGAAAAGAAAATCAATTCACTGAATTAAATTTCACTCATTCAACAACTTTATTCGATGCCGGACCAAAACAATCAATGTATACTCAATTAAAAGAAATGGAGGAAAAAATTAAACGACAGGCTGAACTGCAATTCAAAATAAAATCAGTGAAAGGAAAAGATGCATTGGAAAGAGTTTTAAGAAGCCATTTCTTTCCAGACATTATTGGAAATGCTCGCGCTTTCACTAGACAACAATTTAGATGCAGTAAATGCAATTCAAAGTATAGAAGAATTCCATTAAAAGGCACTTGCACTAAATGCAATAATGAATTAATTTTAACAATCTCTCAAGGAACTGTAAGAAAATATTTAGAAATAGCTAAACAAATAATTTACAACTACGATTTAAGCACTTATTTAAAGCAAAGAATTGAATTAGCTGAACTAGAAATTGATTCAATTTTTAAAGACGATAAACCTTCTCAAAAAAGTTTATTTGAATTTGTTTAATCAAGTTCATCTTCTGGAAGAAAAATTCTTCTAAGCATTGCTCTACTAAATCCACTATGTTCTTCTAAAACCCAAATTTCTTTTCCTGTTTTAGGATTAAATAAAATTAAATTTGCGGAAATTGGATGTCTTAAAACTTTAAAACCAAGTTTTTGATAATAAGCGATTTGTTTTTTCGAAAGCTTTCTATCTACCTTCATTTTAGGTGGAAAAGTTCTTTTCCTTTGTTTTCTTGGAAATGGTTTCATAAAAAAAATAGGAAGGCAAGTTATATTTTAATGTATCCATAATTCCATAAAAGAATTAAAATTAACAAAATCACTAATAAAATTATTAGTATTCTTTTTTGGGAGGAAAAAAGACTTAAAAGATTTTGATTTGAACTTAAAGAAGGCTTTGGTACTGATTTAAATGTTTCTCCAAAAATCTCGGAAGAATATTTAATCCATGCTCCAGGAGATTGTAACTCTGAAAGAGTTTCATTTGTTACTTCAATCCAAGATTTTTCTCTTTCAGGAATTTCTTGTTCATTAATAATGTCTCCGCTTACAGCGTTAACTTCAAATCTATAAACTCCTTCTGCTACTTTTATTTGCAAAATCCAAACAGGAACAAATAATTCTTGCAAGGCAGAAATAACAATATTGTCTTTTGGAACTTGCAATTGAGAAGCTAATTTAATTGGAGCAATTTTTTGCACTTCATTTTTTGAAATGAGTGGAGTGACTACTTCGAATTCATATTTTTCGTCTGGTTTTCTTACATTGTGAACTGGATTAAATTCAAGCAATGAAGGAATGTCTTGATTTAATTCTCCTGTATGAGAATTTAAAGCCATTTTACTAGAAGAGGTGTCTGAAATAAATTTTTCTTTCCCTTTTTCAGTTGATTCAAGAAAAGCATCGTAAGAAAAAATCCAGTAAGGAGTGTAAACAAGTTTTACGTCTCCTACTTCAAAATTAGTCCAACCATGAGACTTAATAATGCTTTCAATAGTAGAAACACAATCTTCAAAAGAAAAAGAAATGGAAAAAGAAGGTTTGTTTAAAATCATTTAATTAACCTTGTAATTAAACTTTAATTCCTTCTTTTAACAATTTTAACCCTAGACGGAGTAACCAAAACCCTATCATCTGAAATCCTTGCAATATCTCCATTAATTGATTCAACTTCGTCTCTGATTCTTCCAACTAAGTCTCTAAGCTTTAATGCATTTCTTTTAGTTAAATCAGCAATGTTTAACAAAACAATATTTCCTTGCTTTGCTTCGTTTAAAACTGTTTGCACATCTGCTTCCTCTGCTAAAACCATTGGCTTAACATATGCATCTGCATCTTCTAAAGTTTCTTCTTCAACATCCAAGTTGTTTAAAAACTCTTCAATGTTGATTTCCTCTTGTCTTGGAGATAACACGTTTTTAAGAAATCCCAAAAAAATCACCCCTAAATAAAAATACGTATTAGTATTATGTATCAAACAAGTATATAAATCATTTGTTAAATAAGGTTTTTGTAGAATTTATGGAATCAAAAAAAAGTTTGACAAGTTTTGTGCTTTTGGTTTTATTAATTATTACTTTAAGTGGATGCATTGGAGTAAATTTAATAAACAATTCAGGTAATGGAAAAATCATTGTCTTGAATGATGAAACCCAACAACCAGTATCAGACTCAATAGTAGTTGTGATTAAAAGAAATACAATTAATGAAGAAACTGGTTCAATATTTTTCATAGTAGACGAAGGTCGAACAGGTTTTGATGGAACGTTTTATTCAACTAAAGCTATTAAAGAAAACACTGATAAAAATGAATCTTTATACGTACTTGCAATGAAGGAAGGATTTGTAAGCAGTCACGAATATATTGAAGGTGGAGTTCTATCAAAAGTAAGCAGCTTTGCAGTTTCATTAAATCCTTTATATGATTTTGAAAAAAAAGAAAACACTGTTAAAATTTCTGTTCTTGATGAAAATATTTTTAATGAAGTGGAAGGAATCAATGTAAAACTTTTTTCATCAAATGGAGAGTTATTAAAAGAAGGAAAAACTGAGAGAGGAGGATGGTTTACTTCACCTCCTCTGAATAAGGGTTCAAAAATTTATTTTGAGATAAACGATAACCAATATGAAATATATGACGCCATTTTTAATAAAACTGAAAACAGTGTTAAAACAATTACTTTGGAAATTGAAGGAAGAGTTTACTTTCCTTATCAAATATATGTTAAAAAGAAGTGATTTAGAAATTATTCTTTTAATGCTTCGTGTTTTACTAGTTTCACTGGGTTTGGGCCGAAGTATTCAACGAATTTTTTTGTTGTACGCAAAATAAATGTTTTCTGGTTTGGTTCACGAGAAATAAATCCTAATGACTCTAAAACTTTTACGTCTTCGTATGCTTTGTTTGAACGATACTTAATTAATTCTGCTTGAATTAATGGTTGCTTGTAAGCAATTAATGCAAGGGTTTTCATTACAGATGAAGAAAATTCACTTGAAGCAGCAGCTAAATGGTTTACTTTATCAGCATAATTTAATCTAACCCTCATTTGAAATCCTGCAGGAGTTTCAGTTATTTCTAAAGCAGAATCAGATGAATTATAAAAATTGGTTAACTCAGTAATTGATTTTCTTAACTCTAAAGCGCTTTCCGATAACTTAAGTAATTCCATGAAAGGAATTGGTTTTGAACTCATAAATAATGCTGCTTCAATTATTTTTTTAACTTCACTCAATTCAATCACTGAAATAGTTTAATTGAAAAAATTATTAAAGCTTATTCAAGTTTTTGCCCTGAAACAATGAAAAACGTTTTTTCATTTAAAAGCCAATTGATTTGAGTTAAAAAAGGATTTGAAGAAATTTTTGGATTACAGTCAACAAATTTAATGTTAAATTCTTTAAACCAGGAAAAAACTTCTTCCAAAGAAGAATACCTTTCATTTGGATGAGCAAATTTATCAGCTAAATAAATTTCATCTTGCTCTGAAGCAAATCCTTTATGAAACAATTTCTTGCTTAAAGCAATTCTTTTCTCAATGTCTTTTCCTGCAAGAACAGAAATAAGTTTTCTTCTAAGCCTGTGCTTAAATCTTCCAAAAACATTATACAATCCAATAGTAATAAATCCATTTGATTTAGTGTGTTGGACAAGTTTTTCAAAACCCTTTTTTGGATTAGAAGTATGATGTAATACTCCTAAAGAAAAAACAAAATCAAATTCTTGATTTAAATTTAAATCAAATAAATTTTTATGCAAAAATTTAATGGTTGAAAGTTTGAGTTTTTTTGCTAAAAGCCTTGCTCTCTTCAACGAATTTTTTGACAAATCAACTCCAACTGTTTTCGCACCACCAAAAGCCAGAGAACAAGTGATTTCTCCTGTTCCACATCCAACATCTAAAACAGAGTTCCTAGGAGAAAGATCATAAATGGTTTTATTCAAAGGCTTTGCAATCTTGTTTGCATGAATAGATATGTCTAGGCTTGGATTAAAAAAAGAAAGAGAAGGATAAGGATATTTTTCATACAATTGATTTACTTTTTGAGTAATAAAATCCATTTGAACACTATTAAAAAAGTTTTATTTTCTTAAATAGTTTTCTTTACATCCATTAGAGCAAAATCTTCTTGAATAAAGGTCTCTTGCATCTGGATTTAAAGCCCTGCCACAACTCATGCATCTTCGTTCAACTCTTGATGACTTGGAACTTGCTTCAACTAAAGGCAATTAATCACCCCGGCAACTATATTAGTAGAATATTTATCTCATAAAACAATTTAAAAAGCCATATTTTTTAATTAATGCTCTTTAATTTTAATTTTCGTTTTATCAGAGAAAAAAAGAATTTAATGCAAGTAAGCCAAATGCTGGGTTCGTAACAAGGAAAAGCAAGACTTCTACATCCAGGCTGGAAGAGAGGCAAATTTTATCCTGACTTTATTGCAGTTACAAAAAAAGGCACAATTATGTTCTTGAATGGAAAGGGGACGACCGAACCAGCACAAAAGACACCCAATACAAAGTTGAGATTGCAGACGACTGGGCAAAACTTGGAAATGGAAAAACAGCGTTCTTCCTAGTTTCAAACGAAAACATAGAAACAACACTCAACCAAATAAAAGAACTGTAAAGTGATCAAATGACAAACCCAGAAAAAGTTAGTCTAGCCTGCCTAAAATGCTGGCACAAAAATAAGTATTATTGTTTCCGTCAAACAAAACCAAAATGGAAATTCCGGTTCCACCGTTGGCTAGGATTCTGCGGACTTTTCCCTTAAATGTTTCCATGCAATTCACTTCTTGGCAGCCTTGCTTTGTTTTGTTTGCTTGTATTTGAAGTGTTTGGAAATAGTGGTTATTGCGGTTTTGTATTCGATTGGTTTGTTGGTTAGTGCACTGATTTCCAGTTCCCAAGAGCGATAAACTTTGTTGGCGTTTTTGAAAATTTGGCTAACTTCAAATTTTTTGATGTCTTTTAGCTTCTTTTTTACAAGAGCCAAATCTATTGGAATTTTTTCTTGGATTATGGAGTAGAGGTCGAAGTAGTCTCTTGCCTTTTTTCTTTGAAAAAGAGTTCTGACTTTTTCTGCAATCAATTCCTTCTTGTCGAGTGCAGAAACCTCAAACTCTGGGATTTCATCGTAAAAGTGTGGGATCTTATATTTTTGTGGTTTCAAGTAAACAGATGCCTGCTTGTTTACATCAACAACGATTTCTGGTCTTAAGTCTGTTATTGTTTTGTAGGTGATTTTTAGCCTGAAAAAGTTTGGTGTTTGCTTGTCAAATTGTGTTCTTATAAAGAATTCCTTGTGGCTTTCAGCTATTTCGAGAATTGCTTTTTTTGTTTTTTCCAGTGGGCCGACACAGGTAAAATCCAGGTCTTCGCTCAGCCTGGTGTGGTTGAGGAATATTTTGTTTAGTGCGGTTCCGCCTTTAAAGCAAATGTCAGGAACATCTTTGAGGAAATACAGCAGTGCTGTCAGGTAATAGTCTTTTTCCAAGTAGTAGAGACTGAATTTTTTGTCAGCTGCCAAGAATCGAAGGCGGTTTTCTGTTATGGGTTTGATTTCATCCATTGCAATACCTTTTCTTTAGAAGCTATTTTGAAAGAGTGGTTTTTGGATTTTTGTTCGACAAAGCCAACGAGGTTTTTTGGTCTGATTCTCTTAAATACAATTTCTGTGTCAAAAAGTTTGGTTTTTCCCTGCTTGTTGGTGCAATAGACTTCAATTTTTCTTGGGATTTGGTCAATGAGGCCCAAATAGTGTGCTGCGGCATAACCTCCAATGAAATAGTTTTTGCCGTTGAATATTTCGTCAATTACAATGAATGGATTTTCAGACCATTTGCCCTCGTATGCTTTTATCGGAACTAGGTAATATTTGGTTTTGGTTATCTTGATTATCCTGCCTTTGCTTTTAAGCCTGTGAAGATAAACTGAAAGCTCGGAATAGTTCTTGAAAAACTGTTTGATGTCTTTTCTTGTAAAGAAAGACTTCTCATTGAGTTCAAGAAAAGAAATAACCTTGATTTCCTTGCTGGAAAGCCCTTCCATATGCTACACCAATATTAAAGAATTATTAATATGAGTGTAACACCTAAATTTAAACGTTTTGGATGAAAATTCAGCTTTTGCCGCCAAAACTCTAGTTATTTCCGCTAAATCAATTCCTTTCTTTTCTAGTTCTGAACGAATTATTTCTTGCAGCAAGTTGCTTGTTTGGGCTTTTTGCTCCAATACTTTCAAGGTTTCTGTGTTGAGTGGTTTTCCGCATTTGCTGCAAAAATTGCTTTCCTTCAAGTTAGTGATTGTGCAAAAAAAGGCAGTTAATGTGGCTTATTTAAGGATCTTTGAAATAAGTCTAAACTTTTATAAGTAAGAAGTAATAATAATATTGTATGATTAATAAAGATATTAGGACTGTAATAATAAAACTTGGTGTTGTGAAGGAATTAGAATCAACTATGTCCACATTTAACAAAACTTGTCAAGAAATAATTAATTTTGGATATGAAAACCATACTTTTAACAAAAACAAACTACATAAAAGAACTTACAATTTACTTAGAAAAAAATATCCACGCATACAATCTTCTTTACTTCAAACTTCCCGTGATCAAGCAAGTGATATGCTCAAAAAATTGAAATTAAAACAAAAACCTATTAAAAAAGAGTTTTCTGGAATAAGATTTGACAAAAGAAACCTTTCAATAATGTTTGACAAAGGTATAATTTCTATAAGCACTTTGTTTGGTAGACAAAAAATTCCTTTCATAATGGCTAATTATTTCAAAAAATATTCTGAGTGGAAATACTCAAATGCCCAACTTGTAAAGAAAAGACAAAACTATTTTTTGCATTTACAAATGTTGAATGATAAAATTCCTAAAGTTGAAGGTTTTGAAACTCTTGACATTGATAGTGGTATAAAAAATATTGTTACTTTGTCAAATAATTCTTTTTTTAATTCTCGAAGTTTGAGAAATATTAAAGGTAAATATCAGAAGTTGAAAAGTGATTTGCAAAGCAAAGGCACTAAATCCGCTAAAAGAAAACTACAAAAAGTTAGTGGAAAAGAGAACCGTTTTGTGCGAAATGTAAATCATTTAATTAGCAAGCAAATTGTTGAATTGCCTTTCAATGTATTTGCTTTAGAAGACTTGAAAAATGTTAGGAATTCCAGAACTGGTAGAAAAACTAGAAAAATGATTGGTAATTGGAGTTTTGCTCAACTTAGAAGTTTCATTGAATATAAAGTTGAGAGATTGGGTAAATCAGTTGTTTTGGTTAATCCTAAGTATACAAGTCAGGAATGTTCTAAATGCGGATATGTTGATAAAAATAATAGGCATGAAAGTGTGTTCAAATGTAAAGAATGTGTTTTTGAGTTGCATTCTGATTTGAATGCTTCTCGAAATATTGTCAGAGGGGGTAAATCTCTTTTTGTGCAGGCTTTAGTCAATAAGCCAAATGTTGTAAGTGATGAAGCTGAAACTGGAAACAGAATTGAAGCAGAGCTTAACGACAAGCCAACCATTTCAATGGTGGGTAATTGACATACTAAATTAAGAATAATATTATTAGGCGATTTAATGCTTTTATCAAAAAAGTTTTCTCTAGAATTAAGAATTCTTCTATCAATAATATTTATTGCTGTGAGCTTGGTCTTAGTGTTATTTGGTCTTGACAGAATTGTTTCAAAATATCTTCTTGGGTTTGGATTGATTGGTTCTGCTGTTGCTGGAGCTTTTTATACATTCGGCATAACAACACCTTTTTCAATGGCTGTTATATTGGAGCTAATGCAAAGTGGGAACGCTATTTTTTTTGCTTTAGTTGCTGCACTTGTTGCTGCTTGTGTTGATTGTCTCCTTTTCTCGGTTGTAAGGAAGACTTTGGAGAAAAACACTGAGAAAATTATGGAAAAGCTTCACTGTAATTTCGCTAAGCTATCAGTAGCATTTCCGGTTCTGGGATTTTTTGCATTTGGCATGCCAGTTCCTGATGAAATAGCCCTTGCATTGATGTCATTTGGAAAAATAAACTTGCCTCAATTATTCATTGTGGTTTTTCTCTCAAAGTTTATGATCTTGTTGCTTCTGTGGAAGGCAATCATTGTTTAGTCTTTTGTGGAATAGTTTGCGCCAGTAAAATATTTTTGCAATCCAAAGTCGTTAATGCCTGCCTGTATCCAATGTTTTTCCAACAAAATAATCATTGGCGAATTTGACTATGAAAAGCTGAAGGACAAAAAGAATTCAAAATGCATTCACTGCATTTAGGTTTTCTTGCTTGACAAATTGCTCTTCCATGCCAAATCAATAAATTGCTTAAATTCCACCAATCTTTGCGCGGAGTTAATTGCATTAAGTCTTGCTCTATTTTTTCTGGAACAATGAATTGAGTTAATCCAAGTCTTTGCGTTAAACGTTTTACATGAGTGTCAACTACTACTCCTTCTATTTTGCCAAAAAGCTTTGAAAGAATTACGTTAGCTGATTTCCTTGAAACTCCATGCAAGGTTAAAAGTTCTTGCATTGTAGAAGGAATTCTTCCTTTAAATTCGTTTCGAATTTTTTTTGCGCTTGCAAGAATATTTTTAGCTTTATTTCTATAAAAGCCTGTTGAATAAATGTCTTTCTCAAATTCTTTTTGAGAAGCAAGGCAATAATCCTCCAATGAATTATATTTCTTGAATAGCTTGGTTGTAACTTGGTTTACGCGAACATCAGTGCATTGCGCGGAAAGAATTACTGCTACAACAAATTCCCATGGAGTTGAAAACTTTAAAGCAGTATCTTTTTTGTATAAAGGTTTAAGCAATTCCAGAATTTTTTTAATTCTCAGCTGTAACTTTGATTCCATAAATATTTTTACATTAAAAGAAATTAATATCCAACGAATTTTTCAAATTTAATGTTTGTTGAAGGAATTTGCATTTCTTTTAAAAGTGAAACCATTGCTTCAACCATTTTTGGAGGACCACAAACATAGAAAATTGCTTCGTTTAAGTCTTCAACAAATTCTTTAATTAAGGTTTCGTCTATTCTGCCAATTCTTCCAATCCATTCAAGGGCTTCTTCTGGTTGAGTAATAGTGTTAACTAAAGAAAAGTTTTCTGCATGCGTGGAAGCCAGTTCTTCAAATTCTTTTTTGAAAGCAATCTCATCCGGAGTTTTATTAGAGTAAAGTAAAACAATTTTTAATCCAGGAACTGAATTTAAAGCAAATTTAATCATTGATCTAAAAGGAGTTATTCCAATGCCTCCTGCAATCATTACAGTTTTTTTAAAAATGTCTTCTTGCAAGGTGAATCTTCCTAAAGGGCCTTGCAATTTAACTTTTTCTCCAATTTTTAATGAATTAAGTTTTTGCTTGAAATTTGAGTCAGAGATTTTAGTTGAAAACATTAAAAAATTTTCTAAAGGAGCAGAGGAAATTGAAAACAAACGTGTATTGCCTTTTGGATCTGCAACCTTTAAATCCATTATCATGTATTGCCCTGGATTGAAACTTAGTTTCCGGCCTTGCAAAGAAAATTTAAAACTCTTGATTGAAGGAGTTTCTTGAATCACTTCAATTAAAGGCAATTCTAGTTCCTGCATTTTAAATTCCTTTAAAAAAATTATTTTGTTTCCTGCAAGGATTTTGCTTTCTTGCCTTTTTCGTATAAATAAATTCCGATGAAGCTAAAAATATTTGTAAAAATTATTAGCAAGGAAATAATTGAAATAATTTTTGAAGCAAAATCCCCAATTGGAAGATTAATGGAAATAGGATAAGTTGCTAATGCGGCTGCAGCCATTCCTTTTGCAATAATTGATTGAATTAATAATTCATCTTCTTTATAGTCTTTTACAACTCTAATTAAAACCTTTGAACCAATTACTCTTGCAATAAACATTAAAACTAAAACTCCTAAAACAATTAAAAGCGTTTCAAG
Source organism: uncultured archaeon (assembly GCA_964373795.1). Classification (GTDB taxonomy): domain Archaea; phylum Iainarchaeota; class Iainarchaeia; order Iainarchaeales; family DATDZZ01; genus CAYJVY01. The sequence goes on along the minus strand of CAYJVY010000001.1, from coordinate 136,573 downwards.
AGTTAAAAGATTTAAATCAAAAATAATTCCTAAATTAACAAAGAAAAATGTTCGAATAAAAAATGAAAGCTCTGCTTGAAAAAGTTTTACATTCACGCTTAAATCTTTCGATTTAATTCTAAGCATGTGGGCAATTTCTTTTCCATTCCCTAAAACTAGTCCAAACACTAAAGCAGCAATTGCTCCAGAACCTTTAGAGAATTCAACAAAAGCGTAAGTTATTAGGGTTATTCCAAAAGTCATTATAAAAGCGTGTTCTTTTGAAACAATTTTTTCTAAAACCTTTAACCATGCAATTCCTATAACAAAAGCAATTACTGCAGCAATTGAAAAACTTCCAAGAATTGATTGAAATATTTCAGAAAAATTAATGCTTTTCGCTAAAAACAATTCAATTGCAGTTAAAACAATTACAGCTGAAAAAGCATCAGTTAAAATTCCTTCCAAGTTAAGCAAAATCTTTGAATCACTTTTAGCGTTAGTGCTATTAATTACTGCAATTAATGCTGAAGAGGTTCCTGAAATCATTCCTCCAATCATTACAGCAATAATTGGGTTCCATCCGAGCAAAGTAAAAAAAATTGCAGAAAAAATTAAAGTTAAAAGAAATACAAGTAAAGTAAACCCACTGCTTTTTCCAAGGTTTTGCAAAAAATAATAAAAATTTAGATTCATGCCTCCTTCAAATAAAAGAATTATTAAAGTAAGGGTTGCAAGCAAGGGAGTAACTCCTTTAAATAATTCAATTGAATTTGCATCCAATACATGAAAAAATGGACCAACAAGTAATCCAATTAAAATTAAAATCAAGCTGTCTGGAATCCTAAATTTTTGAAAAATTAAATGCCCAATGTATCCAATGAAAACAATTGATCCAATAAATAAAAGAATTGAAACAACATTTACAGCCAAAAAAATTCCACCTTAAATTGTGTTAAAATATTAAGGAAAAGAAATTTATAACCTTTTGCTTAAAAAAGACTTTAAATTAATAATACACTAAAAATATTATATGAAAACAAAAAATCCTTTCATTAGTTTTTCAACTGATTTTGGCTCTGGAAATAAAGGCCATGGAGCAATGCAAGGAATTGCATTCAAGATTTGCCCAAAAGCTAGAGTAATAGAATTGAGTACTAATATTCCTCCATTTGATATTGTTGCCGGAGCAAAAGTCTTTGAAGCAATTAAATGGTTGCCTATTGGATGCCATGTATGCGTTGTAGATCCAGGAGTTGGAACTTCAAGAAAAGGAATTGTAATTCAAACAAATCGAGGAGATTATTTAATTGGCCCTGATAACGGAGTTTTAATTCCTGCTGCAAACTTTTTAGGAGGAATTGTTAAAGTTCATGCTTTAGAAAACCCTAAATTAATGAATCAACCTGTTTCAAATATTTTTCATGGAAGAGATGTATTCATGCCAGCAGCAGCACATCTAGCTAATGGAAAAAAAATTCAAGAATTTGGAAGAAAACTCAATCCGCAAGAGCTAGTTAAAGCTCCTTATGAAAACATTAAAAGTAATGGAAAAAAAATTGCTTGCACAATTATCGACGTCAATGCCGAGGGGAACGCTTTTGTAAATGTTTTGCAAAAAGATTTTCATGAATTTGCTAAACTAGGAGATAAAATCATTGCAGAAATTAATGAATTAAAGCTTGAATTAAATTATAAGAAAACTTTTGGAGAGGTTTCAAAAGGAGAACTAGTTATTTTAGATGATGATTTTGACGGAATTGAAATAGCAGTTAACCTTGGAAATTTTGCAGAAAAATTTGAAGTAAAAAGAGGACAAAAAATTATTCTAAGAAAAGGGGTATAACACAAATGTCATTAAAGAAATTTTTTTAAATTAGAAAACAAATAAAAGATCTAAAGTTAATAATTAGAAATTTGTTTGAATTTAAGCTGAAAGAGTTGTTTTGCTGGAAGGAGTTGGAAAAATGGTTTCTTTTACTTCTTTTGCCAAGTACTTAGAGAAAATCCAAGTTGAAATAACAAATCTAGGGAATTCTTTTAAAGGATTTTTTATTACTTGATTTAATTTTCTGAAAATAAATGCAGGCCTTAAATAAAATGCAATTCTTGCTTTATCGCATTCTCTTACTAGTTCTTCTGAAGTTAATTTGTCTGTTGAAACAATTGAATTGTGAGTTCCATCAGGCAATAACCATTTACTCCAATCCTTTGTTTTCAGGAAATTATTTTCTTCAGCCCATTTATATGCCTCTGTTCCAGGATAAACCATTATTGGAAAAAATTGAGCTGTATCAGGATCTAATTCTTTAGCCATTGCAACTGTTTTCTTAATTGTTTCCTTTGTTTCACCTTTATTTCCAAGCATGAAACACCCATGAATTAATATTCCTGCTTTTTTTGCATCTACAACAAATTGCTTTATTTTTGGAATCATTGTTCCCTTCTTAATATTGTTTAAAATTTGTTGATCAGCTGATTCAAATCCAACACACATTAATCTACAATTAGCTTTCTTCATCCACTCCATTGTCTCTAAATCAATGTCTGCTCTGGAATTACAAGTCCAAGGAATTTTCAACCCTCTTGCAACAACTTCTTTACATAACTCAATTGTTCTAGTCTTGTCTTGAGTTAAAGTATCATCTTCAATCATAATGTCTTTTACTTGAGGCAAATTTTTTTCAATCCATTCAAATTCATCTACCACATTTTTCACTGACCTAGCTCTATATTCATGCATTGTCAAAGTCTGCGGCCATTTACAAAACGTACATCTGTATTTGCATCCACGGCCAGTAATAATTGTTACTTCAGGATATAACACTGAAGGATAAAAATAGTTTTCAATTGTTAAATGTCTTTTATAAACATCTGAAACAAATGGAAATTCATCTAAGTCTTGGCCTGAAATTAATTCGCGAGGCAAAGTAAACTTGAATTCTTCTAATACATCTGAATTAATTTTTCTATAAACAATTCCTCTAACAGTAGAGATATCTTTTCCTTGCTCTAAAGCAATTGCAATATCTCTTACAGTGAAATCAAATTCTTGAATTGTTACACAGTCAACAAATTTACTTGCTTTAAGAGACTCAATTGGCACTGCACTAGTATGATCTCCAACTAATGCAATGAAAACATTTGGCAAGATTTTCTTTAATTCTTCTACAACCATTATGTCATTATTAAAACTTGCAGTAACTGTTTGCACTACAATCATTCTAGGATTAAATTCTTTAACAATTTGCAAACATTTTTCTAAATTCATTCCTTCAGCAGGGGAATCAATTAATTTCACTTCATGTCCTTGCTTTTCAAGTAATCCAGTGCAATATCCAAGCCAAATAGGATAATAAACACAGCCTCCTTTTGATACACCTGGACTCCTAGAATCCTTGGAAAACTTTTCAAAAAAAGGCGGATTTAAAGTAACAATCTTCAATTCATTTCACCAAAAAAACATATGAATTACATAACATGTATTCATTTTAATATAAAAAGCTTTGTGTTCAGTTTTTCAATTTCTAACACAGAAATAATGCAATTAAAAGCTTTTAAATAAACTCTGATACAATTCTCGAAACGCCTTATGCTACAAGCAAAGCAATCCTTTTGTTTACTCAAAATAGATAATCCAAAACAAATATTACTAAGAATACTAACAGCTGGAAAATGAAATAAAATGATATCACGAATTTGTTTGTCCTACTAGCGACTGCCTCTTTGTTTTTCTCCTCATACCATTGTATATAAATTGTGTAAATCGTTGCAAACAAAAGGCCTGCATAAATTGCAATCATTGCCTTGTCTGCAATCGTGAAAAACCCCAATGGAGGAATTGTTACATTCACTTGTATTTGATAGGCAATAGCAGCCATGAAAGTAAAAACTGACATTGAAAGTCTTTCTGAAAATTTTCGAATGTTTATAAGAAATGTAAAAAATCCCAACAATGAAAGAAAAATTATTGGCAGAAAAACTTTTAGTGAATCAATTAAAGGCCTTGAGACATTGATTTTGTGAATATACCTTGAATATGTAGTGTTCCAAGTGTCATAATATCTTTCAACAAACTCTATTTTTGCGCCATTATTTTTCCATCCAAGTACTGCAATATCTGGGTTCTCTGAGGAAAGCCAATTAGTGTCAGGAACATAAACTAACTTGGTTACATCATATAATTTGTCTTCTAATTCAAGTGAAATTTCATGCGAATCAAAAGGAAAATTTGCCATATCAATTTTTTGGAAAAAAGTCCCCTGACCACTATAAAATTTGTAGCCGGGAAGTTCTTCAATTAGTTCAAGCGACATATTTTTTGCATTCATTAATTCAAAATTTTCAGCAGTAAAGCCATTAATGTCCTTATCCCATTTGACCCAAACATAGAAGGACAAATCATAAGTTCCTAAAGCAGGATCAAAATTTCCAACATTCAAAATATAGCTTCCAACTTTTACCTTTGTAGGTTCTGCAAAAAAAGTATTACAAAACAATATTAAAAATAAAACAAATAATATCTTTGCCTTAAAACACATAATAGTCAAATCCAACATTATTCTTTATTTTAGTGTTAATAAACCTTTTGATACTAAAAGAAAGGGATTATGAAGTTATTTCATTTTAATGGAGATTAACTCAGAAAATAACGCGACTAACCAAAATGATTCGAAGGCACTCAACTGCGGTTGCACACAATGAACACGAGTCAACCTCACTGGCTTCATGTTCGCCGCCTGCCTCAGCTCCGCTGACTGTTGACTCACACCCACCACTTGGCTCAGCTTCATTGGCTTTAGCTTCAGCCTCGCCGGCTGCGACGTCTCGTGCGTCGAGCACGAGGGGTCACGTGACCCTTCAGCTGCCGTCTCGCGCGGCAAGCGCGATGCCCACGTGGGCACTCAGCCTCGCCGGCTGAACTGCACTTGCTTCATTAAAATTAAATTAATGCCTGCAAGAAATTGAACTCCATTATATTCTAAGAAAACCTTGCTTCCAGAAACTAGGCAAGACTTAAATTTTTCTGCTTGCAGAATTGAATTCAAAAAATCCAAGTCTTCTTGAGTTAACTCTCCAAGGAAAACTAATTCGCCTTGCTTGAATTCTTGTACGCGAATGGAAAGAATTGCTACTCCTCCATTTGTTAAAGAGGATTCAATTTTTTCAATTAGTTGTTTAGTTGAACCGATTTCGTGCAAAGATTTAAATGAAAAAATTATGTCACAGTTTTGAGGAAAAACTTGCTCTAATACATCGCCAATAATTAATTCATCCAAGTTCTGAAAATCCGTTTCAAGTAAATCAATTCCTGAAACAAAAACTTTGTTTTTAAAAATTACTTTTAATTCCTTTAAAGCTTGAGCTTCTCCACAACCAATTTCAAACACTCTAACAAGCGGTTTTTTTTCCAAAAAATCTGAAATCAGTGACTCAAATGAAAGGCCTTCCTCAATTTTTTCAAGCAATTCATTATAGTGCTTTAAAGAGGTTTTTCTTTCAATTAATCCAAGAGAATATTTTTTTATGTATTTCTCTATTCGCTTTAATTCATTCATACAATATTTTTACACAAACAGTATTAAAAAAACAAACTAGAATTGCAAATCAAAACTCAAACAAATTTTTCTGCTTTTCTTCTGCAGAAAAATTTGAAACGCGAACTCCAAATCTTCTCAAAAAAAAGGAAGAATTTTCATTCAAGAAATTTTTTAACAATTCTTTACAGGCTTCTTTTAAATCATTTAACTTGTTTGAGGGCTTGGAAAGAGTTTTAGATTTAGTGTGGGTTTCCAATTTATTTGTTATTGCAATAATTGAAACAGTTTTGAAAAAAATTTTTTCTTCAGATATTTTTCTAAATAATTCTTCACATAAAAAGTCGGAGAAACTCAAAACAAAGTCAAAGTCTTTTGAGTCTTGTTTTAAAGTGCCAATTCTGGAAAATTGTTGTTGCTCCGAATTGACCTCAACTTCAGAAAAGTCTATTCCATTGGCCCTTTCATGTAATTGTTTTCCTCTTTTTTCTCCAAATAAGTCAATTAATAGTTGAACACTTGTTTTACTTAATTGTTCAATTGATTCAATTTTATTTTCAAGTAAGACTTCAGTTGTTTTCTTTCCTACTCCGAAGAGTTTTTCAACCTTTAAAGGATTTAAAAATTCTTTAACCTTTGAAGGAAGGATTACAGTCAAACCATTTGGTTTTTTTGCAGTTGAAGCCATTTTAGCAATTAATTTATTCGAGCCAACGCCTATTGAACAAGTAAGGTTTTCTTGTTCAAGCAAAGCTAATTTAATTTTTTCAGCCAAGCTTTTTGCTTTATTAAAATCTCCTTGTGTTTGTTGAGTTACATCTAAATATGCTTCATCAATTGATGCTTGTTCTAATACTGGTGAAAAGCTTGAAAGCAAGGACATTATTCTGTCTGAAACTTGAGAATAATAATTCATGTCAACTGGAAGAAAAATTGTTTCACTTGAAGCTTTCTTTTTTGCAAAAGCAATTGGCATGCTAGATTTAATTCCTAGAGCGCGAGCTAAATAATTTGAAGTTGAAACAGCTCCAGAGTCTTGCGATCTGCCTGAATAAACGCATACAACTATTGGTTTGCCTTTTAATTCAGGTTTTCGAATTTCTTCTATTTGAGCAAAAAAGTAATCCAAATCCATGCAAAGAATAATTCTTTGACTCATAAAAAAATTATTTAGCAATAAATTTAAATTGCATTAGAACAAACATTTTATTGAATACAGAATGAAACAAAAATGGTTTGAAAAATTTCTGGGAACAGCCGAGGGTTCAACAACTGAATTTATTTCAAGAAAAGGCGGAAGCTTTAAAGTTTTAAGTCAAACAAAAAACAAGTTAAAAATTAGAAGAGTAATTGAATTCAAATTAAATGGAAAAAGAGTTGAAAAATCGGTTGTAGAAATTCCTTTAAAAAACCCTGAAAAGTTTTTGAAAGAGGTTTTGCATGGAAGAAAACCTTTAGGAAAAATATTTAAAGAATTAAAACTTGAATTGAAAAAAAAATTAATTAGTGAAGGAAGGAATTGGAGAAAATACAAGGTTTACGGAGATATAGAGTTAACTGTGAAGGAAAAATTTTTTGGGGAATGAAATGAAATACGAGTATTCAAGTGAATGGACTTTGAAAACCAGAAACTTGATTGAAGCATTGGGTTTTCAGCATATTCAAATTAAGAGAATTGCATGTATTAAGTCAAGTGGAACTAAGACTAGGAGAACAATTGCAAGAATTCATTCCCTGCAAAAAGTAATGCAACTAGGAATGCAGTTAAAACCGTTTTATTCAATTGAATTAATTTCCGAACAATTTGATTTGCAAAACGAGGATGAAAAAATCAAAACATTGATTCATGAATTAATGCATATTCCTCAAGGATTTGGAGGAGGATTTAGACATCACAAAAACCATGTAACTCATGCACAAGTAGAACAAGTATTTCAAAAATACAAAAACTTAATTAAAAAAGATTAAGCTCTAGGTCTTCGTTTAGGCAGCTGAACTTTATTTGGTTTTTTTACTCTTTTCATTTCTTGCTTTCGCAATTTTTTTGCCCTCATTTTTTTAAGGTTTACTTGAGTTAATTCTAAAGTCCTTTCTACAGCTGTTTCTCTTCCCACGGACCTAGTACCTGGCTTACTTCTACGATCGGCATGAACTGTTTTCACTCTAATTAATTGCCCTCTATGTTTTAACTCTAAAACTAGTGGAAAAGTTCTTTCTTTAAAAATAGCTATTTTTCTTGCAACAACTTCTGGAACATCGTCTGCGCGTTTTCTTTCAAACAACATTCTTTCAACAGCTGTTCTAACTGGAGTAAATAAATGATAAAATTCTGCCATACTAATTAATTGTTTTCCAAAAATTGATTCAAGCAGTTCAAGGCCTGCAAGGCTTCTAGGAAAACCCTCTAAAACAAATCCATTACTGAACTCGGGTCGAATTTTTTTCGATCCTTTCAAATTAGTAAAAATTTTTGAAATAAATAATTCTTTTAAATCACCTAAATCATTCAATCTACCTGTATCATGAGCTTTTTTCATTCTCCTTCCAAGAGCAGTCTCTCTACGCATTTCTCTTCTAATCCACTCTCCAGCAGAAACAAAAGGTAATTTGTATTGTTTTGCAAGCTTTCTTCCAACAGTTGTTTTACCTGTTCCAGGTAAACCAATAACAAATACAAGCCTCATTTAATCACTAGCCATTCGATAAAAGAGTAATGGTTAATCTGGAATTTAAAGTTATTGAAAGCCTGTTTTAAAAAAATTAGGGAGAAGCATTTAAAGAAATAAATATTTCTCCAAAAAATTCTTCTTGAAATAAAAAAACTTTTCTAGAGTTATGTAGAAAAAGCAGGGCTATGAATGTGTGAATTAAATTAATTGAATTTAATTCACTAACTAAGCGAGAAAATAATACTAGGTTTTCTTCGTCAGCTATGGAGTTTAATTTCATTAATACTTCTGACATTTTTTCATCAATTTTTTTTTCTGGTAAAGGAATTTGAAACTTTAAGTCTCTTCTATTTTTTTCTAAAAAATATTTGCGTTTATTTTTGTTTAAAATTTCTTCAATTGAATTAACTAAGTCATCTAATGAAACCTTTCCGCCTCGAATTAAACGCGGAGCAATTAGGTGAGGAATTCCTTCAGTTAAAAACAAGCGTTCTCTTTCACGAATTTGTTCTTCAGTTAATTGAAGTTCTTCAATTTCATCAAATTCTTCCAAGCTTGGAACCTTTAAAGCCTTTGACTTGTGTTTCAATAAAATAGCTGAACATAAAATAGCATTTGCTGGAACTCTTAAATTACTGTAATCAAGTAAATTAATTTTTTCAAGATATTTATCTGCTAAAATAGATACATCTATTTGCCATGGATCCATTTTCTCTGATTTAACTAAGTCTAATAAAATTGTTTTCCAAGTGGGTTGATTAATTAATTCAACTAAATCAATTGGTTCTTGTGTTATACTTGAATTAATTAAAGTCATTTTCTCACTTTAAAAGAATTATAGAATTAAGGAAATATTTAATTCTTCTTATATTTAGGAAAAGTGAAAAATAATCTAAAAAGTAAAAGAAAGAAGAAATTTAGTTCTTCTTTTTAATAATTCTTTTAACTGTTTTAATCGGTTTTACTGTTGCTTTAATTGAAGCCGTCTTTAGTGTTTGATCTATTTTAGTTATTTCGCTAATTAATTCCTCGGTTTTCTTTTTTGCCTTAAAGTTAGCGTAAGCTCTGTATTTTGTTTTAGTCCAAGGCTCTGGCTGTTTTTTTCTAAGCTTTTGCTCTTCAGCTAATAACCTAAGCCTAATAGAGTCATCTACTTGGGATCCAAATATGTCCATTACAGTCTTTTGCATTTAATCCATCCTCCAAATCGGAATTAATTTGTTTTTTTGAATTGACTTCAAAATAGCTACACTTCCAAAACTAGTGTAAGAATATAATCTATATTAGTTAAACTCCTTTTAAAGAGATTGGTTCAATGCTAAAGAGCTAGAAACCTGAAAAAAACAGGTTTTCATGCTATGGATTTTTATATCTTTTTTTTATAAACTATATAAAATTTATTATCTATGGAGGGATAAATTAATGGCAAAAAAAGCTTTTGGAGGATATACTATTAGTTTTAAAGGACAAGACGCTTCACTTGAAAGTGTTTTCGGAAAAAACCCAGTTACTCCAAGTGAAATGACTAAAAAAATATGGGCTTATGTTAAAGGACATAAATTAGCAGGAAAATAAAAGGATAAAAACTCCTTTTGTTTTTTCTTTTTTTAATAATCTAATTTTATTTCTTTTTGCAAAGCACTTACTTTGCAATGTTTTTTATTTTTCTTTTTCAAATTTCAGCCAAGCAATTCGCATTAACACATGCCTGCATAAGTACTCATCCTCGCCAACCGTTCACGCTCGCCACGTGCTCGGCGAATTTAGTCTACAAGTAGGGTTAAAGTTCTTTCAACTTCTTTTGCAATGTAGTTGTAATCTAAGTGATGCTCTGTAGCTTTTAATCTAATTAAGTGTTCTTTTCCTTCAATTATTGCTTTAGGATAAATTTCAAAGTAAAAGGTTTTGGATTCATTTGGAGACAATTCTCCTAATCTAAGTAATTCAGATCCCTTTAATCCTGATTTATCTAATGAAAGGCTTCTAGGCAAAGATAATTCTAGTGAAGCCAAAGCTTTTTTGTCAGAGGCATTAGTTAAATCAATCTTTAATTCAACTGGTTTTTTTCTATTTAAAACTAGCCTGTAAGGAAAAAGCCTTGTCTTGACTTCTAAAACCATTAAATCACTAATATATTTTATAAGGGAAATAATTTAAAGAGAAATGCATTAAATTTAAAGGAAAAAGAGTTTTTCCTTTAAAAGGCGAGAAAAATGACTGAAAATGAATTGCCTGAAGCTGAGTTAGTTAGAAGAACTTTTACGGTCAGAGAAATGGATTTTCCTCCAGAAATAAAACTCACAAAGCGTTCCTTGCTTAGATGGTTTGCTTTAAGTACAGGACTAATTTCAGAACACGAATCCAGAAATACTGTTTTCGATATTCTGGACGCAGTTTTGTTTTTGTGCTTGAAGAAAAAACACACTCCTACTACTCTGGAGTTACAGGCCTTCATTAAGGAAAAAACTGGTAAAAAAATTTCTGAAAAATTACTGCGCTATCATGCTAATAGATTAGTTGAAATTGGTTTTGTGCGCAAAAAAAATAATAGATTCATGATAAACAATGCTCCTGAAGGAGAAGCATTGGATTTGAAAACTTCTTATGCGCATTGGTTTTCACAAGCAATTGCAAAAACAACTTTAAACATTGAAAAAATTTTAGATTATTTAGCTGAAAAATACAAATAAAAGGAATAAAAAAACGCGAAGCTTTCCTTAATTGCAGAAAAAGAATTGAAATTTTTGACAGAGTTATTCAAGTGGGAAAATGATTTCAATTATTGTTTCAAAAACAGACCAAGCTGGAATGAATGTAAAAAACTTTTTATTAAAGGAAAAAGGATTCAAAGAGACTGAACGCGAGTTTCAAGGAAATAAAGTGTTTGAATTCAAGGAATTTGAATTAATTACTTTAAATGAAATTCAAGTATTTGCAGATGAAGTGAATGAATTGCATTCAGAGTTTTTAATTTTTGCTTCAAAGCATGCAAATAAAACAGGGAATTCAGAGTTTACAGTGCATTCAATTGGAAACTGGGGGAAAGCATTATTAGGAGGAAAGGAGAAAACGCTTTGCAAGAATTCAGCGGTTTTAATGAAAAACTATTTGCTTGGATTAGAAGAAAATAGGAAAAAATTTGGCTTAGAGTTTTTTAGAACAACTTTTGAAGTAGACCATCACGGGCCTTTTGTTAAAGAAAAACCAGTAATATTTATTGAATTTGGTGGAATGGAAAAGCAATGGTCAAATGAAATCGCAGCAAAAGTTGTGGGAGAGACAATTTTGAATTACACTCTACTTGAAAACAAAAATAATTGGAAAATTGGAATAGGTTTAGGTGGAACACATTATGCAGATAACTTTGTTAAAACAGTTTTTCGAAGTGATTTTGCTTTAAGTCATTTATGTCCTAAAAATGCATTGCAAGAATTAAATCAAGACATGCTTTTTCAAGCAATTGAGAAAACTTTGGAAAAAGTTGAATTCATTGTACTAGATTATAAAGGATTAAATGAAAAAGAAAGAATTAAGGAATTAATTAAAGAAACGGGTTTAGAAATAATTAAAACAGAACAATTAACTAAACAATGAATCCAAATAAATAAAAATAATAAGATAATAATTAATTTGATTAAATGAAATTCATTTCAGTGTTAATAATTTTATTACTAGTTAATTTATCTAATTCAATCTATGCTCAACAAAATAATGTTGGCTTCATTGTTAAATCAGAAAAAGCCTGTGTGGATAAACATGAAAGCATTTGAGACATTTATTGCGATTATACTGTTTGCAGGATTAATCAATGCATTAAGCTTGAATGTAAACAATAAAGCGTTCATTAAAGGAGAAACCATCCAATTAAATGGAGAATGTAAAACAAAAAGCATTTTAGATTTAAACATAGTAATGAATGAAAAAAAATTATTTGAAGAAAAAATTACTTGCAAAAATAATTCTTATGATTTTAATAAACAAATAAGTTTTCTAGATCCAAGCGGAAAATGGAAAATAAGTGTTCTAGAAAATGAATCAAAAGAAGTTGTAGAAAAAGAAGTGAATGTAAGAAATTCCAAGGAAAGCAAATTTCATTTAATCAATTTTTTAAGTCCACAGCAAATAACTGTTTCTCGAACTCAGGACATAAAAATTAGTGTTAAAATAACTGATGCAGGAAAAGAAGTAGAAAATGGTGAAGTGAATTTTTGGACCCCAAAAGGTGAAAGAAAAAAATTAGAATACAGAGGTAATGGAACTTATTTGGCAGATTATGAAATTCCGTTCGATGCAGTGGAAGGAAAATGGGGATTAATTGTTACAAGTAATTCACTTGATGAAAACAATTTTTCTGGGGGAGAAGAAAAAATTGAAATAGAAATTCAAAAACAAAAAATAAATTTAAAATTGCTTGAACCATTTGAAAGCAAATTCAATATTGGAGAAGAAGTGAAGTTTAAAGTTAAAGCAAATTATGCGAATGAAAAAAAGATTGTTAGCGGAAAAATGCAAGTAGCATTTAATGAAAAAACGTTTGATGCAAACAAATTAAATGAGGAAGAATTTGTTTTCAGTATTTTTTTAGATGGCTCTTTAAATGAAGAGGTAAAAGGAATTACATTAAAAGTAGAAGATAAAGCAGGTAATGTAGGAGAATTAAAAACAGACATAATTGTTTCGGGAAAACTTTTTTGGCTAGCAAAAAATAATTGGTTAAATATATTAATTGCAATAGTAGTAGTTTTATTAGTATTAAAAATATTGATTGCAGTTAAGAAAAGGATTTTTAAAGGAAAAGATTTAGAGGAAGAAAAAGATTATTAGAGGAAATGATTAGTAAATTAAATGAAGAATATTATAAGAAAGGAAAATATACTAAAGAAAGTTTTGAACAAAGAAAAAGTGAATTAAATGCACAATTATTGGAAGTGAGAAACAAGTTAAAGTAAGCAAAACCCTGATTAATAGTTTATTGGCTTTAATTTTCTTAATTCAGAAATATTTTTTGCTCCAACTAAGAAAAGTCCAATCTTTATTTCAGTCATTGTTTTTTCCAAGAATTCTTTCACCCCTTCAAATCCTGCTTTGTCTTGGGCTTTTAAAACAGGAAAAGCCATTCCACACAAAGAAGCCCCTAAAGACAAGCATTTCACTACATCTAAGCCAGTTCTAATTCCGCCAGTAGCAATAATTGGTTTAGAGAAAACTTCTCTAACTTGTTCTAAAGAATCTTTTGTTGGAATTCCGAATTCCGCGAACGGCCCAAACTTGTTTTTCTTGTTACGTAAATAATCAATTCTAGTCCAAGAAGTGCCTCCTGCTCCTCCAACATCTAATGCTTGAATATTTGTTTTAGAAAGCTTTTCAGCTACTTCTCTTGAAATGCCGTTTCCAACTTCTTTAACGTAAACAGGTTTGGAAAGCTTTCTTGAAGCTTTGTCAATTAATGATAATATATTGGAAAAATTTGTTGTACCTTCAGGTTGAACTGCTTCTTGAGCAGGATTTAAATGAATTGCCAAAGCATCTGCTTTAATTGAGTTAATCATTTCCTCTATTCTTTCAAGAGAATAATTCTTTAATTGTACTGCTCCGAGGTTTCCGGCTAAAAAAATTGAAGGAGCAACATCTCTTACAACATAGGTTTCAGTTAAAGAAGGGTCTTCAAGCATTGCTCTTTGCGAGCCAACACCCATTCCTAATCCGAGTTCTTCACAAGCCCTTGCAATATCTTTATTAATTTTTTCAGCTGGTTTACAGCCGCCAGTCATTCCACTAACATAAAGTGGAGCTGAAAATTTTTTTCCTAAAAAAGTTGTTTCAATGGAAACCTCGCTTAAATCAATTTCGGGCAAGGCGTTGTAATTTAATTGAATTTTTTCCAAGCCAGTTGAAATTGATTGAAACTGACTTAAATCAGGTTGCAATGCAATTTTAATGTGCTGCATTTTTCTTGCAGAAGTATCCTCTCCAGGCATTATTAAATTTATATCCATTAAATTTAAATTAATGAGTAAACAGTGTTTTATTGAAATGGATTTTAAAAAAATTGTTTTCTGGGAAGAGATTAAATCAAAGGAAAAAGTCCTAGAATTAAAGCCAGAACTAGTTTTATTAAACAGAGAAGAAGAAACAGAATTCAAAAAAGGAAAAATAGAGTTACTTGAATTAGTTAACGAAAAAGAGAAAAAGGTTTTAACAGTCTCAGCAAAAATTCATAATAAATTAGGAGTTTATTGTAAGGTAATTCATTTAATTGTGTTTAATTCAAAAACCGAAATTTTTTTACAAAAAAGAAGTAAATTAATTGATACTCATCCTGGAAAATTTACATGTTCTACTGCAGGACATATTAGCTTAGGAGATACTCCTAAAAAAACTGCTTTAAAGGAAGCTGAAGAAGAAATTGGCATAAAATTTAAAAAAATTAAATTCATTGCAAAATTTAGAGTTGAAGATCCAATCCATTTACAATTTGTTTACTTGTTTAAAACAATTCATGAAGGATCATTCAAATTAGATAAAGAAGAAATAGAAGAGGCAGGATTTTATTCCTTGCAAGAAATTAAAAATATGAATAAGGGAAATTTTACCCCTGCTTTTAAAAAAGATTTAGAAATACTTGAACAAAAAAAAATAATTTAGTGTTCCAACCTCAAACCTTGCTGTGCTATTTTTACGTTTAATGGATATAAGCCTTTTTCTTTCCAAGCGTTTTGAATTTTGTGCGCTGCTTCGTTTGAAAATGTTACTGCAATTCCGCAGTCTCCTCCTCCTGCTCCGGAAAACTTTCCTGCAGCTCCAAGCAAGTCAGCTGTATCAGCTAAAGTCTTTAATTCAGGGGTTTCTAAATTGTTTTGAGTTAAATCACTGAATTCTTTTAAGTATTTCCTGTTTTCGCGTAATAACTGTAAAACAGTTAATTTATTGCTTGATTCAAGTTCTGAAATTAATTTTGAAGTAACACCTTCAATTTTTTTTATTATTTGCATGTAATTATCTTTATTATTTTTTTTAAACTCGTTCACTTTTGAAACTAATTCTTTAGTTGAAGCACTAGACTTAGTCCAACCAACACATAAATTGAAATCTGTTGGAAGCTTTAAAGAACGAATTTCTAAATAAGGCCATTTTTCAAGCATTAATTCATGCACTGGTTTGCCTTTGTTAAATTCAGTTACAACCCATTCTGGGTCAAATTTTTTATATAAAAGAACTCCTCCAAAAGAAGAAGCAGCTATATCAAAAGAGCTTCCAAGTTTTCCTTGAGCAGTGAAATGAGCCAAAGCTGAAATCTTGAAAATAATTTCTTTAGACGAATAAGAATTAAATTCTTGTTCATGTAAAGCAAACACAGCTCCTGAAACTGCAACGCATACAGCCGCAGAGCTTCCAAAACCAATTTTTTTTACAGAGCCATCTTCAAGTTTTACTTGAGCATCATCACTTTTAGTTTCTAATGAAAATCCTTTCAATGAAACTTTTTTGTCTTGCAAAAAAGCCAAACTTAATTCAATAGCATTTTTAATGAACACAACTTTATCTAATTCTTCTTTGGATAATTCTTTTTCAAATAAAAGTTTTTTTGAACTTAAATCAAAGTATCCAGAGATATTGCTTAAACCAACGTCTAGAGCATTTAAAACAATTTTATTATCTGAGGTTGAATGAATTTTCGCGTAAACTCTTTTATCAATAGCCATTACAACACAAGGAACTCCTAGCTCAAGAACACTCCATTCTCCTGAAAGCATTAGTTTTCCTGGAGCAGAAACAGTTAATTCCTTCATTTTTTCACCTCAAAAAAGCAAATATATTGTGTGAGAAAATTTTTTAAATTGCAGGGCGAACGGAAAACAATAGAGTTGAAAAAATAAATAAAACATATAAAAGCAAAAATGCTAGTCCTTGTTTTTTTCCAAGGTATTGGTGCTTGTATAAATTGTATACTAGAAAAGAATTAGCTATTACAATGAAAGCTAAAGGTAAAGAGTAAAAAGCAAAATCAATTACTGTTGGAGAAATAATTAAAACTGTTCCAAGAATTAAGGTTAGATTTGTTACAGTGCTTCCTAAAACATCCCCTATTGCTAAGGCTACTTGTCCTCTTCTAATTGCAGTGAAATCAATTGCTAGTTCAGGTAAAGTAGTGCCAAAAGATAATACAATTAAACCAATTACTGCTTCATTTATTTTCAAAAGTTTAGCCAAATCAATTGCAGAGCCTACAACAAATTGTGCGGAAACAATTACAATAATTAATCCAAACGCGAAAAACAGTAAAAGTTTAATGAAATCTTTATGAGTTACTCCGTCTTTAATTTTTAAGGAAAACTTGCTTTTCACTACAAAAAAAACATACAAAACAAAAGTAAGCAGTAAAATTATTCCTTCAAAGGTTCCAACAATTGCTTTACTTAAAACAACTAAAGGAATAATTGAAATTAATAAAAGCAGTTCAGCTGATTCTAAAGTATGCTTTCTTTCAACATCGATTTTTCTAATAAAAGTAGCAATTCCTAATACAAGGCAAATATTTGCAATGCTGCTCCCCAAAGCATCTCCTATGGCAAGAGCAGGTTTTTGTTGAAGAGAAGCAGTAATAGATACAACAAAGTCAGGCATTGAAACAGCTACTGCAATTACAATAAATCCAATTGCAAGCTGGGAAATATTCAGGTACTCTGAAATCTTAATGCTTGCATCAATAACTATTTCAGAAGACTTAGCTAAAACAATTAATGCAAGAACTAAAATTCCTAATTCAATTAACATAAAAATTCAAACCAGCTATAAATTATTTTTTGAAATTATTTAAATACCAATCTAATTCAATCAAAAACCACGGAGTAAGTTGTAAAGCGTTTTTATAGTTCGCCAGGAAATAATGCATAAATATCTTTTCCAACTTTTACAATCTTTGATGTAAACCTAATCATTAAATCAGTCCTTCTAAAACAAGTGTTTTTCAATGAGTTGAGCTTTGTCTCCTGGAGAGCATTCAATTACTTTTTTTACTCCTTCTACTGCGAGCAACTCTTTTGTCAAGTGTTTTGCGTCTTGCGCTAAACAAATTACTTTAACGTTTGGACCGCCATCTATAGTAAAAAAACATTTTTGGCCTTGATCGCGCCAAGAAAGAACTGAATGAATTACTGAAATAGTTGCAGGCTGCCAATAAATTATTGGAGGATTAGTAGAAATCATTGTTGCATGCATTTTCAAGCAATTCATTTCAGCTATTTCTCCAACTGTTTGAAAATCTTTTTGCAAAACCGCTTTTTTTAATCCTTCAATGTCTTCTTGAACTGAGTCAAGCCATCCCTTGTAAAGCTTGCAAGAAGCAACTGTTTGAGCCATTCCAGATCTAGAACTCCATTTCTTTTTAGCTTCAGTTAAAATTGTTGTAAGCATTCTAAATTCAGGCCAATAATCTTTTGAAGCAAAAGAATAAGCAAAACTATCTAAACCATCTGCTTGTTCACCTTTTTTCCATTCAACAAATCCTCCTGGAATAGATCTGGAAGCGGAACCGCTTCCTCGGCGAGCGAGAATGGATAATTCTTTTTCATTTAACTCCAAGCCAGCTGCTTTTGAAGCAGCTAAAGAAAGAGCTGCAAAACCAGAAGCACTTGAAGCCAAGCCAGCTGCAATTGGAAAATTAGAGGTTGAAATCATTTTGGCTTTAAATTTTATTCCAGCCATTTCACGAATAAGATCTAAATGTTTTACAATATCTGCTGCATCTTTTTTTAATTCTTCATCGTTTAAAGTAATAAAGTCTTCTTTAAATTTTTCAGAAAACTCCACTGTTGTAATAGTGTTTAAATGATTTAATGAAACCGAGGTTGAACCGTTCATTGGCAGAATTAATGCTTTATCTCTTTTCCCCCAATACTTTGTTAAAGCAATATTTGCATTAGCCAAAGCTGTTGCTTTTAAAATTTTGGAAGTCAAACAATCACCTCTTTAAATCAAAATCTTTTTCAGACAAAATTTGTAAATGACTTAAATCTCCTTGAATTAAAATTTTTCCTGAACTAAAATTTTTACTTGAAAACTCTAACAAATTAATGCAGCCGTTTTTTTGAGGAATTTCTTTATAGAAAGTAAAAGGCTTATTTAAGATTTTTAACAAAATTGTTTTAATTGTTGCTCCATGAACAATTACTGCAATTTTCTTTCCTTCTCCAATTTTAATTATGTCTTGCAAGGCTTCAACTGACCTGTTTTGAAGTTCTTCAATTGTTTCAGCTCCTTTTACTTCGGGCAATGTTCTAGTATCTTTATACAATGCATGTAATCCAGGACGAATTGCTTCAATTTCTTGCCATGTTTTTCCTTCAAATTCTCCAAAACCTCGTTCAATTAATCTATGATCAGTGAAAACTCTTTTGCCAGGAAAAACAATTTTCACTGAATCCATTGCCCTCTTCATTGGACTAGAAAAAATCAAGTCAACAGGGTTTTCCTCAAAAAATTTTTTCAAACACTCTGCTTGCTTTAATCCTAATAGAGTTAAATTTTGTTCATTTGTTTGCCCTTGAAGTTTTTTCAAAACATTCCAATCAGTTTCTGCATGTCTTACAAGGTAAACTAAAGTCGAAGTCATTAAATAATTAAACCAAGAAAAAGAATTAAATAGCTTGATGAAAGCAAATTAATTGCTTTTTATTTTTTAGCTATTTTCCAAAAAGCATTGAAATAGGATTGAAAGCTTTTAACTGCTTCCTCGCTTTCAATCAAGAAACCAATTGGTTCATGAGTTAATAAAGCAATGAAAACCTTGTTTTTATAGAAAACAATCTCCATATTAGTGATCAAATATTGAGGCAAAAATCTTATCTCAGAATTTTTTTTACTTGTAGAAACCAATGAGTCTTTAACATTATGATTTGCCAACATTTTCACTTTAATCTTTCTTTTAGCTCTTTTAGCATGATGACTATAAAAAAATTCGCGCAATTCAAGAATATCATCTCCATATCCAGCGCCAATAACATAATAAGTTTCGCCTGTTTTGAGTTCGTGCAAAATGTTTTTGAAAAAATTTGTAACTCCCTTAAAGCCTTCATAAATTGTTGCCTCAGTTTTACTAGACAATTTTTGTTTTTCTAATTCTGGCAGTAACTCCTCAATTAAAGCTTTTTTTTCCTGCAAAATAGATTCTTTTTCATCCACATAATCAAGAATTCTTTTAGGAGCATTAGCGCTAAAGTATTTTATTTTACCTTTAAGAATATGCCCTGCAAGCCCTTTTTTTTCAAGCCTTGAAAGAATTTTGTAAACCTTTGAAGAAGAAACCCCTGCATTTATAGCTAGCGCTCCTGTTTTAGTGGCGCCTAACTTCAATAAAGCAAAATAAACTTTTACTTCTCCAGAGGTTAAACCAATATCCTCAAACAATTTGTGATTCATAACAAATTTCTCTATAAAGGGTTTTTAATTATATTCACTTCGACCCCATAAGGGGACAATAATATATAATAACAAGCGAGGACAAGATTTACTTATTAATTGTAAAAGGTGAACAAAAAATGAATTCGAATAAGTTGATAGTTATCGTTAGCGGAGTAATCATTTTTCTCTTGATTTTGGGATGTGTTTCATCGAATTCTAATAATGACTCTAAAAAATTAGAAAAAGTGTCAGTTAGATTTCCAATTCCCTTTGTTGAAGCCGGGCAAACACCTTTTTATGTGGCTTTAAATAAAGGGTATTATGCTGAAGAAGGATTAGATGTAACTTTTAATCATGGCTCTCCAGAACTTAATCCAGTTAAAATGATTTTAACAAAATCTGATGAGTTTGGTTTGCTTGGCGGACCTGACACCTTACTTGTTGCAAGAGGCAAGAGCCAGCCATTAAAAGCCATTGCAGTTTTTCATAAAAATGCAAACTTTGTTGTATTGCTTTCACTTAAAAAAAGTGGTTTAACAAAAGTTGAAGACTTGCAAGGAAAAAAAGTTGGATTTTATTATGGACATATTTCTACTGATATCTTGCATGCACTTTTCAATAAAGAGAAAATTAGTGTGCAAGAGGTGGATGTCGGATATAATTATAGTCAACTTGTTTCCGGACAAATTGATGCACAATTTGCTTTTAGGCCAACAGCAGGCATAGATCTTCCTGAAAAAGGAATTGAAATAAATTCAATTGATCCAAAGGATTACGGAGTTAGTAGTCATGGATATACTCTTTTTGCTAGGGAAGACTTTATTGAAAAAAATCCTAAAACTACTGAAAAGTTTTTGAGAGCAACATTGAAAGGCTTAAAGTATAGCGTTAATTATCCAAAAGAATCTATTGAAATTTTAGCAAAATATGATGCAAAAATAAATGAAAATATTGAATTAAAAAGACTGCATATTTACAATGAACCTGTTTCTAAAAATCCTTATGGGTTTATGGATACGCAAATGTTTCAAGAAACATATGATAGACTTTTAACTGAAAAAGTAGTTGAAAAACCATTCAATGTAGATGACGCCTTTGACACATCTTTTGTAAACAAATTGAATATTAGGGATTAAATGATTAAAGTAGAAAATGTTTCAAAGGTTTTTAATTCTCCTGAAGAATTACTTGTATTAAAAGATGTGAACTTTCATGCAGAACAAGGAGAATTTGTTTCACTTGTAGGAAAAAGTGGTTGTGGAAAAAGCACTCTTTTAAGAATTATCGGAGGATTAGAAAATCCTTCAAATGGAAATATAGAAATTCAGAAAACTAATCCAAGATTTGGATTTGTATTTCAAAAACCGGGATTATTGAAGTGGCGAACAGTTGAAGAAAATATTAAACTACCTCAAGAAATTTTGGGAAATAGCGAAAAACATGTTAAAAAGTTTGTTGAATTGGTTGGATTACAAAATTTTGAGAAATTTTTCCCTCATCAGATTTCGGGAGGAATGCAACAAAGAACTGCAATTGCTAGAGCTTTATCGTTTCAACCAGATTTGCTTTTAATGGATGAACCTTTTGCTTCACTAGACGAACTTTCAAGAGAAACACTTGCAATAGAGTTGCAAAATATTTGGTTGAAAAAAAAGCGAACAATTTTATTTGTCACTCATCATTTAGAAGAAGCAGTTTTTCTTTCAGACAAAATAATTGTTTTATCTGAAATACCTTCTATGGTAAAAAAAATTATTAAAATTGATTTTTCCAGGCCAAGAAATCCTGAGATAAAACATTGCAAAAAATTTCAGGAGTATGTAAAATGCTTAAAAAATTTATTGATAAAGCAAAAGAATTAATTCTGCCTTTAATTGTATTGATTTTATTTCTTGGTTTTTGGGAGTTTTTTGCTTCTCTTGAAATAGTTGATAATATAATTATCCCAAAATTTTCAGAGGTAATAAAATCAATCATTATTAATAACCGAGAATTATATTCAAATCTTTTTGTCACTGCATTTGAATCTGTTTCTGCTTTTATTATTGGAAGCCTGCTAGCTTTTTTATTAGCAATTGTTTTTGTTCTTTCAAAAACTGTAAAAAATTCTTTTCTTCCTTTTGCAATTGCAATAAAGGCCACTCCACTAATTGCTCTTGCACCAGCATTAATTTTATGGTTTGGAAATGGATTAGAATCAAAAATTGTTATGGGAAGCCTTGTTGCTTTTTTTCCTGTTTTAATAAATTCGTTGGAAGGACTTCAAGGCATTGAAAAAGAACAACTAGATTTAATGAAATCCTATTCTGCTACGCGACTGCAAACATTATTGAAGCTTCAAATTCCTAATTCACTGCCATTTGTTTTTTCTTCACTAAAAATTTCAAGTACTCTGGCAGTTGTAGGAGTTATAATTGGAGAATTCACTGGTGCAACTCAAGGATTGGGACACATAATTGTGAACTCTTCTTATTATTTGAATACTCCTTTGATGTTTGCAGCAATTTTATTGATTTCATTTTGGGGGATAATTTTTTATTCAATAATAGATTACATTGAAAAAATCTTTATGCTTAAAATCAATCTAAAGCAGTGAAAAAAAGTTACATCTTTTTCTCAAGTCTTTGCATTGAATCTTTCATTGCACCAAGAGAATCTCCAATTTCATCGAGCTTATCTAATTTGTCTAGTTTTTTGTTTGCTTTTTCAAGTTGTTCAGAAATCATGCCATATTTTGAATCAAGTTTATTGAAATTTAAATTAGAGTCTTCCAAGAATTTTTCAGTAAGCTTTTTATGTTCATGGGTTTCATTAAACAATCTCCCAAAGTTTTCATTCATATCTTTATTGAGTTTTTGAAGGAAAAAAGCTGCTTCATCCATTCTTTCACTAATTTCTTCTTGAATTTTTCCTCTAATAATTTTAAATCTATCAAATTGTTCTAGAGACTTGGTTTCTTTTTTAGAAATATTCCAAACATCAATAGGCCATTCAGTCACCCAAATTCTTTTAATAAATTCAGAAAGATTTTCTTGTTCGCCTTGAACAAGTATTCTTACCTTTTCTCCAGAAATGTTTTGAATTTCACCTTTAATGTTTAACTCAAAAGCAATCCTGCTAACAAAATTTCTAAAGCCCACTCTTTGCACTTGACCTTCAACAATTAATTCAAAGGATTTCAACATAGACAAATAATTATCAATTGAACTTTAAAAACATTCACGAAATTTGTTAATCAACGTACTTTAGATTTTTAAATAAGGAATTAATGATTTTTCTCAATCCATTTAGGTAAATCAGCAATTGATTTCAATAAATAGTCTGGCTTGTTTTTTGAGTTCTTGAATTCTTTTTCTGAAAAATTCCCTGTTTTAACAAGCATTGTTTTTAGTTTAACTTTTTTTGCTGGCTCTACATCTAAGTCAACTGTGTCTCCAATGTAAAGAGTTTCGGAATCTTTGAAGCCAAATTTTTTTACTGGAATTTCAAAAAAATTTGGGGAAGGTTTTCCTATAAGAATTGCTTGCTTTCCTGAAGCAAATTCTAATGCTTTTGCAAAACCTCCTGGCCCCATTATTAGTTTTCCTCCGCCAGGATAAAATCTATCACCTGAAACCAAGATTAGTTCTGCTTTAGTGTTTAAAAGAAGCCTAAAAGCTAAATCCATTTTAGAAAAAGTGTTTTCATAATCAACTCCCAATACTACGAAATCCACTCTTTCAAACTCGTTTTTCACTAATTCCAAACTATTTTCTTGCATGAAATCCATTACTTCCTTGTTCTGCATTGAAAAAATTTTTGCAGCAGGTTTTTTGGATTTAATGAATTCAATTGTTGCATCTAATGCAGTGAACACATTTTCTGGCTGAACATTAAAACCAAAATTGGCAAGTTTTCTCATTAAAGAATTTTTTGTACGAGAATTAGTGTTAGTGAAAAGTAGGAAAGGAAAATTATTTTTCTGCAAAAAATCAATTGCTTGAAAAGCTCCTGGAATAATGTTTGACCCTTCATAGATTACTCCATCTAAATCAATTAAAAAATTCTTAATCAAAAAAATCACTTTCTTTTAACAATTTTCTTTAACCACTTTCTTTTGTTAACTTTTCTTTTCCAAAGAAAGTTATTCTAAGCGAACGCCTTCAACTCCAATTTGAGTAGAAATTGCTTCAGAACCAGTTGATTGAATTGCTTTCACTACTGCTTCCTTTGATTCAGGGGTTACAAGAGCAAACATTACTCCTCCCCATCCTGCTCCTGAAAGCTTTGCTCCTAAAGCACCAGCTTTTAATGCTTCATTAATGCAGTCTTCAAGTTTTGGATGGCTTACAAGAAATTTGTCTCGCAAAATTTTATGATTTTTATTCATTATTTTTCCAACTGCTTCTGCATTTCCTTTTTTTATTGCTGACTGCATTTTTTTTGAAAGCTTTTCAATGTCTTTAATTGCTTTATCTGTTTGATCTTTCCATCGCGCGAAAAGAGATGGATGATGTGTTCCTACAACCAAGCCAGTTGGGGAACGAATTTTAGTATTCCCAATTACTACTTGAAATTCTTGATTGCCTAAAGATTTAAAGTCAAGTTTTGCTTTTCCATCAGGCAAAGTTATTTTTTGCACGCGATTAAACCCTCCAAAAGCCGAAGAAGCAATTTCACTTCCAGATGCTTTTCCTCCATGAATTTTTACTTGATGAGGATATAAATAGTCAAAATATTTTTCCAATTTAACTTTTTGTCCAAACAACTCAGTTATTGCTTTAAAAGAAGCTGAAAGAACTGCAGTAGAAGAAGACATTCCTGATTCAACTGGAATCTCTGAATCAATTTTCAAATTAAATCCTGAACGCAATTCAAATGCATTTAAAGTGGATTCACATAAATCAAGCATT
This sequence comes from uncultured archaeon, assembly GCA_964373795.1. GTDB lineage: Archaea > Iainarchaeota > Iainarchaeia > Iainarchaeales > DATDZZ01 > CAYJVY01. Next base: position 112,096 of record CAYJVY010000001.1, on the reverse strand, counting down.
GAATCTAATCCTTTTTCTTCAAATTTTCTTTCAACTAATTTTCCATTTTGAAGCAAAGCATTTGCTTTTCCATAAAACGCTGATTCAACTTCAACTCTGTTATCAGTGCGTTCTGAAGCAATTGCAACAGTTCTCTTGTTAACTGCAGTGTTAATTGCAGGACAACCATAAACAACTGCGTGCTCGCCTAAAAAAAATAAATTTCCAGGAGCAGAAGCTTTAACTGAATTCATTTAACCCTAATTAATGTTCAAACAAAAGAGTTTAATAAATTGCGTTAAACAAATAATTGTGAATTTTTAAGAGATGGATTAAATCTACGAAACGCTTTATAGGCTTTATACAATAATGAATAAAGAATTGATCCTTCTTGCACGGATTTTTGCATGTGCTTTGAACTATAAATACTCTTTTCTATCTTAAGTCCTTTTAAGTATCTCTCAAACTCTGCACTGCTCTTTCCTGGAAAAGATGTTTGTTCAAAAGCTGCTATTTGTCTATCAATATGAGTTATTTCTTCTTGCAAGCTTTCTATTTCGGAACTTTTTGCAGCAATTTCTTCTTCAAGTCGCGCTTTTTCTGCACCTCTTGAAGTTAAGAGAAATTTGTTGAATTTAATACGATCTTCTGCTAATTTGATTTGGTCACGCTTAAACCTTTGGTCAATCCTAAAATCAGTTATTCTTTTCATTCTTATTTTTGGCCAATCTTTTCTAAAACTCTTGTAAGGTCTTTTAAGTTTTTCCAAGAGGAAAAACCATGTTTGTCCTGAAGAAATAGCATCAAAATTAGTTACTGCTCTACTAAGTTCTTTGAATAGTTTTGGGTTTACACGTTTAAGTGCTTCAATTTCTTTCAAAAGGTTTTTTCTTTCTACAGTTCCACTATCTCGAAAAAGAAGGGAAAAATTATTGCATCTTTTAACAAATTCGGCGAATGAAAGAGTTCTAACTTCTTCTGGAATTCTTGCTTTAAGGCCTTCAAGCTTTCTTGCTTGAAACTTTTTTCGAGACTCTTTTCTTCCTTTTGAAAAAGTTTTTCGCTTCATTTAATTCTCTCTCCAAAAAACGTGTTCAATTAAGTTATCTCCTTTCCAGAAATGCTTTGAAGTTTTAAATCTCCACTTGCTTCCTAAAAAATATTCTTTTTTGGGATTTAAATATGATTCGGTAATGGTTTGAATAGAGGTTTTCCCTTTCAAGCCAGGAAAAGGGTCTACAGCAAACCTGTAAATAAATCCGTTACGAGTTTTTTTGAATGAAACTTTCAATCCAAGCTTGTTATCTCGTTTGCCAACAAATTTAATGAAGGAATTTATTCCGGATTTTTTTCGCGCGCCATCGAATTTGAAGGCATTCATTAAAGCATTAAACATTACTTTTTGCCAAAGTTTCACTCCTTTTCTTCCAAGAGATTTTTTTAATTCTAAGAAAAAGTTTTCATATAAGCAAAAAAAGGCTTCATTTCTTTTAGGCATTTCAACACCTCTTAATAAAAATTTAATTAAAAAAATATGGTTGAAAATTGTTTTAAAGCACAAGGTTAAAGATATAAAAACCTTAAAAACAATTATTTATAGAAAGTTATGCGAAAACCTTTAAACCCAGATATTCATAGAAAAATACTTGTAAAAGAATTTGAAAGAATGGATAAAAATCCGCATACACGTGGAACAATTGAACATATTAAGTTTGCAGATAAAACTCGAACAAATTTAGCGCAAATAATTGCCGGAATAACTTCAAGCAATGCACAAGAAAGAGCATTAGTTAAAGCATTTTTATTGCAACAAGGAAATAAAACAGGTAGGCTTGAAAGACTTGGAAGTAAAGAGTTATTAGATAAAATTGATGAAGAAGTGTATAGATTTTCATTAAGGGTTCAATTCATATCAATGGATGAAGAAAAAACCGAAATTACTGCAAAAATTCTTGAAAATTTTAGTAGAATAATTAAAGCAGAAAAGTTTCTTCAGGAAAAAAAAGGAAAATAAGTTTCTTGTAATTAGAAATCTGGAATGAATTTTGTTCCATAATGAATTGCTCCTTCTTCTCCAGAGGAATAAAATTTTCTGAAAGAAGAAATTAATTTCATTCCAATTTTTAAGTCTTTTAATTCTACATCAGCAATTTGGGAAGTAATTTTAGGGCCTTCAATTAATTGAACTATTCCAATGCAGTAGGTGGCTTGTTCAATGAAAACCTCTGGAGGAGACTTTATTTCAGTAAAAGAAAGAAGGACTCCTTTTCCTGAAAACTCAAATGCGTTGAATTCTTTTGAACCACATTTGCATAAAAATTTTTTTGGATAAAAAACTGTTTGACACTTAATGCATTGATTTCCTTCAAAGCGATATCTATCGTTATATCTTCTCCATCGAATAATTGGACTTGAACGATACATTCATTTCACCTTTTATTTGAAAACACATTTACTACTACTGTTGCTCCAGTACCTCCAACATTATGTGTTATGCCAATTGAAGCATTTTTTACTTGCCTTTTTCCTGCATCGCCTCTTAATTGATGAACCACTTCAATTGCTTGTTTTACTCCTGTAGCTCCGATTGGGTGCCCACAAGCTTTTAATCCACCACAAGTGTTCACTGGAATTTTTGCATCAAAAAATGTTTGACCTTCTTCAATTACTTTCCCTGTTTCTCCAGGCTTTGTTAAGCCAATGCCCTCCATTGCTAAAACCTCTGCAATAGAAAAACAGTCATGCACTTCAGTAATAGAAATATCTTTTACTGAAATTCCTGCTTGCTTGAAAGCATGCTGAGCAGCTATTCGAGTGCCTTTAATTTCAGTTAAAGAATCTCTTGCATGCAATGCAAGAGTATCAGTTGCTTGCCCTGAACCAATTAAGTAAACAGGCGAATCAGTGAATTTTTTTGCTAGTTCTGGTTTTGCAAGAATAATTGAAGCAGCTCCGTCAGAGATTGGAGAACAATCAAGCAAGGTTAAAGGATCTGCAACCATTGAAGACTTTAATACATCGTCTACAGTGATTTCTTTTTTGAATTGAGCAATAGGGTTTAAGGTTCCATGCTTGTGAGATTTAACTGAAACCATTGCAAGTTGTTCGCGAGTAATTAATTTTTCATGAAACATTCTTCTCGCAAATAAAGCATAAAGCCCTGGAAAAGTTGCTCCTTGAAATTCCTCCCATTCTTCATCACCTGCACCCATTAAAGCAGTTGTAACTTGTTCAACAGAACAATCAGTCATTTTTTCTACTCCATTAACCATTACAATATCTGCTTGCCCTGAAAGAATTGCAAAAACTCCTTCTCGAATTGCTAAGCTACCTGAAGCACATGCTCCTTCAATTCGAGTTGAAGGAATATTTAATCCTAAATTCTCTGAAGCCATTGCTCCTAAATGTTCTTGACCAGTTAATTCTCCTGAAACCATGTTACCTGTATATATCATTTGAATATCTTTTCCAGACATTTTTGCATCCTCTAAAGCTTTTAACTGAGCTTCAGCAAGCAAATCTTTAATGCCTTTATTCCATAACTCTCCAAATTGAGTTAAACCAGTTCCAACAACTGCTACTTTCATATTTTCCCTCTAATTTTCAAATTTTCTTTTCAAATTTTTCCAAATTTTTTCAAATTTTTTCAAATTTTCGCAAGCCTTTTAGGATTTTGTGAAACAAAATCCGCTAAAAAGGCTTAGTGGATGAGCTCCATGTGTTGTCTGTATTTAGTGTAAGATAAATATTTTTTTCTAGCAATATAGTCTTCTGTTTTTTTTGCTAAACCTTGTTTTGAAGGTAAGACATCTGTTACAGTAAAAATAAATGCATCTGCTCCAGAACCAGATCCATAAGAGGTTACAAGAATTTTTTGCCCAGGCTTTGCAATGTCAAGAATTGCTGTTAAACCTAAAGGAGATGCTCCAGAGTAAGTGTTCCCAATTCTTGTTACAAGCAAAGCGGTTTTTAATTGTTCTGAATTAAAACCTAAATTTTTTGCAGCAGTTAAAGGAAATTTTCCATTTGGTTGATGAAAGGAAACAAAATCAAAATCTGAAGGCTTAAAGCCATTTAAATCCATTATTTTTTTAGCAGCTGCTTCCAAGTGCTTGAAATAACCTGGTTCTCCAGTGAATCTGCCTGCATGAGAAGGAAAAGAAGCTAAACCTCTTCTCCAAAAATCAGGGGTATCAGTTGCAAAAGAATAAGTTGAATCCAAGGAAGCGAGGACTTCTTTTTTTTGTCTTCCTAAAATAAATGCTGCTCCTCCAGCAGAAGCAGAGTATTCTAAAGCATTATTTGGAGAGGCTTGAGAAGTATCAGCTCCAATTGCTAAACCATATTCAATTGTTTCAGATTTCACTAAACCGTAAACCATTTGAATTGCAGCTGTTCCAGCCTTGCAAGCAAACTCTGTGTCAGCCATCATTAAATCTGGCCCAGCATTTAATGCATCTCCAACAATTGAAGCAGAAGGCTTTACTGCATAAGGATGGCTTTCAGAGCCAATAAAAATTGCTCCAATTTTTTGAGGATCTATTTGCGCGCGAGTTAAAGCATTTCGAGCTGCTTGAACTGAAATTGAAATAGTGTCTTCATCTTTTCCTGGAACACTTTTTTCTTGAATAAGCAAGCCATTAATAATTGTTTTAGGATCAGTTCCCCATACCTCGGCAATTGTTTCAGCCTTAATTCTATACTGCGGAATATAAGCTCCGTAACCAACAATTCCAGTAATCATTATTCAATCACAAAAATAGAAATCTCAATATTAATATTCTCAAGAGTTTGATTTAAAAAGAATTCTAATCGTTGATCGCAGAAACTTTTAAAAAAAATTTACAAAAAAAATATAAAAAAATAAAAAAGAGTTTTAAAAGAAAAAAATTTAGGCACCAGGAAAACAAATTTTTAGAGGGAAAAAAGAAACATATTTTAGGCACCAGGAACTAAGATTTCAATAAAAAATATAAGAATTAATTAGTGTTTTTGCAATCCTTCAATTAATTCTTTTGCCCTGGAAAATGAAACGTTTTTTTCTTTCACCATTTGAGCTGCAATTAAATCTATTTGATTTCCTTTTGCTCCAGCCATTGAAGCAAGGTTTCTGGAATGAAGCTTCATATGGCCTTGCTGAATTCCTTCAATTGCCAATGCACGCATTGCAGCAAAGTTTTGCGCAAGGCCAACAGAAGCAATTACTTGACTTAATTCATTAGCTGTTTTTACTCCCAAAATTTTTAATGAAACTTGAGCCATTGGATGCACTTTAGTTGCTCCACCAATTAAACCAATTGCTAAAGGTAATTCAATTTCTCCAACCAAGTCTCCATCAGAATTTTTGTAATATTTTGTTAGAGAAGAATAATTATGCTCAAAAGCAGCATAGGAATGTGCTCCAGCTTCAACTGCTCTGAAGTCATTTCCTGTAGCAATTACTACTGCATCAATTCCATTCATTATTCCTTTGTTATGAGTTGTTGCACGAAATTGATCGTTTACAGCAAATTCAAATGCATCTAAAATTCTGTCAACTGCTTGTTCACCGAATTGCTCTGTTAAAATTTTTTTACTCCAAATAGCTTTTGCTTTAGTTAAACGATAAATTGCTAGATTTGATAAAATTCTTAAACGAGTTTCTCCTCCTGAAAGCTGTTCTAAACGCGGAGAAAGCTTTTCACACATTGTGTTAACAGCATTTGCACCCATTGCATCTCGAACATCTACAAGCAAGTGAAAGACAAGCATTTTTCCTTTAGAAAAGGGAATTTCTCGTAAAGTGAAATCCTTTGCTCCTCCTCCAAATTTCACTAACACTGAATCAATTGAATTACAGAATTCCAAAATTTCTTTTTTCGCAGACTCAATTGCGTTTTTTGCTTTAGATAGGTTTGGAACATTCAATAACTGAATTTGTCCAATCATTATTGGATCAGTTGAAGAAGCAGTAAATCCTCCTTTTTCGCGTGCAAGCTTTGCTGAATGAGAAGCAGCTGCAACAACAGAGGCTTCTTCTAAAGCCATTGGAATTAAGTAATCCTTTCCATTGATTAAAAAATTGGTTGCAATTCCTAGAGGAAAAGGCATTACTCCTACAACATTTTCAATCATTCTGTTCGCAACTTCAAATTCTAATGGTTTGAAAGAAGAAAGCAAATTGACATCTGCATCGGAAAGATTGGAGAATTCTTTCACTAACTTAATTCTTTCCTCTAAAGATTTTTTATAAAACTCTTTTAATTCAGATGAAGAAATTTTTAATCACCTTTTTAATAAATTTTTAAACAAGGAATTAGTTAAAAAGGTTCCAGTAATGAAAAAAGATTAAACTAATTGACGAAAAAAAATGAATTTAAAAGAATAAGTTTAAGAAGATTGTGAAAGGAAAGTAATTTACACGAATTAAATAGGCTATTTTCTCTTTGCCTTGGGGTGAAAAATTAAATGAATAAAGAAAGACTTGTATACGCGTTTAATGAAAGCAAAGCAAGCGAGGAAAGCGCTTTTCTATTAGGAAATAAAGGAGCTCAATTAGCGGAAATGACTGCAATAGGTTTAATGGTTCCACCAGGATTTACTATTACAACTGAAGCATGCAAAAAATATTATGAATTAGAAAAAAAATGGCCTAAAGGATTAGAAGAACAAGTAAAAGAAAAATTAAAAGAATTAGAAAAAAAAATGAACAAAAAATTAGGAGATAAAGAAAACCCTTTATTTGTTTCAGTTAGAAGCGGAAGCTATGTTTCCATGCCTGGAATGATGGATACAGTTTTAAATCTGGGAATGAACGACGAATCAGTTAAAGCATTTTCAGAGAAAACAAAAAATGAAAGAGTTGCATGGGATTCGTATAGAAGATTTATTCAAATGTTTTCAGACGTAGTAATGGAGTTAAGTCATTCAGATTTTGAAGAGTTACTGGAAAAAAAAAAGCATGCAAGAAAAGTAAAATTTGACACTGATTTAAGTGCACAAGATTTAAAGGAATTAGTTGAAGATTACAAGAAATTAGTTAAAGCAAAAGGAAAAAGTTTTCCTCAAAACCCTGAAGAACAATTAAGAATGACAATTAATGCTGTTTTTGAGTCATGGAATAGTTCTAGAGCAATTTCTTATAGAAGAATTAATTCATTAAAAGACGATGCAGGAACAGCTGTAAATATTCAAGCAATGGTTTTCGGAAACAAAGGAAACTCTAGTGCAACAGGAGTTGGATTCACTCGAAACCCTGCAACAGGAGAAAAAGAACACTACGGAGAATATCTCTTAAACGCGCAAGGAGAAGATGTAGTAGCAGGAATTAGAACTCCAAAACACATTGATGAAATGAAAAAAGATCTCCCAGAATCATATGAAAAACTAATTCAAGTATATGAAAAACTAGAAAAACACTTCAAAGACTTGCAAGACTTTGAATTCACAATTGAAGAAAACAGGCTATATTTATTGCAAACAAGAAATGGAAAAAGAACTGCAAAAGCAGCAGTAAAAATTGCAGTAGACATGGTGAAAGAAAAAATTTTAACAGAAAAAGAAGCCTTACTAAAAATAAATGCAAACCAGTTAAATCAATTACTGCATAAACAGTTAGATGAAAAAGCAAAAAAAGAATTTAAAGCAATTGCAAAAGGATTAGCTGCTTCTCCAGGAGCTGCAGTAGGAAAAGTTGTTTTCAGCGCAGAAAAAGCAAAAGAACTATTTGAAAAAAATCCAGGAGAAAAAATAATTTTAGTTAGAGCTGAAACCTCTCCAGATGACATTGAAGGAATGCATGTAGCTCAAGGAATTCTAACTTCAAGAGGAGGATTAACAAGTCATGCAGCAGTTGTTGCAAGAGGAATGGGTAAATGCTGCATTGTTGGATGTGAAGAAATATCCATTAAAGGAAATCCTGGAGAATTCACTACTTCAAAACAAGAAGTAATAAAAGTAGGTGAATGGATTACTTTAGACGGGGCAACAGGAGAAATATTTAAAGGACAAATTCCTGTAACAGATCCAACTCTAAGCAAGGAATTTGAAGAAATAATGCATTGGGCAGACAAATACAGAAAACTAAAAGTAAGAGCAAATGCAGACACTCCAATTGATGCAAGAAAAGCAAGAGAATTTGGAGCAGAAGGAATAGGTTTATGCAGAACAGAACACATGTTTTTTCAAGAAGACAGGATTAAAACAATTAGGGAAATGATTCTAGCAAAAGACTTAGAAGGGAGAAAAAAAGCTTTAGAAAAAATCAAGCCATTACAAAAAAATGATTTCAAAGAATTATTCAGAGAAATGAATGGCTTTCCAGTAACAATAAGATTTCTAGATCCGCCTTTACACGAATTTCTTCCATTTATTGAAAAAGATGTAGAAGAAATGAGTAAGGAAATGAATGTAGAAAAAGAAATAATTAAAGCAAAAGTAGAATCATTAAAAGAAACAAACCCAATGCTTGGCCACAGAGGAGTAAGATTAGGGCTAAGCTATCCAGAAGTATATGAAATGCAGGCAAGAGCAGCACTAGAAGCTGCATTAGAGGTAAGTAAAGAAGGAATAAAGGTATTACCTGAAATCGAAATTCCTTTAGTGGGAACAGTAAAAGAATTAACTGAAATGAAAAAAATAATTTTAAAAGTCGCAGAAGAACTAAAATTAAAAGAAAAAGGAGTTAAATTCAAGATTGGAACAATGATTGAATTGCCTAGAGCATGCATTACAGCAGATGAAATAGCAAAAGAAGCAGAATTTTTTTCCTTTGGAACAAACGATTTAACTCAAACAACTTATGGGTTTTCAAGAGACGATATTGGAAAATTCGTTCAACACTATGAGGAAAAAAAAATATTTGAAAAAGATCCTTTCGCAGTATTAGATCAAGAAGGAGTAGGAAAACTAATGAAGTTATGTGTTGAACTTGGAAGAAAAACAAATCCAGAACTAGAAATAGGAATTTGTGGAGAACACGGAGGAGAAGCTTCTTCAGTTGAATTCTGCCACAAAATTGGATTAAATTATGTTAGCTGCAGTCCGTTTAGGGTTCCAATAGCAAAACTCGCAGCAGCTCAAATGGCAATAAAAGAAAAACAAGTAAAAAATTAATATTCTCTTGAAAGCATGTAATCAGCAATGCCAATCAAAAACTCTTTTCCCTCGGATTTGAATTTGGATTTCTTCATTTCCTTTTTTCCTTTCTCAAGTAGTTCCTTAGCTTTTTTAACAGAATAATCAAAACTCTTAGTTTCCTTAATTATTTCTCTTACTTCATTAATTTTTTCAGGAGAAGCATTTCTGTTTCCTAAAACAGAGTAAATAACTTTTTTTTGTTTTTCAGAACCATTCTCTAAAGCCTTTAAAATAAGCAAGGTTTTTTTTCCTTCCTTTAAATCAGAGTCTGCAGACTTTCCAATTTTTTTTTCATCACCAAACACTCCTAAAAGATCGTCTTGGACTTGAAAGGCAATTCCAACAGGAATTCCATAATCAGTGAAAACCTTTAAATCTTTTTGAGAAGCGTTTGCAAACATTGCTCCAAACTGACAAGGCCCTTCAATAGAATATTTAGCTGTCTTTAAAGTATGAACATTTAACACATCTGCTTCAGTGAAATCCTTTCTACCTTCATTTAATACATCTTTGATTTGCCCAAAACAAGTGAAAAAAATTATGTCATTCAATTTTCTTAAAGCAGTAAGTTTTTGTTTTTCAGAGAAAGAAGTTCTAAGAACTGCTTCAAAACCAAAAGAAGAAAGCAAATCTCCTCCAAGCATTGCCATTGACTCTCCAAATCTCCTGGGATTAAAAGAAGGAAAAGACTCTAAAGCAATGGATTCATACTGTTTATGCAAAGTAGGCAATCCTCTTCTAGTATCAGATTCATCCATTATGTCATCGTGAAACAAAAAAAAAGTATGAATTAATTCTAAAGAAATTGATGCCTTAATAATCTCTTTTTCAGTAGAAGAATCAAAACATTTAAAACCAAAAATAGCCATTGCAGGGCGAATTCTTTTTCCTCCGCCTTTCTCACTTACCTCCTTAATTCTTTTAAGCAATTCAATTGAAAAAGAATCTTGCCCTTTAGCTTCAGAAATTTTTTCATTTAAAAAAGCAATTAATTCAACATCAACTTTTTTCTGATAGTCCTTTAAAATCTGAATTGCTTCAGTCATTTAACCTCTACTCTCCCAAACAAGGAATTAAAAAAAGAAAACACAGCCGAAAAAATATTTACAAAAGTAACTTTAAGAGTAGCTGGAACTCCAACCGGTGAAACCTTTATTTCACCAGAAAGATAAGCTGAAACCAAACTATCAAAAAAATTATCACTTGAAGAAATCTCTTTAATAGTAGATTCGTTAATTGAAACAAGCAAGGAAGGATTAGAACAATTAATTCTAGAAATGCTTTCAATTTTAGAAGTTGTCTTAACACAAAAAAATTCAGTGCTATTGTCAGAAAAGTTAACTTCTAAAGTAATAGTTTCACCTAAAAAAGCATTCCTTAAAACGCCCGGAACTTTATCCAAATCAGAATTAAATTGCTTTAAAGAGTTTCTTGCTTCAAGAGTCAATTCTCCAGAAGAATCAAAATATTTATCTAAAAGAGAATTAAATTCAACTTTAGATGAACCTGCAAAAACAAATTGCGAAAAAGACATCAATAAAAAAAGCAAAACAATTTTTTTCCAAAACATATAATATATTTGAATGTTCTTTCTTAAAAAGGTTTCTGTAAAATGAGAAAATTTAGGCACCAGGAAAACAAATTCTCAGAGGGAAAAAAGAAACATATTTTAGGCACCAGGTTAGTAGAAAACTCTAAAATTAAGTTATAAATTCATTGAATAAAATATATATTGAAAGTTATGTTTGGATTTATTAAAAAATTTTTTACACAAGAAGAAGAAATAATAAAATTAAATTTAACAGAATTAGCTGGAAAAATTGCAGAGAAAAAGTCAGTGAAAGAAACAGAGTTAAAGAAAACCATTTTCCAAAAATTCAGTGAAATAAAATACTTATTAAATGAATTAAACAAAATTAGAGAGGAAATTGAAAAAATAGACCTAATTACAACTGAGGGAAGTCAAAAATTAAGAAAAATTGTTCAAACAAACAAAGACCACTTTTCAATGCATTTAAAAGCATTAATAAAAAAATTAAACCCTCCAACAACTGAAAATTTAGAAATAGTTCAAGAGTACTGCATTAATTCAAATGGAATAATTTCAAACGAGTTGGCCTCTTTTTGGAAAAATATTGTAATAACAAACGCTTTAATTAAAAAAGAAGTAAAAGAGGTAGGGAATAAAATAAAGGAATTAAATGATTGCACATATGAATTAAAACAAATATTCGAAAACAGCGAAATATTTAAAACAAAAAAAGTCGAACTAAACATTTTAAATTTAAAACAAAAAATCGAAGAAAAAAAAGAAAAAGAAAAGCAAATAATAGAGTTGGAAACCTGCATTAATTACCTCCAAAAACAGGAAGAAAAAAAAAGAAAGGAAATGGAAGAAAAGAATTCAAACCCCGAAGCAATTGAATTAAAACAATTAGAAGAAAAAACAACAAAAACAATTCAAAAAGAAACAGAAATAAAGCAAAAACTTGTCGACATACTTGCCCCAATAAATAAAATACTAACAAAACTCCAAAAACTAATTAAATCAAAAAAATATTTTTTAAAACCTGAAGAAGAAAAAATACTTGAATTTTATTTAAATAACTCTGAAAATGCCATAAAAAGTGATTTGAAAGGAGATTTACTAAAAAACATTTTAAAAGAAACAAAAAAAGCAATTGAATTAAAATCGATTAACTTAAATGATGTGGAAAAAGAAAAAAAGTTAAAAGAAATTGAAAAAATTGAAAAATATGATTTTTTCACTGAGATATTTTGGAAGTTAAATGAAGTTGAGGTAGAAAAAAAAGTGATTGAAAAAAGAATAGAAAATATATCAATACAAAAAGAAATAAATTTACTCAACGAAGAATTAAAAGAAATTGAAAATGAATTAAAGGAAAAGGAAAACAATTTAACAGAAAACAAGAAAAGAATTGAAAAAATGGGTGATGAAATAATTGTTACAAAAAAAACTATTGAAGAAAAATCAATTGAATTTTTAAATAAAAAAATCGAACTAAAAAGCGAGTTATAGTTATGGATGAAAATGAAAAAAAAATAATTTTGTATGAAACCTTACTAAAAAAATACCAAAAATTGATTAATGAAAATGAAAAAAAAACGGTTGGAGAAATAAAATCTTTAATCAATAAAAATGATTTAACTATTGAGTCTTTTGTTGAGCAATTCAAACCAGAAAAATACGAGTTTGACAAATATTATTTACTTGTATTAAAAAAATGTTATGATTTCATCATAAGTGAAATAAATTTCGTCAAAATAGGGTTTGATTTAAATTATTGGCTAGACGCAAAAGATATTTTAAAAAACAAGATAGCAGACGACGAAGATATCTCAGTAATGATGTGCAGTATAATGCTTTACTTGGGGGATAAAAATGCTGAAATAGTTATTTGTGAACTAGAAAATTATTCAACTCACTCAATTATAACAACTGAATATAAAAGTCAATTTATTATACTTGATCCAATGCAGAAATTCGAATTTGAAAAATTTATTGGTGAAAAAAACCAAATAATAAATAAATATTCTTTTAATGAAAAAAAAATTAAGAGATTCATATATAAATTTAATAATGAAAAATACGAACAGTTTTTGTAATTAGTTTTCGCTTTCTTGCATTGCCTGCTTCATTATGTGATTTGCTAATTGTTTGGGGGATATTTTTGAGGCATTCAATTGTCTTCCGATATTTAACCATTCTTCTTTAGGCAAAGCATGAAATGGGGCGTTAGGGTTAAGTCCCTTTGCTTGTTTATAGGTATCAATTAACTCTTTAAATTCTCCAATTAATTGTACAACCGACATTTTACTTTTACCTCCTTTGGAGGGAATTAAAAAGTCTATAACCCTTTCAGGATCAACTCCTAATTCAAATGCAAGCTGGGAAAGTGCCCTCCATTCAGGAGATTTAAAGTTAAATCTATAATTTCTACCTAAAGCCCTTCTTCTTAAATCTGGTTCATAAACTCTAATGTCTTTAGTTAACGCAGTTAACCTAGTGTGACTTGCTGTTCTTCTCATAGAGGCAACTCCTTTTTTAACTAAATCCGATGCCTCCATTGCTTTCTCCATAAAGTTGGGAATTTCTCCAATAATTCTATGAAACAAATCTCCTTCTAAGGCTCTTCTTGCCATAGGAGAATTTCTTGGGGGTTCTGGTCGTTTAGGAAGAGGTCTTGGTCGTTCTCTTAAAGGCATTAAATCACAAATAAACTCTTACTTTAAACTATTTAATTCTTTTCCGGGCTATATTGGAAAAATATAATAATATCAAAAAACTATTTAAATCATGGAAAAGGATTTTGAAAATTACTTGAACAGGTTTAAACAAGAACTAATTGTTGCTGGATATTCCTCTAAAACAATTGAGTCTTATGAACTAAATTTAATCCATTTTTTTAATTATTCTAAAAAACCGATAGACAATATTTCAAGAGAAGATATAGTGGAATACCTCTCAATACAGAGGCGGGAAAAAAATAACTCAAATGCAACTATTTCTCAAATTCTTTCAACTCTTAAATTTTTCTTCAAAAAATATTTAAAAAAAAATATTTTAGATGATATAAAAAACCCAAAAAAGGAAAAAAAAATTCCTACAGTACTAACAAAAGAAGAGGTTAAGGCATTAATTAAAGCAGTTCCTGCAGGACGAAACAGATGTATAATAGAATTTTTATATTCAACTGGCACGAGAGTAAGTGAATGTGTTAATATTAAATTAAATGATTTGGATTTAAAAAAAGAGATAGCAATTGTTCGAGCTGGAAAGGGAAGTAAAGATAGATTAATTACTTTATCCCACGTCTGGATTAAAGAATTAAACAAGTATTTAAAAAGAAAAAAAATTCAAACAGAATATGTGTTTTCGAAAAAAAATGGATCAAAAATATCTACAGATACTATTCAAAGAATACTAAGAAAGGCAAGAAAAAAGGCATTAATAACAAAACACTTAACCCCACATACATTAAGACATTCCTATGCTACCCATTTACTTGAAGAAGGAGAGAATATTAGAAAAATTCAAACTCTCTTAGGTCATTCATCACTTAATACAACTCAAATCTATACACACACTTCACTAGAACAACTAAAAAACACAAAAAACCCATTAGACAATTTAAAATAGCACACCCAACAATTCCAATAATAAAACAAACCACAATATTCCTAAAACATAAATACACAAATACCTGGACAATATAAGAAAACTCCTAAAATTAGAAAAAGTTTAAATATTACTATGTATTTTATATATAGATTATATTATATTAAATAATTTAAATTTGGAGGAATTTTTATGTCGATGAGGTTATCAAAACTATTTAATGTGGATATTTATAATGACAGAGGAGAGTATAAAGGAAGAGTTTTTGATATTGTTATAAACCTTGAAAAAGGAAGACTTGAGACAATTACTACTGAGGCTTTAAAAGCAAGGTCAAAACAAGAAGCTAAGAAAATTATAAGTGAAAAAAGCATTCCTTATAGAGCAGTAAAATCTGTAAAGGATATAATGGTAATTGGGAATGTAAGAGCAGCTGCTCCTGAGGAAGAAGAAGAACCAACACACAGAAGACGTTAAGCTCCTTCACTACGAATTATTTTTTTTAAAAGAGGCATAGAAAGAAATAAATAGTTATGTATCATTTCTATACATAAGGTGTTTTTTTGTTTGAAGGATATTTTATTCAATATAAATTTATTATTCCTGAATCAATGAAACATTCAGATTATACTTATCAGAAGCTTTTTAGAGCCCTTTACGGATATAATCAAAACATTTGCAAGGGATCTGGCAAGGTTTACAAATATCACAGACAAGGAGTTTTATCTGACATTCCATTTGTCAGACCAGGTAAAAATAGTGTTATCATTCCAAAAGAGGCTTTTTCAAAGTTAAAAGATTTTTTTAATACAGGAAAAAATCCAGCCCATAAATGGCAAGTAAAAGGCGATTGGAAAGCAGTATATTACATGGATGAAAAAAAAATTCCAGAGCAAGAAATAGTTAAGGCCATGGAAGACCTAGTTTCTAGAACTTTTATAGAAAAAGGAAAAGAACACACCTCTTTGGAGGAAGGATTATCTAATCTAGTAAAACAATTAAAAAGCAATGAAACCCCCTCAGAAGAGCATAAAACTTATGTTCTCCAGGCGAGTAAAAAGATTGTTTCCTTACCCTGGTTTAAGGATTGTTGCACTTTGTCAAATAAACTAAAAAACATTAATCAATTGCACATTGAGTTAAGTAATTTGTAATTCACTAGTTAAAGACTTTTCTTTTTTCTTTTTTAGTCTAATTATCAAATCCTTTTTTCTCCATAACCTTCTCCCACCATGGTTTGAATACTCCAACAACCCTGCATCAACAAGTGTTTTTAAATAAGAATATAAGCTTTTTTCATGCTTAAACGAAACCCCAAACAATTCTAAAATTCTTCTTTTAATCTCTTCCATTGATATCCATTCTTCAAAGCCCATTATCTTAACCAAATAATATGCTTGTGTGTTTTCCTTAAACTCTAGATAATCCCATATCGAATAAATTTCATCTATAAATTCCTCTTTTTTTTCCTCTTTTTCATATATAGATTTAGAGTTGTCACTAATAGTGGAAGCATGGGTGTTGTCCTCTTTTCCAGTAAATCTAACTAAATACTTTCCAATTTTGTTTAAAGTTTTTTTTAAAATATTTAAAACCATAATTACTATAATGACCGTAATTATTTTAAATATTTACTGTATTTACTACTTTCTTAGTAATTACTAATTTGTTGTTGCAATTGTTTGTTTTTTTGGTGTTTTTAGTATTTTTTTTGTGTTTTTTTGATAAGTGAGAGTTAATTTTACACTATTTTGTTATGTATATTTATAGGTTTTAATTTTTTAAAAAAGGCAATCAATTTTTGAGACTTACTATTTTAATATTTTTTTTATTATTAAATAGAAGGTTTTTAGTTTTGTTTTTAAGAATTAGCAGAAGTTCCAGAATGTACGTTAAAAAAAATCGACAAACACCTTAATAGCGGGGAAAGGATTTGAACCTTTGACCTTCGGGTTATGAGCCCGACGGGCACTCCAGACTGCCCTACCCCGCTATTATTTTTGGGTTGTATTATATTAAAATATTGATAAAACTGGTTTATTACGCATTTAAATGGGTTTTAAAGGGTTTTAGAATTGTATTTTTTTGTCCAACTATTTGTGTTTCATGTTACTTTTCTTAGTATTTCCATTTCTTTTTTTATTGAATTTATTTGGTTTTTTACTTTTTTTATTTTTGATTGTGTATCAATTAAATCCATTTCTTTGCTACATTTTGGGCATTTAAATGCATATTCCGCTGCTATCTCAAAGGCAACATTGTCGCAATTTTTTTTACAGGTAAAAAATTCATGTCCTTCTTCAAATTGTATTTTTTGTTCTAGTTTTTCTATGTGGTTTTTTTGTTCTTCTATAATTAATTCAGCTATTCGAGTATTTTTAACATCCCAGGTATAATGATACCATCCTGATTTTGAGTCTCTTTTTTTTGCATAGTTCGCTATTCCTTTGTAATGTAATCTATTTAATAGTGCTCTTATTTCTGTTATTTTAAGGTTTTTCATGCTTTTTCCAATTTCTTCATCTGTTACTTTTTTTCGTTTTTTTTGGCAGATTGTAACTAACTTTATTGCATTTTCTCCTCCTAGACTAGATAAAAAGTCTTTTGTTATATTAAGATTTAATATATTTATTTTTTCCACCATTTGAATCGCGTCTATTACTAAAGAGATTTAAAATAATTATCTAGAATTAACTTTTTTAATTGATGTTTTTACTATTTTTTTTCTTTTTTCGCTTGGAATAATTTTCTTTTTTGGGTTTGAGAATTCTTTTTCTAGTTCTTTTCCTTGAAGTATTTCGTGTAATGTTATTGCTAGTGAAGCTATTTCGGAATGTGGCTGGTTTGTAATTGCAATATTGTAATCACTTTCAAGGTATATTTCTTTTGGTACTCTTTTGCTTCCAATAACTATTGCTATTTTTTCTTTTTTTCTTATTTCATCTATTTTTTTTTGAATTGGTATTCCATACATTGTGTTGTGAATGATTGTTGTGTTTTCTTTTTTTAGTTTTTTAAAGCATTCTTTCCATGTTTTGTTGAATTCTATTTCAAATTTTCCTCCCCACTCTTCGTTTATTTTTTGTATTTGGTTTTTGAAGTTTAAGTCTTCTTCTCCTATTAAAATCATTTTTTTTGCTCCAAGAGCTCTTGCAACTAAAGCACAGTGAGTTGTAACTCTTGCATCCCTTATAATTCTATGTCCATATCTTACTATTGTTATTTGCATTTTTGTTCCTTAGAATTGCTTATTAATATTTATGTAATTACATTCTGTATATAAATTTCAGTGATTTAATGCTTGAAATTAAGTTTATTAGAGAAAATCCTGTTCTTGTTGAAGCAGATTTGAGGAAAAGAAATGATTTAGAGAAACTTCCTTGGATAAAGGATTTGCTTGTAAAGGATGAAAAATATAGGTTGTTACTTCAAGAAACCGAGTCTCTTAGAAAGAAAAGAAATGATTTAACCAAAGAAATCGAGGTTCTTTTAAAGCAGAAAAAGGATGCTAAAAAATTAATTCAAGAAGCAAAGGAATTACCTTCTAGAATTAAGGATTTAGAGGAAAGTCAAAATGTTTTAAGAGAGCAAATTAATTTTTATTTAATGAGGATTCCAAATATTTTGCATGAATCTGTTCCAATTGGAAAAGATGATTCTGAAAATGTTGTAGTGAAAACTCATGGCAAACCAGTTAAATCCGATTTTAATTTGCTTCATCACGGAGAATTAGCTGAAAGACTTGGAGGAGCTGATTTTAAAAAAGCAGTTCAAGTTTCTGGTTCAGGATTTTATTATTTGAAAGGAGATATTGCTTTGCTTGATTTGGCTTTGCAGAGATTTGGAATTGATTTGCTTTTAAAAAAAGGTTTTACTTTTATTGAACCTCCTTTCCTGCTGCGAAAAAAGGCTTACGAAGGAGTAACTGATTTAAATTACTTTAAAGAGGTTTTATACAAAATTGAAGGAGAAGAATTGTTTTTGATTGCTACTTCAGAACATCCATTAGTTTCTCTTTATTCTAATGACATTTTATCTGAAGAAGTGCTTCCAATTAAGTTAACTGGTTTGTCTCCGTGTTTTAGAAAAGAAATTGGCAAGCATTCAATTGATGAAAGAGGTTTGTTTAGAGTTCATCAATTTAATAAAGTTGAACAAGTAATTCTTTGCCATCCAAATGATTCTTGGAGGTTGCATGAAGAATTGCTTAAAAACTCTGAGGAATTGCTTCAAAAACTTGAAATTCCTTATAGAGTTGTAAATGTTTGCACTGGAGACATTGGATCTATTGCTGCAAAAAAATATGACATTGAAGGTTTTTCTCCTAGGGAAGAAAAATTTATTGAGTTAATGAGTTGCAGTAACTGCACTTCATATCAAGCAGTTCGCTCTAACATTAAATTCAGGAAAAAGAATGGAGAAAAAGAATTTGTTCACACTTTAAATAATACAATGATTGCTACTTCCAGAGTTTTAAGAATTATTTTGGAAACCTTTCAACAAAAGGATGGAAGTGTTAAAATTCCAAAGGCTTTACATCCTTACATGAATGGATTAAAAGAATTAACTGTAAAAAAATAATTCTTGTTTCAACAATTAGTTATAAATTGTTTTCGTTAACCTATTTCCTTTATAACGGGCCTGTAGCTCAGCCTGGTAGAGCAGCGGCCTTTTAAGCCGTGTGTCGAGGGTTCAAATCCCCCCAGGCTCGTTTTCTACCAGGAATTCTTCAATCTTTTTATTATTTTAGTATCCTGGTGCCTAAAATCTCTCCTTTAAATTCCTTTTTTTTAGAGGAGAAAAGAATATATTTAAATCAATTCTGGTGCCTAAAACATGTTATGAGTTTTGTTCGAAAAAAAGTAATTCACGGACAAATTTATTACTATTTAGTTGAAAGTCATTGGACTAGTAATGGAGCTAGACAAAGAGTTGTAAAATACCTTGGCAAAGCTGAAAACCTTAAACCTTTTATGAAATAGCTCTTTTAATAGCAACTTTTAAAATCTTTCACTTAGTAAATTCTATTTAGTGGGAAAGCTAGGGTCTTTTTGACTCTCAGCTGGGAAGGTAATTATTAGCCTTTTTTTTATTAAGGAATAATAACCTTCGGCTCAGCCTGAAAAAATTTAGGAGCCATATCGGAATCCTTATTTTTGGCTCAGGAGAGCACACGACAAACCTAAGTCAATTCGTTGAATATTGGTTTGGTTTGGGTGAAGCTGAAGACCGTGGTGTCGCGGGTTCAACTCCCGCTCTTCCCACTAATCTTTTCTTTCGCCGTTCAGCCGGCGTGGCTGAAGCGATCAGCCGACGAAGCTGAGTCAACAGCCGGCGTGGCTGAGTCAACAGCCGGTGAGGCTGTCATATTAAACACATGTGATTGTTGAACCATCATTTATTTGTTTATTTTTCCGTGTGCAGATTATTTGCATGATTTTTTTCACACATATCTAGGAGCAGCAATTAATGCATTGTTTGTTGCAGTTGTTTTGATTAGGGTTAGAAAAATAGTTATTAAAAAAATTTTATCCTGCAATTTTAGTTATTTCTAGAATTGTTGTTTCTTTGTGTTCTCTGCTTGGAGTTTCTTTAACTCTTATTTGTTTGAAAGTTTTTTCTCTGCCTCTTGCAATCATTATTGAATGAATTAACGAATTTACCTCTTGTGATTGAAAGTCGAAGACTATTTTTCCATTTACTTCAAGCAAGTCAATTAATTCACTTAAAGTTTTTCCTAATCTTGAAATATCCATTGTATTTACTGCAAGAAGTATTCCTCCTTCAGAAAATATTAAATCAATCTTTTTTCCTTTCAATCTTTTTTTCATTATTCCTGGAACTTTTTCAAATCTTGCAACAAGCCATTTTATTTCTGGACGAGTTCTCCAATTAGAGTGTGAGGCTAAAGAGGTTGCATGAATTTCTACTTTTTCTTTAAATTGATTTGCAACATCTATTGTCACTATGCCTGGACCACAACCTAACTCTATTACTCTTGCTTTTGCATTTTCACTAACCCTGCTTCTTAAAAAAGTTTTAATAGGAAATTCTAATATTCTTTCTGTTTCTTCTAGTGACTGAGTAGGAATTTTATACTTTATTGTTGGATGTTCTTTTTTTGTTGCTTTAATTTCCTCTACTAACTTTCTTTCTCTTGGTTTAATTCTTCTCTTTTCTTGAGGAGTTATTTGTCCTCTTATTTTTCTTGGTTGTCTGCTTGCCATAACATATTTGTTTTTTAATTCTTATTTAACCTTTTCCTCCTGCCTTAAGCTTTTCTTAAAAAGAAAAGCTTGCAAAAGAAAGAAAAAGTGTAAGTTGCCTAAAGAGAAAGAAAATTAAAGGTTTGTTAGTAGTTTTTAATAAGAAAATAGGGTTTTGAATGACTACAGTTGAAGATTTGCGTGAAGCAAAGTTAAAAAATTTGGAGAAAATTAATTCTCTTGGAGTGAATCCTTTTCCTTATAGTTTTTCTAGAACTCATTTTTCTTCTGAATTGCATGAAAAATATGATTCTAAATTAAGTCCTGCCGAGCATACAAAAGACATTGTATCTGTTTGTGGAAGAATAATGGTTTCCAGAGGTTTTGGTGGTTTAACTTTTCTTGATTTAGTTGATGGAAAGGGAAAGATTCAGGTTTGCGTGAAAAAAGGTTTTTCTTCAGAGAATTCTTTAAAATTAAAGGATTGCTTGGATAGAGGGGATTTTGTTGGAGTTAAAGGAGAAGTGTTTAAAACTAAAATGGGGGAAGTAACTGTTTTAGTTTCAGAGTTAACTTTTTTATCTAAGTCTTTGCTTCCGTTGCCTGAGAAATGGCATGGATTGCAAGACATTGAATTAAGGCATAGGCAAAGGCATTTGGATTTAATTATGAATTCAGAGGTTAGAAAAGTGTTTGAAACTAGGACTAAAATTATTAAATTAGTGAAACAGTTTTTGGATGAAAATGGTTTTCTTGAAGTGGAAACTCCTTTACTGCAGCCAGTTTATGGAGGAGCAAATGCCCGTCCTTTTACAACTAAATCTCATGCTTGGAAGTCAGATTTTTATTTATCTATTTCTCCAGAGCTTTACTTGAAGCGTTTAATTATTGGAGGATTTGAAAAGGTTTACACTATTTGCAAGAATTTTCGAAATGAAGATGTTGATAAAACTCATAACCCTGAATTTACAATGCTTGAATTTTATTCAGCATATTGGGATTACAATGATGTAATGAATTTTACTGAAAAATTGTTTCAATTTGTTGTGAAAGGAGTGAAATCTTCTTTAAAATTTTCTTATGCTGGAAAAGAAATTAATGTTCAAAGTCCTTGGAATAGAATTTCAATGTATGATGCATTGAAAAAATATGCTAACTTAGATGTGGATAAACTCTCTGATGAAGATTTAAAGAAATTAATTGCTGAACATAAAATTGAATTGCCTGCAATTGATTTTGTTCGAGGGCTTGCAATTGCAAAATTGTTTGAAAAACTTTGTGAAGAGTATTTAATTCAGCCAACCTTTGTAATTGATCATCCAAAAGAAACAACTCCTTTGTGTAAAGTTCACAGAGAATTTCCTGAATTAATTGAAAGACTAGAGCCTTACATTAATGGATGGGAAGTAGGAAATGGTTACTCTGAATTAAATAATCCAATTGTTCAGTTAAAGATTTTTGAAGAACAACAAGAATTTGGTAGAGTTAAAGGAGAAAATCATCCAATTGATTTTGATTTTGTTAATTCAATGGAGTGTGGAATGCCTCCAACTGGTGGAATGGGAATAGGAATTGACAGGCTTACAATGCTGTTAACCGATTCTTCAACAATTCGAGATGTAATCTTGTTTCCTCAAATGAGGCCTGAAAAGAAATAATTAAATTAAGATTTTATTTAATTTGTATAAGTGATTTTTTGAAAATTCAATTTTTTTTGTTTTTTTTAGTTTTATTTTTTTCTTTTGCTAGTGCAACAAGTGAATTTCCAACTAATTTAATTGTGGTTGATTCAACTTCTCTAAACCCCTCAATTATTTACCCTGGAGACATGGTTTCAATTAAAATTGACTTAAAAAATAGAGGCATTGGAACTACTGCCAATAATTTGACTGTGATTTCTTTTTTTCCAAAAGAATTCGAGTCAATTAAATCAAATGATTTGATTGGTTTTTTTCCAACTAATTCAACTAGAACTGCGGTGTTATCATTTAAAGTTGGTAAAAAAACTATTCCTTCAACATATTCGATTCCATTAAAAATTGTTTATAAAAGAGAGGATGATGATAAAAATTTTGTAATAGATCAAAACATTGCAGTTGATGTTAAAGGATTTTATTCCTTGGATTTAACTAATATCAATGTTGACAATGTTTCATCCTATATAGGGGATGCTGTTAAAATTAATGGCATAGTTAAGAATATTGGTTCATTTGAAGCAAGAAATGTTCAAGTCGTTTTAGAGCCGGATGGTTTCACTACTTTTGGAAATATTATTCCTTTAACTGAAAATAGTTTGCGTTTAGGAAATATTTCAATTGATGATTCAAGGCAAATTAATTTTAGTTTGTTTTTAGGAAAAGAAACTTCTTTAGGAGTTTATAACTATAAATTAACTGTTTCTCAATTGGATTCAAATAACAGGGATGTTGAAAAAATTTCTTTTGAAGTAAAAGATAAACCTGAAATTGTTTTAAGTGGAGTGGATTTTAGTGTTCAAGGGAATTCAAAAGAAAAAAAATTGCTTCAAGGAAGTAATTTTTCTTTATCAATTCAATTAGATAATATTGGTAAAACCAAGGCAAAAGCGGTTGAATTAAAACTTGATTTGCCTGAAGGATTTAGTGGATCAAAAAATGCTTTTTTAGGAAATATTGATCCAAATGATTCTTCTTCTGCTTTGTTTGATTTAAGTATTTTGCCTTCAGTGAAGCAAGGAAGCTATAATGCAAAAATACTTATTTCGTTTTTTAATGAATTAGATGAAAAGGTTTTCTTAGAAAAAAGTATTGAATTATTTGTTTATGAAAAACCTCCTGAAAACCCTATTTTTTTATTACTTGTTTTAGCTGTTGTATTATTATTGGTTTACTTGATTTTGCGTTTGCTTTTAAGATATTTTGTTAGAAACAAGTTTGCAAAAAACAGTAACTGATTTTTGTGGAGGTTTTTTGGTTTGTGGAGGGTTTCTTTTTTTAATTTGTTTAGGAGGAAGCAGAGGACTTTTTTGGCTTTGCTTGGAATTGTTGTAGGGGTTGCAGCAATAATGTCTTTAGTTTCAGTTGTGGATGGCCTGCAATCAGAATTTGATTTAGCTGTTTCAAATATTAAATCTGTTTTAGTTGTTGAAAATGGAGCCATTGATCATACTCTTTCATTTATTGATTCTGGTTTTGAAGAAAAACTGGAAAAAGTTTCAGGAGTAGGAGTAGTTGTTCCAGAAATTTGGCGAATTCCTTTTCAAATTGAAGGCAAGCCTAATACTTTTTCTTTTGGTGGAACAATTAGTGTTTATGGAATCGGACTGCAAAAATATTTCAAGTTAAAGAACCCTGTTTATTCTATTAGAATTGTTTCAGGAGAGGCAATTCAATCAGGAGATAAAAAAGGAATAGTAATTGGTAAAGCCATTGCTAATGATTTAAAAAAATTTGTTGGAAATAAACTTAACATTAATGGGAATGACTTTGTTGTGAAAGGAATTTATGAAAGCGATTCCCCTTTATTTGAATCAGTTATTACAATGGATATTGATGCAGCTAGAGAGCTTTTTAATATTTCTAATGATAAGGTTTCCTCTTTTTATGTTGAACCAATTAATCCAGATGAAGATGTAAAGATTAGACAATTAATTAATTTTTCCTTTAAAGATAAATTAGATGCTTCAACTGCAAGTGATTTTTCTGCTCAGTTTTCAGGAATTCTTGGAAACCTGCGTCTTCTTGTATTCATTGTTGCAGGTTTAAGTGCATTTGTTGCTGGTATTGGTATAATGAATACTGTTTTAATGAGTGTATTTGAGAGAAGAAAAGAAATAGGAGTATTGAAAGCAATTGGTTGGAGTAAAATAGATATTTTGAGAATGATTTTATTTGAGTCATTGTTTGTTTCTTTTTTTGGAGGAGTTTTAGGAGTTTTACTTGGATTTATTGTTTCATTTTTTTTGAAAACAAGTTTTGGATTGGTTTCAGTTGTTAATCCTTTACTTGTTTTTCAAGCCTTGTTTTTTGCATTAATTATTGGAGTATTCTCTGGCGTTTATCCTGCTTGGATTGCTTCTAATTTACAACCAATTGAGGCTTTAAGGGATTAATTTTTTTTGGAAAAGATTTTTATGGCATTAATTGAAGCAAGAAATATTTCAAAAATTTACATGCTTGGAGAAGTAGAAGTTCCTGCTCTAAGAGGAGTTTCTTTAGATATTAATAGAAAAGATTTTGTAGTAATTATTGGTCCTTCAGGCTCTGGTAAAAGTACTTTAATGCATTTGCTTGGAGCTTTAGATCATCCTTCTTCTGGAGAAATAATTATTGATAATCACAATATTTCTCATTTAGATGATCATGAACTGGCTTTGCTTAGAAGACATAAAATTGGTTTTGTTTTTCAAGCCTTTCACTTAATTCCAACTTTGAATGCATTTGAAAATGTTTTAATTCCAACTGAAACAATTGATGCAAATAAACATGAATTAGAGGAGCGAGCTGTAAAACTATTAAAAGAAGTTGGATTAGAGGATAGAATGTTTCACTTGCCTTCGCAGCTTTCAGGAGGGCAAAGGCAAAGAGTTTCAATTGCTCGAGCCTTAATTAATAATCCTGACATTATTTTAGCTGATGAACCAACTGGAAATCTTGATTCTGCTACTGGACAAAAAATTATTGATTTAATGCTTAAATTAAATCAAGAAGAAAAAAAAACTTTTGTAATTGTTTCACACGACGAATCTTTTTTGTCAATTGTTAATAAAAGTTTTCATTTAAAGGATGGATTAATTGTTAAAACAAGCTTTAAAAAACAAAGTAAAGGTGTTTAATTGTTTAAATTAGCTTTATCGAATATTTTTAGGAGGAAGCAGAGGACTTTTTTGGCTTTGCTTGGAATTGTTGTAGGGGTTGCAGCAATAATGTCTTTAGTTTCAGTTGTGGATGGAGTTTTTTTAGATGTTTCAAATGTTTTTTCTTCAATTCAAGGAATTAGAGTAACTCAACGAGGAGGATCAGACCCAATTTTTAATTCTATTTCACTTGATTGGGAGCAAAAAATTGATTTAATTTCTGGAGTAAAAAAATCAGTTCCATTTATTCAAGGCCAATTAAAATCAATTGATGGAAAAAATCCTTCAAATTTAGTTCCAAACGCCAGAATTGGAGGTTATGATATTGTAAAAAATTCTTCTGCCGGAAATGTTGCATTTGTGTTTGAAATAATTAAAGGAAGACACTTAAAGCCTGGAGATAAAGGAGCAGTAGTTATTGGAAAGCAATTAGCTGAAGATTTTGATAAATTTGTTGGAAACAAAATTAATTTGAATGGTGAAAGCTTTGAAATAGTTGGAATTTATGAAGCTCCAAGCAGTTTTTTGAATTATGGTGTTTGGATGGATTTATCTGATGCAAGAACTTTACTGAATTTTCCTTTTCAAAAAGTTACAGGCTTTGTTGTTGGATTAAACAATCCGGATGAAGCTAAAAAAATTTCTGATTTGTTTAATTTTCGTTTTTCGGAATCCGAAGCAGAGGCTTTTACTTTAAGTGACTTGTCTTCTTTGTTTGGAGATTTTATTAATTCTTTTCGTTTAATTGTTTTTTTTGTTGCTGGAATTTCTGGAATTGTTGCTGGTATTGGTATAATGAATACTGTTTTAATGAGTGTATTTGAAAGATTTCAAGAAATTGGTGCATTAAAAGCAATTGGTTGGACAAATCAAGATATTATTTTTTTGATTTTGCTTGAATCATTATTTGTTGGAGTAATTGGAGGAATTTTGGGAATACTTTTTGGGAGCTTTATTTCTTTTGCTTTAAGTTTTTTCTTTGCTTTGAAAACTGCTGTAACAATTTTTTTAATTTTACAAGTTTTCTTTTTTGCTGTAATAGTAGGGGTGCTTTCGGGAATTTACCCTGCATTTGTTGCAGCAAAAATGGACCCAGTTGAAGCATTAAGGTATGAATAATTTTTTTTCTAATTTCCCTTGCAAGTCAGGGTTTAGGCTCTTTCAACAAATGTTACTCCTTTTATTTTTGCAAGTTTGTCTGTTAGTTTTGCTACCTCTTCCACGTTTTTTGCATCAAATGTAAAAATTGCTCTTGACTTATTTGAATCAATTGTTTTTGCATCAGTTGACTTAATTGAAATATTTGAATTAGAGAATGCTTTAAGTAGTTCTGATAGCATTCCAGGAGTATCTTGAAATTCAACTCTTACTTCTGTTAAAAACTTGTCATTGCCTTTTACATCCCAGGCAACACTTATTAACCTGTTACTGCTTTTTTGTTTTCCTGCATTAGCGCAATTAGTTCTATGAACAATTGTTTTTCTTTTAGTAGTGTAATATCCTAAAACCTCATCTCCTGGAATAGGCAAACAGCATTTCGCTAACCTAATGTCTTCATCATTTAATTTTTTTATTACTAAACTTTTCAGTGTTTTAATTTGTTCTTCTTTTTTATGAATTGCTTTTAATTGAAGTTTTTGTCTGATCTTTGTTTTAGCTTTGCTTGTTTTAACCATTGTAATCCAGTCTCTTTTTGGTTCTTGATTTTCAGAAGTGAGTATTTCCACCGTATCTCCTGAATGCAATTCATATCCTAATTGCACGAGTTTGTTGTTTACTTTTGCTTTACTGCATTTATGTCCTATTTCAGTATGAATAGAGTAAGCAAAGTCTAACGCAGTAGATCCTTGAGGCAATTCAATTACTTGCCTTTTTGGAGTGAAAACAAATATTTCGTCTTCAAAGAAATCCGATTTTAATGAATCCATAAATTCAGATGACTTTCTTAAGTCTTGTCTCCAAGCCATCATTTGTTTAACCCATGCAAGTTTTTTCTCCCATTTTTTGTCTGATTTATATCCTTTATATTTCCAATGAGCAGCATAACCGTATTCAGCCACTTTATCCATTTCTTTTGTTCTAATTTGTACTTCGAAGACTCTTTTATCCGGGCCAATTAAAGCTGTATGCAAACTTTGATACATGTTTGGTTTTGGTTTTGCAATGTAGTCATCAAATTCTCCTGGCAAGGGTTTCCATAAGGAATGAATTATTCCAAGAATTTCATAGCATTCTTTTTTTGTTTCACAAATTATTCTTAACCCAGTTAAATCATATATTTCTTCAAATGGTTTTTCTTTTCTCTGCATTTTTTTATAAATACTGAAAATATGTTTTGGGCGGCCAAATATAACTGCATTAACTTCATTTTTTGCTAATTCGTCTTCCATTATTTTTTTAATTGTTTTAAGATTGTCTTCTCTTTCAAGTGCTGTAATTTTTTCTTCTAATCCCTCATAAGTATCTGGTTGTAAGTATTTGAATGCTAAATCCTCTAATTCTGATTTAATTTTATTTATTCCAAGTTTGTGTGCAATCGGAGCATAAATCTCCATTGCTGCATCAGCACAAATTTTTATGTGATTTGGTTCAATGAAGTTTGCAAGCCTTAAATACATTAACTGTTTAGTCATTTTAAATATAATTATTCTTGGATCTTTAGTCATTGCTAGAACAAGTTTTTGCAAGTCTTCTTTGCTTGAAATCTTTTCTTCGTATTCTTTGAATTTTTTTAAATTATTTAAAATATTTTTACTTTCAGAGTTAACTTGCTCAACTTCTTTTTCTGTTAACCCTGAATAAATAAAAGGATGATATAATAATGCAGCAATTATTGTAGCGCTATCCAAATTTAAATCTGCTAACATGTTTGCTAGAATTAAATCAATTTCAACGAAAGGCTTTTTTGTCTTCCAATGTACTGCATTATATTTTTCAAGTAAACTAAACGCGTTTTTGAATGCATTAATGTTTATTGAAGCATTATATTGCATTACTGTTTTAACTAAATTATCAAATTCACTTGCCTGAGTTGTTGAAAGCATATAATAATTATTTAACGTTGTATTTTTAACTTTTTATTCATTTTTACCAGAAATTACTTCAATCAACGGAAAAATTAAATATTTGAATCTCCTTTTACTAATCATTTAAAGGTTGTTTAAATGAGCTTGAAAGTTTTATCTTTAAGTAATGGTTTTTTTCAGGCAGTTGATGCTTCCAAAATTACTTCACTTATCAATAAACCTAAATCTGTTTTATGGCTTGATATTCAATCTCCTTCAATTGAAGACAAAAAATTTATTAAAGAAAGTTTTTCTTTTCCCAAACTTTTTTTAGACAATTCTTTTTCCTTTAACAAGCGTCCAAAAATGGAGCAACAAAAAGACTTCGTGTTTTTCGTAGTTGAATCACTTCATTATGAAGAATTTGAAATTCATAAACATGAATTGAATATTTTTCTAGGAAAAAACTATTTAATTTCAGTTCATGAAACATCTCTTGATTCAATTGAATTAGTTGAAAAAAACGTTTCGGAAAAAAACCATTTAATTCCAAAATCTCCTGATTTATTGTTTTACTTGATTTTAAGTAATTTATTGGATGCGTATTTTCCTATTTTGGATGAAATTGATGATGTTTTAGATTCTTTTGAAACCCGGTTATTCAGTAATCCAAATGAGCAAACACTTAGCAGTTTGTTTAAAGTGAAAAGAGTTGTTTTAGAGTTTAGGAAAATCTTGTCTCCTCAAAGAGAATTGCTTTTGTTTTTAACTAATCGCCAATCTTCTTTCATTAAACCTGGGAACATTCTTTTCTTTAGAGACTTGTTTGATCACACTATTAGAATGCAAGACATGATTGATACTTATAGGGATTTAATTACTTCTTCTCTGGAGGCATATCTTTCAATTGTTTCTAATAGAATGAATGAGGTAATGAAGTTTTTAACTATTTTTACAACAATTTTATTTCCAATGAGTTTAATTGCCGGAATTTATGGAATGAATTTTCAATTCATGCCAGAAATTCATTCGCCTTTGGGAAAACAATTTGGATATTTCTTTGCTTTAGGCGCAATGGTTTTAGTTGCAATAATAATGTTGCTTTATTTTAGGAGAAAAAAATGGATTTAATTTTATTTAAATTGTTTTCGTTTCAATACTCTTTAAATGAATAAATTAATTGTTGCAAACTGGAAGATGAATTTAACTTTAGATGATTCAATTAACTTGTTTAATAAATTTGTTGAAGCCAATTCTTCTGTGAATTTTTTTTCCTCAGGAATTGAATTAGTTTTTTGCCCTTCTTTTACTTCTCTTGAATCATTTCATTCATCAATTATTTTACCAAACGTTTTTCTTGGAGCTCAAAACATGTTTTTTGAAGACAAAGGAGCTTTCACTGGAGAAATATCTCCTTTAATGTTGAAAGAATTAGGAGTAAAATATGTTTTATTGGGGCATTCAGAGAGAAGAATTATTTTTAATGAATCAAATGAATTAATTAATAAAAAGATTTTAAATGCATTAAAGCATAAACTGATTCCAATTCTTTGCATTGGAGAATCTTTTAAAGAAAAAAAAGAAAACCAAACCTTTAATGTTTTAAGAACTCAATTAATTGAATGCCTTAAAGGAGTGAAACTTTCTTCTTCTGAACAACTAGTAATAGCTTATGAGCCAGTGTATGCAATTAGTAGTTTCCAAGATTCAAGTGAAAAACTTTCAGCTTCAATTAAAGATATTCGTCAAGCAGTTTTAATTATTAGAAAACAATTAATTTCTTTTTTTGGAAAAAAAGGCGCAAACATATTAATTCTTTATGGGGGAAGTGTTTCCCCTGAAAACTCTAAGCAAATTGCTTCATTGAAAAATATTCAAGGCTTATTAATTGGATCGGCTTCTTTAAATCCT
Organism: uncultured archaeon; assembly: GCA_964373795.1. Classification (GTDB taxonomy): domain Archaea; phylum Iainarchaeota; class Iainarchaeia; order Iainarchaeales; family DATDZZ01; genus CAYJVY01. The sequence continues at coordinate 81,904 of CAYJVY010000001.1, read as the reverse complement.
TCAAGTCTTTCTAAAATAGTTAAATCTTCGTTGGTTTAATGATTAGAATTAATATTTAAAAAGTTAATTATTCATTACTTAACTATGGTGTTTTAATGGTTAGACGAATGCCTCAAAAACCTGTAGAAGGAACTCATATTAAAATGACTGCTGATTTTGAAATATGGAAAAAAGATTTTGATAAAATGACTTTAAAAGATCATGAAAATAAACTTAAAGAACTCGGATTAGATGAAGAAGATATTAAAGAATTTGATGAAGACTTTCAAGAAAGTCATTTACAAGATAAACCTGTTTTAAATGAAAACAAGAAAAAGAAATAACTTGGAGTTGTAATATTTTTGAGTAAAAAATCTTTTGAAAAATTTAGAGTTGAAAAAAAAGAATCAACTGATAAATTTATTTATATAGTAATTGCATTGCTTTTTGTTTTAGTTATTGCTTCAATTGCTTTATTCTTTTTTAATGTTGATTCAAAAAACATTGAAATTCCTGCTTCAAAAAATTTTAAAGGCAATCCAGATGCTAAAGTAAGAGTTGTAGAGTTTTCAGACTTTCAATGTCCTGCTTGTGGAGCAGCTTATCCAATAACTAAACAGGTTTTTCAAGAATTCAAGGATAAAATTGTTTTTGAATACAGGCATTTGCCTTTAACCTCTATTCATGAAAATGCTTTTATTGCAGCAATTGCCTCTGAATGTGCTGGAAATCAAGGAAAGTTTTGGGAATATCACGACAAATTATTTGAGTCTCAAAGAAAGGTTGGGGAATGGGATTCCCTTCAAGGTAAAGAAGTTGAAAAAAAATTAAAGGAATATGCGCAATCACTTAACTTGAATTCTGGAACCTTTAATTCTTGTATTGAAAATTTTTCTACTCAAAACGTTATCCAAGAAGATTTAACTTTAGTTTCAAAACTTAATGTAACTTCTACGCCTACTTTCTTTGTTAATGGAAAAAAAATTTCAAGTTATGGAACTCTAAGATCAGAGGTTGAAGCAGCAGTTAATTCCACTAACTAATTTCATTATTCCTAAGCGTTTGATTTTAGAATTCTTTTAACAATCCTTCTAAAATTTGTCTTTGCCGGTAAATTATTTAACCTACTTTATCAATATGAATTTTCCCTAGGGACGTTTTTCAAATAGTTGATGTTCTTTTCAGCATAAAAATAATGGGAGCGAGTTCACCGGAAAACTAAACTAATTGTCCAATTGAAAATATTGGCCTGAATTTTATTTTCTTTTTTTCTGCTACAAGATTTTCTGATAAAATGAAGCCTTTTTTTGGTTTATATTTTTCAAGAAAACTTACATAAGATTTACTGAATACAGGTTTTGCAAGATTTGATTTAATCTCAATTGGAACAATTTTTCCATTTTTTTCTAGAATAAAATCGACTTCGGCTTTAGACTTGCTTCTCCAAAACTTTATTTCATTTTGCTTTTTTGCAAGCTCTGAAGCAACAAAATTTTCATATAAGGCTCCTTTATCTTGCCTGTTTTTCAGTGGTTGAAAATTTTTTATAACAGTATTTCTAAAACCATTATCTAGGAAAAATATTTTTGGTACTTTGACCAATTCAGTTCTTTTATTCATATAAAAAGGTTGACTTTTTAAGGATATAAAAGTTTTTTCCAAGATATTTAAATTGTCAATCAATTCTTTATACTTAAAACCAGCCACATTTGATAATTCATTATAATTAGTTAAACCTCCCAAATTTAACGAAACTGCATGAATAAGTTTACTTAATTTATAATCTTCACGAATATTAAGAATCTCTTTTATTTCTTTAAGAAAATAGGTATTGTAAATATTGCGCAAAACAATTTCCTTTTCTTTATCGTTTTGCGATAAAACAACGTTAGGATACCCTCCATATATGCAAAATTCATTAAAATATGGGAGAATTTTATCAATTATAGGTTTTGTAAATTTGTTTTTTAGATAAATATTTTTGTAAAATGTTGGCTCTTTATATGAAAGAAATTCATTAAAAGAAAAAGGATAAAGATTAAAAACAAAAATTCTGCCAACCAAATATTTTATTCCATGAATTGACAAACCAGTTGCAGAAGATCCTGAAATAAAAATTTTAGTTTTATAAGTATCATAAATATATTTTAGGTTTTTTCCACCTTCTTTAGCATATTGAAATTCATCAATAAACAAATACTTGTAAGGCTTAACATAGAGCTCTGCAAAAGATTTAATGTCTTCATTAAATAATTCTAGTGTTTCTCTGTCTTCAAAATTCAAAAAATAGGCATTCTCCAAACGTTCAAAAAAATGTTCCAATAAAGTGGTTTTCCCGCTCTGTCTTGGTCCAATTATCCCAATAATTTCTCTCCTATTTAAACATGTCTCTAAATCCTTTTCTAAAAATCTATTTATATACATTTGATCCCTGCTAAAATTTATATAACATAACTAATAGTTGAGATACTATTTAAAGTTTTTGTTTGAAGGATTGATTTGCTGCATAGGCCTTCTTATTAAAAGAGTTCAACAAACCAAAACGTAGAGAGGAAATTAATTCAGGACAACATAGCAGGCTTTGCATTCCAGTACCTTTAAATACTTAAATGATCCTAATTAAGTATAAAAAAGGGTTTTTTTTGAGATTTTTTTAGCTTTTTATAGTAAAATATTGCGTTTTTTGAGAGGGTTTTTGAATGTCAGATGTTTTAGAAAAATATGCATTGCCTTTTAGCATTGTTATAGCTACTTTAATTTTATCAGTAACTATTTTGTATGTTGGAAATAATATTAGTACTGGTTTGACTGGTTTAACTACTCTTAAAGCAAATACTCCTTCAACTCCTAGTGGAACTACTCCTCAAGGAGGCGCTCAAGTTCAACCTCAAACACCACCTTCAAATCAAGCAGTTGAATTAAGTTTAAAGCCTTTAACTGAAAAATATGCTGCAGTGAAAGGAAGTAATACTGCAACTCTTGAAATAGTTGAGTTTTCAGATTATCAATGCCCTTTTTGTAGAAGGCATTTTAATGATGTTTATCCTCAACTAGAAAAAGAATTTGTTGCAAGTGGTAAAGCAAAAGCTTATTTCAGAGATTTTCCATTGATTCAATTAGGGCATGTGGATGCTCCTAAAGGATCTGAAGCAGCTAGATGTGCTGGAGAGCAAGGAAAGTATTGGGAAATGCATGACGCAATTTTTGAAATGCAAAACCCTAAAGGAGCTGGAACAGTTAGATTCAGCGTAGATGACTTAAAGCAAGCAGCTGCAAAGATTTCAGGAATGGATTCAACTAAACTTAATGAATGCCTTGATTCAGGAAAATTTGCTTCAAATGTTGAAGAAGATACAGTTGTTGGAGATCAATTTGGAGTAAATGGAACACCTTCTTTTTACTTAATTGGTAAAGACACTCAGGGAAAAGATTCAAAATTATTTGCTTTGAAAAGCAAGTTAATGGCAAAAGGATTGAGAGATGAATTTTTTGTTGTTGTAAAAGACAAAGAGCAAAGCAAAATAGCTGTATTGCTTGTTGGAGCCCAAGATTTTAGTACTTTCAAGCAAACACTTGATGTCTTGGCAGAATAGTTTTCTGCCTTTTATTCATTTTTAGTTTTGATTTAAATGCTTGCATTAAATTTTTTTAAATCAGCTTTTTTTGAAGTCGTAAAACTTCCACACTATTTTTTTTCCTGGATTTTAATTTCTTTAATTTTCTTTTTCATTTACTTATATATTCCTGTAATATCTGTTCCAGGAAATGATTTGTTTTTTCAAATAGCTATTACTCCTTCTTACTTGCTTGCTTTAATGTTTTTTTTATCAGTTCTTAGCGGACTGCTTTTAGTAATGCAAGGATTTATTTTTTTCAGGTTAAAAAATCCAGGAATAAATAGTACTGTTTCAGGAGTTCCAGGAATTATTTCAGGAGTTATTGGAGGAGTGTTTGCTTCAGCTTCTTGTGCTGCATGCATTAATGTTTTTCTTTCATTTTTAGGAGCAACAACTATTGGTTTATTGCTTGAAAAAAGATTTGAATTAATTGCTTTAAGTATTGCAATTATTTTGATTGGATTGTATTTTGCTTCTAAAAGAATTTCCGTTTCCTGCAATTCATGTAAAATTGATTAAACTAGTTTTTGTTTTTCTTTGCATTAAAATTAAAATGTTTCTGAATAAAATTATTACATGGTTTCATTGGATTCAAAGGAAAGCATTGTTCAAAAGATTACTTCTGTTTCAGGGAAAACAGTTGAAGAAGTTGAAAAACTTGTTTTGGAGAAAAAAAATAAATTTTCAGGTTTGTTAACTGATTCTGGTGCTGCTTTAATGGTTGCCAGAGACTTAAATATTGAACTATCTTTAGATAAAAATTTGTCTGAGAAACTTAAAATAAATCAATTGCAAGATGGAATGAATAACATTGATTTGGAAGTGAAAGTAAAACAAGTTTTTTCTCCAAAGTCTTTTGAAAAAGAAGGCAAGAAAGGAACTTTATGCAATTTAATTATTTCAGATTTAACTGGGGAAACAAGGCTTACTTTATGGCATAAAGACGTGAAAGTATTGCAGGACGCAAAACTTGAAAAAGGCGCAATTATTTTGTTAAAAAATTGTTATGTAACCTCATATAATGAAAAACCTCAACTAAATCTAGGTTATAATGGAAAAATAGTTGTTCAAAAAAATTCTCGCGAACCAATAATGAAACTTAAGGACTTACAGCAAGGCCTTAATTCAGTTGACGTAATTGCACGAGTTTTACGAATTTATCCTAGAAAGAATTTTTCAAATGAAAAAGGAGATTCATTTTTATTAAATTTTGAATTAGGAGACGAAACCTCAAAAGTTAGAGCAACTGCTTGGCATGACTTGGTTTTGGTAATTGAATCTTTAAAGCCTGGGCAAATAATTAAAATTGAAGGAGCTTATACAAAGCAAGGATTAAATAATTCGGTTGACTTAAATCTTGGTTGGAGTTCAAGGATTTTACTTGAACCAATAATTGATTTTGAAATTCCTGAATTGAAATTCTTTGAATCTTCTGTAAAAAAAGAAGTAGAGAAAACTCAAGTAAACAAGTTAAGTGAAGGAGATTTATTCAAAGAATTAACAGGAACAATTATTTCTTTAAACAAGTCAAAACTTTTATTCAATGTTTGCCCTCAATGTAAAGGCAAAGTTTTAGAAGAAGATGGAGTTTTTTCTTGCGAGAAATGTGGAAGCATTTCTCCTGAACAAAGACTTGTTTCTGCAATTGAATTAGATGATGGCTCAGGAGTAATTAAATGCATTGCTTTTGGCGATTTAACTGAAAAACTTTTAGGCGTGACAAAAGAAGATTTATTAAAAGAATTAAAATTAAAAGATGCCGAGGAAATAATTAATGACTTGAAAGATAATTTAATTGGTCGGCAAATAACTATTTCAGGAAATGTAAAGAAAAACAATTTAACAGAAGAATTAGATTTCATTATAAGAGAAATTATTTCAACAGAGTTAACTCAAACTTCTTCAAATGAGCCTTCCTCTGATTTGCCTAATTCAACTGAAGTAGAAGTTGAAAAAAAATTCATTTAATTCCTTTTTGATATAATTTTCACCGGAAATTTGCTTAGATATTGCTTTAAATATTCTCAAACAATATTTTTCTTAACAAATAAGTCTAAGGTTCTTGGTTAAAGCCAAAGCCATGAATCAAAACACTTAATTTGATGGAGGAATTTAAATGGCTAAAAAAATTCAAGAAGTAGCTGACTTGCCAGGCATTGGCCCGCAAGCATTGGAAAAACTTTTTTCTGCTGGATATAAATCTCTTGAATCAATCGCAACTGCTTCTCCAATGGAGTTAATGGAAGCAGCTTCTTTAGGGGAAGGCACAGCAGATAAAGCAATTAAGGCAGCAAGAGATGCTTTGGAAATGGGTTTTGATACTGCTTTAGAGCTTGCAGAGAAAAGAAAAACAATTGGAAGAATTACTACTGGTTCAAAAGAAGTAGACAAATTAATTGGCGGTGGAATTGAATCTCAAAGCATTACAGAGATTTATGGAAAATTTGCGTCGAGTAAATGTGTTGCAAAAAATACTCAAATCTTATACTTTAATCCAAACATGGTTCACTTAACTTCTATTGAAGAAATTTATAAAAATTATGCTTTAAATGAACAAGAGTTTGATTCAGGTTTTGTTGCAGATTTGAAAAAACCAATTAAAGTAATAGGAATAGATAAAAATGGTAAAGAACTAAAAAAAGAAGTTTCAAAACTATACAAAGAATTTGCTAAAGAAATTGTAAAAATTGAAACAGAACGAGGGGGAATAATTGAGTTAACGGAACAGCATCCTTTGCTTTCATTAAATGAAGACGGAATTCAATGGAAGTCAACTGGTTTATTAAAAGAAGGAGATTTTATTGGTGCACCTACAAAAATTGATTTAAATCACTCAGTCAACGAAGTTACTGAGGAAGATGCTTATTTTTTGGGGTTGTTTGTAGCAGAAGGTTGTGCAAATCCTTGTAGTATAACAATTTTTGATGAAACAATTCAAAAATGGTTAATAAGCTATATTGAAAAGAGATTTAACTACAAACCAAGGTTTACTAAAGCTAAAAACTTAATAATCTTTCAAAAACCAACAAAAGAATTTTTAAGTGAATTAAGAAAATGTAAAGCAGGCAATAAATTTATTCCAGAAAAAATCTTGAATAGCAGCAAAGAATCAATAAAAGAATTCTTGAGGGGTTATATTGAAGGAGACGGCTGTCTAAGAAAAATAGTTGAGTTGACAACTAAATCGCAAACTCTGGCAGAACAACTAACTTACTTGCTTTCAATACTTGGCGTTCCCTCAACAATAAAACAACATATTTTAAAAAAAGGAAAATACAAAGGCAACACATATTATAAAGTATCAATAACTGATTCAAAAAGCAAAAAAATAATTGATGAATTAATGGCAAAATCTAAAACAAAAAATGTAAAACTTTCTTCAAACAAAAACAAGTCATATAAATATGGAGTGCCAATTAAAGAAATTAACCAAATTTATAAAAGAGTTTATGCAAAGCTAAGCGGTTCAAGAAGAAGATTCAATAAATGGAACAAAAAAGAAATGCAAAAATATAACATTACTTTATTTGGAAACTTTTTTGCAAGACAGCCATACAACAATAGAATTACAATTGAAACCTTAAAAGAAATGGTGAATTTCTTTCAACTAAGATTAAATGAATTAATTGAAGCAAAAAAACTACTTAAAAAGCAAAACAAAGAAAACATAATTCAAGTCTTAAAAATTCTTCCATTTAAAACAGATACTGTGAGAAAAAATCTTCAAATGAAAAAATCTTCTTTTCAAAATTATATAACAAGAAATATTCCAACAGAAAAAGCACAATTAATAGCAAATAGATTAACTGAAATGATTGACCAAATTACAAAAGACTCGGAATTATATAAAGACATAAATATTTTGCGAATACTTTCAGAAAATATAATTCAATGGGAAAAAATAACAAAAATTGAAAAAAAAGAATACAATGATTGGGTTTATGATTTAAATGTTCCTGAAACACACAGTTTTATTGGAGGAAATAAACCAGTATTCATGCATAACACTCAATGGTGTTTTCAAACAGCTGTAACAGTTCAACTTCCTAAAGAGCAAGGAGGTTTAGAAGGTTCGTGTTTGTATATTGATTCAGAGAATTCTTTTCGTCCTGAAAGAGTTCAAGCAATAGCAGAACACATTGGTTTAGATCCTGAAAAGGTTTTAAAAAACATTTTTGTTGGAAGAGCCTATAACGCAGATCATCAAATGCTTTTAGTTGAAAAAGCAGCAGACATGATTAAAGAAAAAAATGTTAAACTATTAATAGTTGATTCTCTTACAGCTCAATTCAGATCTGAATTCATTGGAAGAGGGATGCTAGCAGACAGACAGCAAAAACTAAACAAGCATATGCGAACATTGCAAAAAATTGCAGAGCTAAATAATTTAGCAGTACTGGTAACAAATCAAGTAATGAGCAAACCAGATGTATTATTTGGAGATCCAACAGAACCAATTGGTGGAAATGTAGTTGGACATGCTTGTCTTGCGTCAAATACTTTAGTTCAGTGTCAAGATGGTAGCATACAAGAAATAGGCAAACTCAATGGCTTGGAAGTAATGTCAACTTGGTTAAATGAGATGAAAATAGATAGAGCAGTTATTGAACAAAAATCAGTTAATAATGAAATAAGCAAAGTTTTCGCAATAAATGCAGGAAGCAAAATTACTGCCTCTCCAGACCACAGGTTTTTTGTTCTAGATGGATTGAATGTAAAAGAATTGACTGCAAAGAAGATAAGAAAAGGAGACTATTTAATGAAAGCAAAATACTTAGACATTGAAGGAAGTGTTCAAAAAATTTCAAAAACCGTTCCAGAAGAAATAGTTGTTGTTAACAAGCAAGGCGCGGAATTAATAAAAAATTCCTTGAAAGAAATGCAACTTTCAAGAAAAGAGGCTTGCAAGGTTTTAGAAGTTACACCAAGACAACTTAGAAGATTCTTAAACCAACAATATCCAATGCATGCAATAAATGTTGATTTGCTTGTCCAGAATGGAGTAAGCCAACAATTGCTTAAAGAAGTACAAAAGATTGAGACAAACAAACACAAACTAATAACAGTTCCAGAAGATTTCAGCGAAGATTTGGCACAACTGACTGGTTACTTTATTGGAGATGCAAACACTAATAAAAGAAGCATTGAATTCAAAGACTCTAGAAAACAAGTACTAGAAGAATACAATGCTTTGCTTGGCAAGGTCTTTGGCAGAAAAGGCGCTATGTCAAAGGCTTCAGGAAAAAACTGTTATCAACTAGAATTAAACAATAAAAAAATAAGAAACCTAATGAAAGAACTAAAACAAACAGGTTTAGAGCTTGCATCTAAAAGCCCAAAACAAGTAGTAAAGGCATTCATTAAAGGATTCTTTGATGCAGAAGGAAGCGTGGATAAGAAAATACGCAGATTAAGTGTTTCACAAAAAGATTTAAGAACATTGGAAATAATTCAGTTGCTTTTACTAAGATTTGGAATAACTTCAAGAATAATAGATTACAACAAAGGAGAATTTTATTCATTAGAGTTGTTTAGCGAAAACGTGGTAAAATATGCAGAACTAATTAGTTTAACAGCAACAGATAAAAAAGAAAAGCTCGAATACTGGAGTAAAACATTTGACTACACGCAAAGCAAAAAAGTAATTCCAATCAAGAGAAGAGAACTCAAAGAGTTTTTATCAGAGCTAATGAAATATCCTACAAATGCTTTGAAATCAAAGCAATACAAATACATAACTGCACAAGAACTAGAAAAAGTCAACAAAGTTCTTCAAGAAATTGAAACAAAAACCTCTATTCAGAAACAAAAGAAAACATTCTTGCAGAATATAATGGCAGGACAAATAGATTTTGAAAAAGTCACATCAGTAAAAGAAGAAAAAAACACAAAACCATTATATGACTTAAGTGTTCCAATGCACGAAAACTACATAGCTAATGGATTCATTGTACACAACAGCAAAACCAGGCTTTACTTAAGAAAATCCAAAGAAGATAAAAGAGTAGCAAAACTAGTTGACTCTCCTTCCCTGCCAGACGGAGAAGCAATTTACAGAGTAACAGAAAACGGCATTGAAGACATAGAAGAATAAATAAAAATTCTAGATATCTATCTATTTGAGATGGATATCTATTTAATTCTTTTGGTTTACAATTAATTAATGAACACAGGCGTTTTAGTTAAACTTGACAGTGAACACGAGAAAAAATTACGCAACTTAGCAAAGTCTCAATATGGAAATAAGAAAGGTGCAATAAAAGAAACAGTGCAAGAACTAATAGATGACAAACTTGAAAAGCTTGAATGGATTAAAAAAAGAAATAAAGCGCTGAATGAATTGGAAAGGATTCGTAATGAAAATCGCGATAAATTAAAAATAGGTTATAAGTTTGACAGAGATGAAATCTATAGAGAACGAACTAATAGACTCTAATTTGTTGATTTATCTAGTTAGTACTGAAAACAAAGAAAAAGAACAAAAAGTTGAAGAATTTGTTTTAAACAAAAGAAATCTTGTTATTGCAAATCAATCCTTAAAAGAAATATCAAATGTTTTGCTAAACAAGTACAAATTTGATTCAAAGAAGGTTTTAGAACAAATACAATTTCTTCCCAATTTAACAAGCAGAATAATTTTTGACAATTATGAAGACATCATTAATGCAATAAAGTTTTTCCATGAACATAAAATCCATTTATGGGATGCGCTGTTAATTGCAACTGCTAAAAGACACGGAATTACAACAATCTACACAGAAAATGTAAAAGA
>CAYJVY010000001.1:0-71436 GCA_964373795.1 uncultured archaeon | reverse complement strand
GGAATAAAAGCAGTAAATCCTTTGAAAAAATAAATTAAATCTTTTCTTTTTTTAAGGAAACTTATCAATACTTATTAGATGGGTTACTTTGATAAGAAAGCTAACAACCAACAAAACCTAATAATATATACAAAGTCTTTCTTGTATCTTTTTTTTAAATCTGAATTTTTCTTTCTAGAATTTCTTTCCAAACTTCTTTTACATTTACTGTTAAGTTTTCTGGAACATCTTGAAAAGAAAACCATTTCATTGCATCAAATTTTTTTGGCTCCATTATTTTTGCTTGCCCTGAAACAATTTTTGCCTTGAAATGAGGATTACACCAATGTTGTTTTTCTTCTGGCAAAATATGGTTAACTACTTTTAATAATTTTTCAATTTCAATTGTTAAACCTGTTTCTTCAAATGCTTCTCTTATTGCTGCTTGTTCAAGTGTTTCTCCAAAATTTACTTCTCCTCCAGGAATAGTCCATTTTCCTTTCTCGTTTTTAGCGTTTTGTGAACGCAGTAAAAAAAGTATTTCTTGTTTTTCATTTAAAATCCAAGTACCAATTCCCACTCCGATGAAATCAATTCCGGCTTTCAATTTAATTCCTTCTAAAAACCCATCATTGCCTTTAATTGTTCTGGTGGTTGCCATGGCGGATCAAAAACTACTTCAACTTCAACTTCTTTTATTGAAGGCAATTCTTTTTTTACTGTTTCTTTTATTTCTTCAACTAAAGCCGGGCCATAAGGGCAAAAAGGAGTAGTAAAAGTCATTTTAATTTGCACTTTGTTTTCAATTACTGTTACATTGTAAATTAATCCTAAAGTAACTAAATCCATTTGAATTTCCGGATCGTTTATCTTGCTTAACACGTTTCTAACATCTTCTACTGAAACCATTTTAATTCACTTCAATATATTTTCTTATTTGAAATATTTAATAATTCTCTTAAGCGTATTTGTCATTAATTTCACTATTACATGTCGTTATATGGGTATGCCAAAATTTCTGCCTTTCTTTCTGGACTGAATGTCTTTTTCAAGAATGCTCCAAAACCTGTCTCTATTGTCTTTCACCATTTAAATAACCTCTAATCCCTGAATTAGTTTTACCATTTTTTTCACTCCTTGAATTAACCTTAAATCAGGGGCATTCAAGTAATTATCATTTACAGTGAAAACTTGTTTTTCTTTCACTGCTTTTAATTCTTGCCATTCCCTTCTATTCAGTACTTCTTGCACATTTATTTTGTCTTCAAATCCGCACCAATGCAGAATCATTAAATCTGGATTGAATTTTTTTAATTCAATGAACTCAAATTTTCGGCTTGGATGTCCTGACGTTGTCATTGGAGTTCCTCCCGCAATTTCAACTAATTCTGGAACCCAGTTTCCTGAAACCATTGGAGGAGAATTCCATTCCTCGCAGTAAACTTTTTTTTTCACCAAATTTTTAGTTAAAGCTTTAACTTTATTTAATTGCATTTCAAATTCTTGCACTAATTTTTCAGCCTTTTCTTGAACGTCAAATATTTTGCCTAATTCTAGAATGCTTTTCTTCATATCTGTGAGATTGCGTACATTGAAGTGTTTTACATTAAATCCTTTTTCTTGCAATTTTAATGCAAGTTTTTCTTGTAAAAAAGTTGAAGTTAAAATTAATTCAGGATTTAATTGTTCAATTTTTTTGAAATCCGCATTAAGCCACCCTGTCACGGTTTGTGGATGAAATTTTTCTTTAAACAAGTTTTTGTCGTATTCTGTTACTCCAATTAATTTTTTTTGCAATCCTAATGAAATCATTAAATTAGTGTTGCTTGGAGCTAGAGAAATTATTTTTTCAAAACTTGTTTGAATTTTTTGTTCAAGCATTTTTAATCTACTTTTCTAAAGATATTTTGCTTGACTGAGTTCCTTTTTGTCCAATGTATTTTGAATCGGTTTTTTTATTGTAAGGTTTTTCTGCTGGAGTTAAAAGTTTTTCAAAATTTATTTGACAGATTTTCATTTCAGGGTATAAAGAAATTGGCAGATTTGATAGATTGGCCATTTCTAGAACTAGTTGTCCTTCAAATCCCGGATGTACTATTCCTGCGGTTGAATGAACAATTAATCCTAGTCTTCCAAGCGAGCTTCTTCCATCTAGTCTTCCCATTAATTCGTCTGGAATTTTAACGTATTCTTTTGTTACTCCTAAAACAAATTCTCCTGGATGAATAATAAATGTTTTATCCTTTTCTATTACAATTGTTTTCATTAAATTATCTGTAGGCTTTTTCAAATCAATGTGCGTTAAACGAGAATTATCAAATACTTTGAATTCGTTTCCCAAACATAAATCTACATTGCATGGCCCAATATGTTCTTCTTTTATTCCTTGAATTACCAGTTTGCCTTTTTTCAAGTATTCTTTAATGTCTCTATCCGATAAAACCCCCATTAAACCACCATCAATATATTTACTTACTTCACAAATTATTTTAAAGGTGAGCAAATGCACGTTTATGAAATGCTTTGAATTGAATTAAAATTCTGTTCCAATGCGAGCAGTAATGCCTTTATCAAATGGATGTTTCCATTTCTTTATTTCTGTTACTAGATCTGCTTTTTCAAAGATTTTTTCAAAAGGTTTATGGCTTCCTGTAAGAATCAATTCTACGTTTGCAGCTTTTGCAGAAATTAATTCTAAAACGTTTTCTTCAGATAATAAACCCATTTGAATAGCGTAAAGAATTTCATCAACTATTACTATATCAAACTTTTTAGAACCAGCGGAATTTTTTGCAGCCTCTAATGCGTGTATGGCTTGTTTAATATGTTCTGGTTTTGGTTTTCCTATAACCCATTCCTTTAATCCAAATCTTTGAACAGAAAAATTTTTGAATTTTTTTAATGCAATTAATTCTCCGTATTCTTCAAAATCTTTTTCTGTTTTAATTCCTCCTTTCATGAATTGAATTAAGTGAACTTTGAATCCTCGTCCAAGGCAACGCAGTGCTTGGCCTAGAGCAGCAGTTGTTTTTCCTTTACCATTTCCCCAAAACACTTGCACTAAACCAAATTTAGGAATATGTTTACCCAATTAAATCACCTGAGAATTAAAAAATTTAAAAAAAATAAAGGAAAAGGTTTACTTGCATAAACCCCATCCGCATCCAAGACAAGTTACACACCCTTCTTTGAATTGAAGAGAGGTACTGCATTCAGGGCAGTTTTTTAGTTCATATCTTGGACTTGAACCAATTACTGCTTTACTTGTCTTAGTTGAAGTAACAGCGGAACTAGCAGTAATAGTTGTTGTTCCAGTTAAAGTGTTTGGCTTTGTTTCAGTTTTCTTTAACTCTGTTTGCTCACTTGTTTCTTGTTCTTCTTTTTTCTTTGGAGCATTTAATACCTGGTTTTTAATTGAAGAGTCTCTGAAAACAGTTACATCTTTGCATCCAAGTTGATATGCAAGTAAATAGCTTTGCCTCATGTCCTCAACTGTTGCATTTGCTGGAAAATTGTTTGTTTTTGAAATACTTGAATCAGTCCATTTTTGGAATGAAGCTAATGCTCTAATGTGTTCTTCTGGAGTAATGTCCATTGCAGTTACAAATGAATCTTTTAAGCTTTGAGGAACATATGGAATGCTTTGAACGCTTCCGCAGTTATTGCATATTTCTTCCATTAGTTTTTCATCGTATAATCCTTCTTCTTTCATTGCTTTTTCAAATACTGGATCTGCATAAAAAAACGATCCAACTTTAACGTTTTTTTCAAACACTAAACTGTATACTGGCTCCATTCCAGAACTTGTTCCTGCAATCATTGAAATGCTTCCAGTTGGAGCAATAATTGTTGTATACCCGTTTCTTATTCCAATTGTTTTAATTTTTTCAGAGATTTCATTCCAATCAAAATGCCAGTCTTTTGGTGAATCAAATCCTTTAAATGGAAGTCTTCCTTCTTTGTAAAAACTTTGATCATATAATGGAAGTTTTCCTCTTGTTTTAGCTAATTCAATTGATTCAACTTTAGAGTAATAGTTTACGAATTCCATTAATTGTTCCATGAATTTTCTTCCTTCCTCTGTATTGAATGGGATTCTTAATTCATACATTAAGTCTCCTAAACCCATTATTCCTAAACCAATTTTTCTTGTCTTTAAAGCCATTTCTTCAATTGCAGGCAAGGGAAAATTATTTACATCTATTACGTTGTCTAAAAACCTTGTGCAAGTAAAAATTGTTTCTTTTAATCCTTCCCAGTCAAAAAATGTTTTACCAGTTTCATCATCTTTTGCAAAGAATTGAACATTAATGCTTCCTAAATTGCATGGCTCATTTGGATAAAGTAATACTTCTCCGCAATTGTGCACTGCGACCTCATTTGCAATATAACTTTCATCTTCTTCTACGGCAAAATTATATACAGGCAAACTTTTAACATCCTTGCCTTCAATACTTTTTATTTCAATTAAGTTATACTTTACATTAATTTCTTGGAGCATTTGTTGGCTTCCAAACGAAATTTTTTCAAATGTTTTACTGTTTTCTATTGGCATTGCTAAATAATTTCCTTTTTCTAATTGATTTGCATTAATCCAATCTAGTTTTCCATCTTTTTGTTTTGTGCTTAAAAAAGGGTGTTCCTCTGTTGCTTCAATCCTTACAGTTTTTGTATTTAGCTGATACTCAATTATATATAATTTTCCAGTATATCTCCTAACTTGTGTGTGGTAAACTTTTTTATATCTTCCAAGATGTGTTAAAACAATTTCTCCAATTTTTACTTCTTCAATTGACTTAACTCCTTTCTCTGTTTTGATCTTAGTTCCTTTTGTAAAGCAAGGATTTGTTGTAACTATTGGCCCTAAGTATTCATAGAATGGGTTTGTTTCATTTACTTTGTCAAAAAATATTACTCCTGGTTCGGCTGATTCCCATGCTTGGTAAACAATTCTGTCAAATAATAGTCTTGCATCAACTGTTTTCACTATTTCATTTGTTCTAGGATTTCTTAAAGGATATGGAGTTCCATTGTGATAGTGTTCCCAGAAATCAGGCATTATTAAAACACTTATATTGAAGTTAGTTAAAGCCTTGTTTCCTGCTTTTGCTAAAACAAATCTCTCTATGTCTGGGTGGTTTGAATTTAATATTCCCATGTTTGCTCCTCTTCTAATTCCTCCTTGTTTTATTACTTCAGTCATTTTATCAAATAAAGTCATAAAACTTAGTGGCCCTGAAGCAACTCCTGAAGTAGTTGAAACAAAGTCTCCTTCAGGCCTTAATTTAGAGAAATTATATCCAAGTCCTCCTCCTGATTTGAATATTATTGCTGCGCTTTTTAATGTCTCCATTATTGCATCAATTGAGTCTTCAACGCCTAAAGCAAAACAAGCACTTCCCATTCCTAGAAAGCTTCCAAAATTTGCTATTGCAGGAGTATTTGGCATGAATCGTTTTTCAGTCATTACGTTATAGAATTTTTCAATGTTTTTTTCATATGAATCAAATTCTCCTTTATCAAGCATTCCTACAAAAGTACTCCAAGAAACCTTCATTGACTTGTTTTTTGAAGCTCTGTCATACATTCTTTTTAATGCCTCTAAATGGAATTCGTTTAAAGCAAATATTCCAATAGAGTATTTTAAATTGTTTTCTTTTACATTAAATTCTTCAACTGAGTAAGTGGGTTGCTTTGCTTTTAAGTCAAAAATTTTTTCATCATACAATAAATCTGGTAAAGCTGCATGAACAGCAACTCTTGTAAATAATTCTTTTGGAGTTTCAATTAATTTTCCTTCCTCGTTTTTCTTTAAATATCTGGACTTTAAAACCCTTAAAGCGTTTACGTCAAATCTTTTATCAACTTCATCTAACTCATTTTTTTCTAACACTAATTGTTTTTCTTTTCTCAGTTTTGCTCTTTCTTGTCTATACAAAATATATGCTTTAGCTGTTTTAGCATGCCCTGATTCAATTAAAGCCTTTTCAACAATGTCTTGAACAAATTCAACTGAAGGATTTTCTCCTTCTCTTAAATTTTTCTTTAATTCTTCTACAACTGTTTTAGTTAATTGTTCTGATACTTCCTTACTTTTTCCTCCAACAGCTTTTGCTGCTTTCCAAATAGCTTCAGTTATTTTTGTTTCATCAAATTTAACTGTTTCCTTGTTTCTTTTTTGAATAAACTTCAATTCAGTCATTTTTTTCCCTCTCAATATTTGCTCCTTTGCAGTTTTACTTAAATTAAAAACTTTTTTTTAGTAAAGGATGAATTAGTTAATGAAAAAGAAGTCAACTTAAGAGATTTTAACTTTAAATAAGGCCTTGAGAAAAAGCTTTGATTCGATTTTTTAGAGTTAAAACCTATTAACGATAAAAACATTTTTTCCCTCTCTTTCATTAAAAAAATTAACAGTATATGTAAAGTTTCAAGCCTTTATAAAGGTTTTCTATAAAAAAATTTCACTTAAATTTTCAAATCAAAAATTAACTTTTTATTTGAATTTCCAACTTTTTGAAACTTTTAAAATTCTGTTAGTTTGGATTTCTTATTTTTATTTGGTTTAAAAAAATTTTAATTCATTTAATCAATTTAATTCCACTGAATTCGGTAATTAAATGGTTTGCAATTCAAATTAACTTTATTAATTTACTTCTGTGATTTTCTTTTTCAAGTAATTTATTTTTTGAAAAAGAAAATTGATTTAATTAAGCTTGTTTTGGAATTGGCGCAGGTTTTGGAAAGAATAAATCAAGCAAACCTATTTTTTCTCTTGGTTTTTGTATTTCTGGAGCTTCTCTTAAGAGTCCTTTTGCTTTAAGTCGTTCTAATGCATCAAACACTTCTGGATCGAAATGAGTTCCAATATCTTTTTTCATTATTTCCATTACTTGTGCAATTGTTTTTGGCGCTTTATATGAGCGAGCATTTTGTAATGCATCAAATACGTCTGCTACTGCTAAGATTCGTGCAATTCGTGGAATTCTTTTTCCTGAAATTCCTTCAGGATATCCTCCTCCTGAAAATTTTTCATGATGATATTTTGCTGCATCAAGGGTTTCTCTTGATGCAATTCCTTTTAACATTTCAAATCCTTTAACTGGATGTTCTTTCATTCTAGCAAATTCTTCTTCACTTAGCCTTCCAGTTCCCATTAAAATTGAGTCAGGAGTATCAATTTTTCCCAAGTCGTGAAATAATCCAATGTCTTGGGGAATTTTTACTCCTAATTCTCTTCCAAGTAAAGTAGTAAGTGATCCTACTCTTTCACTGTGTTCTAAAGTGATCCTATCCTTTACTGCAATTGCTGAAATAAATAATCTTCTAGTAGTTAAAGGAATTCTAGTTAGAAAACCTAGTTTTGCAATCCTGGCTCTTAAAATAGTTTTTTCTTTTAATGTTTGAGCTTCTCTTAAATTCTTTCTTGCTTCTTGAAGTCTGGTTTGAATAACATTTAATGCTTTTTGTCTTGCTGTTTTAACTCTTTCAGTGTTAGGAGAACTTAGAAATGCTTTTCCAAGATTACTTGGAAGCCTTCTTTCTTCTATTTTTTGTTTTCTAATTCTTTCAAGTCTTTCTCTTGGTTTAATTAAAGGTTTTGAAGCAATTGCTATAGGCATTACATAATTGCTTTAAAAGTTGTATTAATATTTAGTCTTTTGAAAAATTAGTTGTTTTTTTTATCCATTTTGGCTTTAATTGCTTTTAGTGAAACAAATTGTCCGCGTTCCATTTCATCTAGTGAAGCTGAAATGAATTTCTTTTTTTCATGCAAGCGAGGCATTAAAACATATTCTAATGCATTAACTCTTCGCTTTGTTTTCTCTATTTCTTTTAACATTCTCTTCAAAGCAGTTTCTGTTTCAGCTAACTTGATTGCTATTTCCAAGGCTTTTTCAAAAGAAGAAGCTGTTTCATCTATTTTAGCTGAGCTTCCAGGAATTGAGTATCCTCGTTCCATTAATGTTTTTGAAACATAGTTTGAATTTATTTCAGGAATTTTTACTCCCATTACATTTTTTTGCGTTACATCAATGTTTGGAGCTTTTTTAACGCTTAAAGCAATGTTTTCAATTTCATATACTCCGTGATAGGCTTCAGTCATTGCTAATGCTTTGAATGCCTTTGACATGGAATTATTTAATTCTGAACGTAAATCTTTTGCTTTTTTTAAAATCTTGAAAAACTCTAAAATTAATACATCTCTTTTTTGTTTCAAGAGTTTATAGCCTTTTTCAGCTAACTTAATCCTATTTTTTGTTTCAATTAATTCTAATCTAGTTATTCTAAAATCTTCAGCCATTGCTTTACCGTCCGGCGGGTAAGAGTTATATTTTGCCCGCTTTATTTTTTAAATTTTTTTCCATATTTTTCAATGAATTCTAATTTGATTTTCTTTAACTCTGATTCAGGGAAAATTGATAACAATTTCCAACCCAATTCTAAAGTGTTTTCAATGTTTCTGTCTTCTGAAAATCCTTGATTAATGAATTCTTTTTCAAAGGAGTCAGCAAACCTTAAATATTTTCTATCGTTTTCAGTTAAAGCTTCTTCTCCTACAATTGCTGATAAGCTTCTCAAATCTCTTCCTTCAGCGTAAGCAGAATACAACTGATCTGCTATTCCTCTATGGTCTTCTCTTGTTTTGCCTTTACCTATTCCTGAATTCATTAACCTTGAAAGAGAAGGTAATACATCTATTGGGGGAACAATTGATTTTCTATGAAGATCTCTTGAAACAACTATTTGCCCTTCAGTAATATATCCAGTTAAATCAGGAATTGGATGAGTAATGTCATCTGCTGGCATGGAAAGAATTGATAACTGTGTTACGCTTCCTTTTTTTCCTTGAATTACTCCAGCTCTTTCATAAACAGTTGATAAATCAGTGTACATATATCCTGGATATCCTCTTCTTCCTGGAACTTCTTCTCTTGCTCCAGCAATTTCTCTTAAGGTTTCACAATACATTGTCATGTCAGTTAAAATTACTAGTATGTGCATGTCTTTTTCAAAAGCCAAGTATTCTGCTGTAGTTAAAGCCATTCTAGGAGTGATTAATCTTTCAACTGATGGATCGTCAGCTAAATTCAAAAATAATACGGCTCTGTCTAATGCACCTGTTCTTTCAAATTCTTTCATGAAAAAGTTTTTTTCTTCATGAGTTATTCCCATTGCTGCAAATACAACTGCGAAATCAGACTTTTCTTTTCCTCCTAAAACCTTTGCTTGACGAGCTATTTGAACAGCTAATTCATTATGAGGCAAACCACTTCCGGAAAAGATTGGAAGTTTTTGTCCTCTTACAAGAGTATTCATTCCATCAATTGCTGAAACTCCTGTTTGAATGAATTCTTCTGGTTTTGCTCTAGAAGAAGGATTTATTGCCGAGCCAGTTATGTCGATTTTTTTTTCTGCAATAATTGCTGGCCTTGAATCAATTGGTTCGCCAAGGCCATTAAATATTCTTCCAAGCATTTCTTTTGAAACTCCTAACTTAATTGTCTCTCCAGAAAAACGGATTTTTGTTTTATCTGTATCTAATCCAGTAGTTGTTCCAAATATTTGTACAACTGCTTTTCCTTTTGATACATCTAGTACTTGGCCTTTTTTTTTCTCTCCAGAAGGAAGAATTACTTCAACTAATTCATTGAATCCAACATTTTCAACTCTTTCAATAAAAATCAATGGCCCAGCAACATCTGTAACAGTTTGATATTCTTTAATCATCTTTCTTCCTCCAAATTATTTTGTTATTACTTGCAAGTGATGCAATAGTTTTTCAAATTGAGAATCAATTTCTGAATTAATGTCTGAAATTTTTTTCTCAAACTCTTTTTCAGGAATTTCTTTCATTCTAGCAATTGAATTTTTTACTTCTAATGAGGTAATTGCTTTTAATTGAACTCCTAAATCAATTGAGTTAAGTGCTTTTTCATAGAAATGCATTATTGTTTTCAGCATTGCATATTGTTTTTTCAAAGAAGAGTATGTATCAACTTCATGAAAAGCTGATTGCTGTAAAAAGTCTTCTCTAATCATTTTAGATGTAAACAAAATTGCTTGTTCTTTTTCAGGCAATGCATCTGGGCCAACTAATTGCACTACTTCTTGAAGCTCTGATTCTTTTTGCAGTAAACCCATTGCATTATTTCTTAAATCATTCCAGTCCGCGGATACATTGTTTGCATAAAAGTTTTTCAAAGAATTTTGATATAAAGTGTAAGACTTTAACCAATTAATTGAAGGAAAATGCCTTCTTTGAGCTAATTTTGCATCTAATGCCCAGAAAACCTTTGTAACCCTTAAAGTGTTTTGAGAAACTGGTTCAGAGATATCTCCTCCTGGAGGAGAAACAGCTCCAATTACTGAAATGCTTCCCTTTCTTTTATCTTTTCCTAAACAAATTGCTCTTCCAGCTCTTTCATAAAACTCTGCTAACTTTCTTGCCAAATAAGGAGGATAGCCTTCTTCTCCAGGCATTTCTTCTAGTCTTGAAGAAATTTCTCTCATTGCTTCAGCCCAACGAGAAGTTGAATCAGCCATTAAAGCAACATCATAACCCATGTCCCTATAATATTCTGCTAAAGTTATTCCAGTATAAACAGAAGCCTCTCTTGCAGCTACAGGCATGTTTGAAGTATTTGCAACTAAAATTGTTCTCTCCATTAAAGGCTTGCCTGATTTTGGATCTATTAAATGTGGAAACTCAATTAAAACTTCGGCCATCTCATTCGCTCTCTCGCCACAGCCAACGTAAACAATTACTTGTGCGTCAGACCATTTCGCAAGTGCTTGCTGCGTTACAGTTTTTCCAGAGCCAAACGGTCCTGGAATTGCTGCAGTTCCTCCTTTAGCTATTGGAAAAAAAGTATCTAATATTCTCATTCCAGTAATTAATGGATTATCTGGAGCAAGTTTTTCCACAACCCTTCTAGGCTTTCTTACAAACCATTTTTGAAGCATGGCAATTTCTTTTTCTCCTTCCATGGTTTTGATTACTGCAATTACTTCTTCTACATTGAATTTTCCTGATTTTATTTCAATTAATTTTCCTTTCATTCCTTGAGGAACTAAAACTCTGTGCTCTATTAAAGAAGTTTCTTGAACTATTCCAAGAACATCTCCTTCTGAAACTTCTTCTCCTTTTTTCGCTGCTGCTTTGAAATCCCATTTCTTTTTTCTATCAATTGCGTTTACTTGAATTCCTCTTGAAATAAAGTTTCCTGATTCTTTTTTAATTGCCTCTAAAGGTCTTTGAATTCCATCATAAATATTTTGCAATAAACCCGGGCCTAATTCAACACTTAACGGCATTTCAGTATTTTCAACCTTTTCTCCAGGCATTAATCCAGAAGTGTCTTCGTAAACCTGAATTGTTGCAAAATCTCCATTAATTTTAATTATTTCTCCAATTAATTTTTCTTTTCCAACTTTTACAACATCGTAAATTTTTGCTCCTCTCATTCCTTCAGCTACAACTACAGGCCCAACAATTCTATGAAGTAATCCCATTTTTTCACCTCTAACTTTCCCTATTTTTTAAATTTTTTTCCATCAATTTTTTCTTTTTTTGTTATTTTTTTTGCTTACTTTTTTTTCGCTAACCTTTTCCTAAAAGGTTATTTAATTAATTCAAATCCTAAAGCTCTTTTAACTAAAAACTTTAAGGACTCTGCTTCCTCTGAAGCCCCATTTTTATCTGGAACAGCTAATACAACTGGTTTAGCTGTTTTATCAATTCTTTGCCTTAACTTGTAATTCATTTGAGTCAAAAGTTTTTCATTAATTATAATTATTCCTGCTTCTTGTGAATTCATTAACTCTTCTAATTTTTTTTCAGCTTCAAATCCTTCTAACTTAAAAGCATTTGTTATTCCAGCTAACCTAAACCCTGTGCAAGTAGAATGGTCTGCTACGACAAAAATTTTATGCGCAAAGTTTTCATCCATGTTATTCACTTTTTAAGCTCCTATAAATACAAGCATTTTTTCTGTTTCCTGTTTTGATAAATTAAATTCTTTTGCTCTAAGAATTTTTTTAATATTTGCAATTTCTTGTTCTTTTAAATAAGCAAAACCCATTATTGTCCCAATAGATAGAATGCTTCTTCTTAAAACACTTAAACCTTTTTTCAGTCTTTGGCTTTCAAGTTCTAATTCAAAATGAATTAACGAATTATCTTCTTTAAATTTTTCTAATGAACTTGAAAGATTATAATTTGGAATGTTTTTCACTAGTTTTTCAATAGAGTCTTCTTTTAACAATGTTTTCAAAACCTCTTGTTTCAAGGTTCCGCCTGAAATTAAAATTTTTTCAATAAATGTTTTCTCCAAATGATTTATTTTTCCTCGCAAAATATTCATTAAATTTTTTGAATCAATTTCTGATTCAATTAATGAAGAAATAATTTTTTCATCGCCCTTAATTTGCTTGCTTTCAGAAACCGTTTTTGCAATTTTTTGAAAATAAAATAAATCTAGTTCTTGCAACAATAACACTATTTCATTAGATTTTTTATATTCTGGTAAGGCCTTAATTAAAGCATTATAGTATTCTGTGTTTTTCAGTTTATCAATTACATTAAGTAAATCTTTTGCTTCAAGTAATTCATTTAATTTGTATTCTGAAACATTTAATGGCTTTAATAAAAGTTTTTTTGCAGTTTCTCTAGATTCATTTAAGTGTTTTGCTAAAAGAATTGTTTTCAAGTTATGAACATAATATCTTTCGAATACCGTGTTCAAAAAAGGCAAGGCCTCCATAGGAACAATTTTTGCTAGAAAACTAATTGTTCGACTTAAATTTTTTGATAAAGAGAATTCAATTAAATCAATTGGATTTGAAATGTTTTCCAAAGAAGCCTGAGCCAAGTCTTCTTTGTAAGAAGTTTTTTCAAGCAAGGAAATAATTTCATTGAAAGAATTTGCTTCAATTAATTCTTGTAAAAACTTTTTTTCAAGTAAAGAAGTTTTTAATGACTTAATTCTTGAATTAGAATACCCATAAACAGATGCCCTGTAAGCTAATGAATTCCCTATAAGTGGGCCAATTAACGGAATTAATTTAACTGAATACATTTTTCATCATTTCAAAATAATTCTTTGAATAAAATCTTCTTCATTTCATCTTTTTTTGCATCAAATAATGCTTCAAAGGAATTGTTTACAATAATTCTTTCATCTGCAGAGCAAACAATTACTCCTCCAGAAATGTTTGCAGAAGTTTTCGATAAATTAAAGTTTTCTTTTAGTAATTTTAAATCCTTTGAATTAACTTTAATAATTGCGTCTTTCCCAATTTCTTTAACTCCTTGGCTTGCAAGTTTTGAAAGACTTTCGGAATATTTTTTTGATTCGCGAGTTTTAATAAACTCTTGCCATAACTCTTCTAAAGCCTTATTTACAGCTAACTCTTTTGATTCATTAATCATTCTTTTTGCTTCAAGTTGTGCACTTGAAATCTTTTCCCGTTTTTCTACTGCAATAATGTTTTCAACTGTTTTTTCCGCTTTTGAAAGAATTTCTTGTTTTTGCTTTTCTGCTTCAAGTAAGATTTTTTTCTTTTCACTTAAAGCTTCTCTATGAATTTCTTTAGCTTTTTCTTTTGCGTCTTCAAGTATTTCTTTGCTAAGTAACTCAATTCCCACTTAACTACCTCCAAATAATTTCTTTAAAGAAAACTCTGCATTTATGCAAAAGTTTTCTTTTTTTTTGTAAAGTTTTTGCAATTTTTTTTGTAAGCTTTTTTTAAAAAGCTTTTATACTGGTATTTTTAATACCATCATCATTGCTGCTACAACAAAGCCTAGGATTACCATTGTCTCTGGTAAAGCTAACCAAATTATTAGCCTGGATGCTTCTTCTGGTCTTTCAGCTATTACTCCCATTGCTGAGCTTCCAATAGCTGATTGAGCCCAAGCAGTTCCAATTGCTCCTCCAGCAATTGCTAATCCTGCTGCAATAGCTATTGCTCCTGCGCCTTCAAATAATACCATATTTTTTCCTCCTTAAAATTTTAAACATAATTTACTGAGTATAATTTCTTTCAGCCTTGAATGGCTTGAATATTTTTCCTCCTCCATGAAAAAACTTTGAAAAAAACTCTACATAGTTTAGTCTTGCTCCTTGAACCAATGATTCAAACATTGCTAGTACAAGGTTAACAAAATGTCCAATCAAGTATAATGGAATTGTTATTAACAATATTAACCCTTGCTCTGGAGATGGAAGCAATAATTTATTTAAAATAAGTGCAATCATTACTCCAACTAGTCCTACTGCTAAAATTCTTATAAAAGACAAGATATTTCCAGCAGTGCTTGGAATTTCAATTAACCCAATTACTCCTTCAAATAAAATTATTGGAATTAAAGCAATAATAAAGATTACTGCAGAAGGAATTAAGAATTCCGGCAAAAAATTAAACAATCCGCCTGCAATCATTATTGTTCCAGAACAAAGTAAAAAAATCCATGAAATTTTTGCAATACAGTGCTTGAAATTTTTTTCAATTAAAGCATTAATTGCTCCAAATAAAAATCCTAAGCAAATAGTCAGTAATCCAATTAAAATTGTTGCAGTAATAAGAATTGGAATGCTCTGTAATCTTTCAATTCCGTGATAAAACTCTAATTCATGAAAGCCAAATAATTCAAGTAATTTTTGATGAGGAAATCCAAAATATTCATCAAATATAATTCCAAATAAAATAGTTGGAAGAGAAGAATAAATTAACATAGCTGAAATTGGTTTAAGTAAATGGTTTTTAGGCAATTTAATAAAAAGAATTGAACTTAAAATCAATGCAGACAATCCATATCCTACATCTCCAACCATTAATCCATAAAATATTGGAAAAAACCAGAAAAAAATTATTGTTGGATCAATTTCATTGCTTTGAGGTAAGGAAACAAACTTTATCATGAACTCAAAAGGGGATAATGCATTCGGGTTTTGCATTACAGTTGGAGTTTCCTCATGTGAATGCATTAATTCTTTACTGTTTTCCACTTGCAATAAATATTTTGAAGAAAAATGTTTATGAAAAAAAGATTTAAATAAATCTAATTCCTTTTCTGGAAGGAAAAACTCTAAATAAAACAAGTCACTTGTTTTTCCAAAACTATACATTACTTCAAATTTTTTCTTTTCAATTTCAATAATTTCTTTCAAGAATAAAATTTTTTCATAAAAGTTTTCACTAACTTTTTTTAATTCATTTTCTGCAGAGTTTTTTCTAGTGGTTAACCCGCCTAAATCTGAATGCAATTTACTCATTATTTCATTTGGAGTTCCACTAATTTCAGGCAAAACTATTTCTTCAAAATTATTTTTAAACAATTTTTCTTTTACTTTTTGTAAAAAAGTTTTTTGAACAATTACTAAAATAATCTTTTTTTCTTTGCTTAAAGGTTTTCTAATTATTTCAATTTTTTTAGTAATGTGTTGTAAATCATCTATATTTTTTGTTGAAGAAATTTTTCCTAAAACAAAGTCAATGCTTTCACTTCGTAAATCAGAAAAATTTAAGTGAAAGTCTTTAACTAATTCCAATGTCTTTAATTCGCTTTCAATTTTTTCTTTTGAGATGCGAATTTCTTCCACTTCTTTTTTTGCATTAGAAATTTTTTTACTCAAATCAAGTTCTTTACATTCAAGTAACGCCTGTTCAACTGGAATTGTTTTTTTTCTGAATAAAACCGGTTTTGGAGGAATTAGTGATAAAATTCCTTCCAATTTAATTAATTGTTCAACTAATTCATTATATTTTTGGAAAGGTTTTTCTTGTTCTAAAACTCCTTGAAACGGAAAACTTTTTACATGAATTTTTCCATAGAAATGCAATGCATTTATGGCTGTTTCTTTATCCTTTTGTAACCCAATTAATCTTGTTTTTGCAATTTTTACTGGACTAAACATTTCAAAAACCTTTTTTTTAAAGTTCTATTATTTCACTTAATTTTTTTTTCAAAGAAGAGTTCATTTTAGTTTTAGAAAATTTTTCTGAATCGCTTAAAGCTTTTTTAGAAATTTTTTCAATTTCTTCATCTAATTGTTTTCTGGCTTTTTCCAAGGACTTGTTTTGTTGTTGGGTTGCCTGTTTTTGAGTTTCCTCTATAGTTTTCTTAGATTCTTCTAAAGCTGATTGAATTATTTCTTCTTTTTCTTTCAAAGCAGATTCAATAATGGAAGTTTTTTCTTTTTCAGCTTCTTTTAATTCACTAACTGTTTTACTAAGCTCATTCATCCTTAATCATTTATTTTTCTGTTCAAAAAAATAAAAGGAAAACAAGTTTTTAAACATTACGACAAGAAACGAAGATGGCAATTTCAAGATGTTTTTGCATAGCTAATTACGTATAAAAAATGCCTTCAAAATGTGTTTTTACCTGGAGAAAAGCTGTTTTAGTGGTTGTCTAGCTCACTTTTTTTACATGCAACCAATTTTGTGTGATTTGTTTTGAATATTGATATGTGCCATGCCAGTCAACCAAATATTAGAACTCAAAAAACCCAATTTTTTGATTATTTGCCTTTATTTTTTTGTTTTGAATAAAAAAATTTGTATATTGTTTTTGGCAAGAAAATTAGTGCAAAAACTACTATTAAAAAATATATAATCAAAAAATTGAGGGGAATTAGTTTTAAGTAAATTCCTGCAAAAAAAAGAAACGATAACACTAATAAAAAGTTGAAGATAAATAAAAAAATTAAGAAAGTGTAAAACTTTTCCACTTCTTTTTCGGCTTTTTTTGTTTCCAAATTTTTTGCAAACATAAATATACAAATTTAAATAAATCAAATTTTTTTTATTTTTTCTTTGGCGAAAAGTTTTTCATTAATCTCCAAAAATAAATTGCGAAAACTAAAAAAAGCATTAACCCTGTAATTAAATAAACATTAATTACACTTATTTTTCCAAGAAAAGGATTGACTTCAATTGGCCAGAAAGGTTTAATGTCTTTATGCAAAAACGAGTCAAAAAATACGTGCGACCATGCGCCAATTAAAGAAGAAAATAAAATTAATTTGCTTGAAACTAGTCTTTGATCTAATTTAAAAAAACCCATGAATTGGTCAACAATTTTTCTGCCTTTAATTAAAGCAATCCCTACAATCAAGCCAAGAATTGTTACTCCAATATATGTATGAAAAAATCTGTGAATATATCCTTCTGGATCTGGAACAAGGAAGTGAAAGTAAAGAGGCTCTAAATCCATTAAAACACTTGAAACAGCTAATGCCGGAATATAAAAAGTGTTAAAGAAAAGAATTCCTAGCAAAACAATACTCCAATGAAAAGGTGTTAAAGGCATTTAATTTTTCCTCCATTATTTAAGTTTTAATGTTAATTCCACTCCATTTCCAATTGGATTTGTTTGCGATAAAAGATTTGAATTGCTTTGAACAAACTCTACATAAGGCTTGGTTCCTTGAGAGTGAGTATGAATATTATCTGCAACTATTATTGCTCCTTTTGAAAGCATTGGATAAAAGAGTTTGAATTGTTCAATGTAATCTTGTTTATGGGAATCAAGGAAAATGAAATCAAATTTCTTTTTTTGCTCTGCAAATTGTTTCAGTATCTCAAAAGCATCTCCTTGAATTACTTTAACAGTTTTCTCCAAGCCTAATTCAGACAAATTTTTTTTTGCCGCTTCAACTGCTTCTTCGCGGAGTTCTAATGAAACAACTTTTCCTTTATTTGCACGTGCAGAAAGGCCAAGCCAACAAGTTGACATTCCATATGATGTGCCAATTTCTAAAATTTTTTTTGCTTTCAGTGAACGAACAAGCCAATACAAGAATTCTCCTTCTTCAAATGGAATGCTCCAAACAAAATCAAAGTTTTGCCTGCACCAACTATTCAAGTCACGTAAAAATTCTAATTCTTTTTCATTTAAGCCAAGCAATTAATCCACTTCTTTTAATCCTTAATTATATTAACCAATTTTTTCAAATTCTTTTTTAAGAATTAATGCATCTGTTTCAAGGTTTGGAGATTCACATGTTACAATTCCTTTGCAATTGAATTCTTTTAATGCTTTTAATACTCCTTGAAAATTAAATTTGCATTCCTTTAAAGTAACGTGTTTTTTTTCTCCTTTTTCAGTGAATTCAATTCCTTCCATATGACAATGCATGTTTTTCAAAGCTTCTTTTCCTAAACCTTTCTCTATTTTTTCGAGAACAGAGTGAAAGAATTCATTTGAATTATTTTTTCCAATAGAGTGAGCAAATAAATGTGCAAAATCCACACATGGAAGTACTTGATCTACTTGAGTTGAAACCTCTATAATGTCTTCTATTTCTCCCCATTGAGTAATTCTTCCAGCTGTTTCCGGTCGAACCCATATTTTGTGTTCTTTGGATTGCAGGTCTGAAATTATTTCATTCAATCTTTGAATAACAATTTTTGTTACTTTTTCTTTTGGCATTCCCATTAAATAAGCCATGTGAAAACAAATAGAGTAAGCTCCTGCAAGTGAAGCCATTTCACTTGCTTGTTTAATGAAATTCATTGTTGCATGCTTTTTCTTTTCTTCTTGAGCATTCAAGTTAACAAAGTATGGTCCATGGCATGAAAGCATTACTTGTTCTGTTTCAGCTGTTTTTTTAATTTCTTGAGCTGTTTCCTCTTTTTTAATTGTAATTCCATGAACAAATTCTATTTCCATTGACTCCAATCCAAGTTTTTTAATTTGTTTAACTCCGTTTACAATTGAAGAAGGCTTTGTCGAAATAGGAATTCCGGCTGTTCCAAAAAATAATGTTGTTGGTTGCATAAATAAAGTAAAAAGAAAACAAATTAAATACTAATTGAACAGGAAAAGGAATTTTACTTTAAATCATTAACTAATTTATCTAAGTCTTTTTGCACTTCACTGATTTCTTGTTTTGCTTTACTTGCCTCTTGTTGTGCTTCCCCTTCAGTTTCTAGATTTGTTTCAATTTTTTGTTCTGTTCCATCATCTGAATTGTTTTGTGCATTGTTTTGCAACAAGTTTTGCTTTATGCACCCGCTTAAAAAAATAATTATTAGAAATACGACAATTAATGTAAAACTTTGTTTATTCATTTAATCACTTTTCATCCAAGCTTTTCTAAAGCATCTTTTAAGAATTCTGAAACAAATTTCAAATTATATTTTATTTCAGTTAATTCTTCAGTGCTTAGTTTTTCAGATTTTACCAATTTTGACTCGTTTTCCACCAAATTTTTTTGCCCTAATTCCAAAATTGTTATAACAATTATTATGTTGTTTTCTTTTTCTTTATTGCCTGAATTTTTGTAATATTCTTTGATTGTTTTCAATTTTTGTTTAACTTTTTCAAACTTGTTTTTTGCTGTTGAAACTTTTTTAGCTATTTCGAATTTTTCTTGTTGAGAAGGAATTTTTGTAACTTTTCCAACTTTTATTTCCCTGACTAAAATAGGGCAGTCAATTGCACAACTATAATTTGATTCTTTTTCTTCGCAAACACTGTTTCCACAAAAATTTGTTGGTTCACTGGATTGGTTTAATTCGTTTAATGGGTTTACTTTTTTTTCACTTCCAGGTTCATTTACTTTTTCATTTGATGAAACTAATTCTGTTTCTTTTATTTGAGTTTCATTTTTTCTTGTAATCTTTTCAAAACCTTTTTCAGAGCCTGTGTTTCCTCCACTGCGTGGGTTTTCGCTAACTCCACTTCCACTTGAATCATTACTTGAACTTCCTTGACTAGGATTTGTTTCAGTTTTTTCTTGTTTTTCTGTTTTATTTGGTTGTTGCTTGTCTATTGTTGGAATTTCTTGCCCTGAATTTTTTTGGTTGTTGTTTGCATCTAAATTGTTTGAATCCATTGCAGGAATTTGCTGATTAAAGTTTTTTGGAGTTATTTCTGGTTCTGGGGATTCTCTGTCATGGCAGTCAGCAGAAGATTCAGCGCAGTAAAAATCATTGCCTTGTTTGCACCATTTTCCTTTTGCTTGCGCGCAATCACTTGCATTAATACAGTACTGTAAACTATTTGCTGAACACTTTGAACATTCTGTTACAGAGCAATAACTGTTGTTGTCCTTAGTGCACCAAAAAAGTTTTACTGTTTCACATTTCTCTTTGCTGTTGCAAGAACTTAAATTGTTTGCATTGCAAGCAATAGTGCAAGGAGTTGCAGAGCATGCTTCTATTCCTGATTGATTTTTACACCAATAAATTTTTTGCGCTTCGCATGCTTCTTTTGTTTTACATTCGCTTGGATTATTTTTAGAACAAATTGGAACACAAACATTGTTTGCATTTAAGGCAGTCCCAGTTTCACATTCAGGAATTTTTTTGCAAGTTTCAGTGCTTGAGTCAAAGTATTCCCCTGAATTGCAAGAACAATCTATTAAACAGTTTGCCGGAGACTCTACAGGGAAAAAAGTTTTATTATCTGATTCGCATACTTTGTTTCCGCAAACAGAGCTTGTTTTACATGTTGCACTTATTGAGTCAAAGCTTTTACCTGTTCCACATCCACAGTCTTTTGGACAACTTGTTTGATCTTCGCCTGGATAATAATTTGTGGTTTTTTCACACACTCCATTACCACAAGTTGAAGTAGGTCTGCAGTCTTGAGGGCAAGCATAAATTATTGTTCCATCCCATCTTGTTTGAGGACTTGAAGCAAATCCAAGGGATTCTAGTTCTCCGCATCTCCCATCCCCGCAAACAGAAGAACAATCTCCACATTTGTTTTCATTTTTCACACAAGTGCTTGAATCTAATTGATTGTTTGGATACTGGCATGAATATAATTCCCAGCCTTGACACCATTGATCTCCACAAGGACTAACATAAGAGCAATCAATGTAGCAAGTATCAGATGTTTCTCCTTTGTTTGGTTCGCATCTGCCATTTGGTTTGTTTAAATGGTCTGAAGTATAACCACATAAAGAGTTTCTTGAACCAATATCAGTAGCAAATGCATTTACGGCTAAGAAAACTAGTAAAACCGCAAAGAAAACAATTACTGCGGATTTTCTCATATTTAAACAATATTATGTTTTAGTCTTTTTAAGAATTGCTATTTTACTGCAACAATTCCTAGGGTTATTTAATACTCGTATAATTTAATTGAAATAAATTAGATTATTTTTGGTTCTTTAATATAACGCCTTAATCTTGGATTTCGAAAACCAACACTCACAGTTACAGGCGCTTTTCTTACATCAAGAAAATCCTTTAATAAACTAAATTTGCCTCGAGCATCAATTCTATGAGTAAACTTTGCTACAATCTTTAAATCATCTTCAAAGCCTTCAAGATTTTCAACTCTGCCAAAATAAGTGTTACCTCTTCTTTGCAAGGTAACAAAATGTCCTGGTTGGAAAAACACAGTTGACCTCCATTTAGGGTTTTCATTGTTTTTCCTAATGTAAGCAATATTTCTTCTTTCAATTTCAAGTTTACTAGGTTTTTTAGGGTTTTGCAACTTTCTTTCAGAAGCACTTTTAGTAGTTTTATTTTTTCTTGAAATTCTTTTTCTAGGCATTCAATCATTTTTGTTTTTCTTTAAAGAATTCTGTTAACAAGCGCACTCCCCATCCAGAACCATTTTTTGGAACATATCCTAAAGGTTTTTCAGGCATTGCTGTTCCAGCAATATCTAAGTGAATCCAAGGAGTTTCTCCAACAAATTCTTGCAAGAATAAAGCTCCATTAATGCTTCCAGCTGTTCTGCTTTTACCTGAATTAGTTATATCAGCAAAATCTGATTTCAAGTCTTCTTTGAATTCTTCATATAATGGTAACTGCCAAACTCTTTCCCCTGTTTTTTCTCCTACTTCAAATAATTCTTTCATTGCCTTTTCAGCTTTTGAATTTCCAAACATTCCTGCTACAACATCTCCTAATGCAACTCTAATTGCACCAGTTAAAGTAGCTAAGTCAATGAATAAATCTGGTTTAAAGTTTTTTTCCAAGTAAGCTAGAGTATCAGCTAAAATTAATCTGCCTTCTGCATCAGTGTTTCCTATTTCAACTGTTTTTCCATTAAATGCTCTGAATACATCTCCTGGTTTGTAAGCCCCTTTTCCAATAAGGTTTTCAGTTGCAGTTAAAGCAGCAATTACATTTACTTTAACTTTTAATTCAGCTAAGGTTTTAATTGTTCCCAAAACAATTGCAGCTCCTGACATATCCATTCGCATTGTTTCAATATACCCAGTTGGCTTTAAATTTAATCCACCTGAATCAAATGTAATTCCTTTTCCAACTATTGCGTAAACTTCTTTGCTTTTTGGGTTTCCATTAAATTCAAGTATTATTGTTCTAGGAGGAAATTTTGAACCCTGATTTACTGCTAAAACTAAATTCATTCCAAGTTTTTTCAATTCTTTTTCAGTTAAAACAGTGATTTTTAAATTAAATTTTTTAGCAATGTCTTTGGAAACTTGTTCAAGTTTTAAAGGAGTTATTTCATCAGCGTTATCGTTTTGCAAGTTTCTAACCATGAAAACATTTGCAGTAATTGTTTCAACTTCTTTTAACAATGTTTCAGCTGTTTTAGAATTGTTTGCTGAAACAATTAAATTCAATTTCTTCACTTCTTTTTTTGGCTCATCTTTTGAATAATTTTTGTATTTATCAAATAAATAGCTTCCAAGAATTAATCCTTCACTTAAAGCAGTAAAAGTTTCCTGGAAAGAAAATTTTTCTAGTTTTGGAACTTCAAGAGAAATTTCTTCTAATGAAAGTTCTCTAGCTTTGCTTGTAATTCCTGAAACACTTCTTCTAAGTTTTTCAAGAGTTAATTCTTTTTCTTTCCCTAAACCAATTACTAACAAATTTAATGGAGCGGAATTTTTCACTATTTTAGTGAAAATACTTTTTGACACATTTTTTCCAAGCGCTTCATCTTTTACTGTTATTTGAATTAATTTTTCTAATTCATTTAAAACCTTTTTTTTATTTAATTCATTTAATGAACTGTCACTTAAAAGTGAAACACTTAATGCTTTTTCTTTTAATTCAAATCCTGTTTTAATGTTTGCCTTCATTTTTTCACTCCTTTAAATATTTATTCCTAAATAGTTTTTTACAAGTATTCCTATTGCAAATCCAATTCCTGAAGCAATTAATCCAACAATTAACATTTCAATTCCACTTTTAATTAAATTTCTTTTGGTGAAAACTGTTTTAATTGCTCCAAATGCAAATAAAGCTATTCCAGTAATAATGATTGAAAAAATTATTATATTTGATTGATTTGGAAAAATAAAGTAAGCTGATAATGGAAAAAATGCTCCAACTACAAATGAAGCTCCCATTGCAAGTGAAGACTTTAATGGAGATTCATTTTCTGGAACAACTAATCCAAATTCTTCTTTCATCATTACATCCAACCATAATTGTTCGTCAGAGCAAATTGTTTTAACAATTAAGTCAAGTTTTTTTCCTTTAAATCCTTTTGCTTCAAATATTTTTCGTATTTCTGCTTTTTCTTCTT
The DNA here is from genome assembly GCA_964373795.1 of uncultured archaeon. Lineage (GTDB taxonomy): Archaea > Iainarchaeota > Iainarchaeia > Iainarchaeales > DATDZZ01 > CAYJVY01. The sequence continues at coordinate 47,978 of CAYJVY010000001.1, read as the reverse complement.
CAGGCATTTCTTTTATTTCTTTTTTTTCTCTTTCTAATTCAGAGAAATATAATTCTTTTTCTGATTTCACACTTAAATAAGTTCCAGCCATCATAGAAATTGCTCCTGCAACTGCTGCAGCAACTCCTGCTAACAAAATTATTTGGTTTGATAAAGCTGCTCCTGAAACTCCTGCAAGAAAACCCAAAGTTGAAATTAATCCGTCTTCTACTCCGAAAACAAAATGCCTTAAAAGAGTGCCTTCTCTTAAATGCCATGGCTCTGGTTTTCCTAAATGAGTTGGAATTCCATCTTTAACAATCATTGAATTAAATAGAGAGAAACATCTTTAAAGTGTTTTTGGTGAGCAACTAAAAACTCTCTTTGCTTTGAAAAATTAAATTATTCTTTTATTTTGTTCTTTATCGCGAATGTGAATTACGTTTACAGGGCAAACATCTGCTGCTTCTTTATTTGATTTAAAATCCTTGTCTTCAATATCCAATTCTTCTTCTCCATTTGGAAGTTTTTTTCCTCCAACTATGTCTGATTTTCCGTCTGCATCCATTACCCAAAAATCAGGGTTAACTGAAGCGCAAGCCGCGCAACCAATGCAATTTGGGCGATCGTGTTCAATTTTGTATTTACCCATTAAATGTCCTCCTTAAGCATTAATTAATTGATTTAATTTTATTAATCTTTCTCTATTGATTCATTTAATTCATTTATTAATTCATTTAATTCAACAAATTTTTTTCCACTTGAATAAATTGCTTGTTCAATAGTTGAACCATAGCTTGCATGGCAACCAATACAATTAATTCCATGTCTAAGTAAAATTTTTTTTGTTTCAGGAAACGAATCAATTACTTCTCTTACAGTATTTGTTTCAGAAATTTTTTGCAGCTTCATTTTTTCACTTAAATTTTAATTGAACTAATTATGACTTTTGTTGCAGGCTTTTTTTCAATTTCTTCCAAGCCTTTCTTTAAAACAACTAACCCAAGCAAAGAACATTTAATTCTGGTTTCAATAATGTTTCCTAAAACTTCAAAAACGTCTTTTTCATTTAAATTTTTTATTTCTTGAATTGTTTTCCCTTTAACTAAATCTGTAAGCATTGAAGCCGAAGCCATTGAAATCGCGCATCCTTGTCCAGTGAATTTAATTCCTTCAACTTTGTTGTTTGAGAATTTTACTTGGAATTGCACTTTGTCTCCACAAATAGGGTTTCCGCCAGATGCTTGTAAGTCAAAATCTTTTAAAAAACCCTTATTAATTGGGTGTTTAAATAAATCTAAAATTATTTCTGAATAAATTTCGTTTGCTTGTTCAAGTGAATTCATTTAATTTACCTAAATAATTTAATTGTTTGAGTTAAAGATTTCACTACTTCATCTACTTCCTTTTTCAAGTTGTACAAGTAAAAACTTATTCTATTCGAGCCGATTATTCCTAATTCTTTCATTAATGGTTGAGCACAATGATCTCCTGCTCTAATTGCTATTCCATTTTCATTTAAAATTGTTGAAACGTCGTGTGGATGCACGCCTTTCAAATTAAATGAAATAACTCCAGTTCTATTATTTAAGTCTTCAGATCCATAGAAAATTATTCCATCAATTTCTTTTAATTTTTCTAAAGAGTATTTAAGCAATTCCTTTTCATGTTTTTCAATGCTTTCCAATCCAATTAAATTCAAGTAATCAATTGCTGCAGCTAAACCAATTGCTCCAGCAATATTTGGAGTGCCTGCTTCAAATTTCCAAGGCAATTCATTGAAAGAAGTTTCATTTAATGAAACCTCTGAAATCATATCCCCTCCAAATAAGAATGGATTTAATTCTTCCAATATGTGTTTTTTTCCATATAAAACTCCTATTCCTGTAGGGCCAAGCATTTTATGTCCTGAAAAGGCAAGGAAATCTGCATTCAATTTTTTTACATCAACTTTTATGTGAGGAACTGCTTGAGCCGCGTCAACTACAAATATTGAATTATTTTCATGAGCAATTTTTTCAATTTTTTTTACATCATTAATTGTTCCTAAAACATTTGAAACAAAGTTTACTGAAACAATCTTGGTTTTCCTTGAAATCAATTCATTTAAGTCATTCAAATTCAAAGTTCCATTAGAGTTTACTTCAATGAATTTCAGTTTTAATCCTTTTTGTAAAGCAAGTTGCTGCCATGGAACAAAATTTGAATGATGCTCCATTTTTGAAATCACTATTTCGTCTCCTTTTGAAAGATTTTGAGTTAAAGTATATGCAGCTAAATTTAATGCTTCAGTAGTGTTTTTAGTGAAAACAATTTCCTGTATTGAATTAGCATTAATGAATTCAGCTGTTTTTTTATGAGCTTGTTCAAATGCTTGAGAAGCTTCTTCACTTAATTGATGCAAGCCTCTGTGAACATTTGCATTATAATTTGAATAATAATCCACTATTGACTCAATTACTTGCCTTGGTTTTTGAGTTGTAGCAGCATTATCTAAGTAAATTAATGGCTTGCCCTTAATTTTTCTTTTCAGTATTGGAAAATCTTCCCTAACTTTTTCAGGATTAAACATTTTTTTCGCCTTGAATTTTTTTCCATTTACTTGAAATCACGTTAAATAATTTTTCATGAAATTCTTCATGAATTTTATTTACCATGCTTTCAAGAAACCCTAATACAATCATTTGTTTTGCTTCAAGTTTGTTTACTCCTCGTGACTGTAAGTAAAATAATTGTTCTTCATCTATTTGTTCAACGCTAGCTGAATGAGTTGCTTTTACATCATCTGCTTCAATTTCTAGTCCAGGAGAATTATTGCTTGAAGCATTCTCACTCAACAAAATTGAATGCGCTTGAAGTAATGCATTAGTTCTCTGCCCTGAAGGAAGAATTTTAATCATTCCATCAAAAACATTTTTTGATTCATCAAATAACACGTTTTTTAATACACTGAAACTAGTTGAATCAGTTGCAATATGTAGTAACATTTGATTTAAATCAACTTTTTGATTTTTGTTTGACAAAATTAAATCAAATTGCTGTATATTTGCTCCTTGACCATGCAAGGCATTAATTGTTCCGCCTTTCAAGAAATCTGCTTCAATCCATAAATTAGTGTTTTGAAGCCTTGCATTTTTTTCAATAATTGTTTGCTGAAAAGCAAAGCATAATCCTTTCTCATTATGAGTTCGAACAAAAAATATTTCTGAATCAGGTTTTACTTTAATTACTTCGCTGCAAAACAGTTTTTGCCCTTCAATTGTTTCACTAATTTTTATTCCTTGAATATTTTCTTCAATTAAAAAAATATTTTTGGCAATACAGTTTTCAGAAACTCGAATATTTAATTCAATTAATTTTTTTGAATCAAAGTTTTTTGGAACAATTACTATAAATCCAGAATTAAAGTTTGCATTAATGAATGCTTCAAATTGGTTTTTAGCTGTTTGCTCGTTTTCTAAAATTGCTTGCAATTCAGATTCAACTTTTTGCAAGGCAGTTTTCCAATCCATTACTTTTAATCCAAGTTTTTCTAATTCTTTTGGCAAAACATTTTCAGCATTGCTGTTTACTTCTTTGCTTTCAATTGCTTTATTTAATTCATTTAAATTAAAATATAAATGTTTTTTCAAAGGCCTTTCTTTAACTATTTGCGCATTTTTTTCTCTATACAATTCAAGCCATTTAGGTTCGTGCGCAAAAGTTTTAATTAATTTTAATTCCTGCATTTTTTCACCAGTTGAAACAGTTTCAAAAGCTTAGCCAACCGAGTTTTCCATTTGCACTTCAATTAACCTGTTTAATTCAATTGCATATTCCATTGGAAGGGTTTTAGCAAATGGTTGAATGAAACCCATTACAATCATTGTTAATGCTTCTTGTTCTTTTAATCCTCTAGACATTAAATAAAATAATTGTTCTTCACTGATTTTTCCAACGCTTGCTTCATGAGCAATTGTTGCAGTTGGTTCATCAATATCAATGCAAGGATAAGTATCTGAACGAGAATCTTTATCTAAAATTAATGCATCACATACTACATTTGATTTCACGTTTTTAGCTCCTTTATACACTTTTACTTGTCCTCTGTAAGAAGTTCTTCCTCCGTCCTTGCTAATGCTTTTGCTTGTAATTCTTGAAGTAGTGTTTGAAGCTAAATGAATTACTTTTGCTCCAGCATCTTGGTGCTGATTTTTTCCAGCTAAAGCTACACTTAAAATCTCTGCTTTCGAGCCTGCCTCCATTAAATAAACAGAAGGATATTTCATTGTAACTTGGCTACCTAAATTACAATCAATCCATTCCACTGTAGAATCCCTGTACGCATAAGCTCTTTTTGTAACCAAGTTATAAATATTATCAGCCCAGTTTTGAATTGTAGTATATCTTACATGGGCTCCAGGTAAAGCAATTACTTCTACAACTGCTGCATGCAATGAATCACTTGAAAATTGTGGGGCAGTGCAGTTATGTACTGCAACGCCGTTTGCAATATAACTTTCATCTTTTTCTACGCTAAAATTATATACAGGTAGATTTTCTACTTCTTTAGCAGAGATTTTCTTTATTGGAACAAATGCATATTTTGCGTTAATTTTTTGTAGCATTTGTTGATTTCCAATTGAAATTTCTTCACTTGTTTGAGTGTTTTCTAATAAAACTGCTAAATAATTTTGTTGTTGTAATTTATTTGCATTAATCCATTCTAATTTTCCTTCTTTTTGTTTTGTACCTAAAAAAGGATGTTCTTCTGTTGCCTCAGTTTTTACACTCTTTCCATTTATCACATATTCAATTGAATAAATTTTTCCTGTGTAAGGTCTTACTTGAGTGTGATAAACTTTTTTGTATTCTCCTGTATGAGTTAATACTTTCTCGCCAACTTTAATTTCCTCAATTTTTTTAGGACTCTCATAAGTTTTTATTTCAGTTCCTGCAGTAAAGCAGCCTTCAATGTAATGTACTTGAGAGTTTTCTCCTACAACAATTAATGTTCTTTCAAATTGACCCATTCTTTCAGCGTTAATTCTGAAATATGCTTGTAAAGGAATATGGACTTTAGTGTTTGGAGGAATGAATACAAAGCTTCCCCCACTCCATACAGCTGAATTTAGTGCAGCAAATTTATTGTCATTTAATGGAATAATTGTTGCGAAATATTTTTTCACTATTTCAGGAAACTGTTTTAATCCTTCATCCATGCTTAAAAAAACTACTCCAAGTTTTTCTAAGTCTTTTCTAATATTATGATATACTACTTCTGAATCAATTTGAGCTCCTACTCCTGCTAAAAATTTTCTTTCAGCATCAGGAATTCCAAGTCTGTCAAATGTTTCTTTAATGTATTGAGGAACTTCTTCCCAACTTTTTTTTTCACCTGAAGGCTTTAAGTAATAAGTTATTTCATCAAAATTAATCTTAGATAAATTAGCTCCCCATGAAGGCATTGCTTTTTCCATGAATGCTTTTAAAGCTTTTAATCTAAAATCTAACATCCATTGAGGTTCGTTTTTAATTTTAGAAATTTGTTTAACTATGTCTTCATTTAATCCTTTTTCTAAAATTACATCATAGTCTTTTGTATTGTAATGAAAGTCATATTTAGTGTAATCTCTTGAAGAAGCTAAAACTTCTTGTTTAGTGTTTTCAGGCATTTGTTTCCTCTGCTTTTTCTACTTCTTTAACAACTTTTTCTTCAATTCCTTGTTCAATTAAAAATTCTTTATATCCTTTTTCTTCTAATTTGTCTGCTAAAGTTTTATCCCCTGAAGCAATAATTTTTCCATTGCATAGTACGTGAACAAAATCTGGTTTTAAGTAATTTAAAATTCTTTTATAATGAGTTACAATTAATGCACTGAATTCTTTTGAACGCATTGAGTTAACAGCATCGGAAACTAATTTCAATGAATCAATATCTAGTCCTGAATCTGTTTCATCCAGTAAAGCCATTGAAGGCTGTAATACAAGCATTTGAAGAATTTCCGCGCGTTTTTTTTCTCCTCCAGAAAAACCTACATTTAATTCTCTTCTAATCATTTCAGATTTGAAGTGCAATAATTCTGCTTTTTCTTTTAACAATTTTTGCAAGTCAAGTGGATTAATTTCTTTTTCAGGAAACCTTGCCTTAAATGCTGCCAATAAAAATCTAGTAAAACCTAGTCCTTGAATTTCAAAAGGATATTGAAAAGATAAAAATAATCCTGTTCTGCCTCTTTCATCTGGAGTCATTCCTAAAACATTTTTGTCGTTGAAGAAAATTTTTCCTTGAGTGACTTCATATTTTGGATGCCCCATTATAATGTTTGATAAAGTGCTTTTTCCACTTCCATTTGGCCCCATGATTGCATGAATTTCTCCTTTTTCAATTCTTAAATTAATTCCTTTCAAGATTTCTTTTCCTTCCACGCTTGCATGTAAATCAATTATTTCTAAAGCAGTCATTTTTTCACTCCTTTTTATTTACTGATAATAATTCGTGTTTTTTGCATTCATTATGGCAAAAGTTTTCAACATGGTAATCTAGAAAAGCTAAATGCAATGGTTTTTTGCTGTTAGTATTAACTTGAGTTGAAGCAGTTAAACCTTTTTTTAAGGAATAAATGTGTTGCTTTCCTTTTTTTTTCACTTCAACGTAATTGCATACTTTAAGTATTTTCAGTGAATGACTAACTCTGGATTGTTCAGCCTGAGTTTCTTTAACTATTTCTTCAACTGATTTAGATCCATTACTTAAAGACTTTAAAATACTAATTCTTAACTCGTTTGCAAGAGTATCAAAACACAAATTATACGGCTTCGATTCAAGTATCTGCATAAAACAGTTCTCCAAACAAGGAATATATGAATTATGTTTCATATGATATATAAAGGTTTTGGTTTAAAATTAGAGATTAAAACTAATGGCTTTTTCTTTTAAAATTTTGCAAAATTTTTGTTTGAAAAAAGTATAATTTCAACTGGGAGATTAACTGTAATTTAACTTAAATTTTAATTTTTTTATTTTCAAACAAATCCAGTATTGGAGCAATTCTTTGTACTTGAGTGTTTCTTCTCAGATGTATAAAAAATTCCTTTCAATTAAGGTTATGCCGCAATTGTTTTTTCTGGTTCAATTCTGTCAATAATATTTGGTAGTTTGTTCAATTGCAGTAACTTTTTCTTATCTTCCGCAAGTGGAAATATTTCGATGAATCCTATTTTTGTTTCAACATCATATTCGCCTAGTAGGGTGTCTAAAAGCAGAAAGGCTGCTTGATTGAATCTTTTGTCTTCTTTATGGTAGTTTTTTATGTACAAAGTTATTCCTAGCCTGCCTTTATCGTCTTTGACTTCGAAATAAATTTCCTTTAATGCAACTTTTAACCCGTCTATTGTAATGATTGAAGTGTTTTTTAGATTTGTTCTCTGCCTGAATGCTAAAATTTTCCATTGTTCAATCTTTGGAGCCTTCTCCACGAGTTTTATTACCTCTGGAAACAATTTCCTTATTCCATCGGCACTTATAGTGAATTCTCTTTTTCCTTTTAGTGTTGGTCCAAGTTCCCAAACCAATCCAGGGTTGACTTTGTTTAATTCTTTTCTGAGTTCTGAAACTATTTCTTGGCTGTTCTTGTCTGGATCAAATTCAAACAATTCTTTAGAGTTTTCTTTAAACCAATTCCAAAAACTTTCTTCTCTAGACTTGAAAAAATTTTTAAGCAATTAAATTGCCTCCAACATTATCATTCTCACATACAATTTATAAGTGTCATTTCTGATCAATTAAATCCAGTATTGGAGTTTTTTTCAAAGTTAAAACAGCATAAGCAAAAGCAGTTACAAGAATTGATATAACTCCAGTAAACAAAAACATAAATTGCAAGGAATTTTCAGGCAATGGAGGGTGTGTTCCAAAAAAATAATCACTTACATCGTTTACTAAGAGCAGAATTAAAACAACTGCAATCATCCATTTCTTCACTTCAACTTTTGAAATCAATAGAAATGCTTCTAAAAATAATCCAATGTGTGCAAGAAATAAAACACTGTACAATTCAATTCCTTGAGTTAAATAAGTTGAAGAATAAAATGCTAAAACAAATACACTCCAAAAACCGTATTTCACTGCTAAAGCAAATGCAAGCAAGTGAATTAAATTCAATTTTTTTTCAAAACCAAAAAAAATTAAAATCAATGAAAGAGTAATAAAAAAAGTTGACATTGGAGAATCAGGAATAAACAAAACCTTCCACAATTCTCCCATAGAGATTGCTTGCATTAATGCTGTGGAATAAAAGAATATTACTCCGTAAAGAATTCCTAAAACATTTGCAATAATGATAATCCAAAACAAGATTTTTTTTAAATTCATGAATTCACTTTAATTTTTTTTGCTGGCACACCTCCAACAAAAGAGTTTTCTAAAACATCTTTATTCACTAAACTCATTGCTGAAACAATTGAGTTTTTTCCAATTCTTACTCCAGGCAATACAAGAGAGTTTGCTCCAATTAAAACATTTTCTTCTAAAACAACTTCTCCTAACCTATATTCTTTTATTAAAAACTCGTGGCAAAGAATTGTTGCATTATATCCTATTACACAGTTGTCCTTAATTGAAATTAGTTCTGGCCACATAATGTCAAACATTGACATGAATCCAATTGAAACATTTTTGCCTATTTTCATTCCAGTTAATCTAAGAAGAAAACGCTTTAATGCAAGTGAAGGCAAAATTCTTGAAACATAAATCAATAAAAAATTCCATGCAACCCTTAAAGGATTTCTAACCTTATACCATTCAACTAAAGAGTTTGGATGTGAAACCTTGAATACTTTTATTCTTCGCATGAAATACTTGCTGAGAAAAAGATTTAATTAACTGTGTTTTTTCAAATACTGCTCACGAAAAACTTTTATTTTGAAAGGCACTAATTTTATTGCATTTTTTTATTTGGCGATGAAATGGTTAAAGAATTTTTTCACTTAATTGGAGGAAAACAAGTTAAGTCAAGGAAAACATTTAATTCAATTAATCCTGCAAAGCCTTCAGAAGTTGTAGGAGTATTTCAATTAGGCGGAAAAAAAGAAGTAGACGAAGCAGTGAAAGCTGCTTGGAAAGCTTTTCCTGAGTGGAGTAAATTGCCTGCTCCAAAACGAGGAGAAATTTTATTAGAAGCAGCGCATTTATTGAAAAAAAGTAAAGAAAGACTAGCTGTTTTAGAAACAAAGGAAATGGGAAAAATATTAAAAGAAACACGAGGAGATGTTCAAGAAGCAATTGATGTACTTGAATACATGGCTGGCGAGGGGCGCCGTCTTTTTGGGCATACAACTCCTTCTGAGTTGAAAAACAAGTTTGCAATGACTGTTAAAAGGCCTTTAGGAGTTGTGGGATTAATTACTCCTTGGAATTTTCCTATTGCAATTCCTGCTTGGAAGATTGCTCCTGCATTAATTTGTGGAAATTCAATGGTTTTAAAGCCTTCAAGTGATACTCCTCTTTCTGCTTACGCGTTTGTAGAATTATTAATTGAAGCAGGAGTGCCTGAAGGAGTAATAAATATTGTTACAGGTTTAGGAGAAGAGGTTGGAAATCCTTTGGTGAAACATAAAAATATTAGAGGAGTTTCTTTTACTGGTTCAAAGGCAACAGGTGAATGGATTACTCAAAACGCTGGATTAAAAAAAATTGGTTTAGAGTTAGGAGGAAAAAACGGAATTGCAGTAATGGAGGATGCTGATTTAGATTTAGCTTTAGAAGGAGTTTTATGGGGAGCGTTTGGAACAACTGGGCAAAGATGCACTGCTTGTTCTAGAGTTATTTTGCATAAAAGCATTAAAGAAGAATTTGAAGAAAAATTAATTAAACGAACAGAAAAATTAAAGTTAGGATCTGGATTAGATGATTCAACTGATATAGGGCCTTTAGTGAACAAAAATGCTTTAGAAAAAGTTCACAAGTATACTGAAATTGGAGTAAAAGAAGGAGCAACCTTGTTAACTGGAGGAGAAAAAGTCGAATTGCCTGGAAAAGGATTTTTTTACAAGCCAACTGTTTTCACTGATGTAAAAATTAATATGCGAATTGCTCAAGAAGAAATTTTCGGGCCAAGCATTGGATTAATTAAGGCTTCAAATATTGATGAAGCAATAAAGTTTTTGAATTCAATTGAATATGGTTTGAGTTCATCTGTTTACACTAAAAACATTAATTACGCATTTAAAGCAATTGAAGAAATTGAAGCAGGAATTACTTACATTAATTCTTCCACTATTGGAGCTGAAGTGCATTTACCTTTTGGAGGAATTAAATCAACTGGAAATGGAACTCGAGAAGCAGGAATTATAGGAATAGATGAGTTCTCTGAAGTGAAAACAGTTTACATTGATTATTCAGGAAAACTTCAAAAAGCTCAAATAGATGAAGCTTCCTTAAAGAAAAAATAAAGTGATTTAATGCCTAAAAAAAAGAAACAAGAAGCAATTCAAAAACCTGTACGGCCTGTTAGAAAGCCAATGACTTTAATGACAAAAATTTATTTTGCAGCGTTTTTTGTTTTAGTTGCATTAATTAAAGTTTTAGCTGATTTTTTTTATTTTAAAAAAATTAATTTCTTAACCTATATTTTGATTGCATTCATTGTAGTTACAGTATTTGTGGGTTACATTGTTTTTAGAGTAGTTCAAAAGAAGATGCATAAAGAGCCTCCCCCAGGAGAATATTCGGATGAAGGACTTGAAGAAGAAGGAGAAGGATTTGAAGAAGGCTCTGAAGAATCAAGTGAAGACTTTGAAGAAAACTCTGATAAAGGGGATTCCAATGTTTCTGAAGAAGACTTGCCTGAAGAAGAGCCTCCTTTAGAGGAAGAAGAAAAATAATATTAAAAACGAAAAATTTGATTTGCACTAATTTGTTGCGAAAAGTTATTCACATTTAAAAGATTCTTTAATTTTTTCTAATCCTGAAAGATTTTTTGAATGATCTTCAATTGCTTCTTGAAAATTCATTGTAATATTTTTATTATTACAATTAATGGTTAAGTTATTTCCTTTATATTGAACATTCAAAACAAGTACATTGTAATCAACTGTTAATGCATTAAAATCTTTAAACTTTGACTCTTTTATTTCTCCAAAATTAGGCGTAAAACCTTCATCTAAGAATTTTTCTTCTAAGATGTTTTGCTGAAGTTCAATTGCTTCATTTAAATCTATTTCACTTAAAGTTAAAACAAAACTAACTATTCCTCCAGCATTTTCATTTTTACATATTACAACAAAAGAAATATTTTCATAATTGGATCCTTCCTCTAATGTCCATCCTTTTGGACAAGTAAATGAAAAACCATTTTTTGCATACTGAGTTTCAGGTAAAAGTTGTTCAATACATCCACTAAATAAAAATGCAAGTAAAATAAATGCAACTAATATTGATTTGATCATAACCAAATAAACAGTGAAACAAATTTAAATTGTTTGGATTACTTAGATTACTTGTAATACATGCCTAAATCGAGGAGGAGTTTTTGTGTTGAACACAATGAAAACATCAACTATTACTTCTAAAGGACAAATTGTTATTCCAAGTGAATTACGTGAAAGGAAAGAATTCAAGCCAGGAAAACAAGTAGTGATTTTAGAGTATGAAGACCATTTAGAGATAAGGCCTTTTGAAGCAGTTGCAAAAAAAATTGACTTTGAAGAAGAAAGAAAAAGAGGTAGAGGATTTCTTAAAAAATTTGTGGAAAAACATCCTCATTTAAAAAACATAAAAAAATGGGAACTCACTCCAGAAGAAAAAGATGAATTAGCTAGACATCTTTATCAATAAATTCCTTTGGAGTTTTAAATGGCATTAGATTTTTAGTTTTCTCAAAGTCTTTTGCATTCCAAGTAATTGTAAAGCCACATTTTTCTTTTATTGCTGTTCCTACATGAACTGAATCTAAAAAATGTAATCCAGTTTTATGCATTATTTCAATGGCTTTTTCTTTCTCAACCTTTTCAACAAAAACCACTTCTATTTTAAGGTCATCAAATATTGTTTTTATATCCTCTTTATTTAATGAAACTGTTTTTGTAATCTCTTTAATGAAAAGATCAGAAATAATAATTTTGTGTTTTTCCTCTTTGCAAGTAGTGAAAAAATCACTGCTGTCTTGAAACCTCAAATTAAATGCATAATCAATTTCATTTCTCAAATAAGAAATTAATACATTTGAATCTAGGTAGAGTTTCATAAAAATTTTGAAATAGTATTTACTTAAAATACATTCAAAGAATTCGTCAACTGTCATGTTCTTTGAAGGTAAAAAATTAAATACTTGAATTGTTTTAGTATTTTGGTTCAATGAAATATATTTGTCAAATGCCCGGAAAAAAATCTAGAGAAATAATTGCTAGAGACAAGAAAGTTATAAGCGAAAGTAATGCACGCGAATATGACTTTGTTTTCAAGAAAGCTAAAGGAAATTATTTATGGGATGTAGATGGCCATAAATATCTTGATTTTGCTTCATGCATTGCAGTAATGAATGTAGGGCATTGCAATCCAGAAGTAATTAAAGCCATTAAACAGCAATTAAACTTTGGATTGCATTCAGGCTTCAATGATTTTTTCACTGAACTACCTGTATTGTATGCAGAAGAATTAATTGATACAGTGAAGCATTTGAATTTGAATAACGTTTTTTTCAGTAACTCTGGAACCGAAGCAGTTGAAGCAATGTATAAATGTGCTAGATGGCATTCAAACAAGAAATGGGTTATTGCTTTTAAGAATGCATTTCATGGCAGGACAATGGGAAGCCTAAGCATGACTGATTCAAAGCCAGTGCAAAGAGAAAGATTTGCTCCTTTCATGCCTGTAAAGCATTCAGAATTTCCTTATTTGTATAGAAGCAAGTTTGGTTCAGAAAAAGATTTAGCTCAAGATTGTTTAAATAAATTAGAGAAAACAATGAATTCAGTTAAAGGAGATTTAGCTGGAGTTTTTTTAGAACCAATTCAAGGAGAAGGAGGTTATATTATTCCTTCAAAAGAATTCATTCAAGGAGTTAGAAAGCTTTGCTTTGAGCATGGAACTTTAATGTGCGTAGACGAAGTTCAATCAGGTTGTTTTAGAACAGGAGAATTTCTTGCAATTGAAAATTTTCAAGTCAAGCCAGACCTTGTTGCAATGAGTAAAGCAATTGGAGGAGGAATTCCTTTAGGAGCAACTCTTGCAAACAAAAAATTAATGGATTGGGTTCCCGGAAGTCATAGTAATACTTTTGGAGGAAACTTAATTGCTTGTGCTGCAGGCAGAGCAACCCTAAACTATTTAAAAAAATACAAGCTTGGATTAAATGCAAAAAAAATTGGAAAAATTTTGTTAAAAGATTTAAATAGATTGAAAGAAGAAAACGAATTAATTGGAGATGTTAGAGGAATTGGTTTAATGATTGGAGTTGAAATAGTTAAATCAAAAAAATCCAAAGAATTTGCGCCAAATGAAAGGCATGCATTGCTTTGCAAGGCTCAAGAAAAAGGATTAATTTTACTGCCTTGCGGTAAATCCAGTATTAGATTTTCTCCTCCTTTAACTTTAACTGAGGGAGACGCTTGGAAAGGCTTAGATATTTTTGAAGACGCTTTAAAAGAAGTAACACAATAGTTTGCATGTTTTTTATTATTTTAGTTTTTGTTTTAATTGAAGTAAAAGCATTTCAGTTTCACAACATAAAGGAACACTTACTACCTTGCTGCATTTATGGCAAAACAATTTGTTTTCTGAAATTAAAATTGAATCCTTGCAGCAAGGAGAAATTGAAATAGTTGAATTACAGGTATTACAATTTAATTCAACTTGTTTTTGTGAATTCATAATTAGATTTTGTTTTTCAATAAATATTTATCCAATTCACTTAATTTATTTAAAGTATTTGGACATTCACTTAAATTTTCTTTTGAATAAGTTTTCAAGTCTTTGAATTCATTTACATCTGCGCGTTTTTCAAGTAAAGCATAACTTAAATTATTTTTTTCAATTAATTCAATTGTTTTTTGCAGTACTTCTTCATGACTCCACTTGATTGTGGAAAAAATTTCTTTTGGTTTTCTTAATCCAACCAAATAATATCCTCCTTTAATTGTTGGCCCTAAAACAACGTCTTTTTCTTTTAATACATTAAATGCGTTATTAATTGTTTCACTTGAAATAGTTGGAACATCTGAAGCAATTATTACTATTTTTTCATAACTAATTGAAAAATCTTTGAATGCATTTAATAGTCTTTCTCCTAAATTGTGTCCTTTTTGAGTATAAAAATTAGTTGAAGGAATTAATTGCTTGAATTTGTCTTCATCTTCAGCATTATGAATTGCTACAAATAATTCATAGTCTTGTTCTGAGTGGTTTGTATACAAGTCTAACAAAAATGCTTCATATAATTCTGCTGCAAATCTTTCCCCTATTTCTCTGGAAAGCTTGGATTTAACTTTTCCTTGTTCAGGATATTTTGCAAAAGTTATTAAGCAATTCATTTAATCAACTCAAAGCTATTTAATATAATTAAATTAAAATTAAATGTTATATATATATTTATTGTAAAACCAATTTTATTGTAAAACCAATCCATTAAAATTCAATGCAGGATTCAACTTATTCAAGTGCTTCTTCAATTGCTTTTCTGTTAAATCCAATAATTATTGTTCCATTAATATCTATTACTGGCACGCCTGTTTGCCCTGATTTTTCAATCATTTCTTCAGCTTTGTCAGGGGTTTCCGAAACATTTATTTCACTGAATTTAATGTTGTGTTGCTTGAAATAATCTTTAGCCATTACACAATAAGGACAAGTATTAGTTGTATAAATTGTTACATTTTTACTCATTAAATTTTCCCTCCAAATTTAAAACAATTTATTCATTAATTGCTGCAAACTATTATTAAAAACTTACTGTACAATAATTCAAAGGTTTATGGAGTTTAAAAAAATTGCTGGATTTAGTGGAATGCTTACAGGATTAATTCCTTTAACAATTGTTTTAATTAATGCGTTTTTCTTTAAAAATTTTCAGTTGTTTTCAGATTTTATTAGTGTTTTGGGAGTTAAAGAAAATGATTTAATGTTTAATTTTGGAATGATTTTAACTGGTTTAATTGCAATTCCATTCTTTTTATATTTACATGAAATCTTTGCACGAAAATTAGTTATTGCAATAACTTTAACGGTTTTAAGTGCATCTTTGATTGGAATTGGTTTGTTTCCAATGGGTTCTTTTTTGCACAATGTTTTTGCAACTCTAACTTTTACTTTCTTCTTTTTCCTACTATTTTTTTTTGGTTTAAATGCAAAAACAAAAAATCTTAAAATAGTTTTATTTTTTCTTGCAGGAGCATGCCTTATTTTACTTGTTTTAATTGGATTATTTGATTTTTTTAGAATTCCTCTTACTCCTGCAATTGAAACAATTTACTTTTTTTTAATGACTTTAACCTCGCTTGGAGGAGGAATTTTAGTTTTTCTTGGAAAACTATAAAATTAAATATATTTAGTATGCTAATTAAATGAGTTTTTTTTGGGGGAATTTTAAATGAATTTTAAAACACTTTTGATTGGGTTTTTAATTCTTGCATTACTTGTAAGTGGTTGTGTGGGAGGAAAAACAGATAATCAAGGTAATGGAAAAACAGATTCAGGAAATAAAGCAGGCAATGACTCACCTAATGCAGGGACAAATAATGCAAGCAATAACACTTCAAATGCAGGAAGCAATGAAGTGCAAGAGTTTTCTTTAACTGCAAAGAATTGGGAATTTAGTCCTTCAACTATTACAGTTAAAAAAGGTCAAAAAGTTAGATTAAAAGTTACTGCACTTGACAATGGAGTTGGAGCAGGACATGGATTGTTATTTGAATCCCAAGAACTAGGAGTGCAAGGAGTAAATCTTCCAGAAGGAAAAGAGGTTACAGTTGAATTTACTCCAACTAAAGCAGGAGAATTTCCTTTTAGGTGTTCAGTGTTTTGCGGACAAGATCATTCAAAAATGACTGGAAAAGTAGTTGTAACAGAGTGATTAAGTTTACTCTCTATTTTTTTTATTTAATTTTTTTTTGGCGATCCTTTTTTTAAAGCACGATTTGACAATGCTAAACTGGTTTCAGAAATAAAGGGTTGGACTCTGCCTTCAAGTGGCTTGGAAAAAAGAAAAATTGCTTTTGAAAGAGTTTTATTCATTGGAGATGCAGCTGGATTAATTGATCCTTTTACTGGAGAAGGAATTGGAAATGCATTGCTTTCATGGCAAATTGTGGCACAAGTTTTATTGCAGGCAATTGAATTAAATGATTTCAGTGAAAACAAGTTAAAAGAATTCGAAGAACTCTTATATGAAAGGATTTGGAAAGAATTATCAACTGATTTAAAGATTCAAAAAATAGTTTCAAATAAACATGCCATGAATTTAGCTGTTTCAAAGGCTCTAAAAGCAAGAAGATAGCTGAATTAATTTCTCACCCTCTTTTAACTGAGAACCCCTCAAAAAACTTGTTGTCAATTAATGTATTAAAAGAGTTTTTGCTTTGATTGACAAATTTTTTAAATAAGAGAAACAATTATTGATCCAATAAAAAATCCTAAAAGAATGATTAGTGCTTCAAATTTTTGAAATCTAGTCTTTTCCAGTAAAACAAATACAACTGCTTGAAATATTGTAAACTCAAATATATTTGTAGAAGCAATTTGAATTAATCCGAGAAGCTCAGCTAAATCTATAACCCCCCATAAAAAAATCATGTGAAAAATAAAGTTTGGAAATAATTTTTCGCCCCCTAATACCTTAAAAAAAATTAATTGAGAAAATAAATGGAATAAATTTCTATAAATAGCTATAATAATAAAACCAAAGTCAAAGACAAGAAGGTGTGAAAGATAGCTTAGGATTATTGGCATAAATTAACTATAGTTTTACATATATATTAAATTAATTTTTATTTTTTTTAATTTAAACGAAATATTAATATATATTTTGCCAAATAGTTAAATTATGGTAGATCTATTTTTATTGGATAATTTGGATAAAAAAATTTTGTTTGAATTAGATGTAAATTGTAGACAACCTCTTTCTTTAATTGCAAAAAAAGTTAAAACATCCAAGCAAGTTGTAAAATATAGATTAGATAAGCTTCTTCAGGCGGGAGTAATTAAAAAATTTGTGTCCTTTATTAGAGTTGAAAAATTTGGTTTCATTCAAACAAAAACTTATTTGAGGTTTGATGAAATCTCTCAAGAACAAGAGCAAGAATTAATTTCTTTTTTTATTGATAATCCTTCAGTTGTTTGGTTGGCTTCCTCAGATGGTAAATGGGATTTAATGATTGCTGCAAGCATGTTAAGTGTTTTTCATTTTGAAAACTTTTTAAATGAAATTTCTACAAAATATGGAAAGTTCATTAAAGACAGAGCAGTTTCAATCACAACCCAATTAATTAGATTTAATGGAAAATTTTTAGTTGAAAAAGCGCCATTGGAGAGGATTCCAAAACCTTATTTTTCTGCGAGCGAACAATTCAGATATGATGATTTGGATTTAAAGATTTTAATGCTTTTGTCAAATAATGCTAGGTTAAATTTAGTTGAATTAGCTTTTCAACTTAATGTCTCTCCAGACACAATTAATTATAGATTAAAAAATTTAGTTTCAAAAGATGTTATTGTTGGAAATAGAGTTTTCTTGGATTATGCCTTAATTGGTTATTCTTATTATTCTTTGATGTTAAAATTTCAAAATCTTACGCTTAAACGAAAAAACGATTTAATCAGTTTTTGTAGCGTACATCCAAATATTCTTATTTTAGTTAATACTGTTGGAATAAATGACATGGATTTACAAATAATGGTTAAATCAAGTGATGAGTTTCACGAAGTTTTGAGAGAATTAAAAAACAATTTTTCTGACATAATTCAATCTTATGAACTGTTGTTAATTTCTAAAGAACTTAACAGAGATACCTTTAGAGTTGGCAAACAATTGTTGAAAAAATGAGTAATTATTTTCTTCCATAAACTGCTTTCTTTCCTAGAGCTTCTTCAATTCTTAAAAGCTGGTTGTACTTGGCATTGCGGTCTGAACGGGCTGGAGCGCCAAACTTGCTTTGACCGCAATTCAAGCCAACAACTAAATCTGCAATAAATGAATCCTCTGTTTCTCCTGATCTGTGTGAAACAATTACATTCCAGTTATTTTTAAAAGAAAGATTTGCTGCTTGAATTGACTCAGTTAAAGTTCCAATCTGGTTTACTTTTAAAAGTAATGCATTACAAGATTTTTCTTTAACTGCTTTTTGAATTCTGAAAATATTTGTTACAAGCAAGTCATCTCCAACCACTTGAGTTTTTCTTCCAAGTTCTTTATTTAATGCTTGCCACCCAAGCCAATCATCTTCACTTAATCCATCTTCTAAAGAATAAATTTTGAATTCATTCACTAAATTTTTCCAGTAATCAATTAATTCTTCAGATGAAAAACTTTTTTCTCCAATAAAATATTTTCCTTCCTTAAAAAACTCTGAAGCAGCAGCATCTAAAGCAAATTCAAATTTTTCTTTTAAGCATAGTTCTTCTAAAACCTTTTCCAGTAATTCAAGCCTTTCAGTTTCTGATTTAATTGGAGGAGCAAATCCTCCTTCATCTCCAAGTAAAACAGATTGCCATCCAAACTTTTTACTTAATTGTTTTTTTAATTCCTGATATACTTCAACTGAAAACCTTAAGGCTTCAGAAAAACTTTTTGCTTTACTTGGGTAAAGCATTGTTTCCTGAACATCGTTTTCTTGTCCTGCGTGTTTTCCTCCGTTCAAGACATTTAGTTGAGGAATAGGCAAGCAAATTTTTTTATTTCCACTTAAATTAGCAATGTATTTGTAAAGCGGAATTGCATTTTTTAAAGCAGACAATTTGCATACTGCTAATGAAACTCCTAGAATTGCATTTGCTCCAAGTTTTGATTTATTTGAAGTGTTATCTAATTTAATCATTAATTCATCAATTTGTTTTTGTTCATCAAAGCATAATCCAATTAATTTTGGAGCAATTAATTCATTAACATTTTTCACTGCTTTTAAAACGCTTTTTCCTGAAAATTCTTTTCCTTCATCTCTTAGTTCAAGTGCTTCATGTTTTCCAGTGCTTGCACCGGATGGAACAATTGCTTTAGCAGAAGCATTTCCACTCCAAGCTTCTACCTCAATTGTTGGATTGCCTCTTGAATCAAGAATTTGCCTTGCTAAAATCTTTTCAATTAAAGCCATGAAGTGTTCACTAATACAATCAGGAACATTATGAATTTATTCCTATTGTAATTGTTTTGCTGGATTGTGCTATTCCAGTTAAATATACTAATTGTCATCACGTATTAAGTCAGTACCAATTAGTTAAATAAGGTAAAACTTCGACTCTATATAACAAACAAGTCGACATAGAACATATTTTTGGACGAGTAAGTGCTCTAAAAGAAAAAATGGAAAAACGAGCATTCAGTTTTACATTAACTGAGTTAAATAAGGAGGATTATTTTGTAACAGGGTTATGCAAACCTGGCAATACTTTCCGCTATTTTGTTAGCACTTGCAATAGTTGCAGGCAACACAGTAATAGGTTCTACACTAAGTTTTCCAGAAACAAGTGCTTCTAGAACAACTAGGGTAAGCTCCATTATTTGTCCAGTCTTTTCTATTAATCCAACAGGTTTTTCTGATTCCCAAGGAGGATTAAATGTTTTTGGTTTTCCTGTGACCTTCATTATAGAGTAAATGAATTCAATATCAATTCCCATCCTTATGTCAGCGTTTTCTGTTGCCTGTGCCTGTCTTAATAAAATATTGTTTTCATCAACTGTTATCATTATTGAAGCAAAAACTTCTTCTCCATCCTTATAGTTTACTAGTTGTGAAACTTTTTTTCCTTTTAATTCTTGAGCAATATTGTTCTTCAATTCAGGATCTGCTTCAATTCTAGCACTAATATCTCTTTCAGAAATTTTTAAGAGAGCTTTTGATATACTTTTCTTTAGTTCAGGTTTTGGAGGCAATAATTGCATTTCCAGATATGTTGATGGAACAATTCTTTCCTGTGCTGTTTCAAATACTTTTGCTGTTTTGTTTTTCTCCCAAATTTTGATGCTTCCATATCTGCTGGAAAATTCTGCATTTATTGACTTTAATCCACTAGGTAATTCTTTTGCCTGCAAGCAGTCCAATTGTCTAACGATTTCTCTAGTGTTATCAGTAATGTTATTATGTAGGGCATTAATTGTGCTTGCATGCATCCACCATTTTTCTTCGTTTGCAGAAACATAGCTATCAAGAAACCATTCTAAGAACTTGTTATCAATTTGTTGCAACAAATTTCTATGGTTCTCGAATGACTGTAAATAAAAAGAGCAATCTGATTTGGTGTCAAAACGTTTTTCTTGCATTGCAACACCAATTGTGTGAAACAATTCTTTTTGGAAAATAATTCCGCCACTTGATCCTCCAGTTCCATTAGGTTTTATAGTGCAGTCAGCATAGAATGCTGCCCTACCTTCCTCTGTGTTGAGAATATCTTGTTCGAAAATTCTTCTAGTGTAAGGGTTTTCTATAATAGATTTGCCAACTGCTAGCTCTGTTGCCAATTGTTTAGCCCATGAATAATTGCTTGGACCTTTTTTTGATAACGCATGAAACATTGCATCAATTTTTGGTGCACTTTCGTCTCTTACCTTTTTTAAAAACTCGATACTTGTTTCAGAGCTTTTTATTTCTTGCAATGTTTGGCTTATTAAGTCCTTTAGTTCTTCTTCAGAAAATTGGTTGAAGTCTTCAGAACTAAATCTTGTCTGGTTTCCTGGAGGAATATAGTGCTCCCAGGTGTTGAATTCTATAATAATGTTTGCACCTATTTCTTGGTTTTCACAATTGTTTTCACACCAATTCATTTTCATTACTATTTTTCCCTGTTCGAACTCGCGTAGATTTAAAACTAGTTCCATGAAGGAAAGCTCCCTGTATTCGCCTATTAATTCTTGAACAACTCCACAATCATTTCCAACAGAGCTGTCCTCAATATACCATTTTATTTTTGCATTCTGCTCTAAAGCCAAGTCAACAATTCTTGTGTCTTTGCCAGAGTTGTAGTCTAGCAAGGCAGTTCTGATTTCAGTGCTAATACTTTCAAGACTTGGTTTTTGAAATGTTTTTGGCCTAATATTGAAAACAAAATCGTAAAAGAAAACTGTTTTCTCTCCTGCGTTCACTGCTTGTGGCAGAATTGTTGCAGTAATTCTTGTCTTTCTGCCATCAAATAACGCTTTTTGCCAGTAAGGCAGTTGTTGTTGTATGCGTACAGCTTTTTTTTCATTCTTTACCCAAACCCAGTTTGTAAAACCACTATTGCCGCCAAACAATTCTCTAATCACATTTTCCGAAAGAATTTCTTCTTTAAAGCCGCCTTCTTTGGATGTTTGTTGCAACAACTCTTCGCGCACTTCTTGTGCAATAGTTTTTGAGAGAACAACAAGTTGAGGATAAGATATTTCATTGTTTTCAAACTGTTGACCAAAATTACCGACAGAATCAATTTTTTGCCTTAATACATTAAAATCAGTTGCTTGTACACTAGCCGCTAGACAAAATAAGAATAGAGATATTGCAAAAAGTCTGTAGAACTTTTTCATTTAATATATTTGCAAGAAAGAAATATTTATAGTTGACGGTCAAACCTTTTTATTTTATTCTAGGAATTGTGTAAATTTTTTTCAACAAAAGATAATGTTACTAACTAATTAATCCTTTTTTTTTAGTTTTTATTTGCATTCTTCAAAAAATTCTCTTACTTTTTGCAAAGCATCTGAATAGTTTTCGTATTCAATTATTTGTTCGATTGCAGGGCATCCTGCAGTTATTTTCGAAATACTGTTTTCTTTTCTTAAAAGAGCTAGTACTGGAATTTGGTTTGCATTGCATATCTCTAACTCAATTCCAACTCCAAAAGACAAGTAATCCAGGACAGCAATCATGAACACTGACTCTCTTATTTCTTTTTTGTCTACCTCGTAAACTTGTTGAGAACTAGGATTTGGAATTCCTCTGTCAAGCCATTTTTTTCCAGGTACAAGTGCATGAAAGCCGTATTCTTTGCACAACCTAGCCAAATCAATAAAGAACTGCGTTAATTCATCTTTTTCTTGTTCTGGAACAAAAGTTAATGCTCCACAAATATATATTTGGTTTTGCATTTATTTCACCAATTTTGGCGCATATTCTACGTATTCTTTTTTAAATAATTGAAACTCTTCTTTTCCAAGATAGCACCCAATATATTCAACATTTTCTCTTCTGTGTTCTTGTATTCTTTTTTTTGACTTAGTAATAAATTCTGTGTCTACAACTGCAGGAATTAACTGTCCTCCTTTTTTAATAAAAACCCATATATCTATTATGTCAAATACAAGATGATATCCAAGACTATGGATTGTTTTAAGTTGTCTTGCTAATTCTCTAATTGTTTGCTCATGCTTTTGTATGGATAATTCTCTAAACTTTATTGGGTTTCCTCTAACATGTGTTTCAATTATCTCACCTTCTTGTGATAAGTCTTCCATCCACAAACCTTCTTGACCTTTCCTCAAATCAACTTTTATATTTTTTGGTACTTTTATTCCATTTATTTCAAACAGCCTCAAAAGTTTTGCTTCCCTAGTTAATAGTCTTTTAGCTTCTTTCTCTTTGCCCACATAATCTATGTGTATTGTTTTTTTTACCAAATTCTTTTCTTCTTTTCCAACAGTTACTCTGGTGACAGTCCTAATTTGTCCAGTTCCTAATCTCTCTTTCCACACAAGTTTTGATTCCAAAATGGAGTATGGATTCAAAGGTTTAGTCTTAATTACTTTTCTTGGTTTTGGCATTTAGTGTTCACCCTTTCCCATATTTTTGCTCCAATTCTGCTTGTTTTTTGTCTTGCTTTTTTTCTGCTTCAAGTCTTTCTAAAGCGTATTCTTTTAAGTCAACGAATTTCATGTATTCAGCTAAAGCAGGATGAACTTTTTGTGTTTCCAAGAAAATTTTTTGAGCAATTCTTCTATAATTTGGATGGCCTTGGGGAACGCTTCGCAACTCAGTTAAATGATATACTTCTCGTAAATTCATTTTGAAATACCATCTAATTTTATATCCAAACGGAACAACATATTGAGCTTCTTTTTTGAAATCTTTTGCAATTTCTTTGAATACTGAATCAGCTTTTTGCATTAATTCTGTATGTTTTTTTTCTGCTCCAATTTCTGCAAGTTCTATTGGAGTATAATAGCCATGCTTTGTTGAAAGCAATTGCCTTTCTTGTGAAAGCATTCTATGCCTTTGAAGATCTCTGTAAACTCCATAGTCTCCAAGAATATCAAAAGTATAATAAGTATTCTCTAAAGCTCTTCCAGGTTTGTGTCTGCGGTTTTCCCTGCGTGAAAGGAATTCTTGAATTACTTTTTTTCTTTCCTCAGCATTCAATTTTTTTACTTTTTTCTTGATTTCTTTTTTTGGCAAATCAGTGTATTGATAGAAGATTCCTGCAAGAACTTTGTCTTCTGCATCTTTATCGAATTCCACTAATGAAACTTCTTCTTGTTTGCCTGAGAATTTGTGCAGGGATTCTTTTCCAAGGAATTCTTCTGTTAAATTCTCCATTGCTTTTCTTGTTTCTTGAAGGTATGAAATTGTTCTCTGTCCATATTTGTCGTTTGCGCGTTTCACAAAGGAAGGAATTATTTTTTCTAACTCTTCTTGCATGCTTGCAGCGAGTTCTTGAATTTCAGTTAATGGATGTGCATACATTTTTGTAAGCAAGTATTCAAATGCTCGGCCGTTTCCATAAATTCCTATATTCGTTAAAGTGCTTGCAGGCAAAAAAACTCTTAAAACATCGCAAGCCTTTGCTTTAACAGTTGACTGATATGCTCTGTCTGATATGTCTGCTGTTTGAGGGAATTTTTCCATTATGAATTTCTTCATTTCAGGAATAAGCTTTGAATAGGTTTCAAACAATTCATTGTTTAATTCCAAATAAGTTTTTGCATGCTTGGATTGCATTATTTTTGGTTCGCGGTAGAATTGGAATTCTTCATCAATTTTGTTGTCATAGTAAACATATCTAGAACTTTTTTCTAAAGGACTTAAACCAATTCTTGCATCCTCTAAAACCTTTGTAGCAATATTGCTTATTTGTTCTACAGCTAAATGTGCTCCGCCTAGTTCTGCTACAGAGTCATCTCCATATCCTACTAATACTCTGTCATAAAATTCTTCGGCTTTTTGAATTGCAATTAATTCTGATTGTCCTCTATCTAATTGAAAGCCAACAATTTCTTTGAAACCCATTTCAGGAGCGTTAATGAATTCATCCAATAAAAGTCTGCGCAAGCTTTTATCTGTTCTAGAGTACCTTGAAAATAATGCTCCGCATACGACTTGAGGCAGGTTTTTGAAAGCAAAAACTGGTTTGTTGAAATTAGTGAAAAAAGGGGCGAGAATTTTTTTTTCTTCTTCAGTGAAATCTTCTTCTTTGAATCCAAGTTTTTTTTCTTCAACCATTTAAAGATTTTTGCATGAATAGAATTAAAATTATTCTCTTCCTTAATTTTCTTGATTTTAATGAATGATTTCAAGACTGTTTTACAGAAACACGATTCACAAGTTCAAGCAATAATTGACAAGGAAAAACAGCGTCAAAACAATGGATTAGAATTAATTCCTTCAGAGAATTTTCCTTCACTTGCTGCACTTCAAGCACTTGGAAGTGTAATGAATAACAAGTATTCTGAAGGCTATCCAGGAAAACGTTATTATGGTGGAAATACTTTTATTGATGAAATGGAGAATCTTGCAATCTCGCGTTGCAAGCAATTGTTTGGTTGCGAGCATGTAAATGTTCAACCTTATTCTGGTAGTCCAGCTAATTTAGAAATTTATTTAGCAACTGTTCCTATTGGAGAAAAAATAATGGGAATGAAGTTAGATATGGGAGGACATTTAACTCATGGGCATCCAGTAAATTTTAGTGGAAAGCTTTGGAAGTTTGTTCAATATCCTGTTGACCAGAAAACTGAAACACTGGATTATGATTTCATTCGCAAGCTCGCGCTTGAAGAAAAACCTAAAATGATTGTTTCAGGAGCAACTGCTTATCCAAGAGAAATTGATTTTCAAAGATTTCATGAAATAGCTGAAGAAGTGCAAGCAATTTCAATGGCTGACATTTCGCACATTGCAGGATTAATTGCTGGAAAAGCTCATCCAAGTCCTTTTCCTTTCACTGACTTGGTAATGACTACTTCTCACAAGACATTGCGTGGGCCAAGAGGAGCAATAATAATGTGCAAGGAAAAATTTGCTCAAGCAGTTGATAAAGCTGTTTTTCCTGGAATGCAAGGCGGCCCACATGAACATCAAATTGCTTCAAAAGCAGTCATATTAGGAGAAGCCTTGAAACCAGAATTCCAGAATTATGCGAAACAAATTGTGAAGAATGCAAAAGCAATGGCTCAATATTTAATGGAGAATGGAATTCGTTTGGTTTCAGGAGGAACCGATAATCACTTGATTCTTGCAGACACTATGAGTGTAGGCGTTACAGGAAAACTCGCTGAAGAAGCCTTGGATAAAGCTTTGATTACAGTAAACAAGAATGCAATTCCATTTGATTCACGCAAACCATTCGATCCAAGCGGAATTAGACTTGGCTCGCCAGCAATTACTTCTCGCGGAATGAAGGAATCTGAATGCAAATTCATTGGAGAATTAATTGCCAAGGTTGTAAAAAATCATTCAAATGAACAAGTAATTTCTCGCGTAAGAGAAGATGTTTTAGAGTTAACTAAAAGATTTCCAATGTATGAGTGAATCCTTCTTTTTTAGTGTTGGTGATCAACGAAAAAATGAAACACATTTTAAAGCTTTCCTTTCTGAAATCTTAAATTCAAGTAGAGGAATTTTTCATGGATTTTGAAAAACATTTTGGGAAAACATTTAAATGGATGATTAAAAAAATTGAAGAAGAAGGAGGGTTAACTTTCATGCAATTAGATCCGCCTAATTATTCAAAAGAACAAGTTGCAATGATTGCAAAGATTGCAGAGAAAAGCGGTTTAGATGCCTTTGCTGTTGGAGGAAGCGTTGGAGCTCAAGGCCCTGTACTAGATCAAGCAATTATAACTATTAAGGAAAACTGTTCTTTGCCTGTAATATTGTTTCCAGGAAACATTGCAACTCTTTCAAAGTATGCAGATGCAATTTATTTCATGTCATTGCTTAACTCAATTGATCCTTATTATATTAGTGGAGCTCAAATAGCTGCATCCTTTCCAGCAAAAAAAAGCGGAGTAGAAATAATTCCAACCTCTTACATTATTTTAGAGCCTGGAAGAGCAGCTGGATGGGTTGGAAGAGCTCAATTAATTCCTAGAAACATGCCTTATTTGGCTGCAATAACTGCTTTAGCTGGGCAATATATGGGTGCACATTTAGTTATTCTTGAATCAGGAGGCGGAGCTGAAACTCATGCTCCAATTGAAATGGTGCAATTAACTAAACAATTAATTGATGTGCCATTGATTGTAGCAGGAGGAGTTAGAACTCCTGAATCAGCATTTGAATTAATTAAAACCGGAGCAGACATTATTCAAGTTGGAACTGCTTTTGAAAAAACTAAAGGAGACGAAAAAAAGTTGGAAAAATTATTCAAGGATTTAACTTCTTCAGTTAAAAAAGCAGGAAAAGAAAAATTAAAATAATTTTTTCAATTGCTTTATAGGTTTAGTTCTAAAATTGTTTCTCGAATTCCTTCTTTGAAAAAATGCTTGGATTTCCATCCAAGTGAGTGAATTTTACTTAAATCATATTCTCTTAATCTAAGCAATCTGTCAATATGAGAAGGAATTAAAATTGATTCTTTGCCAAAAATTTTTGACTTCATTAAATTAATGAATGCAAGAATTTTAGCTATCCAAATAGGCATGTGTTTTTCTTTGAATGGAATGCCAAGTTTTTCTGCAATAATTTTGTGCACTTGTTTGTAGGTTAAAATCTCGTCTGAAGCAACAATAAATGTTTCTCCAATTGCTTCATCAGATTTAAGTAAAAAAATGATTGCATCAACCAAGTCTTTGAAGTAAATTAATTGCATTTTGTTTTCGCCTAAACCAATTATTGGAAAACCTTTTTTCACTAAAGAAATTATTTTCCTCCAATAAGTGTTTGGCCCGTAAACAATTGGAGATCGAATAACTGTAATTGGCACTAATTCTTGAAAGCTTAAAACAATTTTTTCTGCTTCAGTTTTTGATTTCTCGTAACCAGTTAAAGGATTTAAATGAGTTAATTCATTGGCTTTTTCTTTAATGTCTCCATATACTCCTGTAGTGCTTAAATAAATAAATTTTTCAATTCTTTGTTCAGCGCATTCTTTTAACAGGTTTTCAGTTCCTAAAACGTTTACTTTTCTTAATTCTTCTAAACTCTTTGTTTCATCCAATAAAGCAGCTAAATGAATTACTGCTTGCACGCCGAATAATTCTTGCTTTAAATCCTCTCTATTAAGCAAGTCTTTTCCTTCACTTAAACTAAATTCTTTTACTTGAAAACCTGTTTTTTTTAATTCTTTCACTAAATGTTTTCCAATGAATCCAGTTGAGCCTGTAACCAAGACTTTCATGAAGGATTTAAAGAGAGAAAAGCATTAAATTACTATTTTTATAACAATTTTAATAGCTTTAAAGCTAATTTAAAGTGCTGTTTTAAGGCTTAGTAAAGGGATTTAATGGATTTAATTGAATTTGATTGTTCTCTTGGAGAAGGCGGCGGCCAGGTTTTAAGAACTGCTTTAAGTGTTTCAACTCTTCTTCAAAAACCAATTAAATTAATTAATATTAGGAAAGGTCGAGAAAAACAAGGATTAAGGCCACAGCATTTAACTGCAGTTCAAACGCTTGCAAAACTATCAAATGCAGAATTAGAGCATTGTAATTTAAATTCCACTAAACTTTTTTTTAATCCAAAAAAAATTCAAGGAGGAACTTTTTCAGTAAACATTAAAACAGCTGGA
Source organism: uncultured archaeon (assembly GCA_964373795.1). Classification (GTDB taxonomy): domain Archaea; phylum Iainarchaeota; class Iainarchaeia; order Iainarchaeales; family DATDZZ01; genus CAYJVY01. The sequence continues at coordinate 19,900 of CAYJVY010000001.1, read as the reverse complement.
AGCATTACTCTTTTACTGCAAACAATTTTTCTTTCATGTTTGTTTGCAGAAGAAAAAATTTCTTTAAGAATCGTTGGAGGAACTGATGTTCCGTTTTCTCCTTCATTTAATTATTTTAAAGAAGTTTTTATGCCAATTGCAAATAAAATGGGCTGCAATTTTGAAGCCAAATTAATTAAGCATGGATTTAATCCTTTAGGAAACGGAGTAGTAGTGTTTGAATCAAGTAAACCAAAATTTCCTTTAAAAAAAATTAATTTAACTTCTTTAGGAGAACCAAAATTTATTAAAATTTTTTCCAATTCAAGTGGCTTGCCTAAAGAAGTTGCATTAAATCAAGCAAAAGCAGCTAAAAAAATTTTGGAAGAAAAATTTTCATGTGATTTAATTGAAGAAATTAATTCAATTGATTTAAAGGAATCAATTGGATCAGTAATTGATTTAATTGCTTTTTACTCTAATGATGCAAGAATCGGAGTAAGCGAATTAGGAGTGAAAGGAGTTCCTGCACTAAAAATTGGCGAACAAGCAGCATTAAGATTTCTTGAAGAAACTGCTCAACAAAAACCTGTTGACAGGCATTTAGTTGATCAATTACTTCCTTTAATGGCTATTGCAAGAGGAAAATCCGAAATCGAAACAACGAATTTAACAATGCATGCTCAAACAAACATGCTTGTATTAAAAAAATTATTAAACGTGGATTTTCAAGTAGAAGGAGAGTTAAATTCCCCTGCAAAAATTTCTTGCAATGGTTTAAGTTTTGAAAAAACTATTTTAACATGAAAAATAAATCCATTAAATTAGGAAACAACAGAGAACCAATTATTCCCAGGAAAACAAATGGAGCAAATTTTGGAAGGTTTCTATAAACAGGCACTTCTTTTACTTTTAATTCCTTTAATTGCTTTACTTCTTTTTCACCTAAAATACTTTTCCCATTTAATTCAAGTTTTTTTACTAACTCTTCTGAAGCAAACTCTAATGCAATTATTTCATCTTCTTCTAAATCCTTTAATTTAATTTTTTTCAAAAAAAATTCTTTTCTAATACCTTTTTCAAGCAATAAGAAAATTAATGCACAAACTGCTATAACAATTAATGCAATGAATGGAATTAATGAAATCACTTTAAAGTTATATAAAAAATAAAAATAAACAATTAACAGTATTGAAAGAAACAAAGTTACAGGCAATTTTGACTTAATTAAATTTAATTCAATCCCTTTTTTAAAATACTTAATGGAATAATAAACAGACAAAACTACGATGCTAATAACTCCGCTTGAAAATAATACTAATAAAATAAATGGAATGCTTGAATTAAGAAAAGGCATTAGCAATGATACTCCGATAAAGAGTTTTACGTCTCCGCCTCCAATTTTTCCAGTAAAATATAACAAGTAGCCTAAAACAAAAACTATTCCTGCAAGCAAATAAATTTGAATTAATTCTTTTTCAAATAAATTAATTATTAATCCAATTGCAATCATTGGATAGGTTATTTTATCGTAAATATAGCCAGACTTTAAATCAGTGTAAGATGCAATTGCACTTCCTATTAATAAAACAATTACTCTTAGTAAATAGAACTCCATTTAATTCACTTTATTTTTTTATTTTAAATCTGTCAAGAAAAGCTTTTGAAATTTTTGATTTTTCTTTTTCTTCCTCAGTTTCAATTATTGGTTTTGCTTCAAAAACTTTTTCCTCTGTTTTTTCAGTTTCTTTTACCTCTTCAACTGGCTTTGATTCAGTTTCGGTTTTTGTTTTCCAACCAAAAGAAAAAAGTTTTTTAGGCTGTTTTTCTTTTATTTCTTCAACTACTTTTTTTTCTTCAAATGGTTGTTTTATTGAAGAGTCATCTAATTCTAATTCTTTATAGGCAAGAGATTTTGCTTCATTTTCTTGTGTTTCTTTTTCTTCTGTTGTTAAAGGTTTTTCCACTGGTTTTTCTAATGGTTTTGAAATTTCTGGTTCTTTTTCTTCTTCTTTTTTTGGAGTTAAAACAATTCTTGGCATGGAATAGTCTGAGTCTCTTGTAACTGGTTTTGGCTGAACATGAGCGCTTCCTTTAAATCCAAGATAGTAAACTAACCCAATTATTGCAATTGCAATTAAAACAAATAACACAATAAATGCTAATACAATTATTACAGATACAATTACGCTGAAATCAAGAATTTGAGTTTGAGTAGTTGTTTCTGTTTGTGCAAAACTTGTTTGTAAAAACAATAAAAAAATTAAAAGCGAAAAAACTTTTTTCATGTTAAATATAAATCATTGTAACTAATTTAAATCTTGTTATTTTGTAAGAGCTATCTTAACTTGAATTTCTTTTTAGCTAGTTTTTTTCCTTGGAATTTCTGCATTAAAGAATTTAAATCTAGATTTGCGCCCTTGCCTTGCATTAATTGTTTATCCATTTTACTTCTATTAAATTCTTTAAACATTTTCTTCATTTGCTTGAAGTTTTTAATTAATTCTCTAATGTCTTTTTCTTTTGTTCCAGAGCCTTTAGCAATTCTTTGGATTCTAGAGGAATTAATTATTTCTGGATCTGATTTTTCTTGTTTTGTCATTGAATCCATTATTACTTTAAATGAATCAAGCTTTTTTTCTCCGCCTTCCATTAATTCGTCCGGAATTTTATAACCTAAACCCATTAACTCCATTACTTTTTTTATTGGCCCCATTGAACGAGCAGCCTTTAATTGATCGTAAAACATTTGAAGATTGAATTCTCCTTGCATTATTTTTTCTAGTTGTTCTGGAGTAACCTCTGATTCAATGTCTTGAACTTTTTCAAGTAAAGCCTTCAAGTCTCCGTAACCCATTATTCTGCTTAAAAATCTTTGAGCATTAAACTCTTCAAAGTCATCAATTTTTTCTCCTACTCCAATAAAGTATACCTGGCTTTTAGTTACATGGCAGGCAGCTAATGCTCCTCCTCCTTTTGCAGAGCCATCCATTTTAGTAATAATTACTCCTTGCACTCCAACTGCATCGTGAAAACCAATTGCTTGTTTTTTAGCTATTTGACCAATATCTGCTCCTAATACAAGTAAATTTAATTCTGGTTTCAGAATGGAATTAATTTCCTTAATTTCTTTCACTAGTTCTTCATCTAAAGAACTTCTTCCAGCAGAGTCAACAATAATTAAATCAGTTTCCTTTAATTCCTGCAATCCATGTTGCACAATTTTTGCAGCATTTTTTTCTTCTTTGTTTCCATAAAACTTTAAATGTGCTTTCTCGCATAATTGTTTTAATTGATCAAATGCAGCTGGCCTGAAAGAATCTGCGCAAATTACCCCAACTTTTAATCCTTTTTTTGAATAATATTTTCCAAGCTTTGCTGTTGAAGTAGTTTTTCCATGTCCAAAGGTTCCAACTAATAAAATTTTTTTAGGTCGTTCAGGAACCTCCACTGTTTCTCCGCCAAGCAAGCTAACCAATAAATCATAAGTTGCCTTGATTACGAATTCTTTTCTGTTGACTCCTTCAGGCAGATCCTTGAAGGATTCTTCTTCAATTTTTTTACTTAAATCTAAAACTAAGGAGATTTCTACATCTGAAGAAATTAATGCTCTTTGAATTTCTTTCACTGCCTCTTTTACAGCTGATTGATCTAAAGCTGAAGAGTTTCGCAGCTTCTCTAAAGCATTTCTTAATTTTTCACCTAAACTCATAAACAATAAAAATTAGCTTTGAAAAGAATTTTAAAATGCTCTCACAATTTTCATAGCGCCTTTTATTATAAAATAATTTTTGCAAGTTCCAGAGTATTGAATATTTTTACCTTATTTTGTTTCTTGAAAAGATTTCTTTTTTTAGTCGTTTTGCCATTCCTTTTTTAGCTAGTTTACCAAGCCTTAAAGCGTCTTCTTCAGTTAACTCGCTATCGGAGATAAATCTTTTCACAAATTCAAAGTCTTCAATTCTTTTCTTGAAAGCTTGTCTTGCAATCTCGCTCCAGTTAATTTCCGCATACTTGTCCATTTTACGCTTCAGGTCATCAGGCACAGCCAAAGTCATAGTAGCCAAATATCCGCCTCCAAATAAATTATGTGTAAATAAATATATTATGTGCAAATATATAAATATATTGGATGTAACATTGATTACAACAACAAAAGTTTATTTCAGAAATCATTTAAAACTTTACAAAAATTAGTCAAAAGACGAAGCAGGGCTTTTTAAATAAGTTTTTTTAGATCATTTTTCACTTGTTTAAAGCTTTTAAACAAAATTCCATTTATTCCTGTTTTTTTGGCGCCAGCAATGTTTTCCAATTGATCGTCAATAAAAATAATTTCATTTGGTTTTGTTTCAAGCCTTTCAATCAATATATTGTAACTTTTTTTCTCCGGTTTGATGACTCCTTCATTGCATGAAAAAATGACAACATCAAAAAAGTCATATCCTTGTTTATAAAAATATTCTACTGCTGGAATTTCAGTGTTTGAAAGGAGCCCAATTTTATAACCTTTTTTGCGTAATTTTTTTGCCAAATTTATTACTTCTTTTCTTTCATGAAAGGATTTTTCTACGGCTTTTTTCCATACAAAAATGTCATGTGGAACAGGAATTTGTAATTTAATGCATGCTTTTTTTAAGTAATCTTTTTCTTTAAGTCCTTTTTGGAATTCTGGTTCAAGCATTTTGTGAACTCGTTCAAATGTATTTGCATCAACGCCGAGTTCTTGTGAACAATTTTCAATTAATTCATTCCATGGACTGTCAATTAGTACTCCTCCCCAGTCAAAAACAATTGCTTTAATCATTTACCTAAATCCTCCTCCTCCACCGAACGATCCACCTCCTCCATAAGAGCCTCCTCCACTGAATCCACTTGACCCGCTTGTAGAAGTAGAGCTTGCAATAGTTGAACTAAAAGTTGGAGCAAAATTAGTTAAATTTCTGAAAGAACTATATCCAATGCTTCCTACAAAAATATTTGAATGAATTTGATTTTGAGTTGCAAATACTACTTGCATTGCTTCTTGAACTTTGTCTGCACAACCTAAAACAATTGCATAAACTAGGAATTTTTCCCATAAAATAATTGCGTCTGCAGGCATTGTTTTTAATTGACTGAAGTCATTCAAGAAAGCCTTTAATTTCATCCATTTGAAATAATGGAGGGTTCCTTCTTTAGTGCGAGCAGTTAAAGCTTTTTTATATACTGCAAATCCAATAAATCCTTCAATAAAAACAACTGCAAATATAATGAAAAAAAGCATGTCATTAAGGATCCATATGAAAACAAATGATGTAATTATTGTAATTGCCGCGATTATTGGAAAAGCATATTCTGCAAAAGTGCTTTTAAAAAATTTCATTTTTTGCATTTCTTTTTCAACTTGTTTTTGCCAGTCAAGGAATTTATTCGAGAAGTTTCCATCGTTTTTGATTTCTTTTTCTAATTCACTAAAAGATGTTTTGTCTTCATGATGTATTGTAATCCATTTGAAAACAGTTTTTTCTTGTTCAGTTAATTCATCCAACTTTTTGTTTTGAGTTTTTTCTTCAAACAGTATTTCAAAATCAGTGCCTCCGCCAATTAATCCTAAAAATTTTTCTTTTTCTATTTTTCTTAATTTAAAAAATCCTTTCAAGCACAAATCAAGTATTACTGCTATAACTGCTTTTTCTGAAGGTTTTTTGGATTCAATGTTAATTAAAGATGAAACAATTGCAGGAGAATAATTAAATGGAATGTCTCTTTCATAAATTGCATTATATTCAACTTGTGGTTCTTTTCCACTATGAAACCATAAAACAATAAAGCTTATAGGAATAATTAAAACCAGTAAAAGGTTAACTAAAACAATTAATGCAGTAATTATTGAAGCTAGAAATGGATCAACTTTTGTTGAAAATTCTTCTCTTTCAATAATTTTTTGCAAACCATTTTCTTGAATTTCAATTGCATTCTCTGTTGAATCAAGTAATTCTCTTGGAAAAGCCATAGTAATTTTTACTGCTTGTCTTGCGGGAACATTAAATGTCTCAAATACAAGTGATTGATTGTCTTTAGCTAAACCAATTTTTCCTTGGAGTGTTGGCCTGCCCCAAGAATAAATTTCTTTTGCATTTGAAACAGTTTTAGGCAAAACAATTTTTCCGTTCAAATCAGGTAACATTAAATCCCATTGATTGCCCCATACATCTAATTCAAATTCGCCTACATCATTGAATGCTTTAACAGCTTTTTTTACTTCAAACAAAAGTTTTACATGAGTTTTTGAAGGATTTTTTTTATAAGGAAATAACTCATAATCAATTTCTTTTCTTGAAGCAGAGATTTCAATAAGTCTTACTGGGACTTCTTCTTCATTCACAAAAGCTTTTACATTTAATAATTCTTCTCCTTTAGAAAAATCAAGTATCCTAAATCCTTCAGTGAATTCCCCTGAAAATCTTGCCCAAAAATTTTCTTCAACTTTAACTAATCCATCTGATTGAATAAAATAATTATTTTCAGCTTTAATTAATTCAACGCTTTTAGCAAAGGAAAGAGAAGCAAAAAATAAAATGAAAACTAAAATTAATACTTTTTTATTCATCTTGAATTGATTAGAGTTTTAAAGTATTTAAATATTTTCAATTTGGGATTAATTTGTTAACTAAGATATCTATATTCACATCATATTGAATGTTTCCATTGACTACATTATACACGTAAATCAATGTACTTGCATCATTGTCTCCGTCTCCGTCAACGTCTCCAAAGCCAAGTACGTAATTGTAGTAAATATTTGAACTATTTGGAGGAGCTAGGTTTGGAAGGTAGCATGGAGTAAAAGTTCCATCACCATTATTTAGCATTGCATAATTAGATCCATTAAATAAGTCTGGGCCATTTACATTATCAATATCTGTTATAGGATCGTTATAGTATGATGCTACATAATATGGGAATGCACTCATTGTGAAAACCCCATTTCCATCGTTTTTGAAAATAATAGATGCACTTATAAAATCAATATCCCCGTCTCTATCAAAATCTGCATATCCAATGCCGCTTCCCCATGACGCGTCTTGTTTTTGAGTTAAAGTGAATTGAGCGCTTCCATTATTTTTGTAAATCCAATAAGTGTGTTTGTATTCTGGATACCAAGTATAACTTTCTTCAACTAAATCGTTGTCTCCATCTTTATCAAAATCAAATATTGCTGATGAAATTGTTCCACCTGCTTCAACTGAAAGACTTGAAGGCCTGTTTTCTAATCCAGTATTAAGTGCTTTCTTAAAATTTCCTTTTCCATCGTTTAATAAAATAAAACTTCCAGGTTTTGAAGAAGGCCATAAACCTATATGTAAATCCAAGTCTTTATCTCCATCAAGGTCTGCTAGTCTTGGAAGGTATTGTAAACCAATATAAGGAACCCATCCAATTTCATTTGGGTCTTGAGGCAATTCAGTGAATTGTCCTTGGCCATTATTTAAGTAAACTTTTATAGAAGCGCCGTAATACCAGGTTCCTGTAACAATATCTTTATCGTTGTCTCCATCAATGTCTTCTACTGCAGAAAACATTGTATGATATCCAAGCCATTGCCCTGAATCAGTGAACTTTCCTTTTCCGTCGTTAAAAAACACTTTTACTTTAGCTAATTTGAAACTTGATGGCATCCAAGGAATTTGTTCATCACTAACTTCCCCGCTTTGAACCAAGTCTAAATCTTTATCTCCATCTAAGTCAGATAAAACTGAACTTCCAGGATAGAAAAACCAAACATTTTCAGGAGTACTTAAGTCTTGTCCAGATCTTGAAAAATTTATTTTACTGCAAGGATCTGTTGTTGTAATAGTTTTATCAACACATACTCCTGATTTGCATACTCCATTATTTCCACAACTAACTCCGTCTTTAACAGGTCTATTTTTACAAAACCTAGCATTACAACTGTCTTCTGTACAAGGATTTCCATCACTACAACTAGTGCTTTCACATAAATCTTTTCCAAATTCATCAAAGTTCTGCAATTTTATTACTGGCCTTAAAATGAATTGATTTCCTGTTTCTTTTATCAGACTTTCAGGTTTAAAGTCTAAATACAAATAAATATTTTGATCTTTTTCTATTGTGAATTCATCGACTAGTTTTATTTCTCCACTTGGAACTTTAACATTTGCTGTCGAACCATTTTCAAATTTTATTGTTGCTTTAACTACTTGTAATCTGACTTGAGTATATTTTCCTATGGGCAAATTCTTTACTCCAATTACCTCTGCTGCATCAGCTAATTTAAGCAATTCAAAGCTTTTTTGTGCTGGTTGAATTGAAAACCATTTACCATCTTTATGCACTTCAACTCCACTTAAAGTAATATTTAATTCCTTTAATCCCTCTACAGGAGCGTCAGTTACAGACAAAATTAGTGTTCCTTGTTCTTGGTTTGAAGGAGTAGTTCCAGTTTCTGCTGTTCCAGTTGCTTCATTTTTTACTGCATTTAAAGCTATATTAAAATTTGTTATAACAACATAGGCTCCAATTAAAACCCCAACAAAAACTACTCCCCAAATCAACAAATATTCTAAAGAAACCTGGGCTTGTGAATTGTTTTTTTGCATTAAATTATATGTTGTATTGAAGTATTTAATTTTTTGCGAAAGAGTAATTTCATGAAATAATTCTTTTTAGAATGAATTCCGGAGAAAATTTTACTAAATCATCGTAGTGTTGCCCTATTCCTACAAAAAAAATTGGTTTATCTAATTTATATAGCAATGAAATGCTTGTTCCCCCTTTTGCATCAGTGTCAATTTTGGTTAAAATAAATCCATCTAACCCTAGTTCTTGATTAAATTTAGTTGCTTGTTCTAGTAAAGCATTTCCAGATAATGCTTCTCCTACGAAAATCTTTAAATCAGGTTTAACTACTCTATTAATTTTTTGCAATTCTTGCATTAAGTTTTTGTTTGTTTCTTGCCTTCCAGCTGAATCAATTAATACTATATCTGCTTTAGAGGCTTCAGCTGCTTTCACTGCATCAAATGCAACTGCAGCTGGATCAGATCCATAAGAATGCTTTATTACTCTTGCATTCAATTTTTTTGCATGAACTTCTATTTGTTCGATACTTCCAGCTCTAAAAGTATCAGCTGAAGCTAAAACAACTTTTTTTCCATTTTTTTGCATTAAATGAGTTAGTTTAGCAATAGTAGTTGTTTTTCCTGCTCCGTTTGGGCCAAGCATTAATATTACAAAAGGTTTTTTTCCTTGAATTTTTGAAAACAAATCTTCTTCATGGTTTCCCATTACTTTAATTAAAGCAGTAGTAATTTCTTTTTTCAGAAACCCAGTTAAGTCTTCTCCTCTCTTCAATTTTTTTCCAATCAATTCTTTTTTAATTTCTTGAACTATTTCTTGAGCAGTTTCTTGCTCTACATCTGCTTCAAGCAAAGATAATTCAAACTCCCATAAAAAATCTGTAACATCTTTTTCTTCAATTGTTATTCCGCCAAACAAAAAACTAGTTAATTGTTTTGAAACCCTTGTTTTGGCTTTTAATTCTCTTCCTTTTTCTTCCCTCAGTTTTTGAACTTCTTCACTTAAACCTTTAACTCTTTCTACAGGGAGTTCTATTTTTTGTTCAACTTTTTTCCCAATGACTTCTTGTTCTTCTTTTGAAAGAGTTTCGGCAGTTGTTTTAATATTTTCTTCAATTTCAGATTTTTCTTCTTCTTCAGTTTTTTCTTTTTCAGAAATAGGTTGAACAATTTTTTCTTCAGGTTTTTCAACTGCTTTTTTTTGAAGAACATCTTTTACTTTTTCAGTGAATTGTGAAATCTTTTTTTTAAGAAAATCAAACATTACCGTTCACACTCAGAGAAAGAAAAAGATTTCAAAACTATTTTTTCTTTAATTCTTTCTTTTTTGATTCATCTGTCTTATTTTCAGTTTTTAATTGTTCTTCTCTGAATTTTTGAGATTGTTGTCTTCCAATGTTAATGATTCTTCCCAAATTATTAATGTTTGTTATGATGTTGTTTTGATCTTTTTCTAGTTTTTCAAGTCCTTCTTTTATTTCGGACTTTTTTTTCTCCAACTCTTTAACTGTTTCTTCAATAGTTGAATCCATTAATACATTGTTTGTTAAACTGGTTTTCACTTTTTTACTGCCAAGGGTCGCATCAACAAATACTCCTCCGCCTAATGGAACTAGTATTTCTTTTTCTTTTGTTTTATTTATTTCATTTAATGCATTAATTGTTGCATCGTGTTCATTTAATATGTTAATTAAATAGTTTTTTTGTCTATTAATTGTTTCAAGTCTAGATCTTTCCTGTGAATATAATGCTTCAAGCTGTTGAGAAGTTAATTCAATTTTTTTTTCTTCAACCATTTTTTTTTCCTTCATTTTAAGCTAATTGTTTTACTTCATTAATTGAAATAAATCTTCTTGGCATTTTATGATTTGATCCAATTAAGCAATAAGTGAATTCTCTAGCCATTTTTTCATTTGGAGCTGTAACTTTTTTAGTGAATTTTTTTGTCTGCTTTTTTACAGTTATTATTCCTTTTACTTCAAATTCAGTCATTTAATCTCCTTCTATTTGTTTAATGATTCATCTACTCTAAGCATTTCAAATCCTGTTGAAAGTTTTCCTGCAAATATTCCAAAACTATTTGCTATTAAACTGTTTGAAACGAATTGATCCCCGTAATTTATTGTTGTAGCCATTCCTTTTAAATTAAGTGTTTTTTCAAGGAATTTAAATTCCTTTTCTGAAATGTTTGGATTCACTATAAATCCTTTGCCTGTAATTACAAGGTTTGCTCCAGTTAAATAATTATTTGCTAGATTTTTTTTAATTAACTTTGTTTTAAGAAATTTCTCCATTTCTTTAATTACCTTGTTTGAAAATAACTCGCTTGCAATGCCAATCGAATCATTTAAAGCTAAGAGATTTCCAATTGAAGTGAATTCTGATTTAATTTCCTTGAATTTAATTCCTTGTTCTTTAAACCTTTTTTTTTCTTCTTCTTCAATTATTTTTGGTACAATAAATCCATTAGAATTTCCTTTAACTAGAATTCCAATTAAAGAACTATTTGCAATACTTGTTTGAATTATTTCTACTCCAAAAAAATCTTCAAATTTTTTTGCTTGCTTTTTATCCAATTCTAATGGGAATAAACCGATCTTGTCTGTAATTGAAGCAAAAATTCCAACATAAGGGCTGGAAAGAATATCTCCTTTTTCAATGTTTAACCCTATTACTTATCCCTTCTTGATTTCCATTTTTTTTTGCGCGTCTTCTTTTGCGTTTTTTTCTTCTTGTTTTCTTTTTAATTCTTCTTCTTTTTCTTTAGGTTCTTCTGTTTTCTTTTCCACTTTTTTTTCTTCCTTTTTTTTCTTTTCTTGTTCTAGCTTCTTTTTTTCTTCTTCAATTAATTTTGAGCCTTTCAAGTAAACTCTAATATTTCCGTCAACTTTTTTAGTTGTAACTTCAATCTTGTTTGGAATCTTGAATTTTCCTCTTCTCCAAATAAATTCATTCACTTCCCCAGTTATTACAATATTGTCATTTCTCCAATGTCTTGAAACAAATTTTTTTAATTCCTTTAAAGCATTATTTGTGCGAACCTTCCAACCTCTAAGCATTGCATTATAAAAAGGAACAACATAGTCTTGTTGAGTTTTTTCAGTCATTTAATCACTCTTTAATCGTTTTCTTTTCTGAATTGCTTTCCTAAATTAGTGCTTCTCCAATGCCTTTTTCCATACTGATTCCAAATTCTTTTCCCTGCTTTTTGCATTGCCCATACAGGAGCATTAGTTACTCCTGCACCAATTTTTTTCCGGATTGCAATTAAAAAATCTTTCAAGTCTTGATCTCTATTCGAAGCCATTTTTTTTTCCTCACATTCTTTTAATATTAATTTCTTTTCTCCCTCTTGAAGAAACATTTTCAAGTAATGCTTTTAATTGTTCATCAGATATTTTTTCATCAATTTGTTTTGCTTTAACTAATTGAATTAATCCTTGAGCTACTTGTAAATACAATTGCTTGTTTACTAGTCTAATGTTTGAAAGTCTTTGCTTTGCTTCAGGAGTTAAAACCTGTCTTAAAATGTAATCAACTTGTTGCTCTGCAACTAATTCTTTTTCTTGCTGTTTTTGTTGTAGTAATGCTTGTTGCTTTAATTCATTTAATTTTTTGCTTTTAATTTCTTCCTCTTCTAACATGCTTTAATCTCTTTATTTTTTCTTTTTTTCTTTCTTTTTTTCAACTTCTTCCTTTTTTTCGTCTTCTTTTTTCTTCTTTATTTTTTCTTTTTTCACTGTTTTTTGGATTTCTGCTTTAACCTTTCTTGCTTCTTGTAATTCTCTGTCTCTTTCAGTTCTTTTCTGCATTTGTTTAATTTTTTCAACAGCTTTTTCTTTTAAAATGTTTTCCAAATTTAATGAAACCTCTTTAGCTTTTTGATTTAAGTATTTTTCTCCTAAAGAAGTAATTTTTCTTCCTAAAGGTTTTACTTGTTCAATTAATTTTTGTTTTTCAAGTGCTTGCAAGCAAGTTCTAATTACTTTTCCGCTTGCCTTTCTTTTTCTATGCGGGCGAACTCCTCTAGCTTTTTTTCCACCATAATAGTTTCTAAGGTCTTCAGTTCCTAGAGGGCCATCAATGTAAATTCTTCTCAAAATTGAAGCAGTTCTAATAAACCACCAATCCTTGTTTTGAGGAGCTCTTTCTCTATGAACTCCTGATTTAATGAATGGAACAAATGTTGGCTGAGGAACTTTTTTATTTTCCTTTAAGTCAACTGCTATTTCTTCAATTAATTCTTGTGCTGGAACTTCAAATACACTCATTAATTCACCTCTCGGTGTATGTGGCTCAACACTTTAAAAGTGGAGCTACAGAAAAAGATTTTCTAAAGATTTTTTGCATGGAATGGTTTAAAAACATTGGTTTTTGCTTTGAATTATTACCTTGAACTAAAAGGCCTTACATCTAGAAAAGGAGTTTTTTCACTCCAATTAGGGTTTAAAGAATTCTTTGAAATTATTTTTTGAATAAGGGTTTCAGGAAGCCTTATTGGATAAGGAATTGGAGGATTTTCAACCAAAGCTTTAGTTGAAGTAACACAATACAATTCACAATATTTTGATTTCCTTTCAAAAAAAAGAGTGCAAGCAACTCCTTTACTTAATACTTTTCCAAAACGTGCTTCAAAAATTTTTTCATTAAATCCTTTTTTGGAAACTTTAATAAAAAAATTCGGCACAGGATATTTGGAAAATTCTTTAAATTTTTTGCATCCAAGAAAATCTTTTCCAACTACGAATTTGGATTGTACAATATATTTGTTTAAAACTTTATTATTTGAATCATTGTTTTTGAATGCATTTGCTGCTGAAAGCAAAAAAAGAATTAACAATAAAACTGCTAAAAATTTTTTCATACAAAAATTGGAAAAAACAAGTTTAAAATAGTTCTCCATTTTACGTTAATCAACTAATTCATTGTTTAAAAAGCAGTGTAAAAATTCTGATTTTTGTTTCAGCCTCGCCGGCTGATCGCTTCAGCCTCGCCGGCTTTTGACTCAGCCTCGCCGGCTTTTGACTCAGCCTCGCCGGCTGCTCGGCGTTAAATTAATTCTTTTAACTTGTCCACATTTAAGACATTTAGTGCTTACACTTTTTCCTTTAATTCTTTTTTGAACATTTTTTCCTTCAATCCAAAAAGTATTGCATTTCTTGCAAAACCTTTGCCTTAACTCTAAAGGAATTCTTGCTTTATTTCTTGAAGAAATTTTTTTAATTAATTCAATAAATCTTTTACTTCTTTCAGGATGGCTTTGAAACTCTTGTTCAGCTAATTCAATTAATCTATGCATTCTTTCAACTGCAATTACTTGAATTAAATTTTTTTTATCCATTAAATTTTTTCCCTCTTCTTATATCGATTGTTCTAATCTTCTTTTCACTACCTCAAATTGATGGATTTGTACATCTAATTCAGATTTTTTTCTACTTAAAAAATTAAGTGTTCCTTCAATTCTGTCAATAACTGTTTTTGGAAAACCTTCTTCTTTAGCCAGCCTTTTAATCAAATAAGTAGCACTTCTTTCAAGAACAGATAATTCAATTATTTTTTTACAAACATCAATTTGTTGTTCAAGATCTCTTAAAATTAATCTAATGTCTGTTGTGAAAAGAGTTATTGAAATCTTTAATCCTTTTAAAGTTTTTTCAACATCTACTCTAATATGTTTTTGTGTAGATTTATTATTAATTTCTTCTTGCAATGCTGAAACTGCATTCATTAATCTTTTAAATCTAGGATTTTCAGCTTCAAGTTTTTTTCTTAATTTTCTTACTTGAGTTTCAATTTTTCTAGATTTTCTTTGCCTTATTCTTTCAAGTCTTTCCAATGCCTGCGAAGTAAATTCTGTTGGATAAGACTTTCTAAACTTTCCTTGTCTTAATTCTCTTGGAGCAACTTTAACTCTTGTTGTAACTCCTTTTTCATCTACAACAAAAATTTCCTTTTTTTGAAATCCAGGAGCGTTTTTAGCTATTCGTCTTTCAAACGCTTTCCAGGACTCATTTAATTCGCGTTGTGCATCTTGATTTAATGGAATTGACAAAAAACGATTTTCTCTGAATAGATTGGGTTTCCTCATTTAATTCACTCAATTTTAAAACTTATTATTTAAGCAATATAAAATTAGTTTTTAAAAGATTTAATTTTATCGCTTTAAAGAAACAGCTTCAATTTTTTTTAGTTTTTCTTTCTTTCCGCAACTTGCGCTTTCTTTCTTTTTTTGAAAGAAAGAAAGGGCAGAATGCAGCCGCCGGGATTCGAACCCGGGTCCAGAGCTCGCTTCAACAGCGTTTTTCGCAAACCTTTTGGAAAAAGGTTTTGGAAGGCTCCAATACTAACCACTATACTACAGCTGCATTTCAAGGTCATGCTCCGCAAACAGGAATTGTCTTGTGCGTTTAAGGCAAATCAGTCTCTCCATCTGAATGGCGTCCAAGTGTTTGTTGTTCATGCTTGCTGTGTGCTCGGCATATAATTAATTGCTGAATGTAATCGTTTTAAATTTGATGTTTTTTTGAATTAGTTTTTTTCTTCTAGTTTAAAAAATCCGAAATAACCAAATCCAAATATCTCTTCATTGACTAAGAATGGTGCTGCCGAATAACTGTCAGAAGATTCTGCTCCAGCTATTGGAATCCATTCATTGTTTTCCATTAGTTTAAATGTATATCCATTACCATATCCATATAACACATTATCTTTTACTAAACTTGGTTCTATTAAGGCAGAATCAAATTTGTTTGATAATTTTCCAATGGTGTAATTTTTTACTGTTGTTTTTACTTTTATCCATTTCCCATTTTCAAGTATGTAAATACCAGTATCTTCTGATCTTATTTCGTCATTTGTATTTAAGTCTGTTTTCCATTCTGGATTCTTGTATGCATATAATTTTTCTTTATATTTTAATTTTGGTTTAAAATCAGTGCTATCACTTATTTTAGTCCAACCATTTTCTGCCAACTTATAAAGTGCGCTTTTTACAGCATATAACTCGTCATTTACCACAACAAGGTCTCCAATACTTATTGATTTTTCTGGCTTGCTTTTTAGAGCCATAATTAATGGGTCTGAATCTGATGTTACAGCAATCCAATTAGTTCCTTTTAATACAAATAAAGAAGCGCCGGACATTATGTCTTGTATTAAATATAAATTATTTTTAAATACTAGTAATCCTTCCGGGTTTTGTTTATAGTTGTCTTCAAGGGATACATCTACCCATCCAGTATCTGTCATTTTGAGAAGTCCTTTTTCAGGATATTGATAAGTATAAATTTCTCCATCATATATAACTGGAGGATTATATGAAGAGAGTGTTTGGTCGTTAATTTTCTTCCATTCATGCGTAGTATTGATATTGTAATAGGTTTTATTACTGTCAACACACCCGCTAAGGAGAACTAGTATGCTAAATAAAATAAATGCAATTTTCATCAATTAAATATAACTAATATTGTATTTAAATTTTTCCCAAGTTATTTTTAATGTGGTTTAATGAATGAGAAGGGGAAAATTATTGAAATTGAAGGAACTGATGGAACTGGGAAAAAAACTCAGTCAAAGCTTTTAATGGAGAAATTAAAAGAAGCAGGTTTAAAAGTTGAATTAATTTCTTTTCCTAGATACAATGAATTTTTTGGTTCGCTAATTAAAAGATACTTGGATGGAGAATTTGGATTAAAAGAAGATTTGCCAGCTGAATTTGTTTCCTTGCTTTATGCATTAGACAGGTATCAAATTAAAAAAGAAGTGAGTAAAAAATTGAAGGAAGGAAAAATTTTGGTAATGGATAGATATTATTATTCTAATTTAGCTCATCAAGGAGCAAAATTTGTTAAAAGAAACGAGCAAGATGAATTCATTACTTGGTTGAAAGTAGTTGAATCAAAGGTTCCAAGGCCTAGTAAAAAAATTTTTTTAGATCTGCCTATTGATGTTACTCAAAAATTAATGGAAAATGAAGGCAGAGGAAAAAAAGATCAACATGAAGCAGATATGCAGTATTTAGAGCGAGTGAGAGAAATTTATAAAAGAATTGTTTTAAATGAAAAGGATTGGATTTCAGTTAAATGCGCGAAACTAGAAAATGGGAAATGGTTTGTGCGTTCAAGAGAAGAAATTCATGAAGAAATTTGGAATTCACTGAAAGCATTTTTTGGAGTCCAGAAATGAATTTATATTACTTGATACTTATTTTTATTCAATGATTGACATTAATTTAATTTTAAATGAAAATGAAGAAATATCCTTTGATGTGAAAGCAGAATTAGAGTTTCCCTCAAAGTACAGGCCTAAAACAACTAAAGGATATAAAACTAAATATGATTCAAATGCTTTAAAGAAAATCTTACAATAATGCCTTTATTTTTTAAGGTAAAAAAACATGAAGCTAAAAACTGGAAAAAGAATCTTAAAAGGTTTAGGTGTAACTGCTTTAAGTGCTTTGCTTGGTTTGAGTGCAATTCATCACAGAGAAATTGGAGGAGAATTGTTTACAACAAAAGCAAGAATTCAAAGCATGTTTACTGGAAAAACAGTTGTAGATGAATTCAAGGCTTACAGGCATACTCCAGAGTATTTCAAGACAAAAAGGTTTAAGGCTTCTTATCTTAGAGACATTCTTGAAGCAATGCTGAGAAAGACTTCTAAATCTATTGAAAGACTTAAAAGAAGAAATCTTTTTGGCTTTAAATCTTTAAAAGAAGTTGAATACAATATTAGAATAGTTGGAATTAATGTTGAAGATTTGGAAAAACTTTTAGGAAAAAATTCAAAAGAATTAAAAGAAATTAAAACAGATGTAAGAATTTTAATTCAAGAAGCAAATGAAGAAACCCGAGAAGAATTGCGAAACAATCCAATGAGCTTAATTTTACACACTATTTCAGCAATAGAGGTTCCAAGCGATCTTGCAGGAATTAACGACATTCCTCAAAGAATTGCTTTAACCTCTGTTTTAAGAAATGGAATAACTCGTATGAGAAAAAATTTTTCTTCAGCTCCTTGGAATAGTTATACTTTTACTGGATTTACTCCAAGTGGAATAGCTGACACTAAAAATCCTTTACACGTTTTTAATGGGCCTTTAGATCCAAAATTTCTTGAATTCAGAAATCAATGCGCAAAATATTTAGACAGATTAGAACAAGAAGTAAAACTAGTAAAGTATTGAAATGCGATCACCGGGGATCGAACCCGGGCCCCGACCTTGGCAAGGTCGAATCCTAACCACTGGACCATGATCGCATTTGCGGTTCATCCTACACGGCTGTGTCGCGCTTGTCACAGACTACAGCTGATGAGGCTTAATTGTAAGTAATTTATTTGAAAGAATGTTTTTAAATTTTCATAATTTGAAACTGTTTTAAATTTTAATTTGAAAAACAAGTTTCTTTATTGCAGCCAGGTTTAATTGCTGGATTGTATAACTGTGAAATTATTTTTTTATCCAATTCAGTGTAATTTTGAGTATCAGTCCAGCCTTGATAAAAAATGCTTTCAGGATATTTATATGAATCATTCATTAATCCAAGGCTTTGAGTTAATTCTTCTCTAATTAAGTGACATCTTTCTTTTTGAGTTATTCCTTCAGTTGAAATAAGTACTCTCATTGAAGTGAATTCATTTGCATTATTTGAATAACCCCAAAAAAACCCCATATTTAGTGGAGTATAATTTGGTTCATAGGTTTTGAAATCTTTTTCTGGAACAAAGTAAATATTTAAATTTTCATTACTTTGAACTTCTTGTAATTCAATGGAATTAATTAATTCATTTAATTCTTCTACAACTCTCCTAAAACAAGTAAGATCTTCATTTGATGGATTGCCATTTACTTTAATTTTTACATCTGAAGCCCATTTAACAATTGTTTTACTTGAATCTCCAAATTCAGATCCTAAAGCTATTTCAAAAAAATAATCCAATACTTCTTGAGTTGTTGCATCAACATTTTTCAAAGTATCTAAATCTTGCTTTTTATCTGAAACACATTGCCCTAACTTACAAACCTCTTTAATTCCACAACTAGTTCCATCAATTAAAACCTTGTTAGAACATACTCCTTGGCTACAACTGTCTTGAGTGCATGGGTTTTTGTCGTTACAGTTTACATTTTGACATAACACTTGATTTGAAATGCATCCAGAAACAAGTAAAAAAAATAAAATTATTGCAAGAATTAAGAAGATTTTTTTCATTTAAAAGTCCTTTTTGTTTTTGCAAGTTTGTTTTTGCCACATTTTTTTTTGCAAGTTTGTTTTTGCAAGCTTTTTTTTAAAAAGCTTAATGGGCTCGGTCGGAGTCGAACCGACGACCCTCGCCTTGTAAGGGCGATGTTATAGCCACTAAACCACGAGCCCAAATAGATGAAGTAAGTAATTTCTCGTGAATTCTTTTTATTAAGTTTACTATTATTCATTCAAAAATTCTTTAAATAGTTTGGCTTTAAGTTTTTCATGAGTTTTTATTTGGAATTGTTTGCTTCAATTGGAATGTCTTTAATTTTGATTGCATTTGCATTGAATTATTTTAAAAAAATTAAAAGAAATTCAATTGAATATGATTTATTGAATTTAATTGGAGCAAGCATTTTAGCGTTTTATGCTTTTACTTTACAAGGTTGGACTTTTTTAGTATTGAATTTGATTTGGTTTTTAATTGCTTTAATTCACTTAATTATTCATTTAAAAATTAGGTTTTTCAAGTAAAAAAAGCTGAAAAGTGACTGCTAAATTTTTTTGACCTTTTTTGGTTATTTTGTAGGAGGCATGCAATATAATAATGTATTAATTGGTTTTGGAATTTTGCTTGAATTATTCTTTACCAGCTCCTAAAAGTATGGTAAATTCAACAACAAAAATTTTTACACACCATCTTTTGGTTAATGCAAAACTATTTATTCAACTAAAACATTCATTTTTTAGGTGATCAAAATGGCTTATATAGAAACTGATCCAAGAACTGGTAAACAAAGAGCTGTCTCAGAAGGCAGGGGATCAGTAGAAAAAGCAGAATTTGACAGGCTTGCAGCGGAAGCGCAAAGGCATAATATCCGCCTAAGAGAAGAACAATTAAAAAAAGGAATTTATCCACATGGTAGTTTAGGTGCCTGGAGGCGAAGAAGATAATTAAGTCACATATAATTGATTACAAAAAATATTTGGGTTGAATTTCAACCAAAACATGAACTTCAGACGTATAATGTATTGCTGAAAACCCTGAAAAGTAATATTTAAATACTTTGAAAGAGTTATAAATTTAGGTGATTTGCTTTGTGGAAGATAATGTATTTCAAAATTGGGGAAAGAATTGTTCACTTCCCTAAA